>NZ_JAJNKD010000003.1:0-574813 GCF_021043325.1 Ideonella azotifigens
AAGCGGCGCCAGGCCATCGAGCCGCTGATCGGCCACACCAAGGCCGACCACCGCATGGACCGGTGCTGGCTCAAGGGTGCGGAGGGCGACGCGCTGCATGCGGTGCTGTGCGCGGCGGGCTTCAACATCCGCTGGCTGCTGCGGGCCATTGCCCGGCTGGGCCTCGGCGGCCTTCTGTTGGCCCTGACCGCGCTGGCGCTGTATGCGGCGGCCATGGCCAACCTGCTGCGTCACCCGCGTTCTGGCTTCGATGCCCCGTCCGCAAAGTGACCGCTGCGGCTCAAGGAATCAAATGACTGCTGTCGCTGCGCTTGAAATGGATTTTGCAGGGCCGACTAAGAAGCTTCCGTCTCATGGCACGCCACCCCGATCTTGTTGCCTTCCGGGTCGCGCAAATAGGCGCCGTAGTAATCCGGGTGGTAGTGCGGCCGCAGGCCCGGTTCGCCTTCGCAGGTGCCGCCGCTCGCCAGGCCGATGGCATGCGCTTGGCGCACCGCCTCGGTGCTGGGCGCGAGGAAGGCCACCATCTGGCCGTTGCCGGGGGCATGGGTGCCGTCGTGTGGCGCGGCAATCACGAACAGCGGGCGGGGCTGGCCGGGCACCTGCCAGCCAGCCCAGGGGCGCGAGGGATCGACGAAGCGCTGCTGCAGGCCCAGCGAGGCCAGCAGCGGCCGGTAGAAGGCCAGGGCGCGCTCGAAGTCCTGCACGCCTGTGAAGTGGTGGGAAAACATGGCGCCATCTTGCCAGCCGCGGGCCGGCAACAATGCGGCTCCTGCCAACGCTTGCGAAGAGACCGCCGCCATGCTTCATCAATCACTGCTTCTGCTGCATTTGCTGGCGGCCATGGCCTGGATGGGCGGCATGTTCTTCGCCTACTTCTGCCTGCGCCCGGCGGCCGCCGAGGTGCTGGAGCCGCCCCGCCGACTGCCGCTGTGGGTGGCGACCTTCTCGCGTTTCCTGTCTTTCATGGCGGTGGCCGTGCTGCTGTTGCTGGGCTCCGGGTTGGCGATGCTGCTGCCGGTGGGCTTTCGCGCCGCGCCGCCGGGCTGGCATGCCATGTTCACGCTGGGCCTGGTGATGGCCGCGGTGTTTGCCTACCTGTACCTGCTGCTGTTCCCCAGGCTGCGGGCGTTCTGCGATGCCTCGGCCTGGCCGGCTGCGGCGCAGGTGCTGAGCCGCATCCGCCAGCTGGTGGCGCTGAACCTCAGCCTGGGCATGCTGGTTGTGGTGGCGGCGGTCTCGGCGCGCTGAGCCGCCTTCCGGCGTGGACGAAGGTGGCAGGGCTGGCAACTCCTCACTCCATCGGGGCGCCGCTGGGCCCCGATGAATTCAAAACTTAGGCGGCCCGAGTGATCCCAAACAAGGTCTGTCCCGTCGTCTTTCGACCTGCAGGAGAAGCCCTCAAGGTTCTCGCGTTTCGACATCCGCTCGCCGGCTTTCAACTGGTCAAAGGAACCATCGAGCCAGGTGAGTCGGTACAAGCGGCGGCGCTTCGCGAACTGGCGGAGGAGTCGGGGATCGCCGCTGCCGAAACGGTGCGGAGTCTGGGCACATGGCAGTCGGGATTTCAGGGGCAGGTCTGGGAGTTCATTGAGTGCGCATCGCTACTGTCTCTTCCGGACTCGTGGACCCACGAGGCCGCGGATGATGGCGGGCACCTTTTTGAATTCTTCTGGCATCCGTTGGCCGAGGCCGCGGAATCATCGCAGTGGCACCTGGTCTTCATAGGCGCACTTGAGGTCATCCGGAATGCTGCTAACTGTTCCATGGGACGCGTCACGTTGTCGGCCAGTTCAAACTTTGCCAATCTGGATCTGGAAAATCCATTGCCGCGCCACAAGTCCGACCTGTTTGCGGCTGAGGCAGCAGTCAGGCTTGGCTGGCCTTCGGTGAAGCCGATGGCCATGCAACTGTTGATGTGGCTGCAAGACATCAACTGGCCCGTCGCTCAAGTGCTCGCGCCATTTTTTGAGCGCATCGGCGCTGACTTGGCTCCGCATGTTGGGCAGATTCTCCAGACCCAGGATGATGTCTGGAAGTACTACGTTATCTCGGCGGTCGTCGCCCGCTCCAAGCCACTTGCCGAAGCTCTCGAGGGCGAACTGCGCCGGATCGTCCAGTGCCCAACCGATTCGGAGCACACAGAGGAGGTCGACCGCGTCGCCGCTGAAGCTTTGGCGCAACTTTGAAACACATGAATGATCTTCCCGTCACGGCGATTGCTTCTGCCGAGACGCAGGCCGCTTCTTGTATCGAACATGCCGCACCATGAGTGACACACCACAATCCTGGTACGCGTTGCGTGATGCGCTCTACGCGGGCGACTTCGACGCTGCGGCCCATCTTCTGGACATGCAGCCGGCCTTGCTGCACCACACCGATGGCATCGGCGAGACCGTGCTTCACTTTTTGGCCGTGGAGAACGCTCTGGACGGTGTGGTGTGGCTTCACGCCCGAGGCGCTGATCTCGACACCAAGAATAAGTTCGGCACGCCGGCGCTGTTCGAGGTCGCGTCGCTGGAATACAAGGACTTGTTCGATTGGTTCCTGGCCAATGGGGCCGACGTCAAGGCCCTCGACGCTGAGGGGCAAGACATCGTGCAGCACCTCCTGGAGTTCGACCGTCAAGACATGGCCGAATGGGTCCGCGGCCGCGGTACCTGACCCTGCAGCCGAGCGCGAGGCAGGCCACCTTCTGGCCTTTGCTTGGCGCATGGGTACCGTCGTGCTGCGCGGCAATGCTGGACAGGGGCCGGCCTGGGACCGCGGACGTATCATCTCGCGTGAGGGTGGCCGCCTACAGCGGATAAAGCGCGCGCGCCGGCTGGCCGTCGGAGGGCTTGCGCGCCACCAGCAAAAACAGCAGCAACCCCGCCAGCGTCAGCGCGAAGCCGGCCCAGACGGCGGACAGCAGGCCGTGGCCTTGGGCGATGGTCTGGCCGCCGGCCCAGGCGCCGATGGCGTTGGCCACGTTCAGGGCGGCGAGGTTCATCGCGCCCATCAGCGTTGGGGCGTCGGGCGCGGCCTGGGTGAGGCGGATCTGGATGGTGGGGATGGCGACCATCATCGTGGCGCCCACGGCGAGCATGCCGGCCATCAGCACCCAGGGGTTCTGACCGCCCACGGCCAGCAGCGCCAGCGCGATGAGCGCGCTGCCGAAGCCCGCCGTCAAACCCTGCGAAGGGTGGCGGTCCGACAGCCAGCCGCCGAAGACGTTGCCTGCCGTCATGCCGACGCCGAACAGGCCCAGCGCGATGGGGATCCAGGACGCGTCCAGCCCGGCGCCATCCGTCACGAAGGGGCCGATGAAGGTGTAGACCGCGAAGATGCTGGCCACGCCCAGCGCGGCCACGGCCACCATGGCCCACACGGCCGGGCGGTTCAGGGCCCGCAGTTCCTGCAGCACCGGCCCGCCATCCAGCGCGCTGGAGCGTGGCACCAGCAGCCACAGCGCCAGGAAGGACAGCACGCCCAGCGCCGACACCGCCAGGTAGGCATTTCGCCAGCCCAGTGTCTGGCCCAGCAGCGTTGCCAGCGGCGAGCCGAAGATGGTGGCCACGGTGAGTCCGGTCATCACCATGGCAAACGCCCGGCCGCCCTGGCCAGGGCCGACGATGTAGGACGCGACCACGGCGCCGGCACCGAAGTACGCGCCCTGCGGAATGCCGCTCACGAAGCGGGCCAGCGCGAAGCTGCCCAGGCCGGTGGCCAGCGCTGATAGCAGGTTGCCGACGATGAAGATCGCCATCAGGGCCAGCAGCAGATGCTTGCGGTTGAGCTTGGCGGCCAGGATGGTGATGGCCGGGCCGCCCAGCACCACGCCGAAGGCATAGGCCTCGATGGCGTGGGTGGCGCTGGCGAGGTCCAGCCCCAGGCTGGCGGCGAACAGCTGCAGGATGCCCATGCTGGCGAACTCGGACGTGCCGATGCAGAAGGTGCCCAGTGCCAGGGCCAGCAGGGTGAGCCGGCGGCGGCGCAGCTGGCGGGCGTCGGTGCAATGGGCCTTGGTGGCCCGGCATTGCGGCTCATAGGCTTCGTTGAACATGCTGGTCCTCCTAGCGTCTGGCGCTTCCAAACTCGTTGCGAGCCCCTGCACCCAGCACGGCCCACCCATGGGCCACCAGGCCGATGCCCCAGCCCGGCAGCACCCACAGCACCCAGTACGGCGGGCCCGTCCAGAGCAGGTTGATGCCGGCCAGCAGGGCCATGCCCAGCACGAACACCAGCGCATGCACACCGAAGCCGCGCCGTCTTTCAGAAGGGCTGCCGTGTCGTCTCATGTCGGGCTCCTGTCGTGCGCGCTGCGCTCAGCGGACCAGGGCGCGTGCGGCCTCGTCGATGGCCTCGGCCACCGCCACGGGCTGCGAGACATACGCGGCGTGGCTGCCGCGCACCTCCTTGACGGCCGCATTCGCGCGGCCGGCCATCTTGCGTTGCGCGGCCGGCGGGATGATGCGGTCCTCGGTGGACAGCACGTACCAGCTGCTGTGCGTGCGCCAGGCCGGCTGGGTGATCCTGGCCTCGAAGGCCGCTGCGGCCGGCGGGATCTGCGCGGCAGCGAGGAAGGCGGCCTGCGCCGGTGGCAGGTCCTGCGCGAAGGCCTGCGGGAAGATGTTGGCGTCGAAGAACAGGTAGCCATCTTCTGACGGCTGCACCGGTGGCGCGGCACCACCGTCGAGCAGTGAGGTGACCGATTCGCCCGCGTCCGGAACGAAGGCCGACACGTAGACCAGACCCGCCACGTTCGGCACGTTGCCGGCTTCGGTGATCACCACGCCGCCGTAGGAGTGGCCCACCAGCAGGGCCGGGCCGTTCTGCCGCGCCATCACGCGGTGCACGGCCGCCACGTCGGCCGCCAGCGAGGTCAGCGGGTTCTGCACGATGCTGACGGCGTAGCCCTTGGCACGCAGGATCTCATGCACACCTTGCCAGCCCGAGCCGTCGGCCCAGGCACCATGAACGAGGACGATGTTTTTCACTTTGGCTTTCTCCTGGGTGGGTTGGGTTTGCTGTGCCGAGGCGGGGGCGACCGCCAGCAGCGGGAGGGCGAGCAGCGCCATCAGGCGCAACAAGCGATGGAGGCGGTTGAAATGCGTCATGTCAAGGGCTCCTTGTTGGGGGTTGAGAAACAGGCTCAGCGCGCGAGCCAGCCGATGGCCGGTGCATGCAGGCTGTGGATGTAGAGACGCTGGGCGGTCTCGGTGGCGCCTGTGGTTTGCGGGTAGGCACCGGTCGGGTCTTGCAGGTCCTCGACGACGCGGCCGTCTTCGGTGATGGCAAAGACGTGGCCATAGGGCTGGCCCAGCGGCAGCCAGGCGCGCGGCAGCCGCAGCAGCAGCTTGCGCAGGAAGGGGTGTTGCGCGAGGCTGTCGGCCGCCGGGTTGCGCGGCTTGAACAGGCCCACCCAGATGCGACCTTCGCGGCCGCGCATCAGGTTGTCCGGGTAGCCGGGCAGGTTGTCCAGCAGCACGCGGGCCTGCGGCGTGCCTTGTTGCACGTCCAGGTCGCGCGCGGCCAGGTCCAGCTTCCAGACCCGGTAGCGGCCGGTCTCGGCGACGAACAGCGACTGCCCGTCCGCCGAGAGTGCCAGGCCGTTGGCAAACGAGAAGCCCCGGGCGACCACGTGCGTGCTGCGTGCCACCGGGTCGTAGGCCAGCACGCGGCCGGTGGCGGCCTGCTCCAGGATGTCCAGCACGCTGGCCTCGTAGGTGCCGCCCCATTGCGACGGCGCGAAGCGGCCCGAGGCATCGGTGAAATACACCGTGCCGTCCGGTGCCACCACCACCGAGTTGGCATAGCGGATCGGGTCGTCCGGGCCCACGTGGTCGGCCAGCACTTCCACCTTGCCGTCCGTGCCGATGGCGAGCAGCCCGCGCATCGCATCGGCGGCCAGCAGCCGGCCCTGGCGGTCGAAGTCGAAGCCCAGCACCCGCCCGCCCGTGCGGGCCAGCACCTCGCGCTGGCCGCCATCGGCGTCCATGCGCAGCAGCGTGCCGCTGGTCATCGCGGCGTAGAGCTTGCCGTCCGGCCCGAACGCGATGTGCTCGGGGCCGTACTCGGTGCCGATGGCGATGGTGTGCAACCCGGCCAGCCGCGTGTTCGCGGCATGTGGCCCCACGTAGCCAGGTGGCGTGGGCGCCACCCAAGCCACCGGCTCGGCCGGCACTGGCCACAGGCAGAGGTAGGCCACGGCGGCGGCCACGACCAACGCGATCGCGCCGGCCAGCCGCCTGCCCGCAGACCCGTGCTGGGTCGGCAGCGGTGGGCGCAGGCCGGGCCCGCGCGCAGCCCCGGTGTTCGCGGCGCTCATGTGTTGGCCCCCTGTGCGTGGACGAAGGAGCCGTGGAAGCCCAGCGGGATGGCCGCAGGCACCTCCACCGAGGCCAGCAGCGCCATCGTGCGGGCGTCCAGGATGGCCAGCGCCGAGCTGCGCTGCTGCTGGCTGCAGCCCACCGAGAGCAGCACGCCGTCGTCCTCGTCGGTGCCGCCGGGCCGGGCGACGAACACCGGCTCGCCGTAGATGCGTTCGCCATCGCTGAAGCTGCGGCCCATGCCGCTGTGCAGGTCCACCTTGACGATGGACGAGGCATAGCCGCCGCTGCCGTCATTTGTCGCGGGGCCATCGGCCGCGCCCCAGGCGAAGCGGTAGTCGCTGCCGCTGTGCCGGTGGTAGTGGATGCAGGGGAACTCGAAGCCGGCTTCGCTCAGCGTCTGCAGCTCGGCGCGTGGCTGGCCCGGCCGCATCGTGATGCGCACCAGCGAGGGCCGCAGGTCCGGCAGCCGCTCGACCATGCGGGCTACGCGCAGGTCTTCCATGATCGCGGCGTCCGGATAGGCCAGCACGTCCAGCACCGTCTCGCTGCCACGCTCGAAGGCGTTGACGGTGTGGAAGACGAACATCGCGTCGGTTTCGTATTCGGTCGTGGCACCGGTCGCGCGGTCCATCACCACCAGCCGCGTGCCGTCCTGCGGGCGCCACTCGAAGTGGTCGATGTAGCCGCGGTTGGACCACAGCATGGCCAGCGGCTTGACCGAGAAGGGGTGGGCCAGCAGCACCGCGCGCGAGGGCGTGAGGCCGAAGGAATGCAGGTAGGGCACGCGCTCGGTCCGCCAGGACCCGACGACCCGGCGCGTGTGCTCGCCGTCGCCATGTTCGTAGAGCGAGACGACCCCACCGCTGCTGCCGAAGTTGGTCGCCAGGTTCACGACCTGGCGCCGCGCGAAGTCGCGGTGCGGGTGTGCGCTCATCAGGTTGCCGTCCAAGCCGTCCTGCCCGTAGGGCCGCACGCCCAGCGAGCGCAGGGTGGCCGCGTCGATGCGCAGCTGCTGCGCGCCTTCGGTCATCGCGACCAGCTCGTCGCCCATCTGCACGATGTTGACATTGGTGTTGTCGGTGCTGCGCTGCACAGGCTGCAGCAGGCGCTGCCAGGGCGTGCGGCCGGTGGGTGTGCCAAACGAGGAGCGCTGCGCCCGTCCGGCCGCCACCTCGCGCGCGGCCTCGCTGTCCAGCAGGCGCGACTGGAAGCTCACGGCGCCGCTGCCGATGCGGAAAGCGTAGACCTGGCCCAGCCCGTCGAACCAGTGGCGGGCCTGCCAGTCACCTTGCGCAAACACGGCCGGGCAGGTGCGCAGCAGGTCGCCCTGCAGCCATTCGGGCACCTTGCCGGTGACGGCGGCCTCGTGCGGCCGGTGCACATCGGGCGAGCGCCGGAACGGCGCCATCGACTCGATCTCACGGAAACGGGTTTGGACCTGAGGCATGACGTCGCTGCTCCGAGCTGGGAGGACGTCGGGATTGTTTTGCCGCGTGGCGGACCGGAGCTGAAGCTATCCTGAAGCTTTCCTGATGCGCCGGGTTTCAGAGATTTAGACTCGGTGCACCCACCTTCCCCAGGAGCTTGCAACGATGCCTGCTTCGGCTGCACCGGTTCGTTATCGCTTTGGCCGCTTCGAGCTTCAGCTCGACGAGCGGCGGCTGCTGAGCGCCGGGGCCGCCGTGGCGCTGCGCCCGCTGGCGTTCGACGTGCTGACCGTGCTGGTGGAACGCGCCGGGCACCTGGTGACCAAGACCGAACTGCTGCGGCGGGTCTGGGGCCAGGTGGTGGTCGAAGAGAACGCGCTGCAGGCGCATGTTTCGGCGCTGCGCAGGGTGCTGGGGGTGCCGGCCATCGCCACCGTCAGCGGGCAGGGCTACCGGTTCACGCTGGCCGCGGCGCCGGTCGAGGCACTGTCCGCGCCGGCCACGCCGCACAACCTGCCGCACGCGTTGACGAGCTTCATCGGCCGCGAGCGCGAAATCGCCGACATCCGGCGCTGGCTGGAAAGCACGCGGCTGCTGACCTTGACTGGCGCAGGCGGGTGCGGCAAGACGCGGCTGGCGCTGGTGGTGGCCGGCGCCATGCTGGAGCAGCATCCCGATGGGGTCTGGCTGGTCGACCTGGCGCCGCTCGGTGACCCGAAGCTGGTGCCCTGGGCCGTGGCCAAGGCCCTGGCCATCCAGGCGCCACCGGGTCAGGAGATTGCCGACACGCTGATCGGCTGGCTGGCGTCGCGCTGCGTGCTGCTGGTGCTGGACAACGCGGAGCACCTGCTCGATGCCTGCGCGCAGCTGGCCGACCGGCTGCTGCGCCAGTGCGCCCGGCTCGCGCTGCTGGTCACCAGCCGCGAACGGCTGGGCATCGAGGGCGAGCTGAACTACCGGGTGCCGTCGCTGTCGATTCCAGCCGATGACGCCAGCGACGGCCTGCTGGCCAGCGAGGCCGTGCGCCTGCTGGTCGACCGCGCCAGGCTGCAGCGGCCCGACTTCGAGGCCACTGCCGCCGACGCGCCTGCGCTGGCGGCCATCTGCCGCCGCCTCGACGGCATCGCGCTCGCGATCGAGCTCGCTGCGCCGCGCGTGCGCGTGATGTCGCTGGAGGCCTTGAGCCAGCGCCTCGACGACCGTTTCCGTGTGCTGACCGAAGGTTCACGCACGGCGCTGCCGCGGCATCGCACGCTGCGCTCGCTGATCGACTGGAGCCACGAACTGCTGAGCGAGCCCGAGAAAGCCGTGCTGCGCCGCGCGTCGGTCTTTGCCGGCGGCTGGACGCTGGCGGCGGCCGAGCAGATCGCCAGCGGCGAAGGCGTGGCGCCCGGCGACCTGCTGGACCTGCTGGCCGCGCTGGTCGACAAGAACCTCGTCATCACCCAGGCGACCCAGGCGAGCGATGGCGACCCCCGGTTCAAGATGCTGGAGACGGTGCGCCACTACGCGCAGGACCGGCTGCGCGAAAGCGGCGAGGAAGTGGCGGTGCGCGACCGCCATGTCCAGTACCTGATCGGCCTGGCCGGTGCGCTGGACGGTTCGCTCGACGCGGTCTTGCAGCAGACGCTGCCGCAGCTGGATGCCGAGCAGGACAACCTGCGCGCGGCCCTGGCCTGGTGCGAAGGCGAGCCCGCCCGTGCCGTGCAGGGCCTGCGGCTCGCGAGCCTTCTCGTCACGTTCTGGCAGACGCGCGGCAACTATGGCGAGGGCGTGGGGTGGCTGGAGCGCCTGCTGGCGCTGGCGCCGGCCGACGAACGCGGCCCGGCCCGCGCGATGGCACTGCACGGGGCCGGCGCGCTGGTGGCCTTCAACGGCGACCAGGCCGCGGCGGAGGCCAGGCTGCGGGAGGCGGCCGACCTGTGGCAGCAACTGGGCGACCGCCAGCGGCTCGCGGCCTCGCTCGCCAACCTGGCGGAAGTGCTGGCCTACAGCAGCGAGCTGGTGGCGGCACGGGCCATGGCCGAGGAGGCCTTGTCGATCGCGCGCGAGTTCGGTGACCTGCGGACCATCTCGTTTGCGCTGGCCGTGCTGGCGCAATCGTCCTTGTCGTCCGGTGACCTGCCCACGGCAAGAACGTGGCTGTCGCAGTGCCTGGCGGTCGCTCGCAGCATCGGGCCGTGGAATACCGCGGCCACGCTGACGATGTGGTCGCTGCTGATGCAGGAACTCAAGGACCTCGATGCTTCGCGGGCCGCGTTGCAGGAGAGCCTGCAGGGTTTCATCGCGTTCGGCGATCGTGGCGGTGCTGCGTATGCGCGGATGCAGCTGGCGAAAGTCGCGCAGGACCTCGGGGACCTGCCCGCCGCGAGGGCGGAATTGCGCCAGGCCTTCGATGGGCTGCCGCGCGGGCAGTACAACGAGTTGCTGGAATGGCTGGACGTGTTTGCGGGCGCGCTGGAGGTGCCCGGCCACGCTGTCGCTGCAGCGGGCGTGTGGGGCTGCGTGCAGCGCCACCGGGAAGAGCGGGCCCTGTTCTCGATGCGCCCCGCGCGGCTGCAGCGCCTGCGCGAGGTCGCGCGACACGCCCTCCAGGACGACGACGCCTTCGACCGTGCCTGGCAGGAAGGCCGCAGATGGTCGCTAGAAGAGGCCCGGGAGCAAGCCCGCAGCCTGCTGGCCGTGGGGGACTGAAGCCGCCGCTGCTCGCCAAACGCCAGGCGCCAGCTGCCTCCGATGAAGCCACCCCCTGCCTGGCGGCATGGCTTCAGCTGCCGGCTTCGGCCTCCGGGGCATGGCATGCCAACCCGATCTTGTTGCCCTCCGGATCACGCAAATACGCGCCGTAGTAGTCCGGGTGATAGTGCGGCCGCAGGCCCGGCTCGCCTTCGCAAGTGCCGCCATTCGCCAGGCCAATGGCATGCGCCTGGCGCACCGCCTCGCGGCTGGGCGCGAGGAAGGCCACCATCTGGCCGTTGCCGGGGGCATGGGTGCCGTCGTGCGGTGCGGCAATGACGAACAGCGGGCGGGCTTGGCCGGGGACTTGCCAGCCGGCCCAGGGGCGTGAGGGGTCGACGAAGCGTTGCTGCAGCCCGAGCGAGGCCAGCAGGGACTGGTAGAAGGCGAGCGCGCGCTCGAAGTCCTGCACGCCGGTGAAGTGGTGGGAAAACATGGCGCCATCTTGCCAGCCGCGGGCCGGCAACAATGCGGCTCCTGTCCAACGCCTGCGAAGAGACCACCATGCTTCACCAATCACTGCTCCTGCTGCATTTGCTGGCGGCCATGGCCTGGATGGGCGGCATGTTCTTCGCCTACTTCTGCCTGCGCCCGGCGGCCGCCGAGGTGCTGGAGCCACCACGGCGGCTGCCGCTGTGGGTGGCAACCTTCTCGCGTTTCCTGCCTTTCATGGCGGTGGCCGTGCTGCTGTTGCTGGGCTCGGGGCTGGCCATGCTGCTGCCGGTGGGCTTTCGCGCCGCGCCGCCGGGCTGGCATGCCATGTTCACGCTGGGCCTGGTGATGGCCGCGGTGTTCGCCTACCTGTACCTGCTACTGCTCCCCAGGCTGCGGGCGTTCTGCGATGCCTCGGCCTGGCCGGCTGCGGCGCAGGTGCTGAACCGCATCCGCCAGCTGGTGGCGCTGAACCTCGCGTTGGGCGTGCTCGTGGTGGTGGCTGCGGTCTCGGCACGCTGAGTCGGCTGCCGCAGCCTTGAACCGAGAGGCCGGGCCCCTCGCGTTGTTACTGACTCAATCGCCGGTGTCGCAGGCGATCTGCGTGCCCAGCGCGGTGCAATGCACCTGCGGGAAGTCGGCCGAATAGAGGTAGTCGCCAGCGTTGGTGACCTTCACACCGGACTTCTTCTTCGGCGTGAAGGGCTTGAAGTTGGCCGCGTCGTTGGTGCTGCCGCTGCCGACGTAGCGCGCCACGGTCGGGTACGGATACACCGGGCGGGACACGCCGGTCGTCGCGTTGTTGGCCACCAGTGCATAGGGCGCGGTGCCGGTCTCGACCCAGGACATCATCGGCGTGAGCACGTCGAAGGTGTTCGGGCCCAGGCCGCTGCCGCAGTGGCCCATGCCGGGGAACAGGTAGAAGCGGGCGAAGTCGTCGCTGTTGGCGGTGGTGCTGGTCATGGTCTCCCAGTACTGCAGCGTGCCCTGCGGAGAGATGTGCTGGTCGGCCCAGCCGTGCCACAGCATCAGCTTGCCGCCGGCTGCGGCGAAGGGCGTGAGGTTCGGGTTGGTGGCCGAGTACAGCTGCGAGGACTTGACCGTCTTGCGGTAGGCCGGCACTTTCCATGTCAGGTCGTTGATGGTGCGCGGGGTCGACGTGGCTTCGTCCAAGTACGGCTCATTGAGGTAGGTCTTGTACAGCCAGCTGGTGACGAAGTTCTCCGAGGAGGCGGTGCCGCCCTGCGCGTCGGGCATGTAGAGCGTCCAGTCCAGCTCGGAGCCCCATTCGCTGGCGATTTCCGGTTCCAGCCGGTGGCCGGCGACGGATTTCGCGCCGTCGTGGATGCGGAAGGCAGCGTCGGCCTGGGCCTGGGTCAGGCAGCCGGATTCATTGCCGTTGTTGGCGCAGACGAGGGTGTTGGTGTCGAACTTGCAGGCCCGCGGATCGTCGATGATGCCGTCGCTGACACCATCGAGCGCGTCGCAGGCGGCCACCACCTTGGCGTGGATGTACGGCAGGTTGCCACGCAGCAGCAGGTAGGTGTTGCGCGCGGGCAGCGGGATGGTGCCTGGCGTGCTCTGGTTGGTCAGCAGCCGGTTGGCATGGTGGTACGTGTTCTGCACGTCCATGTTGTTGGCCGGCGCGCCTGCGGTGATGCCGTTGAAGTCATTGGGGTACCTTTGTGCGGACATCAGTGCCTCGCGGCCGCCGTCGGAGCAGCCGTCGAAGTACGAGTAGGTGGCCGGCTGGCCGTAGAACTGCTGGATGACCGCCTTGGCCACCTGTGCGGTGACGTGCACGCCGCGGTAGGCGAAGTCGATCGCGGCCCAGGGGTTGTTGACGATCCAGGCAGAGCCTTGCGCGCTGGTGTGGCCCATGTTGGTGGTGGCCGTCACCAGTTGGCCCTTGACCACCGGCACGCAGCCGCTGGATTGCGTGGGGGCGCCGAGGTTGTCGTTGCCGCATTCGCCGCCGCAGCCGTTCTGCACGTAGCGTTGGGTCCAGGTTGCCATCGGCAGGTTCATCACGATGGAGCTGGCGCCCGGGCTGATGACGCCGCGCACCGCGCAGTACGCGGCCGGGTTGCTGGACGACACGTCCACCAGCGTCGCGCTGCTGAAGCTGACCTGGCCGCCGTCGTCGGCCACGCCGCTGAGGTTCAGAGCCTGGAAGGCCGGCAGCGAGCACTGCATCAGCGCCGGCACGGCCGGCAGGTTGGCAATCGGCGGGGCGGCGGTGGCAGACAGCGGCAAGGCCGCCGCGAATGCCGTCGTCAGGGCCCACCAGCTTGCGGCGCGCCGGCGCAGCATCGTTGTCTTCTCCATCTGTGTCTCCTTTGTGGTTGGACTTTCCACCGCGCCAGCCGGATCGATGACTGCGGGGTGGTCGGTCGAGGAGACTCTAGCGAGCGGCCTGCCCGCCTTGAAGATGACGCGAACCGGGGCGCGATAACCGATCCATCTCGTGGAAAACAAGCATGCGCCGAAGCGCTTCAGAGCTTGTGCGTGGACAGCAGGATGCTGGTCTCGGTGCTGGAGATGCCCTCGATGGAGCGGATGGCGTTGAGCACGCTGTCGAACATCTCCAGCGTGTCGGTGCGCAACTCGGCCATCAGGTCCCAGCGGCCATTGGTGGTGTGCAGGGCGATCACGTTGGGGTGGCCACGCAGCTGGCGTCGCACTTCTTCGGCGTGGTGGCCTTCGATCTCGATGCTCATGATGGCGCGGATGCGGTGCGCCTCGGCTTCGGGCCGCAGCCGCACGGTGTAGCCGACGATGGTGCCGTCGGCCTCCAGCCTGGCGATGCGGTTCTGCACGGTGGCCCGCGCCACGCGCAGCTTCTTGGCCAGGGCCACGACCGGCAGGCGGGCGTTGTCGCGCAGCAGTGCAATCAGCTGGCGGTCGGTGTCGTCCATGGGCGGGTACGCGCGCAGCAGTTTGCGCAGATCAGATGAAACACCTGGCGAAATGTAGGGTGGACCGTGCATTCTGCAAAAGACGGGTTTGCACGCGGCAAACCTCACAGGCCGCATTGATTTCGGCCATGCCTGCAACCCTGCGTTGGGGTACCCTGTGGGCTTCAGCAAGCTGCGAAAGGAGGTGATATGTCTTCATTCTCTTGGTCCGAGAGGGATCTCCCTACGTGATGTAGCCAGGTCCCAACCGACCCGCGGGCGCTGCCTCCATGTGAGCCAGCGCCCGTGCTTTTTTAAGGCTTTGCGGCCGTGTCCGACAGCTCACCGAACTTGTCGGCCACCAGCTCGATGAACGCGGAGACGGCCGAAGGCAAGTGGCGGCGACTGGCATAGACCAGGTGCACGCCGTGTCCCCTCCGATGGAACTGCGGCAGCACCGGCAACAGGCTGCCGGCGCTCAGTTCACGGCGCGTGATCGCCGCCGGCAGCAGCGCAATGCCCAGGCCGGCCAATGCCGCCTTGCGCAAGGCCTGCGATGTGTTGCCGCTGAACCGGCCGGCCACTTGCACCTCGGTGTCGGCGCCATCGCGCGCTGAGAGCCGCCAGGTCGCACGCCCGCTCGGGTGCGCGAAGACAAGGCAGTCGTGCTTGGCCAAGTCCTGCAAGGTGGCGGGTGCGCCCCTGGCTGAGAGGTAGGCCGGGCTGGCCACCAGGCCGTCCAGCCCGGCGTCCAACACCTGGCGCGCGAAGAGCCCCGAGTCTTCCAGCACCCCGCCCCGGATGGCGACGTCGATGCGGTCTGCAATCAGGTCGGCCCGCGCGTCGCTGAGGACGAAGTCCACGCGCACCAGTGGGTGCTTGGCGAGGAAATCCGCCAGGCATTCCATTGGAAAGAAATCGAAGAACTCGGCCGGCGCCGCGACCCGCACCAGCCCGCTGGGCACCTCGTTGCCAGACATCAGTGCCTGGCCCGCATCACCCAGGGTTTCCACGGCGCTGGCGCACCGGTCGTAGAAGTCCTGACCGGCGTTCGTCAGCGACAGCTTGCGGGTGGACCGCTGCATCAACCGCGTGCCCAGCCGCGCTTCGAGTTGCTGCACCCGGCGGCTCAGGGTATTGGGCGGTATGCCCAGGCGCCGCGCGGTCTCGGCAAAGCTGCCGCTGCGCACCACTTGCACGAAGACGGCGACATCGTTCAAGTCAAGCGCGGTCGAATTCATTGCATTTCTGGATGAGTTCAATCCGATTATGCCGCCTAGTCAATCAAAGATGGCTTTTCTATGCTTCTGCCATCGCATCACGGCTTCGCGACCCGCGGCGAAGCAGAAGTCAACCAACGAAGGACAACATCATGAACATCGGCATCATCGGTTCCGGCGGCCTTGGCAGCAACGTGGCTCGGGCCTTGGCGAAAAAGGGCATCGCAGCCACCATCGCCAACCGCCGCGGACCGGCCTCACTGGCCCCGCTGGTGGCGGAACTCGGCGCCAGCATCACGGCCGGCACAGTGGCAGAAGCTGCCTCGGCCGACATCGTGCTCGTCGCCGTGCGCTGGACCGACCTGGGCACCGCGTTGACGGGTCTGCCTGCCTGGAACAAGCGCATCGTCATCGACGGCACCAACCCCGTGGAGTTCCTCGATCCGAACTCGCCCGACGCCAAGGACCCGAGCAATCCGCTGGCCGCCTATGGCATCAAGGCCATCGACCTAGGCGGCCGCTCGTCGAGCGAAGTCTTCCAGGAACACGTGCCCGGCGCCCGCGTCGTCAAGGCGCTGAATCATCTGGACGTGAACGTGCTGGCGCAGCCCGAAGTGTCCGGCGGCCAGCGCGTGCAGTTCTATGCCGGCGACGACATGGAGGCCAAGCTTGCCGTGCGCAAGGTGCTGGAAGCGATCGGCTACTTCCCTGTGGACCTCGGCTCGCTGGCAGCAGGCGGCCGTTTGTCACAGCTGCCCTTCGGCGCCCTGTCGGCAACGAACTTCATCAAGATTTGAACCTGCCGCGGGGCCGCCATCCTTGCGCTCAAGCCGGCTTTTGAGATTCCTCAATCGCCAGGTCCCAGGGCGCTCGCTCACCGGCAAAGCGCGCTGCCAGGAAGTCCACCAGCAGGCGCAGGGCCAGCGGCTGGTGCTGGCGCGACAGATAGATGGCATGGATGCCGAGCACGCCGGGCTCGTGGTCCGGCAGCAGGTGCACCAGGCGACCGGTGCGCAGCTCATCGCCCAGGTAGTAGGTCGGCAGCATGCCGATGCCGGCACCGCTGAGCACGGCCCGCCGCAGCACCGCCGTCTCGTTGGTGTGAAAACTCCAGTTGACCGGCACCGTGATCGTCTCGTTGCCTCGGGTGAAGCGGTACTGCTTGCCGATGCCGAAGGCATGGGCGATGCAGCGATGCTGGCGCAGGTCTTCTGCGCTGTGCGGCTGGCCGTGCTGCGCCAGATAGGCAGGTGAGGCGCACAGCATCGAACGGCACAGCGCCAGCGGCCGCGTGATCATCGCCGGGTCCAGCGTGTTGGTGATGCGCACCGCCAGGTCGACCCGCTCCCCCACCAGGTCGCTGGCCTTGTCGCTCACCGACAGCACGATCTCCACCTGCGCGTGCAGGCGCTGAAAGTCGACCAGGGCGGCGGTGAGCTCGGCCTCGGCAAAGGAGCTGGAACTGGTCACGCGCAGCACCCCCGCCGGCTCACGGCCGCGCTCGGCGGCGATGTGCGTGGCCTCGTCCGCCAACTCCAGCAATTGCCGGCAGGAGGGCAGGGCGGCGGCCCCGGCATCGGTCAGGCTGACCTTGCGCGTGGTCCTGTGCAGCAGGCGGGCGCCCAGCCAATCCTCGGCGGCCGAGAGGTAGCGGCTGACCATGGCCGCCGACATCTCCAGATGCTCTGCCGTCTGGGTCAGGCTGCCGCGGTCGGCCACTTCCACGAACACGCGCGCGGCGGTCAAACGATCCATTGCGTCGATCCAGGCAACAAACAATCAATTGATATGGGCTTTATCAACCATATCGCAAAAAACTAAAGTCCATTCCGTTCCTTGCTTCCACCCACGGAGATCCCACCATGTTCCAGCCCCGCAGCCTTTCCCGCGGACTCACCCGTTTCTTCCTGCCCGCCTTGACCCTGGGTGTCGTTGCCGCCGCAGCCACAGGTGCCGCTGCTCAAACTGCCGCGCCGCTGACCGTGAAGGTCTACAACGCCGATGGCAACAGCTTCAACGTCAACGCCGTGGTGGTCAGCGGCAAGACCGAGGCGATGGTGATCGACAGCGGCTTCACCCGCGCCGACGCGTTGCGCGTGGCCGCCAATGTGCTGGACAGCGGCAAGACGCTCAAGACAATCTTCATCAGCAACGCCGACCCGGATTTCTACTTCGGCGCCGAAGTGCTGAAGGCCTATTTTCCGCAGGCCCAGGTGCTGACCACCCCGGCCGTGCGCGACAAGATCCAGGCCAAGCTGGCCGGCAAGCTGGCCTTCTGGTCGCCCAAGATGGGTGCCAACGCGCCGCAGAAACCCATCGTGCCTGAGCTGCTGCAAGGCACGACCTTGAGCGTCGACGGTGAGACCCTCGAAGTGCGCGGCACCACGGGCGAGCTGGCGCATCGGCCTTATGTGTGGATTCCGTCCATCAAGACCGTTGCCGGCAACATCGCCATCTTCGGCAATCTGCATGTGTGGACGGCCGACACGCAAAAGCCCAGCGAGCGCAAGGCCTGGCTCGCGCAACTGGACGAAATGGAGGCGCTGAAGCCCGCCACCGTCGTGCCCGGCCACATGGCCGCCGGTACCGCCCTGGACGCCAGCGCGATCCGCTACACCCGCGACTACCTGCTGCGCTTCGATGCGGAAGCCGCCAAGGCCAAGACCGCGGCCGAGCTGATCGAGGCCATGAAGAAGGCCTACCCGCAGGCCGGCATGGGCTTGGCGCTGGACATCGGCGCCAAGGTCAACAAGGGCGAGATGCAGTGGTGAGCCCCATGACCGCCATCCTGCATTACGTCTACGACCCGCTGTGCGGCTGGTGCTACGGCGCCGCGCCCCTGGTGAAAGCGGCCCGCGACGTCGTCGATGTGAAGGCACACGGTGGCGGCATGATGACCGGCGCGCGCCGCCAGGCCGTGACGCCGCAGCTGCGTGGCTTCGTGATGCCGCATGACGCCAGGATCGCGCAGTTGAGCGGCCAGCCCTTCGGCGACGCCTATGCCAACGGCCTGCTGCGCGATACCACGGCGGTGTTCGATTCCGAGCCACCCACCGCCGCCATCCTCGCCGCCGAGGCCCTGGCCGGCCGCGGGCTGGACCTGCTCGCCGCGCTGCAGGTGGCGCACTATGTCGAGGGTCGCCGCATTGCGGACCGCGCGGTGCTGATCGACGTGGCCGGTGCCATCGGCCTGCCGCCCGCCCCATTCGCCGACGCGCTGGACCGGCAAACCGGCGCCGCGGTGCAAGCCCATTTCGAAGCCACCCGCAGCCTGATGGCCCAGGTCGGCGCGCAAGGCTTCCCCAGCTTCGTGCTGGACATCGGCGGTGTGATGACCCGCGTGGACGCCTCGCGCCATCTGGGCCGGCCGCAGGAGTTCCAGGACTGGCTGCGCGAGCAGACGCCGCCAACCGCCATTTCCGCCGGCCACCGCTTCGCCTGCGACGCCGACGGCTGCGCCCTCTGACCCCGGAGCGTCCATGAGAACGAACCTGCAAATCGTTGCCGACCACTGTGCTGCTTCGGCCCGCCAGGACATCGCCGGCATGATGGCCGACGTGTCGCCCGACGTCGCCTGGACCGAGATGGCCGGCTTCCCCTGCGCCGGCACCTGGATCGGCCCCGACCAGATCGTCGCCCAGGTGTTCGCCGTGCTCGGCAGCGCGTGGGAGGGCTACCGCTTCGAGCTGGAGAAACTCATCGATGGCGGCGAGCAGGTGGTGGGCGTTGGCACCTATTCAGGTACCTACCGCAAGACCGGCAAGTCGATGCAGGCGCGCGCCACCCACGTGTGGCGCCTGGCCAGCGGCAAGATCGTCGGCTTCGAGCAGTTCACCGACACCTTGCTGGTCGCGCAGGCCATGCAGGACT
This sequence comes from Ideonella azotifigens, assembly GCF_021043325.1. NCBI lineage: Bacteria > Pseudomonadati > Pseudomonadota > Betaproteobacteria > Burkholderiales > Sphaerotilaceae > Ideonella > Ideonella azotifigens. Next base: position 18,897 of record NZ_JAJNKD010000003.1, read on the forward strand.
GAGCGGCTTTTGCCATCAGGCAGGAAACAAACGCCTGGACCTTATTCTCTTGGCCCGAGAGGGACCTCCCTACGTGATGTAGCCAGGTCCCAACCGCCCCGCGGGCGCTGCCACTTCGTGTGCCAGCGCCCGTGCTTTTTGTGGGTTCCATCTTGCCGTCGTCGTTGGCGGCCTGCGTTCACGCGCTGATGCGTCGCCGCAGGGCGGCGCTGCTGCTTCGGAGGCAGCGCTCCCAGGTTCCGAGGTTGAGCGTTGCGCCTTGAAGGCCCGGCCAGGAAGCCTTCGGCTGGGCAAGCCATCGCAGTGGCTTGTCGGCGGTGATGTCGGGGAGGTGGGTAGTCAGTGTCTGCTTGAGGCTGATCTCGGTCGTTCGACTATGGCGCTGCCAGTGATTGCTGCTTCCAGAAGCGGTCGAACGACCTGTAGCAGTCTGGCTGACAGCTTCGCCAGCGGAGCCAGCCGTTGGGCCCGGCGTTCGCATCCGGACCGGTCGAGTGGTCCGCTGATGCGTCACGCGACCGTAGCAGATCGCTGCAGACCTGCCACCCGGCGCGAGGCGTTGGCTTCAGGCTGAACTGAGTTATTCGGGATGCGCCCCCCTTAATGGCCAGTAGCATGCGGCGAACAAGACCAGTTCAGGAGGCGTGCGGCCCATGGCAGTTTTTCTCACTGACGAGCGACGCGCTCGCAGCTTGGCCAAGGGGCCGGGCGTGATTGAAACCCAGCTGCGCATCCTGCGGGCGCACCGCCAGGCGGCGCAGCCGCAGTCCGTGCAATTTGGCTTCGCCACCAACGAGCAGCGCAATGCCGAGCAGATTGCGGCGGTGCTGAACCAGTTGGGGCACCACGTCGAAGCCAAGCCCGCCACGGGCCACCTCGCTCCCCGGAGCAGCCGCTACCTGGAGCACGAAACCTGGGTTGTTGGAGGCCGTTCGGCACCGCTGATCACGGAAGAGGCGGCGCTGTCCGAGTGGGTGGCGGCGATGCAGGCGCTGGGCGAGACGCATGACTGCGTGTTCAGCCACTGGCGCTGGCCGGCACCCGACCTGCTGGCACGCAATGACGACTATTGCCTGACGGTCGACCCGTTCGATGGGCACCTCGACCTCACGATGTTCCGCTGGACCGCAGCGACCGAGGCGGCCCTGGTCGAACATGCTGTCGACTGCGTCAGCCCCGGGCGCGGCGTCCCAAGCCTCAAGGCGCTGGCTCCGCATGCCCACCAGATCAAGAAGCTGCGGAGCCCGTCGGACGAAATCTCGCTTGCCGATCTCCCGCTGCTGAGTGAATTGGAGGAGATCTGGCTGCCCAGCGCGCCGCCGGTGCATGGCGACTACCGCCAACTTACCAAGCTGAAGACCTTCTCCTGCCTCGATGCCGAAACCCTGTCACCGCAACTACTGCAGAACCCGGGCCTGCAGCGCCTGCGGCTCTACCGGCCGCGAAAGCTCAAGAGCCTGAACTTGCTGGCAGCATGCAGCCAGCTCCAGTCCCTGCATTTGCGCGGTGCGCCCCTTGCCAATCTTGCCGGCATCGAAGCCTGGCGCCAGTTGAACACCTTGAGTCTGGTGAACTGTCGAAGCCTGAGCGACATCTCCGCCCTCCGTAGCTCGGATCGGCTGGAGGTGCTGGAGGTGTTCAAGTGCCCCAAGCTCACGATGCTGCAGGGGGTCGAAGGCCTGAGAGCGCTGCGCTGGGTCTTCATGCTCGACGTAGCAGGCCCGTTCGACTCCTTTGGCGCCCTCAGGCACTGGCCGCATCTGGAGAGCGCCGAACTGCTGCTGCCGGCAACCACGGTGGACTGGGCGGCGCTCGCCGGCCACCGCGAAGCGGCCCGGATCATGCTGGACACCCAACCCGGCTTCAAGCTGCCCGACGAAGCAGAGCTCCGTCGAATCTTCGCTGCACAGGGACGTCAGGTTCGCAGCCTGCAGTTGTACCCCAAGGGTGACTGCCCCGCGGTGGAAGTGACCTTCGAGTCGCCTTACTGGCACCTGCCACAGCCGCCCGCGGGCCACAACAGGACTGCTGTGAGCTAGCGTGCGGGGCCCAGTGCTGGCTTGTTGAGCCGAGGCCATGCGAACAAGGTGGAGCCGCCGATCGCCAACGGACGACTGCAGCAGGCTGAACTGGGTCATTCAAGGTCGAAGATCCGAGCGTCCGCTACCGCAAACACCGGTAGTTGAAGCACCTAAACTGCAACAGAAACAGAGCCTCAGATTGAACCGGTGAACTTTCAAGCAGCATCAGCCTGCGGCCCTCCTATCATTCCGGTCAGGACATTCACACGCGTTCTTGCCTGCGCTGCCCATGGACCTGTTCCACGTCTATTTCGACACCAACTATCTCCACGACACCCCGTTTGGACACCCGAATTTCGTCCGCATGCTTCGCCGGGCACAGCAGGGTGTGGCGAGACTGTATCTCCCGCAGATCGCGTTGGAGGAGCGCCGCACGCAGCTTCTCGACGATTTTGATCAGCACATCGGGGCGGCGGTGACCCGGCTGAACGAGTTGAGCAAGGGTCAACTGGGCATGTTGCTCGCCGGACTGCCGAAGGTAGAGCTCATCGTGCCCACGCGAGAAGATGCGGATCGTCAGTCAGTTATCGCGTTGGCCAAATACCTGGCTGAACACAAGATCGAGGTGCTTCCTCACACTGGCGAGCATGCAGAGAAGGCTTGGCAGCGCTATTTCGGTACGAAGCCCCCCTTCAACCCGCGGGAAAAGCGTGAGAACCGTCGCAAGGATCTGCCTGACGCTTGGATCTTGGAAGCTGTGCTGGCCAACACCGATAGGCCAGGTCGTCATTGCGTTGTGACCAAAGACAAGCGACTCGCCGCGACCCTCACCGACTCTGGTGTGGAGGTCTGGGACGACCTGGAAAAGCTCGATGTCGAGATCGACGTCAAAACCGCGGTAGTGCCGATTCGCGCTGCTGCGCCGGCAGTCCAGCCTGCCGTACCGCTAGATCAGCTGCGAAGCAAGGAGTTCGTGAACCTTGATCGCATCCTGCTCGGCGTCATTGAGACCTGGAAGACGCCTGGCAAGGAGGTCCTGCTCTCTCGCCTGGAAACTCTCGGCATCCGCAGGGCCGTTGTTGAAGTTGAAGCCAAGGCCCTAGAGGTATCAGGCGCGTTGACCGACACCGGCAGCCACTGGGTGCCGACGAACCGGGAAACGGCCAAATTGGCCTCGTTGGACGCAATCGTCCAAGAACTTCTGTTGAAGGCGCTTGACCATGGATTCTGATCTGCGCCGGGCCACCCTGGCCAAGTTGATCGACAACCCGTCGCCGGCGGTAGAGAAACGTCTCAGCGAGGAACTGCGCAGCGTAGAGAACGTGCTCGCGGGTGACGCAGAGTTTGATCGGCTTCAGGACGCGCTCAAGACCCTGGCGGTTCTGGCGCCCCGGTTCCACGGCGCCGTGGTGCCGATCGTTTCGGGCTTCGTCCGGTCAGTCGCCACGCGAGTACTTCTGCACGAGGGCCAGCCCATCGAGGAGCAGGAGTACCGCTACCGATCGGCGGGCCATCTGATCCGCGAGGCGATCGAAGTTCCGAACACGATCCGGTATGCCCACATTCCGGAAGTCGTGGACTTCCTGCTCGAGTTGTCGCGCTCAGCTGACGCCGAAGTTCGCCAGAAGGCCGAGGGCGCACTGGAGGACTTCGCAAAGTTCAACCTTCATCACTTCAATAGCCTTGGCGCACAGCCGCAACTGGAAATCGTGGCTCGGCTGGGTAGTCTGGACGACGACCAGTTGCGCGATAACGCCGCAGCGGTCCGCCGTGTGTTGAATACGGTGTTGTCGTCTGCGATGGAGGGGCAGACCTGGACATACAACACGTTGACCCTTTCCCGCGGTTCAGTGCCCAGCGAGGGCGGCGTTGCCGAGATGCGACTGTCGGCGATCGAGTTGTTGAAGCGCATGTATCCGCTGAAGGCGGATGTGGCGTACAGGAAGTCGATTCTCAACGCGCTCGGTTCTGCCACCCATAGAGAGCGCGTTTCCCAGAGCGCTGAGAGCAACCGAATGTTCGAGCGAGACGCTCGCGTGGTCCTGGAGTTCATGTGCGACCTCGTACCGACAGAACCTTTGCCCGTCGTCCAGACCATCGAGCATGACGCCTATTGGGACTTCCACCATGCTCCTTCTGCCGACGTGGAAGCCGCCGCTCTGAGAGTCCGTGATGCAGTGGCGGGGCACGCCCAGTATCAGATTTACAAGAAATTGGTCGGCTTCGACGGAATCTTCGGCGACTGGGAAAAGCTGCGCTCCCACGATGAGGAATGGGACCACTCGAACACCAAGCGTCAGGAGGCAGCTCGAGCGTACGTGCAGTCGATCAACGATGAGAATCAAGCCGAATGGCATGAGCGGATTCTCGAGTTCGCCAAGACGGAGTCGGACGATCTCGCGACCTTCCCGGTGTTCTACGACTTCCTGGAGTTGCTTGCCCAGCGCAAGCCTGATCTGGTGATGGCATTGATCGAGGGCCATGAGGCGCGTATGCGCCCGTTCCTCATCCCCATGCTCATCGGGCTGCATTCGAGCTCGCGCAAGGCGGATGTTGAAGCTTTGGAGCGACGCTGGATCGTTGCTGGAGAGCATCTGATCGCAATCGCCAAATCCATGTTCAAGGACAACGGTGATCGTGTGCAGACGCTTGCCGCCATCGTCCGTCGTGCCACAGAGATAGACGATCGAGACACGCTGGCCATGTCAATGGGCGTCGCCGCAAGTTTGTACGTCCATGGATCTGAGCCGGCCAAGCAGGTGTTCATGGACGGCTTGCGTGCACTGGCGCTGCATCATGACGCGCGTTGGGCCCGCCGCTACTGGTTCGGCAGCGACTTCAGGGCGCTGGCCGTGAAATTGGAACCTCACGAACGGGCCGAGGTGTTGAGCAGTCTCAGTTCTCTGCCTGAGCTGGACTACCAGACCGAGGAGGTGCTGCGTGCCATCGGTGAGCATGACATCGAATCCATCCTGAGCTTCTTGTCCAAGCGCCTCGAAGCCGAGACCCAAGAACGTGCTGACCGTCGTGCTCAGGGTCGCAGCGCGCTGGAGGACAAGTTCGAAGCCATCCCCTATAGCCTGCACGGTTTGCAGAAGCTCCTTTCGCAACATCCAAAAGAGCTCCTGACAATGGTGCGTGAAAGCTTCAAGGATGAAGAGGCTCGCGTGATGTTCCCGTATCGAGGTGGAGGCAGGCTGCTGAAGGGCGCCTTCCCGAACTTCGAGCATCAGCTTCAGGCACCGCTGCTCAGGTTCGTCGCGAGCGGGGATGAGCAGGACCTCGAGTTCGCGCTGGCAGTACTTCGTACCTACGGCGGGAACGCGCCCATCCTGGATGTCTGCAAGGCGATCGTGAGGGTTGTGCCTGAGAACTCGCGAGCGTGGCGAGAACTGGCTGCTGCTCTGGAGACAACGGGCGGCGTTTGGGGCGAATACGGCTTGGCGGAGGCGTATGAACGCAAGCGCGACGAGCTTGCCGCATGGCTGACAGATCCAGACGACAAGGTTCGCTCATTCGCGCTATGGCTGTCTGCACAACTGGACAGCTTGAGCGCCGCTGAGCGTCAGCGCGCTGATGAGGGCATCGCGCTCAGGAAGTATCAGTACGGCGAGGGCAATCTGGACGGTTGACGCATATGCGCCCACCCTATGGCGGTTGGGATGCCAGGCGACGCAGCGCCTGTTCGCAGGAGTGAGCACAACGCTCGCTTGGAGCGAGGGTGGTCGCGCCTGTGCGCCACCGCAAGCTACCAGCACAGCACCTAATTGTGCGCTCCTAGGTCATCACGTCCAGTGGCCGCTTTATGGCAGTCAACGTGAGTACGGCTGTCCCAGCGAAGGACAGCAATCGCTGCAATTCGGCCCTTGCCCGCGGTTTGCGGTCTATCGACTCTGGTGGCAGCTCAAGCTACTACGGATTGGGTAATTTGATCTCTAATTGCCCCAATAAATCGATGATTACCCCGTTGCGCTCCGGTTACGGTTTTGCAGGCTCGGCTCAAGCCTGCGACGCCGCTGCCCTCGACCACCACCCCGGCAACAAGGCCTGCACCTCGCGCCGCGCAAACCGGTCGTCAATCAAATGCACCACGCCCTGGTCCTCCGGCGTGCGGATCACGCGGCCTGCGGCTTGCACGACCTTTTGCAGGCCGGGGTAGAGGTAGGCGTAGTCGTAGCCGGCGCCGAACAGGGTTTGCAGGCGGTGGCGGAATTGTTCGTTCACCGGGTTGACCTGGGGCAGGCCGAGGGTGGCGACGAAGGCGCCGATGAGGCGGCGGCCGGGGAGGTCGATGCCTTCCGAGAATGAACCACCCAGCACGGCGAAGCCGATGCCTTGGCCGGCTTCGGTGAAACGGGCGAGGAAATCGTGTTGCGCGGCTTCGCTCATCTGGCGGGTTTGCTGCCACTGCGGCAATTCCGGCTGCTGTGCGGCCAGCAGTTCGGCCACCTGCTGCAGGTAGTCGTAGCTGCTGAAGAAGGCCAGGTAGTTGCCGGGGCGCTCAGCATATTGCCTGGCGATGAGCGAGGCGATGGGCTGCAGCGAGGACTGGCGGTGTGGGTAGCGGGTGGAGATGTGGCGGGCGACCTGCACCTGCAGCTGCGCGGCTTCGAACGGGGCTTCGACGTCGATGAAGCGGTGGTCTTCCGGCAGGCCAAGCAGGTCGCCGTAGTAACGGGCGGGCTGCAGCGTGGCGGAGAAGAGGGTGCTGCAGTGCGCGGCGGCAAAGCGCGGGGCCAGGAAGGGGGCGGGCAGCAGGTTGCGCAGGCACAGCAGGCTGGCGGGGCCGCCACGCGGTGCCGCTGCCCCGCGCTGCCGGGTCAGGTCGAACAGCGAATGGCTGTCCATGCTTTCGGCCAAGCGGGTGAAGTGCAGGGCTTCGAAGTAGAAGGCCTGCAGCGCGGCGTCGGACTCGGCGGCGTGTTCGGCGAAGTGATCGTTCAGCACGCTGGTGGCCTGCTGCAATGCGTCCAGCAGCGGCTGGGGTGGCGTGGCCAGGCAGCGGTAGTCCTCGGCTTCGGGCGTGTCCAGCGCGGCCCAGCAGCGGCGCAGCTTGTCCAGCACGCGCTTCAGCGGCGCGCGGGCCTTGGTGGCGGGTGAGCGCCGGGCCTGGGCCAGCGTGAGTGGCTGCAGCTCGGCGGTGTACATCTTGCGGCCACGTTCGACCAGGTTGTGCGCCTCGTCCACCAGCAGCGCCACGCGCCACTGGTTGGCCTGTGTGAGGTGGTGCAGCAGCGCGCTGCTGTCGAAGTAGTAGTTGTAGTCGCCCACCACCACGTCCACCCAGCGCGCCAGCTCCTGGCTCAGGTAGTAGGGGCAGACGGCGTGCTGCTGCGCGACGCTGCGCACGCGGGCCTGGTCCAGCAGGCCGGCTTCGGCGACGGCTGCTGTGCGCGCCGCGGGAAGCCGGTCGTAGAAGCCCTTGGCCAACGGGCAGGCTTCGCCGTGGCAGGCCTGGCCGGGGTGTTCGCAGACCTTGTCGCGGGCGACAAGCTCCAGCACGCGCAGAGGTGGTGATTCAGGCACCTCTTTGGTTGGCGACAGCGCACGCAGCGCCTGCAGCGCGAGCGCGCGCCCGGAGGTCTTGGCGGACAGGAAAAACACCTTGTCCAGCTGCTGCGTGGGCGCTGCCTTCAGCAGCGGGAACAGCGTGCCCAGCGTTTTGCCGATGCCGGTGGGTGCCTGTGCCAGCAGGCAGCCGCTGGCGGCTGCCGTCTGGTAGACGGCCTTGGCCAGGGGGCGCTGGCCGCGCCGGAACTCGCCGAACGGGAAGCTGAGGCTTTGCAGCGCAGCGTCCCGCGCGGCGCGGTGCGCCAGCTGGGCTTGCGCCCACAGCAGGAAGCGCTGGCAGTGCAGTTCGAAGTGCTGGCGCAGCTCGGCGGCGCTGCAGCGCTGCAGCAGCACGGTTTCCTGCTGGCTGCCAATGTGCAGGTAGACGAGGGCAAGCTCCAGCTCGGCCAGGCCTTGCTGCGCGCACAGCAGCCAGCCGTAGACCTTGAGCTGCGCCCAGTGCAGCTGCCGGTGCGAGTCAGGCTGCAGTTCGAGCCGGGTCTTGTGGGTCTTGATCTCTTCGAGGCGCTGGCGGCGGGCATCGAAGCCATCGGCCCGGCCGCGCACTTGCAGCGTCACGCCGGCTTGCTCGTACTGGCCGCTCAGGCTGACTTCGGCCTCGTAGCCTTCGCCGCGCCGGCCGGCCACCAGCGCGTGGCCGGCAATGCCTTCGGCCGCGGTGGGTGCCGGCGTGAAGCGCAGGTCCAGGTCGCCTTGCTTGGCCGTGAATTCACACAGCTCGCGCACGGCGACGGTGTAGATCATGGGGTCACGGCTGCAGGCCCGCCGCGGGTGGGTCGCCGGCTTCGCCCAGCGTGGCCTGCGGCGCCTCGAGTTCGTCGGCCCGCAGCGGCGTGGCCTTGGCCAGGGCCAGCCAGACCGGGAAGGGCAGCGTGCAGCCCATGTGGCGGGCCGGGCGCAGCAGCTCGAAGCGGCCTTCCTTCAGGCTGCCGTGCAGCACCCAGACGCCGAATTCGCTGGGGATCTCGTTGGGCTTGGCCACGCCCGCCGGGAACACGTAGTAGCACTCGCAGCACAGCCACTGGTAGGCCTGGCGCTTGGCCTCGTGGCGCAGGTCGGACAGCAGGTCGGCACGGCTGAACTTGATCTCGTGCACCATCGGCTGCAGGTAGGCCTCGACCGAGGTGTTGCGCACCGAAAAAAGGTCGGGCCTGGCCATGCGCCAGGTGTTCTTCGCGGCCTTCTGCTGCGCTTCTTCGTCGGCCCACAGCGGCAGCGGCTCGGCGGCCAGCAGGGGGGCGGGCGCGTCGCCGGTGCCCAGGGCCGCCGCGGCAGGCGGCGGGGTTTCGATCTGGGCCCGCAGCGACAGCTCTCGCCAGACCACGCGGCCGGATGCCAGCAGGTGCTCGGCGAACTTCTGGGCCAGCCGGTCATGGCCGCTGAGCGCGCGGGTGTTCTGCTGGCGCGACTCGGCCAGCAACTGGATGCCGGCGTCGGTCAGCCGCAGCGCCTCGCGGCCATCGGCATTCACCTGCAGCACCAGCAGGCCGGCGGCCAGCAGGTCGATCTCTATGCCGTCCTTGCAGGGCCAGCCGGCCGAGCGCCAGACCTGCATCAGCCGCGTGCGGTGCACGCGGGTCAGTGAAGGCGGCGGGGGGACTGGGGCCGAAGTAGGCGGGAGGGTCATTGGCGTCGAGGGAGCCAGCAGGCTCGGCGAAGGCGGCAGCAGGGCCGCGGCGGCAATGGACAGGTCCGACATGGACACTGATTATAAATACAGTATTCCACGCTTCGCGAGCACTGCTTGGGCCGTCCCGGTCCGGAAGGTGGAAACCCCGCGTTGACAGCATCGCGGGCCGGGGCGATGGTCCCCCCATGCACTCTGCCCAACGCGAGCACATTGCCACCGTGATGCAGGTGGCCGACCTGGGGGTGCAGGCGCAGGCTGCGCTGCGCCACGAACAGGTCATCCGCGACTCCTGGCACCGCTGCGTGCACGAGCACCAGCTGGACCCGACGCGCATGCAGGAAGCGGTGATCCTGCCGCAGGGCCAGTTGCGCGAGCACCAGGACCAGATGGAGGCCTTCATCCACATCGCCCGGCGCGGGCTGGAGACGCTGTACCAGCAGGTCGCAGGCCTGGGTTATGTGGTGCTGCTGACGGACGCGCGCGGCGTGACGGTGGACTTCATCGGCGACCTGCAGATGGAGCCGGGCCTGCGCAAGGCCGGGCTGTACCTGGGTGCGGACTGGAGCGAGCAGCATGCCGGCACCTGCGGCGTGGGCACCTGCATCAGCACCGGCGAGGCGCTCACGGTGCACCTGGACGACCACTTCGACGCGACCCACATTCCGCTGACCTGCACCACCAGCCCGGTCTATGACGCGCGCGGCGAGCTGGCGGCGGTGCTGGACATCAGCGCGCTCAGCGCCGCCGGCCCCAAAGGCAGCCAGGGCCTGGCGCTGCAACTGGTGAAGCTGTACGCGCAGCAGATCGAGAGCGCGGCCTTCCTGCAGCGGCACCGGCAAGACTGGGTGCTGCGCCTGTCGGCCGCGCCGCAGTTCGTGGACGTGAACCCCGAGTACCTGCTGGCGCTGGACAGCGCCGGCCGCGTGGTGGGTCACAACCGGCGCGCGCAGCAGGCGCTGCAGGGCACGCGGCCGTTGGTCGGCCAGATGTTCGATGCGCTGTTCGAGGTCCGCTTCGAGCAGATTGGCCGCTTCGTGATGGCCCAGCCCTCGGACCAGCGCGCGGTGATGCGCAGCGGTGGCCGCGAGCTGCTGTTCCTGTCGGCCACGCCGCCACCGCCCAGGCCGGCGGCACCGCGCGGCCAGCCCGAGCGGCCGGTGCCGGCACCGCTGGCGGCGCTCTCCGCTGGCGACCCGGCTTTGGACCGGCAGATCGAGCGCGCCGCGAAGCTGGTGAACTCGCCGGTGAACCTGCTGATCACTGGCGAGACCGGCTCGGGCAAGGAGTATTTCGCCAAGGCTGTGCATGCCAGTGGCGAGCGCCGCACGCGACCCTTCGTGGCGGTGAACTGCGCGGCCATCCCGGAGAGCCTGATCGAGAGCGAGTTGTTCGGCCACCTGCCGGGCAGCTTCAGCGGCGCGGCGCCCAGGGGCAAGCGCGGGCTGATCCCCGAGGCCGATGGCGGCACGCTGTTCCTCGATGAGATTGGCGACATGCCGCTGCCCTTGCAGGCACGGCTGCTGCGCGTGCTGTCCGAGCGCGAGGTGCTGCCGGTGGGCGCCACGCGGCCAGTGCCTGTGAACATCCGCGTGATTGCCGCCACGCATGCACCGCTGGAAACGCTGGTGCGCGCTGGCCGCTTCCGCGACGACCTCTACTACCGCCTCAACGGTGCCCACATCGCCTTGCCGCCACTGCGCGAACGCAGCGATTTGCCGGCGCTGCTGACGCGCTTCCTGCACGGCCGCACGCTGCTGCCCGAGGTGCGCGCGCGCCTGCTGGCCTACGCCTGGCCGGGCAACCTGCGAGAGCTGAAGAACGTGCTGGACTGCGCCGCCAGCGTGGCCGGTGATGGGCCGATTTCGCTGCAGGACCTGCCGGAGCTGGCGAGCGTGGCGCACGTGCCGCTGCGCCCCGTCGAAGCGCATTTGCCAAACCAAGGCGACGACGCGCTGCTGCAGGAATTGCGCGCCGCGCAGTGGAACGTCAGCCTGGCCGCGCGGCGCCTGGGTGTCGCCCGCATGACGCTGTACCGCCGCATGAAACGCGCGGGCATCGTCGCGCCGAATCACCAAGGCTCAGAGTGACAGGTGTCACATCACCCGAGTGTGACAGCTGCCCCGCTGTGACACCCCAGTCGCACGCCCATTTCCTTGCTTGACAAGGACTTGCGCGCGCCCCCGCGCCGGCACGGCTCTTGAGTAACTCCTGTCCGATCGGCCCATCCCGAGGCCGATGACACAGGAGACAACTTTGACGACAGACACCCAACCGACCGCCACCGCGCAGCGCTGGCTTGCCGACTTCGGCACAGCGCTGGGGGCAGGCCACATCGACGCCGCCGTGGCGCTGTTCCAGCCCGAGGGCTACTGGCGCGACCTGGTGGCCTTCACCTGGAACATCCGAACCCAGGAAGGCGCGGGCGCGATCCGCGAGATGCTGCAGGCCCGGCTGGCCGACACGGCGCCGTCGAACTTCGCCATCGACGGCGAAGCCACCGAGGCCGACGGCGTGACCGAAGCCTGGTTCAGCTTCGAGACGAAGGTGGCGCGCGGCCGCGGCCACCTGCGGTTGAAGGAGGGCAAGGCCTGGACGCTGCTGACCACCATGGTCGAGCTGAAGGGCTTCGAGGAGAAGAAGGGCACGCGCCGCATCAAGGGCGCCGAGCACGGCGTGCACCCGGGCCGCAAGAGCTGGCTGGAGCGGCGCCAGGAGGAACAGGCGCGGCTGGGCTACGAGGATCAGCCGTATGTGGTGATCATTGGCGGCGGGCAGGGCGGCATCATCCTGGCCGCGCGGCTGCGGCGCCTGGGCGTGCCAACCATCGTGGTCGAGAAAAACGAGAAGCCGGGCGACAGCTGGCGCAAGCGCTACAAGAGCCTGTGCCTGCACGACCCGGTCTGGTACGACCACCTGCCTTACCTGCCCTTCCCGGACGACTGGCCAGTGTTCGCGCCCAAGGACAAGGTGGGCGACTGGCTGGAGATGTACGCCAAGGTGATGGAGCTGAACTACTGGGGCAGCACCGAGGCGAAAAAGGCCAGCTTCGACGAGGCCACGGGCGAGTGGACCGTGCTGGTCAACCGCGCGGGGCAGGACGTGACGCTGCGGCCCAAGCAGCTCGTCTTCGCGCTGGGCGTCTCGGGCTATGCCAACGTGCCCAAGTTGCCTGGCGCCGATGGCTTCCAGGGTGAGCAGCACCACAGCAGCCGGCACCCCGGCCCCGAGGCCTACCGGGGCAAGAAGGTGGTGGTGCTGGGCAGCAACAACAGCGCGCACGACATCTGCGCCGCGATGGTGGAGCAGGGCGTGGACGTGACCATGGTCCAGCGCAGCAGCACGCACATCGCCCCGTCGGACTCGCTGATGGAGCTGGCGCTGGGCGGGCTGTACAGCGAGCAGGCGGTGAAGAATGGCATTGACCACCACACCGGTGACCTGATCTTCGCCAGCGTGCCCTACCAGATCATGCACACCTTCCACATCCCCGTGTACGAGGAGATGAAGCGGCGCAATGCCGATCTCTACGGGCGGCTGGAACAGGCCGGCTTCATGCTGGACTTCGGCGACGACGGCTCGGGCCTGTTCATGAAGTACCTGCGTCGTGGCTCGGGCTACTACATCGACGTGGGCGCCAGCGAGCTGGTGGCCAACGGCAGCGTGAAGCTGAAGAGCCGCACGACCATCGAGCACATCAACGCCAGGAGCGTCACATTGACCGACGGCACCGAGCTGCCGGCCGACCTGATCGTCTACGCCACCGGCTACGGTTCGATGAACCAGTTCCTGGCCGACCTGGTGTCGCCCGAGGTGGCCAACAAGGTGGGCAAGGTCTGGGGCCTGGGCAGCGGCACCACCAAGGACCCGGGCCCCTGGGAAGGCGAGCTGCGCAACATGTGGAAACCCACGCAGCAGCCCAACCTGTGGATCCACGGCGGCAACCTGCACCAGAGCCGGCACTATTCGCAGTTCCTGTCGCTGCAGCTGAAGGCCCGTTACGAGAGACTGGACACCCCCGTCCACGGGCTGGCGCGGGTGCACCACCTGCGCTGAATCCAAACAGCGCACGTGCCGTTTCATGACGGCCGCAGCGCCGTGCCAGCCTCAAATCAATCGGGCTGGCACGGCGTTCTTCATTGGACCGAATGGGGCTGGGCCCGGGCATGCTTCGGGCTGTCTGCTTCGAGCTGTGGCCCTCGCAATCAGCGCGCACCTACAAGGTCGCCGCGCATCGACTGACGCTGCTGCAATCTCCGAGATCAGATGCTGGCTCCAGCCGCATCGCCGAGTTCCTCGGCGTCTTTCATCTCCCTCACTGTTTGGTTCCTCATGATTGCTTTGCAAGCCTCTATGCCTTCGGAAATGTGGAAGCTGCGCTTCCTGGCGAGCTGGCGCGAGCTGGCCGATGGCATCGCCCACGACCCGTTGGCAGACCACCAGATCGACTCGCTGCACCTGCGCTTTGGTGCGTCCTCGCCGGACAGCGCCGCCAGCCGGCTGTATTTCGAAGCCAGCCAGCAGCGCCGGATCGCCGAACTGTCGTGAAAGGCCTGACAGCCTGCGCGTGGCCACCGATTCAGGCGGCTTGGCAGGCCTGTCGCGGCACTTTCTCAAGGTCTGGGAAAATCGCGGATTCCTTCCCAACGAAAGACCCCGCACAAGATGGCTTTGGTTCAAACAAGAAACCTCACCGGCCTGGCCCTTGAGTACGCCCTTGGTGTTCACCTCTCGTACCCGGTTGGCTACCAGTTCGACACAAAAGGCTTCAGCCTCTACATCGAAGATGAACGCGGCCAGCGCCAGCCCTGGGCTGCCAGCAAGGACAGGCAGATCCGGGCGCTCTGCAAGGAAGTCACCGCCTACCACCTCGCCGGAGAGTGGAACGCCAAGCACGCACACAGCGACCTGAAGGTCGAAGGCGCCCGCGATCAGCAGACCGCGGAACTGCGTTGCGTTCTGCTGGCCGTCGGCGTGCAGTCTTTCGATACACCCCGCGAGCTGCTGTAGCCGCTGCGATAACGCGCCGTTATTGCGGTCTCCTCCCAGGCATCTTCTGTCGCCACACCCCGTTGCCTAGACTCCGCGCCGGCTTGCCGAAGGTCGGCAGCGCGGACAACAAGGTGGCCCGTCCAGCAGTTTCGGGCCGCCCATTGATGGAGACGGGTGTGGCGACTTTGCGCAGTGTGGATGTCAGGCAGTTCATCAACGAACGGCCGATGTCCAGGTACCAATGGCTGATCCTGGCCTTGTGTTTCCTGGTCGTGGCGGTGGACGGGGTGGACGTTGCCATCATGGGCTTCATCGCCCCGGCGGTGCTGAAGGAATGGAGCCTCTCGAAGGCTGCGTTTGGTGTGGTCATGAGTGCAGCGCCGTTTGGCCTGGTGCTGGGCGCGCTGGTCGCGGGGCCCACGTCCGACAAGCTGGGCCGCAAGACGGTGCTCGCCGCCTCGGTCGCGGTCTTCGGCCTGTTCACGCTGTGGACGGCCGCGGCCAGCAGCGTGACCGAGATGGCGGTGCTGCGGCTGTTGACCGGCGTGGGACTGGGCGCGGCCATGCCCAATGCCTCCACGCTGCTCAGCGAATACGTGCCAGAGCGTTCGCGCTCGCTGCTGGTCACGCTGATGTTCACCGGCTTCAACCTCGGCTCTGCCGTGGTGGGCTTCATGGCCGCTGCGGTGCTGCCTTCGCACGGCTGGCGCGCGGTGCTGCAACTGGGCGGCGTGATGCCGCTGGTACTGCTGCCCTTGCTGCTGCTGTTCCTGCCCGAATCGTGCCGCTTCATGGCCGTGCGAGGCATTCGCCGCGACAGGATCGCCAAGGTGCTGGGCAAGGTCAGCGGCCAGCGTTTCGGTGAGGACGTGAGTTTTGTCTCGACCGAGTCCGTCAGCGCCATCAAGGCCCCCGTCTCGCAGCTGTTTGCCAAGGGCTACCGGCTGATGACGCCGGGCCTGTGGGTGACCTATTTCATGGGCCTGATGGTCATCTACCTGCTGACCGGCTGGCTGCCCACGCTGTTCAAGGAGTCCGGCCTGGACATGGCCGACGCCGCGCGCATCACCGCGATGTTCCAGATCGGCGGCACGGTGGGCGCCATCGTCGTCGGCTGGTTCATGGACCGCCGCAAACCCACCGCGGTGATCAGCCTGGCCTACCTGGCCGGTGCGATCAGCATCGTGGCGCTGGGGCTGACCGGCGGCGTGGGCGGCAGCCTGGCGCTGATCGTCACCCTCGTCGGCTTCTGCATGAGCGGCGCACAGACCGGACTGAACGCCTACGCCCCGTCCTGCTACCCGACGGCGGCGCGCGCCACGGGGGTGAGCTGGATGCTGGGCATGGGCCGTTTCGGCAGCATCCTGGGCTCGCTGGTGGGCGGCGTGCTGCTGGGGCTGAACTGGCAGTTCGGCGCCATCGTGATGCTGCTGGCCATTCCCGCGGCGCTGGCCGCCGTGGCGGTGCTGGGCAGCCGGCAGCGCGGGCTGGTGTAGCCTGTCGGGCTGCAAACGAAACCCGCCCGACGGCGCGCCGAGCCCCGGCAAGCGGGGCACTGGAGCCCGAATGAACTGCATTTCCTCGATGGCCACGCGGCAACTGCTGGCCGAACTGGTGGCCGACTTTGCCAGGCAGGGCGGTGCCGCCGTCCAGGTCGAATCGGTGGGTGGCGTGGACGCTGCCAAGCGCGTGCGCGCCGGCGAGGCGTTTGACCTGGTCGTGCTGGCCTCGGACGTGATCGACAAGCTGGTCGCCGAGGGCCACCTGCTGGCCGGCAGCCGGGTCGACCTGGTGCGCTCGGAAGTGGCCATCGCCGTGCAGGCGGGCGCGAGCAAGCCGGCCGTGGACAGCGAAGCTGCGTTGAAGGCCGCGGTGCTGGCGGCGCCCAGCATCAGCTATTCGACCGGCCCCAGCGGCACCGCGCTGCTGCAGTTGTTCGAGCGCTGGGGCATCACCGAGCAGCTGCAGGGCCGGCTGGTGCAGGCGCCTGCCGGCGTGCCGGTGGGCTCGCTGGTGGCGCGCGGCGAAGTGGCGCTGGGTTTCCAGCAGCTGAGCGAGCTGATCCACCTGTCCGGCATCGAGATCCTCGGCCTGATGCCGGCCCCGGTGCAGGTCGTCACCGTGTTCTCCGGTGGCGTGGGCGCCAAGGCCGCCGATCCCGCCGCAGCCCGCGAGGCGCTGCGCTTCATGGGCAGCGATGCCACAGCCGAGGCCAAGCAGCGCCAGGGCATGGCACCGGCCCATCGCATCACTCCGCCTTGATCCCCAACTTCTGAAACTGCGATGGATGCAGCGCCCCATCCCACCGCACGACCTCGTTGAAGCTTTTTCGCGGTGTGCATGTTCGCGCAGCCTGTCTTGAACGCTAATTTGCCTGAGAGATCGATCTGGCTGCTGTCAGGATCGTGTTGACGACCACCTCTGGCTTGGCTTGCGGCACGTCGTGCCCCGAATGGGTCTTCACGATGGTGGCCTGGGCCCGCTGTGCCATGAAGATCTGCGCCTTGGTCGGGATGGCGTTGTCCTCCAGGGCCACGATCTCCCACTTCGGGATCGAAGCTGGCGGGTTGACGGTGGCCGCATCCGACAAGGCCGACGCCTGGATGGGGCGCTGCACGGCGGCAGCGATGCCGATGGCGCGCGGGGACAGACCGCCTGCGTAGACCTGGCCGAAGGTGGCGGGATTGACGTAGATGTCGGTCCCGGTCGGCTCGGTGCGGGTGACGAGGTTGCTGTCGGCCAGCAGCGAGCCGGGGTACATGTAGGTCAGCGTCGCAGGCGTTTCGCCCTGCATCGGGATGTAGGCGGCCACGTAGACCAGCGCACTGACGGCAGGCACTTCTGCGGCCGCCTGGCTGATGAGGAAGCCCGCGTAGGAGTGCCCGACCAGGACGATGGAGCCCTGGATGGTCTGGAGAACGCTGGCCAGGTAGGCGGCGTCCGATCCAACGTCCCGCAACGGATTGGCCACCGCGATGACCGGATAGCCCTCCTTCTGCAGGGCAGCAATCTCGTGGCGCCAGCTCGATGAGTCGGCGAAGGCGCCATGTACCAGCACGATGGTCGGCTTGGGCGCCGATGACTGGATCACCGTGGGGGCGGCCTGCGCGGCAGGTGCGCCAGCCCCGGCCAGGATGCCTGTCGCCAGCACGGATGCCACGAGGGCTCGAATGCGCAATGTCATTGGTAAATCTCTTTCGTTGATTGAGCCGACCATCAGCCGATGCCCGTGCCGGGTTCGATCACGCTCGCCACTTCGGTGATGCGCGTGATCGGGAAACCGGCCAGGCGGGCGTGCTCGTGCAGCGTGGCCTCGCAATCGGCCTTGAACACGCAGAAGGTCTTGTCGGCGACGACAAACGACTGCTCCCACTGGGCCTTGCCGGCCAGGGCTTCGGTGGCAGCGTTGCCGGCCCGGGCCGTGCCTTTGAGTTGCTCGCTGTTCAGGGTGCCCACACCGGGCAGGTCGCGTTCGATCAGGTAGCGCTTCATGGAAGCTTTCGAGGGAAGTGAATGAGGTGCCGATGATGGGCAACGCCGCGCGGCCTGGGTAGACGGCATTCGGGACAAATGCCGGGGGCATTCGGGCTGCGCAGCGCGCATGTCGGGTTCACCCCCGATGCTTGTCCGGATCGCCTCTTCAGCCTGGCGCATTCAGCCTGCATCATGGGCACCCATGACACATCCCGCGCCAAGACCCAAACGGAGGGCCGCATGAACGATGCCGCCGCGCTTTCCATCGCCCGCCGTGCCAAGCCGGTGATCGACGTGACAGTGGTGCTGACCGAAGCCAGCTTCGCCTCCACTTCCGTCGCGCCGATCGAGATCTTCCATTCCGCCGGCACGCTGTGGAACCTCTTCCACGGCCTCAGCTCCGAGCCGCGCTTTCGCGTGAAGGTGGCGTCGGTGGACGGCGCGCGTGTCACCACGCTGTGCGCACTGGGGCTGACACCCGAATGCGGCATCGAGGACATCGAGGAGACCGACCTCATCATCCTGCCGGCCTCCGGGCTGGACGTGCAGGACCGCATCGCCCGCACCACCTCGCTGCTGCCCTGGCTGCGCAAATGGCACGACCGCGGCACCTACATCGCCGGCATCTGCACCGGTGTGGCCTTCCTGGCCGAATGCGGCCTGCTGGACGGGCGGCAGGCCACCACGCACTGGGCCGTCGCCGACACGCTGAAGGCGCGCTATCCGCAGGTGCTGTGGCGGCCGGACCAGTTCGTCACCGAAGACGGCCACGTGTTCTGCAGCGGCGGCGTGTATGCGTCCATCGACCTCAGCCTGTTCCTGGTGGACAAGTTCTGCGGCCACGAGATTGCGCTGAAGTGTGCCAAGTCGCTGCTGCTGAGCATGCCGCGCAGCAGCCAGGCCGGCTACGCGGTGCTGCCGCTCTCGCTGCCGCATGCGGACAGCAAGATCCGCGAGACCGAGGAATTTCTGCTGGCCCATCTGGCGGAAGACATGGCCACCGAGACGCTGGCCGAGCGCATCGGCATGGGCGCGCGCAGCTTCATCCGCCGCTTCAAGGCGGCCACCGGCCAGGCGCCGGGCGCGTACACGCAGGCGCTGCGCATCGCCTCGGCCAAGGAGATGCTGGAAAGCGGCAAGGTGCCGGTGGCCTTGATCGCCGAGAAGGTGGGCTATGCCGACCTCGCCTTCTTCCGCCGCCTGTTCAAGCGCCACACCGGCCTCACGCCTTCGGACTACCGCGAGCGCTTCGGCCGCATGACCTTCGAGCGCGGGGCTCTGATGCCAGGACGGCAGGCGAGCTGACGCCGCTTCCCCGCCCCCACACGGCCGCTTTTCAGCGGCCGCTTTTGTTGGTGCAGCGAACCTCGCCAGGCCGCTTGGCAGGATCGCCTCGCCAAGTCGGCAGCTTTGCCGTCTTACGAGATCGGGCGCCGGATCAGAAGATTCGCTTGCGGTGTGGGACCTGACACCCACACCGGATTCCTCTCTCACCAACTCCATTTCTGGAACCCTCATGAAGAACCGATTTTTCTCCGTCTCCCTGCTGGCTGCCGCGGCCGGCATTGCCGCTCCGGCCTTGCTGCTGTCGACCGCGCACGCGCAGGACAAGGAGTACCCGCAGGTCGTGAAGGACAACATCGCCCGCGCCACCGCGCAGCACCTGGAGAAGTGCTATGGCGTCAATGCCGTGGGCAAGAACGACTGTGCGGTGGGCAAGCACTCCTGCGCCGGCCAGGCCACGCAGGCGCGGGACCCGCAGTCCATCGTGCTGGTGCCGGCCGGTGTGTGCGCCAAGCTGGCCGGCGGCAACACGCAGGCGAACTGACGCGATGGCGGCCGCGCTTGCCCAGGCCAGCGCGAGGCGTGGTCGCGTGCCGGCTGCCGCCGGCATCGGGCTGCGCTTCCCGCATCAGTCGCAACTGCTGCAGCAACTGCCTGCCGTGGCCTGGCTGGAAGTGCACACCGAGAACTACATGGGCGGCGGTGCCGCCATCGCCGCGCTGGCCGGCATCCGACAGCACTACCCGCTGTCGCTGCACGGCGTGGGCCTGTCGCTGGGCAGCGCCGAGGGCATCGACCTGGTGCACCTGCGGCAGGTCGCCGAAGTGGCGGAGCGGGTGGCGCCCGGGCTGATCTCGGAGCACCTGAGCTGGAGCCAGGCCGGCACCACCTGGCTGCCCGACCTGCTGCCGCTGCCGATGACGGAGGAGTCGCTGGCCGTGGTCTGCCGCAACGTGGACTGCACGCAGGCGCTGCTGCGCCGTGCCATCCTGCTGGAGAACCCGTCCTCTTACCTGCGCTTTGCGCACTCGCCGATCCCGGAAGCCGAATTCCTGGCCGAGGTCTGCCGGCGTACCGGTTGCGGGCTGCTGCTGGACCTGAACAACCTGCAGGTCAGCGCGATGAACCACGGCTGGGACACCGCCGCCTACCTGCAGGCGCTGCCCACCGAGGCGGTAGGCGAGATGCACCTGGCTGGCCACAGCGTGGTGGAGATCGACGGCCACACGCTGCGCATCGACGACCACGGCTCGCCGGTGCCGCCCGAGGTCTGGGCGCTTTACCGGCAGGCGCTGCAGCGCTTCGGCCGCGTGCCCACGCTGATCGAGTGGGACACCGACTTGCCGCCACTGGCCACGCTGCTGGCCGAGGCCGACAAGGCCCAACACCTCCTGGACCACCATGCAAGCCTCATCGCCGCCCAGCCTGCGCGAACTGCAGCAGCTGTTCTCTGACGGCTTGCTGCGGCCCACCACGGCAGCCCAGGCCTCACTCAGCCGGCACCTGTGCAACGAGGGCCTGCCCGCCGCGCAGCGTCTGCAGGTCCACCGCCACACCATCCAGCAGGCCCTCACCACGTCGCTGCAGCTGATCTTCCCCGCGGTGCAAGCCCTGGTGGGCGCGGACTTCTTCGCGTTTGCCGCCACCGAGTTCGCGCACGCTCATCCGCCACGGCATGGCTGGCTGGACGACTATGGCGACGCCTTCCCGGCCTTCATCGCCGCGTTCAAGCCCGCCGCTGGCCTGCCCTACCTGGCCGAGTTGGCGCAACTGGAACGCCTGGTCAACCAGGTGCTGCGGGCGCCGGACGAGCCCCATTGCGATGCGGCCGCGCTGGCCTTGCTGGACGAGGCGGACGCGATGCTGGTGCGGTTCGCACCGCGCGCTGCGTTCCGCCTGCTGGCGGTGCGCCAGCCCATCGACCAGCTCTGGGCCGCGGTGCTGGCGGACGACTCGCAGGCCTTGCACACGCTGGACCTGGACGCCGGCCCGGCCTGGCTCTTCGTCTCGCGCGAGGCGGAAGGCCTGGTGGTGCAGCGTGTGCCAGCGCACGCGTGGCAGTTCGCCCACGCCCTGTGCCAAGGCGAACCGGTAGGCGCAGCTGCGGCCGGCGTGGCCGATGCGGCACCAGCGCTGCTGCAGGCGCATCTGCTGCGCCGGCATTTCCGAGCCTTCTTCCTCTCTTCCCAAACATGACTCAGAACCTCTTCTCACCCATGCCCGCGACACGTTCGCGCCCTGTCTACCGCTTGATTCAGCTGGTCCGTCAGCTCGACGCCGTGCCATACGCCGCGCTGGCCATCCCGCTGCGCTTGGCCGTCGCCTGGGTGTTCTGGAGCTCCGCGCTCACGCACCTGGCCAATTGGGAGACCACGCTGTTCCTGTTCGCGGACGAGTACCGCGTGCCGCTCGTGCCCCCGGAAGTGGCAGCCTGGCTGGGCGTGGCGCTGGAGGTGGCCGCACCCATCGCGCTGCTGCTGGGCCTGGGCACCCGCTTCGCCGCAGCCGCGCTGCTGGGCATGACGGCGGTGATCGAAGTCTTCGTCTACCCGCAGGCCTGGCCCACGCACCTGCAATGGGTGGCCATGCTGCTGGTGCTGCTCTGCCGCGGCCCGGGCGCGTTGTCGCTGGACGCCTGCCTCGCCCGCCGGTTCATGCGGGCGGGTTGAGGGTTCCGGCAGGGCCGAGTCAAGCGGCCTGCAGGCGCGACCGCAGCGCCATCGCCAGCGGAAAGATGGCCAGCGCGGTCAGCGCGGTCGCGAAGGTGGCGCCCTGCACGCCGATGCCGTCGCCGAGAAAGCCGTAGAGCACCGGCGCGACCGCGCCTGAGCCGATGGTGCCGGTGTAGAACAGCGCGAAAGCCCGCTCGGTCTTGTCCGGGTGCGAGAGTTCCGGCACCGTGCCGTACAGCACGGACGAGGTGCCGTTGAGCATCAGGCCCAGCAGCGGCAGCAGCACCAGCGTGGGCGCCAGCGGCGTGAACATCACCGCCACGGTCAAGGCCGCCGTGCCGCCTTCGGTCGCCAGCACGGTGCCGACCACGCCCATGCGCGCGCCCAGCCAGCCACAGAGGAATTTGCCTGCTGCACCGCCTGCGAAGACCAGTGCCAGGGCCGTGCCCACCATCGGTGTCGATGCGCCCTTGGCCTGCAGCAGGAAGGGCAGGAAGGTCAGCAGGCCCATGCGCACCGCGGTGTCGAGCACACCGATGGTGAAGAGCAGGGCGAAGCCTGTGCCGGCACCCCGGTGACCCTCGCTGGCGGGCGCCTCGGCAGCGGCCTGCTTTTGGGGGATGGCGGGCAGCAGCAGCGCAATCGCGGCGGCGGCGATGCAGCCCAACGCTGCCATCACCCACAGCGCGTGGCGCCAGGGCATCAGCGTGATCAGCAACGAGACGGCAGCGGGCAGTGCCGCCTTGCCCAGGTCACCCGAGAAGTTGTAGATGCCCAGGGGGCCACGTGCCTCCCGGCCGTAGACACGCGAGACGGCGCCCGAGGCCAGCGGATGTTGCGTGCTGGATCCGGCGCCCGAGAGCGCCAAGGCCGCGCACAGCCCGAGCAGGCTGCCCGAGGCGCCTGCCGCCGCATAGCCGGCTGCGGCCAGCAGCG
Source organism: Ideonella azotifigens (assembly GCF_021043325.1). Taxonomy (NCBI): domain Bacteria; kingdom Pseudomonadati; phylum Pseudomonadota; class Betaproteobacteria; order Burkholderiales; family Sphaerotilaceae; genus Ideonella; species Ideonella azotifigens. Next base: position 41,474 of record NZ_JAJNKD010000003.1, read on the forward strand.
TGCCAAGGGCCAGCGTCGCCCGGCTGCCCAGGCGGTGGGCCAGGCGGCCGGCCGTGAGCTGCAGGCTGGCCATGGTGCCGGCATACAGGCCACGCAGCATGGCCAAGGCCCCATAGCTCAGGCCGAAGTCGGCCTGCCATGTGGGCAGCAGCACGTAGATCATGTCGGTGTAGCCGTCATGCAGCGCATGCGCGGCACACGAGACCCACAGCACCCGGGAACGCGAAGCGGCGCTTGGCGAGGGCTGCGCCGCGGTGGACGGTGGCATCGAGGTCGAGTCAAGCATGCGGCCACTCTAGGGCCGCGCTGGCGGCGCTTCAACGGACAATATTTCGCGGCAGCCGGGAGTTAAAGTCACGCCATGAACGGCGAGCCAAGCAGCGAGGGCAGGGACAAGCTGCCGCCCTTGAATGCGCTGCGCAACTTCGAGGCGGTTGCCCGGTGCGGCAGCTTTGCCGCTGCAGCCGCCGAGCTGCACGTGACCCACTGGGCCGTGGGCAAGCAGATCCGGTTGCTGGAAGACTGGTTCGGCGTGCCCTTGTTCGAGCGCCAGGCGCGCGGCGTTGTGCTCACTGACGCAGGCGCGGCGCTGCTCAACGACGTGACCCACGCGTTCGAGCGCCTGGCCGACGGCGCTGCCCGGCTTCGCCACGCTGACATCGTGCGCCGCGTGTCGGGCACCGTGCGAGTGAACGTGCTGGCCAGTTTTGCCCTTTGCTGGCTCCTGCCGCGCCTGGCGGACTTCCATGCGCGCTACCCCGACATCGAGGTCCGGGTGTCCACCACCTCGCGCAAGCTGCGCTATGTCGGCGATGCATTCGACATCGGCGTGCGTTCCGGCAACGAGGACGGCGCCGGCCTGGTGTCACGCCCGCTGATGGCCGACCTGCGCCTGCCGGCCTGCAGCCCGGCGCTGCTGCGCCAGCGCCCCATCCAGGGCGTGGCGGACCTGCGGCAGCACACGCTGCTGCATTCCGCCAGCACACGCACGTCCTGGTCACATTGGCTGAAAGCGGCGGGCATGCCCGAGCTCCGGGTGGTTCGCCATGTCGAATACGACCATGTGTTTCTCCAGCTGGCCGCCGCTGTCGAAGGCCTGGGGGTCACGCTGGCATCGCTGCCGCTGATCGAGAGAGACATCGCGGCGGGCCGCCTGGTGTGCCCGATCGCAGCGCCCACTTGGCGCGCGCCGGACTACACCTTGGTGCTCAACCGCGACCGCGCCGGCGACGATGCCGTTGCCGCCTTCGAGCGATGGATCACGACGGTGGCCGAACAGGGTCCGGTGAACTTGCAACTGCCAGGCTGAGGCATGCCGGATCGGCATAGCAGCTATCGGGACATTGCGCTTGCTCGGGCCGAAACGGGCCACAGAATCGCCGCAGCCACCGGGCTGGCCTTGCGGCGAGCGCGGGACACAAACCCTGGAGACCTCATGACGAAGTTCAACCGCCGGCGGGCCGTGCTGGCCACCTTGGCGCTGGCCGCTGGCACCGCGGTCCGCGCCGCGGAAGCCTGGCCGAGCAAGCCCATCCATTTGATCGTCGGCTACAGCGCCGGAGGTGCGGTGGACACGATTGCCCGCGCGCTGGCGGCGCAGTTGCAGCGTGAGCTGGGCCAGCCGGTGATCGTCGAGAACAAGCCGGGGGCCGGCACCAACCTGGCGATCAAGTCGCTGATCGACAGCCCGCCTGACGGCCATGGGCTGATGCTGGCCGCCAACGCGCTGGCCGCCAACGTGACCCTGTTCCAACCTGCGCCGTATGCGCTGGACAAGGTGCAGGCGGTGTCGCTGGTCGGCCGTGTGCCGGTGGTGATCGCGGCCAATGCGCAAGGCGGTGTGGACTCGATCAAGACGCTGATCAGCCAGTCCAAGGCCAAGCCCGATTCGATCGACTACGGCTCGCCCGGCAATGGCTCGACGCCGCACCTGGCGATGGAACTCTTCGAGCGCGCTGCCGGCATCCGCCTCAGCCATGTGCCGTACAAGGGCGGGGCGCAGGCGGTGACCGACGTCATTGGCGGCCACATCCAGACCGTGGCACTGAATGCGCTGGAAGTGCTGCCACATGCCAAGGCCGGCAAGCTGAAGGTGCTGGCGGTGCTGAGCACGCAGCGCTCGGCCATCTTCCCGGAAGCGCCGACGATTGCCGAGTCCGGCTTCCCGGGTTTCGAGGCCTCGGTCTGGTACGGCCTGGTCGCACCCGTCGGCTTGCCGCCGGCGGCGGCCACGCGCCTGCATCAGGCGGTGCAACACGCATTGGCGCAGGCCGAAGTGCGGGACCGGCTGACCTCGGCCGGCGGCGACGTGGCGCCGGGCAGCACCGCGATGTTCGCCGAGCTGCTCGGCAGCGAGCAGCAGCGCTACGGCAAGCTGATCCGCGAGGCCCACATCCAGCCGGAATGAGCAGCTGAAATGAGCGACTGAAGACAGGCTCAGGGCTGCAGGCTGGTCAGGTGGTGGGCTGCGCGGTGCAGGTGCGCGAGGAAGTGGCGCACGCTGGGCTTGAGCGCAGCGTCCGAGCGGGCCAGCGCCACCAGCTTGGCTTCCAGCGGGCCTTCGGCCACCGGCACGATGTCCAGGAAATCTGCGGCGAACGGATGCGTGGCGATCTGGTGGGGCAGCAGGCCCACGCAGTTGCCGCTGGCGATGATGGACAGCAGGCCCAGCGTGGAGTTGACCACTGCGCCAGCGGGCGGCGGCTTCAGGCCGTGCATCTCGAACAGGATCTTCGCGTAGCCGGTCTCGACGTTGGCACCGGTGTAGACCCAGGGTGCATTCGCCAGGTCTGCCAGCCGGCGCGCACGCGCCAGTGGATTGCCCTTGCGCACCACCACCACCATCGAGATGGGGATCAGCGGCTCGACCGTGAACTCGCCGGGCGGCAGGTGCTCGGGCAGCGGGCCGAGCGCAATGTCCACCTCGCCCTTGCGCAGCCTCGTGAGCTGCGCGATGTAGAGCTCCTCGATGATGCGCAGCTGCACCTGCGGGAACTCCTGGCCGAAAGTGCGCAGCGTCTCGGGGACCAGCACCATCACGGCCAGCGGCACCGCGCCGATGGTCAGCTCGCCGGTCATGCGGCCATCGAGCTGCTGGATCTGGTCCACCGCCTGCGAGAGCTCGCGGTCGGCCGCCACGGCGCGCTCGTAGAGCACCATGCCTTGCGCGGTGGCAAACACACCGGTGGTGGAGCGCTGCAGCAGCGTGGTGGCCAGCTCACGTTCGAGCTCGCGGATCATCTTCGTCAGGGCCGGCTGGGACAGGTGCAGGCGGCGTGCGGCGGCGCGCAGGCTGCCTTCTTCGACGGCGGCCACCAGGGCGCGCAGGCTGGTGAGCTTCATCGGAAAATGATAACCACGCGTTATTGCGCTGTGTGTTGCGACATCTTCTGAATCGCGGGGGCGATTTGTAAAGTCCGCCGACAGTCAACACAGTGGCCGCAGTGCGCGGCAGCAGCCCTCATGGCGACCATCATCGGCGGCATTGCCGCGTCCCACACGCCGACGATCGGCTTTGCCTACGACCGCGACAAGCGCGACGACCCGGTCTGGGCGCCGATCTTCGCGGCCTTCGATCCGGTGCGGGCCTGGCTGGCCCAGCAGAAGCCCGACGTGCTGCTGTTCATCCACAACGACCACGTCACCTCGTTTTTCTTCGACCACTACTCGGCGTTTTCGCTGGGCGTGGGCGGGCAGTGGGAGGTGGCAGACGAAGGTGCCGGCGCACGCGACCTGCCAGCCATTGGCGGCGACCCGGCATTCGCGGCCCACCTCGGCCGCTCGCTGATGGCCGACGAGTTCGACATGTCCTTCTTCCAGCGCCGGCCACTGGACCACGGCTGCTTCTCGCCGCTGTCCATGTTGTGTCCTCACGAGCAGGCCGGCGGCTGGCCGGTGAAACTGGTGCCGCTACAGGTCGGCGTGCTGCAGTTCCCCATTCCCACCGCGCGCCGTTGCTTCCGCCTGGGCCAGGCGCTGCGCCGCGCCGTCGAGAGCTACCCCGAGCCGCTGCGCGTGGCCATCGTCGCCACCGGCGGCCTGTCGCACCAGGTGCATGGCGAGCGCGCCGGCTTCAACAACACCGAGTGGGACCAGCGCTTCCTCGACCTGTTCGAGCGGGACCCGGAACGCCTGGCCCAGATGACCCACGCCGAATACGCCGAGCTCGGCGGCGTCGAAGGCGCGGAAGTCATCATGTGGCTGGTGATGCGCGGTGCATTGTCCTCACAGGTGCGCTGCTTGCACCGCAGCTACTACCTGCCGTCGATGACCGGCATTGCCTCTGCCGTCTACCAGAACCTGGCGCAGCCGGCCACCGCGGCCGAGCAGCAGCGCCAGGCGGCGCACGTGAATGCGCAGCTGGCCGGCGTCGAGAAGCTGCAGGGCAGCTACCCGTTCACGCTGGAGCGCAGCGTCGGTGCCTACCGCATCAACCAATTCCTGCACGCGCTGATCGAGCCGGTGCACCGCGCCGCCTTCCTGGCCGACGAGGAGGCCGAGTTCGCGCGCGCGGGCCTGTCCGACACCGAGCGCGAGCTGCTGCGACGGCGAGACTGGCGTGGCCTGATGCACCACGGTGCGATCTTCTTCGTGCTGGAGAAACTGGGCGCGGTGATCGGCGTGTCCAACCTGCACATCTACGCCGCAATGCGCGGCCAGTCGCTGGAGGAGTTCCAGCGCACGCGCAACGCGCCGGGTGCGCTGTATTCGGTGGCCGGCAAGGAAGCCACCGGCCTGAGCTGGGCGAGCAGTCCTACCGCGTAGGGCCGCGTCGCTCAGCTCGGCGGCCGTGCCGGGCCTTCAGCGCACGCTGGGCGCGTAGGGCCGGAAGAAGTCGTCGCCACGCCAGGCCGGCAGCGCCGGCACGCTGGGCGGCAGCACGCCGCTGTAGCTGCTGGCGGTGTTGGGATCGCCCTTGCCGTCATGCACTGCCATGGCGGGGTACGGGAAGACTGGGCGCAATCGCGCGTTCGGGGCCACGGTGGTGGCAGGCGGCGCACCGGGCGCTGCGGCGGCTGGCGCTGCGCTGGCACCGGCGGCAGTGGGTTGGCCGAAGTTGCTTTTGGCCTCCTTGGGACTGGGTGCGCGGGCGACGACGGCCTGCGGCGCCACGCCGCGTTCGACCCAGTCCAGCAGCGGCGTCAGGAAGTCCACCGCACTCGGGCCTTCGCCACTGCCGCAGTGGTACACGCCGGGCAGCAGGTACAGGCGGGTGAAGGCCTCGGCCTGCGCGGCGCCCATCACGCGCTGGACGGCGTTGAGGTAGGCGACCGTGTTCAGCGGCGAGATGTGCGGGTCTGACCAGCCATGCCACAGGATCAGCTTGCCGCCGGCCTTGGCAAAGGCCGAGAGGTCGGGGTTGGTCGCGTCGAACAGCGGGCGCCGTGCGCGCAGGCGGTCGAAGGTGGCGCCGTCGAACGGCAGGTCGGCGAGGCGGAAGTCGGCTGGCGGGTCGGTCTCGAAGCTCAGGTTGCGCAGCGCGTCCAGTGCGATGCGTTCGCTGAAGATGGGCTGGCTGGCGCTCTCCGGCACGAACACGCCGGCCCAGGCCAGCTCGGAGCCCGGCATGGGGCCTGCCACGGTCAGGCGCTCGCCGGTTTCGGGGTCGCGCGGGCCGTCGTACAAGCGGCGCACGGCTTCGAGCTCGGCTTCGTTCAGGCATTTCGCACTGGCGGCCACGCCGGGTTCGCAGCGCAGCGGGGCCAGGTCCACGTAACAGGCGCGCGGGTTGGCGATCAGGCCATCGGCCTGGCCGTCGAGCTTGTCGCATTGCGCGAGCACGGCCTGGTGCAACAGCGGCAGCTTGGAGGCCACGAGTACGGCCTTGCCGTCCAGGCCGGTGTTGCTACGCGCCTGCCAGGCGTGGTACATGCTGTTCTGCACCTGGAAGTTCAGCGCGCCGGCACCGGCGATGATGCCGTCGAAGTCTTCCGGGTAGCGCTGGGCCTCGATCAAGGCTTCCCGGCCGCCGTCAGAGCAGCCGGTGAAATAGGACCTGGCGGCCGGCTTGCCGTAGAAGCTGCGGATCAACTGCTTGGCGGCCAGTGCAGTGAGGTGCACCGCGCGGTGCGCGAAGTCCGCGCGTTGCTGCGGGTCACGGCCAAAGTCACCGCTCATGCCCTGATGGCCCATGTCGGTCGAGGCGATGGCAAAGCCGCCCGCCTGCAGCGGCAGGCAGCCCTCGGCGGCGCCCACTTCCAGCGACGCGCGGCCGCACAGCCCGCCGCAGCCGACCTGCAAAAAGCGCCCGGTCCAGGTCTTCAGCGGCAGCGTCATCACGAAGCCGACGCTGGGCGCCAGCTGGCCTTCCACCGCGCAGACGAGTGCGCCGCCGTTGGTAGTTTCCCTGGCGCTGGTGACGCGGCTGCCATCCCCGCCGATGGCGCTCAGGTCCGCCTTCAACAGGCTGCTGCAAGCCTGTGCCGGCTTGAGGGGTGCAGGCTTCGCAGCAGTGGCCGCCAGGGCCTGGATGGACGCGAAGACAAGGCAGCCGAACAGCAAGGTCGATGCGGTCCTCAGACGGACAGGTAAGGGCAGGGTCATGGTGTGAGCGAGTGGCCTCAGAGGTCGGTCAGGGCTGGCCATGATTGGCGCATCAACGGGGCATGTCAACCGCCGGCACGGGTGTGGCTGACGCGATAACGCCGGGTAATTGCGCCACCGGTTCCGCCATCTTCTGACGCTGGGGCCGGCTTCCTACACTGCGGCGCTCATTCAATCAGCACGGTGGCGCCACGATCACCGCCAGCCCTACCGGAGACAGCCGACATGCATCGATCCCTGCTGAACCTGGCCGCCTTGGCCATGCTGGCCTCTGCCAGTTTCGCCACCCAGGCCCAGACCGTGACCATCTACGGCCTGCTCGACCAGTCGGTCGAACACCTGACGAACGTGGGCGCAGCCAGCACCGGCACCAACCGCCTGCCGGGCCTGACCGGCACGGTGCCTTCACGGCTGGGCTTCCGTGGCACCGAGGATCTGGGTGAGGGGTTGAAGGCGGTGTTCACGCTGGAGCAGGGCCTGGGCCTGGACACCGGCACCTTCAACCAGGGCGGGCGGGTGTTCGGCCGCCAGGCTTTCGTGGGCCTGACCGGCAACTGGGGCAGCCTGACGCTGGGCCGCCAGTACACGATGCTGTTCTGGTCGCAGCTGGATGCCGACATCCTTGGCCCCAACGCCTATGGCTCGGCCTCGCTGGACAGCTACCTGCCCAATGCGAGGGCCGACAACGCGGTGGCCTACCGCGGCACGTTCAACGGCTTTACGGTGGGCGCCACGTACAGCCTGGGCCGCGACTCTGTCAACGTGCCCAGCCCTTCGGGCACCAACTGCGCCGGCGAAAGCGCGGCCGATGCGCAAGCCTGCCGCGAATGGTCCGCGCTGGCCAAATACGACGCGCCGAACTGGGGCCTGGCGCTGGCGGTCGACCAGATCCGCGGCGGCACCGGCGCCTTTGCCAGCCTGACCAGCAGCACGCTGACCGACCGGCGCGCCACGGCAGCCGGCTGGGTCAGGTTCGACGCACTGAAGCTCGGCGCCGGCGTGATCTCGCGCCGCAACGAAGGCAGCGCCACCACGCCGCGCAGCGGGCTCTGGTATGCCGGCGCGGCCTATGCCGTGACGCCAGCCTTCACGCTGGACGGCGAGCTGTTCCGGCTGAGCTACAAGGACAGCGACAACAAGGCCACGCTCTACGCGCTGCGCGGCGCCTACAGCCTGTCCAAGCGCACGGCGATCTACGCGACAGCCGGCCGCATCGGCAACAGTGGCACGCTGGCGCTGGCGGTCAGCAATGCAGCCGCGGGCAACGGCCCGGTGGCTGGTGGTGTGCAGGTGGGCATTGCGGCGGGCGTGCGCCACGCGTTCTGACCATCGCCCCTGAACCTGCGAGACTGGGCGCCAGTCTGCAGGAACGGGTGAGTGATGGAACGAGTGGATTGCATCGTCGTCGGTGCCGGCGTGGTCGGGCTGGCCGTGGCCCGCGCGCTGGCCCTGCGTGGCTTTGAGACCGTGCTGCTTGAGCGCGAGCACTGCATTGGCAGCGGCACCAGCTCGCGCAACAGCGAGGTCATCCACGCCGGCATCTACTACCCCACCGGCTCGCTGAAAGCCGAGCTGTGCGTGCGCGGCAAGCAGCTGCTGTACCACTACTGCGCCAGCCACGGCGTGGCGCACCGGCGCTGCGGCAAGCTGATCGTTGCGACCTCGGCCGAGCAGCGCGACACGCTGGAGAAGCTGCAGGCCACTGGCCATGCCAATGGTGTGAGCGAGCTGGCGATGGTCAGCGCTGCGCAGGCGCGGGCTGCCGAGCCGCAGCTGCGATGCATGGCCGCGCTGGAGAGCAGCAGCACCGGCATCGTCGACAGCCACGGCCTGATGCTGGCGCTGCAGGGGGACTTCGAGCAGGCAGGCGGCATGCTCGCCTATGACGCGCCGGTGCTGGGCGGTGAATGCGGGGCCGAAGGCATCACGCTGCAAGTGGGCGGCGAGCAGCCGATGGCGATCCACGCGGGCCTGGTCGTCAACAGTGCTGGTCTGCACGCACAGGCGCTGGCCAGCGGCCTGGCCGGCTTCCCTGCGGAACAGGTGCCGCCGCTGTACCTGGCCAAGGGCAACTATTACAGCCTGGCCGGCCGCTCGCCGTTTTCGCGGCTGATCTACCCGGTGCCCGAGCCGGGCGGGCTGGGCGTGCACCTGACCATCGACCTCGGCGGCCAGGCCCGTTTCGGGCCGGACGTGGAATGGGTGGACACGCTGGACTACCGGGTCGACCCGGCACGCGCCGATGCGTTCTACGCGGCCATCCGGCGCTACTGGCCCGGCTTGCAGGACGGCGCCTTGCAGCCGGGCTACGCCGGCATTCGCCCGAAGATCAGCGGGCCGGGCGAGGCGGCGGCCGGCTTCCTGATCCAGGGCGAGGCCGCGCATGGCGTGCGCGGCCTGGTCAACCTGTTCGGCATCGAGTCCCCGGGGCTGACCGCTTCGCTGGCGATTGCAGAGCGGGTGCTCGCGGCGCTGTAGCGCGCAGGCGAAAAAAAGCCCCGCGGTTGCGGGGCGAATGAGTGGTCAGTGGGACCAGTCGATCAACTTGACATTCGGACAGCCACATCACACCGGCACATGGCCGGGGCGCTCAGCCGTTGATGCTGCGCTTGCCGGTGACCACGACCACCTGGGTCGGGGCGCTCGGCGTGGCCTGGGCGAACTGTTCGGCCTGGACCTGCCGGTCGGCGTAGTGGCTCAGGCTGGCCAGCACGGTCAGCGTGACGGTGGCGGCCAGTGCCAGGAAAGGGGCGCGGGTGCGAAGGCTGGTGGTGTTCATGAACGTGAAGGGGGTCATTTGGGGCTCCTTGCGGTGTGCGGTGGGTGTCGATGGATGTACTTTAGGCAGCCGCGATCCCCGCCGCGACCGTCTTGCGACAGGCGGGGCCGGCAGGTGATTGAGTTGCCTTTGCAGGCGATGAGTGGTGGCCAGCTGGCCACTGCCGTGTGGCGCAGAGCGTCAGGTGCTCAAGGGCTTGCCGGGCGGCGGCACGGCCGAGGCCGGGGCTTCCGGCGCATCGTCCAGAAACAGCGCCGGCACGGCGGCAGCCGCCTCGGGCAACTGCGCGTCAGCCAGTTGCGAGCCCTGGCGCTGGGCTTCGGCCACCTGCACCAGGCCGGCCAGCAGGCTGAAAGTCATCACCGCGGCCATCAGCAGCAGGCCACTGCCCAGGCTGTCCAGCAGGGCGTTGGCAAGGGAAGAGATCCGGGTCTTCATCGGAAACTCCTTTCAATGGTTGAACCGCCAAACCGTGGCTCACAGCCTCGGCCCGGCGCTTGTCTGCGGTGTTGCGCGCTTGCCGGTGTCGGGTGAAGCTGCGCCTCAGTCGCGGAAATAGTCCTGGCGCAGTGCGCCGTCAAAACGAGCCGCTGCGCAGGCAGCACTGCATGAAACCGGCGCGCCGAACCGCAGGGGCAGGGGTCTTGGCGCCCCAGCTTCTCCAGCAGTTCCTTGTCGCCATGCACCACCCGCGCGCCGCGCTTGACGCCGGTCTCGGACGGGTAGCCTTTGCGGCGCTTACGGGTGGGTTCGAAAGCTGAAGGCTTCAGCCGCCTGTGGGTTGTACTTCTTCATGATGTCCTCCTGTTTTTGGGGTGAAAGCGCGATGCGCTCAGGGGTGGCCGGCCGGGATCGAACCGACATCAGTGGCATCACAAGCCACGGCTCTGCCATTGAGCTACGGCCACGCCTGAGCGCACTTGGTGAAAGGTTCCGGTGACGGGTTCCGGTGCCGCCCAATCTTTGCGGCCGATTTCCGCCTTCGAAGCGTGAGCTCGACGAAGGCTTCGTGAAACATGGGTCTTCAGTCCCATCACGGTTGTGCTCCAGCGCGAACGCAAGACCCCGAAGGCTTGCGCCGTGTTCTCGCTGCACGACACGGGCGTCCCCGTGGCGCACATCCTGGCCGCTCTCACACAGAGAAAGCGCACTGCTCGGCCGTTTTGCCGAAACACACCCGTGATGGGACAGAAATTCAGAAGGTCAAAAGCAACAAGGCCCGGATCCTTTCGGATGCCGGGCCTCGATGGATTCGAGTAGGAGGCAACGCGCTATGCGCTGGCCTCGCCCGGGGGCATGTTGTGGCTGTGATCACCGGCCTGGCTGTTCAAACCGCAAACGTTTGCAGACAAGCCTGCAAACCCTGCACCCATGCCGGTGCACTGGCCCGAAAGGGGCAGCGAACGCTTGGCGATGAAGGTGGCGGAGTTCACGGTGAGACTTCGGTTGGGTTGGAACGAAAGACCTGGTGATCGGTGGAACCCGAAGGTTCCGGTGCCGTGAGCAGTGGAAGCCACTCAGCAGCGAATGGGTGAACTGTAAAGAGTCTTCACTTCTGCGTCAAGCGGGTGCGACAATCTTTGTGTTCCAGATCGTGTCTTCGCCGCCACAACCGCTTTCGTGTCAGACAACCTCACCGTGAATCGCCGCCAGAACGTGCTGGCCTTGTTTCAACGTTATGCCGAGTCGCAGATGCGGGCTGGCGTGCCGCCCAAGGGCATGGAGCAGGCCTTTGCGCAACAGCTGCAGATCAGCCCCAGCATGTGGAGCCAGATCAAGAGCAGCCGGCCCATCGGTGACAAGCTGGCGCATCAGATCGAGGTGGCGTGCGAGCAGCCGCTGGGCTGGCTGGACGGCGAGCATGTGCCGCAGTCGCCGAGTGCCGCCGAGCAGCAGTTCCTGGCCTTGGCGCAGGAAGTCTGGCGCGGCACGAATGCAGAAGGGCGCAAGCGCCTGAAGCAGTTGCTGAAGGAACTTCGCTGAGCGCTTGGCTCAGACGGCGCTGCGCTTGCCGCAGACCACGACGACCTGCACCGCGCCTTGCGAAGCGGCCTGTGCGACCAGCGCATCGTCCGCCTGGGCATTGGCGATCTGCGACATGCCGGCCAGCACGCTGAAGGTCACCATCGCGGCCAGGCTGAGGAAGCCGGTGCGGGCGGCCTTCGAGCTGGCTTGGAATTCGCGGGTGTTGACGTTGGCGGTGCTGTTGGGGGTGGTCATTTGAGGCTCCTGCTGGGCTGCAAATCGTGTTTCGATGGGTGGACTTTAGGCAGCGCCGCTTGCGCTTGCGACCGGGATGCGACGAGTTGCCGCAGCGCCTGGCCAAACTGCTGCCCGCAGGGATGAACGGCAGCGGCTGAACTGTGTGGAGAAGGTCTACCGGGACGTCTACTCAGTGGTGCGTCGACCGGCTGCTGCAGCGGCCCGCTGGCGTTCGGCGCCACAACGAAAAAGGCCCCGCAGTGCGGGGCCCTCGGCGCGGGATCGACGCGACTGGGTGTCAGACCCGCTTGCCGGTCACGACGACGATCTGCAGCGGCATTTCGTTGGCCGGCACGGCGCTGGCGAGCATCGTCGCGGCGTTGCTGCGGGCCTGGGCCAACTGCACGTCCTGGACTTGCTGGCCGGCGATGTGGGTCACGCCCGCCAGCACCGTCAGTGTGACCACGGCGGTCAGACCGGCGAAGCCGGCGCGGGCGGCGTTGGAAGCAGCGGCGAAACGGGTGGCGGTGGCGGTCATGGTGGGCTCCTGGTGCGGTTCGGGGTGTCGATGAGTGGACTTTAGGAAGCCGCGGCCTGCGGTGCGACCGGGATGCGACGAGTTGCCGGTTTGGCCGTGCAGAAGGTTCGATTTGCTGACGAAACGTCGGTGGCCGGCAGCGAATTCGCGTTTCGCGTTCTGCGATTGGGGCACTCAGTGAGCGGTGCTGGGCGGCATGTCAAAGTCATGCTGTTTGTGCATAACCCGATGCGAAGGCACTTTGGATCTGGTCTGGTGAAAAGGCGGTTTTGCCAATGAAAACAAGGCTTTGCGTCGTGAAATGCGGCCGTTTCTAGGGCCTTGTTAACCGATCCCTCGCCAGCACGATTGAGTGGAAACCCTTAGACTACATTGCATACAAAAACCAAACCGGGCTGTCCGGAGCCACCGCTCCGAGAGATGGCCCTCCATCAGCCCCAAAAAGGGTACAGACCATGACCTCCGTTCAAAACACCTACGCAACTGTCCGGCGTTTCATCGCCCAACTGACTACCCCTTCGCAACGCGGCCAGGACGCCAGCCGTGAAGACGACGAGCGCTACCTGTCGCAAGCCGTCGACATGGGCGACCTGGAGCGGCGCATTCGCCGGCTCGAGCGCGGCACCGTCGAGAGCGCGCACACGCAGCTCAGCATGATGAGCTGGAGCCACTGAATGCGTTCCGACCTGATCCTGGCGATCCTGGGCGCCTTCCGTGCGGCATTTGCCGCGCCGGTGCGTCCCGCGGCTCCCGTGCCGCGTCGCCCGCTGTAAACTGATCTTCTTCCAGGAGAAGCCGAAGCACTTGTTGCTGAAGCTGCCGAAGGCGTACCCCTCAGAACGCTCAGGCCCAAAGACTGGAACCATCTCGACAAACTGGAGAGCGTTGCACGGCAGGCCTTGAAAGCTTCGCCGATGGCAGCCGCCGAAGGGGCAAGCGCCGCGGGGAACCGCGGCGTGAATCTCTCAGGCAAAAGGACAGTGGGGGCAGTGGCCGGAATCTTGCGAGCAGATCGCAAGGCTTCGGCCACTGCCCCTTTCTTTTTGCCTGAAAGAAAGCGCTTTCCCATGAAAGTCATCGTTCTCGGCGCCGGCGTGATCGGCGTGTCCACGGCCTGGTACCTGGCGCAGGCCGGGCATGAGGTCACCGTGCTGGAGCGCAATGCTGGTGCGGCCCGCGAAACCAGCTTCGGCAACGGCGGCCAGATTTCCGTCAGCCATGCCGAGCCCTGGGCCAACCCCAGCGCGCCGCTGAAGCTGCTGAAGTGGCTGGGCAAGGAAGACGCACCGCTGCTGTTCCGCCTGCGGGCCGACCCGGCGCAGTGGCGCTGGGGCCTGAAGTTCCTGCTGGAATGCCCGGCCGCGCGCTCCAGGCGCAACATGATCCAGCTGCTGAACCTGGGCACCTACAGCCGCAGCTGCCTGCAGGCGCTGCGCGCCGAGACCGGGCTGCAGTACGACCATCTCACCAAGGGCATCCTGCACTTCTACACCAGCCAGCAGGAGTTCGACCTGGCGGTGGAGCCGGCGCGCGTGATGCGCGAACTGGGCTGCGAGCGCGAGGTGATCGGCCGCGACGAGGTCGTGAAGCTGGAGCCGGCGATGGCCCACATCGCACCGCAGCTGGCCGGCGCCACCTACACCAGTGCCGACGAATCCGGCGACGTGCACAAGTTCACCACCGGCCTGGCCGCACTCGCTGCCGAGCGCGGCGTGAAGTTCCGCTACGGTGTGCGCGTGCAGAAGCTGCGCAGCGAAGGCGGCGAGATGACCGGCGTGGAGTTCGCCAACGAAACCGGCATGTACGAGGTGCTGAGCGCCGACGCCTACGTGCTGGCCGCCGGCAGCTTCAGCCCGCAGCTGGCCAAGCAAGCCGGCCTGACGCTGGACATCTACCCGGCCAAGGGCTATTCGGCCACGTTGCCGGTGCTGGACGCCGCCAAGGCCCCGCAGGTCAGCCTGACCGACGACGAGTACAAGCTGGTCTTCTCGCGCTTCACCTCGCCCGAGGGCGACCGCCTGCGCATTGCCGGCACGGCCGAGCTGAACGGCTACGACCTGGCGCTGAACCCGGTGCGCTGCGAGGCCATCGTGCGCCGCACGCTGCAACTCTTCCCCGGCGTGAGCCGGCCCGAGCTGGCCAGCTACTGGACGGGGTTGCGTCCGGCGACACCCGGCAACGTGCCCTACATCGGCGAAAGCCGCGTGCGCAAGCTGTTCCTCAACACCGGCCACGGCACGTTGGGCTGGACCCACGGTGCGGGCTCCGGCCATGCGCTCGCGCAGCTGATCGACGGCCGCCGGCCCGAGGTCGACTTCGCCTTCTGCGGCCCGCTGCCGGCCAGGCAAAGCCTGTCGCTGCAACCGGCCTGAGTGGGGCCCGCTGTCTGTCGGCCTCTAACATTGGTCGATGGACATCTCACTTTTCAGCCAGGCCATGTTGGTCGGCCTGTCGATCGCCGCGCCGGTCGGGCCCATTGGCCTCTTGACCATCCAGCGCACGCTGGACCAGGGCCAGGCCGCCGGCCTGGCCACCGGCTTGGGCGCCGCCGCGGCGGACGCCTGCTATGGCGCACTGGGCGCGTTTGGCGTCACGCTGGTGATCGACTGGCTGGTCGGCGCGCGCGTGCCGCTGGCCCTCGTCGGCGGCGCGGTGCTGGCCTGGCTCGCATGGCGCACCTGGCAGGCGCCGGTGGCCGAGCGCGCGGCTTCAGCGCCCGGCGCCGGCAGCCTGCTGGGCTCTTTCGCCGGCACCTTCCTGCTGACGCTTTCCAACCCCGCCACCATCCTGTCCTTCCTGGCCATCTTCGGCGCGCTGGCCGGCAGCTCGGCGCAGCCGGCTTCGCCGGGCTGGATGATCCTCGGTGTGGGTTGTGGCTCGGCGCTGTGGTGGTGGCTCTTGACGGCAGTCGTCGGCCGGCTGCGCCAGCGCTTCGATGTGCGTTGGCGGCGCCGGGTGAACCAGGCCTCGGCGCTGCTGCTGCTGGGGTTTGCCCTGTGGCAGTGGGTCTCTCTGGCGCGCTGGACGCTGGGCTGAACGCTTCTGCAGTTCGTCGCGCCAGCCTGCAACTGGTCGGCGCCAGCGGCATCCTGTCGCAACCGAGGCTCATTCGGCGAAGGCCTTCCTACAGTCCGCCGCGCCGGCTGCGCGGCGCCTCGCCAGCGCGGACGCCTAACATCCGGCCTCTTGCCCAATCCCGGACTCAACCCCAACCAACTCGAAGACTGAGCTCATGCGCATGTCGAGACTCCTGACCGGACTGGCCGCCTCATCGGCGCTGGTCCTGGGTGGCCTGGCCCTGACAGGCTGCCACCCCTCCGCACCGCCGGGCGCCACCAGCGCCGCGGCGACCGCGGCGCCCGCAGCTGCCAGCGCGGCCCTCGTGCCACCGTCGCCCGACGGCATTGCGCTGGCCTCGCCACATGCGGCCATGGTGCGCGAGCCCAGTGCGCCCGGTGCCTGGGGCGGCCCACGCCAGCCCGGCGCGGCCACGCTGTCCGACCGCGTTGTGGACTACCGCATCCAGGCCAAGCTGGACCCGGAGAAACACACCATCGAAGCCCAGCAGCAGATGACCTGGCGCAACCGCAGCGACCGCGAGGTGCGCGCCGTCTACCTGCACCTGTACATGAACGGCTTCGAAGGGCAGGGCAGCACCTTCTTCAGCGAGCAGCGCAACCTCGGTTTCGGCTTTCGCAGCGAGGTGGATGCAAACGAAGGCCAGTGGGGCCACATCGAGCTGAAAAAGGTCCAGCAGGCCGGCGCTGCCGTGCCCTGGTACTTCGTGCACCCGGACAACGGCCCGGAGACCGACCACACCGTTGTGCGGCTGGACCTGCCGCAGCCGGTGGCGCCCGGTGCCAGCACCCAGCTGGACATTGACTTCTTCGACCAGTTGCCGCGCGTCATCGCGCGCACCGGCTACTTCGGCAGCTTCCACCTGGTGGGCCAGTGGTTCCCCAAGATGGCGGTGCTGGAACTGCCGGGTGAGCGCGGTGCCACCGCGCCGCGCTGGAATGCCCACGAGTTCCACCTGCACAGCGAGTTCTACGCCGACTTCGGCCAGTACGACGTGGCCATCACCGTGCCCAAGGGCGTGACGGTGGGCGCCGTGGGTGAGCTGCAGGGCGCCCCGGTGGAAAAGGACGGCTGGGTCACCCACCGCTATGTGCAGGGCGATGTGCATGACTTCGCCTTCACCGCCGACAAGCGTTTCGACACGCCGCTGGAGGCGGATTGGTCCGGCCCTGGCAGCCCTCCGGTCAAGGTGCGGGTGCTGTTCCCGCCCGAGTACGCGCACAACGCGCAGCCGGTGCTCAAGGCCACGCTGGATTCGCTGACCTACTTCTCGCAGACGCTGGGCGCCTACCCGTACAAGACGGTGACCGCCGTGGTGCCGCCGTACAACGCAGAAGAAGCGGGTGGCATGGAGTACCCCACCTTCTTCACCGCCGAGGGCTACAAGGACCTCAGCCCCGGCACTGCGAATGCCTACGGCCTGGACTTCGTGACCATCCACGAGTTTGGCCACGGCTACTTCTACGGCATCCTGGCCTCGAACGAGTTCGAGGAGCCGATGCTGGACGAAGGCATGAACGAGTTCTGGGACATGCGCATGATCCAGGGGCGCGGCCAGCTGAACTCGCTCAGCAGCCGCGGCATGCAGCGCCTGGGCGTGCGTCTGGAAGCACCGACGTTCGAGGTCGAGCGCCTCTTCTCGGTGCTGGGCGAGCCGGCGGACGGCACCGGCGAGAACAGCTGGGACCGCCTCTCCAGCAACAGCTACGGCAGCGTTTACGGCCGCAGCGCCACGGCCTTCCATGAACTGGAGACGCTCATCGGCAGCGAGGCCCTGGCGCGTTCCTTCAAGATCTACTACGACCGCTGGAAATTCCGCCACCCCGCCATTGGCGATCTCCAGGCCGCGCTGATCGAAGGCTCGGGCAAGCCCGAAGTCGTCAACCGCATCTTCGAGCAGCAGGTCTACGCGGCGCAGAAGGTGGACGACCGCGTGAGCAAGCTGGTCAGCGAAGAAGAGCGCCCGCAGCCCGGCACCGTGCAGAAAGACGGCCGCTGGGTCGAGCGCACTGAAGGTGAGATCGACGAGCAGCTGGCGCAGGACCGCAAGGCGTGGGACAAGGCCCATCCCGATGCCAAGCCCGATGCCGCAGGCCCCTTGCCCTTCCGTACCACCGTGACGCTGCGCCGTTACGGCGCCTCGGCGCCCCAGACCCTGGTGGTGCGCTTTGCCGATGGCAGCAGCGAGACCGTGCGCTGGGACGACCAGCGCCGCTGGGCCCGCTACAGCTGGGTCAAGCCGGCCAAGGCTTTGTCGGCCGAGCTCGATCCGCAGGACGAGCATGCGCTGGACACCCACCGGCTGGACAACAGCCAGGTGCTCAAGGCAGAGCCCGCGGCGGCCCGCCGCTGGGCTTATGAAATCGCGGCCCTGGTCCAAACCTTTTACGCCCTGGTGAGCACGCTATGAGTGACGCGGCTGTTTCTTCTTCCTCCGTCCGGGCCACGCTGTGCCTGGCGGCCCGGCAGGCCCTGCAATGGCGCTTGCTGCTGCTGTGGTGGGCGGGCTTGAGCCTGCCGGCACTGCTGCTGTTCCTGCCGCTGTGGCGGGCGCTGGCCTCTTTCGTGGACCATTCGTTGCGCGCGCCGCAGCTGGCCAGCGGCTTCTCGCTGCCGCTGATTGCCGAGATGGTGGTCACCTTGGTCCAGCAGGCGGGCACCGTGCTGCCCGCCGTGGGCCTGGCCGGCCTGGCGCTCACGCTGCTGCTCTCGCCCTGGCTCACCGGCCTGGCCGTGACGGCGGCGCGCCAACCGGCACCGCAAGGCTTTGGCGCGCTGCTGCGCGGCGGCCTGGCCGACTACGGCCGGCTGTTCCGCATCACGCTCTGGGCCTTGCTGCCGTTGGGCCTGGCCATTGCCATCGGTGTTGGCTTGAACAAGGCCGCCGGCCACCATGCCGAGCAGGCGGTGCTGGAAGCCTCTGCCGGCCATTGGGAGACCGCCGCCACGCTCATCGCCGTGCTGCTGGTGCTGCTGGCCAATGCCACGGTGGACGCGGGCCGCGCCCAGTTCGTTCTGCAGATGCGCAAGCGTTCGGCCGTCAAGGCCGGCTGGCGCGGCCTGCGGGTGCTGGCCCCGCGCCACTGGCGCTCGGTGCTGAGCTACCTGCTGATCACGCTGGCAGGCCTGGTGCTGCTGGCCGTCTTCAGCTGGCTTCGCCTGCAGGCCCCAGGCCTGCTGGTGCCTGCCTGGCACCTGCCCGGTTGGCTGGGCACGCTGATCGCGCTGCTGGCCGGCCAGGCAGCGGTGCTGGCGCTGGCCTGGATGCGCTGCGCCCGCCTCTTTGCGCTGGTGGCGCAGGGGCGTGCGGCTGGCTGAGGCGTTCGCGCCATGCCCCTCCCATCTGGGCGAGGGGCGCGCGGCCGCACGGGCGATGTGCGGGAAGTTGAGCGGGACAAAAATGGGCGGCATGCGTGTCTTGCGCTCTGTCTCCCTCACATTTTTCCTCGAAGGACATGCCCATGAGCGCCTTGGCACCCAGCCCCATGAGTTCAACCCGGGCCACCGCGCTGGGCGTCGGCCTGGGTTTTGTGGCGGGCCATGTGGACACGGTCGGTTTCGTCGCGCTGTTCGGCCTGTTCACCGCGCACGTCACCGGCAACTTCGTGCTGATCGGCAGCACCCTGGCGCATGCCGGCGGCAGCGTGACGCTCAAGCTGCTGGTGTTTCCCGCGTTCGTGCTGGCCGTGGCGGCTACGCGGCTGCTGAGCCTGGCACTCGGCCGCCGGGGTATGCCACTGCTGCGGCCCTTGCTGAGCCTGCAATTGCTGCTGCTTGCGGGTTTCATGGTGCTGGGCTGGGCGGCATCTCCGGTGGAACAGCCGCCGGGCGCCCTGGGCATGTGGGCCGGGGTGCTGGGCGCTGCGGCCATGGGCGTGCAGAACGCCGCGGCCAAGCTGGCACTGGGCCAACTC
Source organism: Ideonella azotifigens (assembly GCF_021043325.1). Taxonomy (NCBI): domain Bacteria; kingdom Pseudomonadati; phylum Pseudomonadota; class Betaproteobacteria; order Burkholderiales; family Sphaerotilaceae; genus Ideonella; species Ideonella azotifigens. The sequence continues at coordinate 60,528 of NZ_JAJNKD010000003.1, forward strand.
GTGCCCACCACGGTGATGACGGGCAACGTGACCCAGTTGGTGATCGACGCGGTGGACCTGCTGCGTGGCGCCAGCGACGCCGTGCTGCGTGAGCGCATGCGCCGCTTCGTCGGCCCCATCCTGGCCTTCACCGTGGGCGCGGTGGGCGGCGGTTTCGGCTACCTGGCGCTGGGCTTTGCCTCGCTGCTGCTGCCCATCGGGCTGCTGGCCGCACTGGCGCTGACGGAGCGCACGGCGGCCGCCGCGCCGGCAGCGCCCCGGTAGGCGCTGCTGCCAGGCTCAGCCCGCGGCACTGGCCGGCCCGGCCGCTGCCCGTTGCAGGTCGCGCTGCAGCCGCCACACCAGCGTCGCGGTCACCACCGAGGTCGCGGCCACCACGTAGCCGACGACCGGGAAGTGCAGCAGCTTGCCATCTGCACCAAAGGCCACGATGTGGCCGGCCAGCAGCGAGGCCAGGCCGCCGGCCAACTGCTGGATCGCCGCATTCACCGCATTGAACGAGCCGCGCTGCGTGGCCGCCGGCACGGCGCTCACCAGCGCCTGGAACGGGATCATGCGCGAGAAGATGCCGACGAACATCAGCACGTTGACCACGATCACCCACGGCAGCGACACCGCCTGCAGGTGGGTGTAGACCAGCACCATGACGATGGTGACGGCCGTGCCGGCCATGAACACCGGCAGCTTGCCCAGCCGGTCGGCCAGCTTGCCCACCAGCGGGCCGATGAAGATGGTGCACATGCCGGTGACCAGGTAGATCGTCGGCAGGCTTTCCAGCGGAATGCCCAGCGTGTGCACCACGAAGGCACTGCTGAAGGGCATCAGCATGAAGCCGCCGGTGGTCAGCAGCGCGGTGGTCGCGAAGGCGGTCACATGGCGCGGCTCGACAACGGTCTGCAGCAGGTGCTTCAGCGCACCGTGCTGGGCGCCTGCCTTCAGGTGGTCCGCCACCGGCCGCATGCGCCAGGCAATCACCAGCCCGCCGGCTGCGCCAAACGCGGCCATCGCAATGAAGGGCGCATGCCAATCCCAGCGGTTGGACAGGTACAGCCCCACCGGCAGGCCCAGCACCTGGCTGGCCGCAAACGCGGTCTGGATCACGCCCATCACCCGGCCACGAAGGCGCAGCTCGAACAGGTCGGTCGCAATCGCCATCACCACCGAGCCGATCACGCCGGCGAACACGCCGGTGACGATGCGCGCCATCAGCAGCGTGTGAAACGTCTGCGCCAGGCCGCACCACAGCGTGCTGGCGACAAAGCCGGCGTAGAAGAACAGCAGCAGCTTCTTGCGGTCGAAACGGTCCGCGAATCCTGCGGTCAGGATGCCGACCACGCCTGCGCTGAAGGCATAGGCCGAGACGACCAGGCCGAACTGCTCGGTCGTGATCTTCAGGTCCGGCATGATCACCGCGCCCAGCGGCGACATGATCATGAAGTCCAGGATCACCGCAAACTGCAGGCAGGCCAGCAGTCCGGCGACAAAGCGCTGGTAGCCGGTGAACAGCGGCGGTGCGGCGGCCTGTGGCGCGGAGGTGTCGGGCGGTGGCATGCGGTACCGGCTCGGGTAGTGGGTTGGCGAGGCTGGGTGATTGTGGATGCAAGCTTGCCAGCGCTCTATGTCGCACCCTTGGCCTGGTCCAGGAACTGCACCAGGCTGTGTGGCGCGGCGTCGCCCAGGCAAATGGCCAGCACTTCGGTCGAGCCCGCGGCGGCCTCGGCGCTGCGCGGGAAGAGCTTCGCCTCGTAGGCCTGCAGCGCGGCCTGCAGATCGCCGGGGCGCGCCGCGATGGCTTCACCCAACTCGGCGCCGTCGACCATCGCCAGATTCGCGCCATCGCCTGCAGGCGCCATCAGGTGCGCCGCGTCGCCCAGCAGCGTCACGCCGGGAATGCGGTCCCAGCGGTGGGCCGCGGGCAGGGCGTGGATCGGCCGCAACACCGGCGCTGTCTCGCCATCGGTGATGAGCGCGGTGAGCGCCCGGTCCCAACCGTCAAATTCCAGCGCCACGCGGGCCAGCGCGACGGAAGCATCGGCGGCCTCGACCTCCGCCACCCAGGCCATCGGCTTTTGCAGTGCCGCATAGGTGTGCAGCACGCCGTCCGGCTCGCGGTGCGCAAAGATGCCTTTGCCTGGCGCCATCGCGAACAGCGCGCCGCCGCCGACGGCTGTGGCGCTCGCCGGATGGCGGGCGTCGGCATCGGACAGGTAGGTTTCGACGAAGGTGGTGCCGATGTAGGCTGGCACAGCGGCCGATACCAATGGCCGGATCCTTGACCAGGCGCCATCGGCGCCGACGAGCAGGTCGGTTGTGACGCTGCCGCCGTGGGCGAAGCTGAGGGTGTGGCGACCATCGCCCAGTGCTTCGACCGATGTGAGCTTGTGATCCCAGCGCACCGTGCCGACGGGCAGCGAATCCAGCAGCAGGCGGCGCAGCTCGCCTCGGCGAACTTCGGGCCGGCCACCGCTGCCGTCATCGGGCTGATCCAGCAGCACCGCGCCGGTCTTGTCCAGCACGCGCGAGGCCTGGCCGCCGGGATGGATGAGCCGCACAAACGCCTCATGCAGCTTCGCGGCCTTCAATGCGAGCTGGCCGCTGTCCTCGTGAATGTCCAGCATGCCGCCTTGCGTGCGAGCGGTGGGCGAGGCCTCGGCCTCGTAGACGGCGCAGGCGATGCCGTGCACGTGCAGCACCCGGGCCAGCATCAGCCCGCCAAGCCCGGCGCCAACGATCGCGATCATGCGTGTCATCTCGAATCCTTCATGAGTGGGGCGCGACATCGGCCGACGGATGATGCGTGGAACGTCATTCCATGATGATGGAGCGCCGTTCCAGTTGTGTCAACATGCGGCATGGTCAACAAGACACGTTCTCCTCAACGGCGCGGGGACGCCCTCTCGCGGGACCGCATCATCGAAGCGGCCATCGGCCTGCTGGACAGCACCGGCGAAGCCGGGCTGACCTTCCGTGCGCTGTCAGAGCAGCTGGCGACGGGGCCTGGTGCGATCTACTGGCACATTGCCAACAAGGGCGAGCTGCTGGTGGCCGCCTGTGACGCGGTGATCGCCGCCACGCTGGCGGCTTGCGCGGACGGCGAGACGCCCGAGGCCACGGTCCGCGCGCTGGCGGTCGGCATGTTCGATGCGATGGACGCGCATCCCTGGATCGGCTCGGCACTGATCCACGCCGCCGGCCAGCTGCCGACGGTGCGCCTGTTCGAAAGCATCGGGCAGCAGGTGCAGGCACTGGGCGTACCCGCGGGCGGGCAGTGGGCGGCGGTGTCAGCGCTGTGGCACTACATCCTCGGCGTTGGCGGACAGAACGCCGCGAACCGGCGCTCGGCCCAGGCGCGCGATATCGGCCGGGAGGACTTTCTGGGCGAGGCTTCCGCAGCCTGGGCTGCGCTCGACGAGGCCAGGTACCCGTTCACACGGTCACTCGCGGAGCAACTGCGAAACCACGATGACAGCGCCGACTTCCTGGCCGGCATCGACCTGATCCTGGGCGGCATCAAGGCGCAGGCGCAGTCCTGAACACACGCCTCGCGGGCCTTCAGGGCTGTGCCGCGGTCTCCGCCTGCACAAGCTGCTCTTCTTCAGGCATCGGCACCTGCTGCACCAGCGCGGCGTCCAACTGCTGCGCGTCCAGCTGGCCGCACCACTTGGCCACCACCAGCGTGGCCACCCCATTGCCCACCAGGTTGGTCAGCGCGCGGGCTTCGCTCATGAAGCGGTCAATGCCCAGGATCAGCGCCAGCCCGGCGACCGGCACGTGGCCCACCGCGGAAAGCGTGGCCGCCAGCACGATGAAGCCCGAGCCGGTGACGCCTGCCGCACCCTTGCTGGTCAGCAGCAGCACCGCCAGCAGCGTGAGCTGCTGCAGCAGCGTCATCGGCGTGTCGGTGGCCTGGGCGATGAAGACCGCGGCCATGGTCAGGTAGATCGAGGTGCCGTCCAGGTTGAACGAATAGCCGGTCGGGATCACCAGGCCGACCACCGACTTCTCGGCGCCGGCATGTTCGAGCTTGCGCATCATGCGCGGCAGCACCGATTCGCTGGACGAAGTGCCCAGCACGATCAGCAGCTCCTCGCGGATGAAACGCACGAACTTCAGGATCGAGAAACCGTGCAGCCGGGCGACCCCGCCCAGCACCACCAGCACGAAGATCAGGCAGGTGGCGTAGAACGCGCCCATCAGCTGCGCCAGCTGCAGCAGCGAGCCCACGCCGTACTTGCCGATGGTGAAGGCCATGGCACCGAATGCGCCAATCGGCGCCAGCTTCATGATGGTGCCGACGATGGCGAACAGCACATGCGAGAGCTTGTCGATGAAGCTGAAGACGATGTTGTTCTTGCCGCCGAACTTCTGCAGCGCAAAGCCGAACAGCACCGAGAACAGCAGCACCTGCAGGATCTCGCCCTTGGCGAAGGCGTCCACCACGCTGCTGGGGATGATGGCCAGCAGGAAGTCCACCGTGCCGGTCATCTTGCCCGGGCCCACGTAGTTGGCCAGGCCCTTGGTGTCCAGCGCGTTCGGGTCCACGTGCATGCCGGCGCCTGGCTGCACCAGGTTGACGATCAGCAGCCCGATGATCAGCGCCACGGTGGACATGACCTCGAAATACAGCAGCGCCAGCCCACCGGTCTTGCCGACCTTCTTCATGTTCTCCATGCCGGCAATGCCCAGCACCACGGTGCAGAAGATGATGGGCGCGATGATCATCTTGATCAGCTTGATGAAGCCGTCGCCCAGCGGCTTCATCGCCTCGCCCCATTGCGGCTGGAAGTGGCCCAGCAGCACGCCAATCGCAATCGCGATCAGCACCTGGGCATAGAGGGAGCGGTACCAGGGCGCGCGCGGCGCAGCAGCAGCAACAAGGGGCATGGCGGTATCCGGCGAGGGCAGTGAGGGAAAACCAGGATTCTTCCGCCCCGGCACGTTTCCCGCCATGTGGCGTCTACTTAGCCCTTTTGGGCAGGGCTCTTGCCGGTCTTGCTCGCCTTGCCGGCCGTCTTGCGCACCTGGCTTGCGTTCTTCATGGCCACCGGCGCTGGCTTGCCCAGCTGCACGCTGGCCTGGCGGATCAGGTCGCGGAAGAACTCTGCCGCCGGCGTCAGCGGCAGGCTGGCGCGGCGCACGATGCAATGCCGAGCGCACTGGCTGGAAGAGGCGCCGCGCGCGCATGCGCAAAGCCTGCCCACTGGGCGCGCAGTGCCAGCAGGCGCGCCGGGCCTCCGATTCAGGCGCCTCAAATAGAGAGCGATCAAAAGCGGTCCACCCGGCACTGGAAGCAGTTGAACTTCGAGCGGATGTGCACATAGGCCACGTCAACATCCGCCAGGATGTTCTCGCAAGCCGCCGCCAGCTCACTGCCGGCTACCACTGCGCCGGTCTCGTACTTGATCCAGTCCTTGCTGTCATACCCGCGAACAAGCGCCGGCTGCAGATGGGCAAACCAAGCCGGCAGCCGGTCCGCCTCGCAGTGCGCGCAGTCCTGCGCATGCAGAAAGATCGGCCCCGTCTCCGCATATGGCTGCACCAAACCAAAAGGCCGGTACGCCAGCACCAACATCTCGTCCCCCTCGGCAATCAGCTGCAAGCAATGTCGGCAAGGATTGGCCCCACCCTGCGCCACCCGCCGCAAAGCCGCCTGCCCATTCGCATCCGGCCCGCCCTCGCGGAACTGCCGCACCTCATCACTCGAAATCCCCCGTACCCGAAATCTCATCGCATGCGCTCCTGTGTTGTATTCGCCGCTGGAGGCGATGACAGGATTGCAGCGCGTTCTGTGCATCAACGCTGGTTGGAATCGGACTCGTGATTTGGGTGACGTGGCGGCAGACGGTCTGATCGGGGTACCGCGGGCGGATCGCCGCGACGCGCGCAGGGGTGCATCTTGCTCACCAGCCACCCGTCAAGTTGCCTGCGCGACCGATCACCGGCCTCATCTGGCGTGATGAAGGCCCCACCCACCTTCTCAGGACTCGACCCGGAACGCGCTGCTCATTGTGAACGCATAGCGCTCTGGCCGGATGTAGAAGCAGGAGTGGTCGCAGCAGCGGCCGTCGCTGAGAAAGGAGCTGCGTTCCATGACCAGCAGCGCGGTGCCGGGCGGCACGGCGAGGGCTTCAGCCAGTGCTGCGTCGGCGCCGCGGGCGCTGATGGCGATGTCCGCGCGAGCCGGGCGCTCGCCCATCAACTGGGCGATCAGCGCGTAGGCGGGCTGGGCTTCCAGGGCTTGCCAGCTGAGCTGTGACAGCGCGCTGGGCAGGTGGCTGAGGCCCAGCGCAACGGGCGTGCCGTCCACGCTGTGCAGGCGCTTGAGCAGCGTGAGCTGGCGCGCCGGGGCGAAGCGCGCCGCAAGTTCGTCCGGCACTTTCACGCGGCGCTTCTCCAGCAGCTGCATTTGCGCGTCCAGCCCCTGCAGGCGCAGCGATTCATGGAAGCTGCGCAAGGTGTCCAGCCCGTGGCGGACCTGCTTGCCGGCCACATAGCTGCCCTTGCCCTGGCGCCGCACGATGCGGCCTTCGCTGGCCAGCTTGTCGAAGGCCAGGCGCACGGTGACGCGGCTGACCTGGAAGCGCTCGCCGATCTGCGCCTCCGAGGGCAGGCGGCCACTGGGTTCGAACAGCCCGGCCTCGATCTCCTCCTGCAGCCGCGCGGCGATCTGCGCATAGAGCGAGGTCGCGTTTTCGCGTTTCAGGCGGGTCCGAACTTGCGGGCTGGTGGAGGTGGCTGCAATTTCCGTCATAAGCACAGTCGCAATTCGCGTTTGGCTAACTTGCATTAGAACGTATTATTTTAAGCATCATGCAGCCCCATCCGTGTGCCTTGCATGCCACACCCCGCCTGTTGCGACCCGCTGTTTGAGACCGCACCAATGTCCTCGCCTTCACCCTCTGGTTCCGCCGCCGGGCAGCTCGCGCTGCAGGCCGTGGACTTCGCCTATGCCGACGGGCGCAGCATCTTCCGCCAGCTGTCGCTGACGGTCACGCCCGGCGAATTCGTCGTGTTGCTGGGGCCTTCGGGCTGCGGCAAGTCCACGCTGCTGAACCTGCTGTCGGGCTTCATCCAGCCGGACCGCGGCACCGTGAGCATTGACGGCGAAGCCGTGCGCCCCGAGATGGACGCGCTGGGCTATGTCTTCCAGTCGCCCAACCTGTTCCCGTGGCTGACGGTGCTGGACAACGTGCGCTTCGGCCTGCGCATGCGCGGCGACCTGACGCCTGCGGCGCAGCAGCAGCGCGCCCGCCAATACCTGGCGCTGGTGGGCCTGGCCGACGCGGCGGAGCAGTTCCCGCACCAGCTCTCGGGCGGCATGCGCCAGCGCGTGGCGCTCGCCCGTGCGCTGGCACCCGAGCCCAAGCTGCTGCTGGCCGACGAGCCTTTTGGCGCGCTGGACGCGATCACCCGCCGGCACCTGAACGAAGAGCTGCTGCGCCTGTGGAGCCAGCTCGGCCAGACGGTGGTGTTCATCACGCACGACATCGACGAAGCCGTGTTCCTGGCCGACCGCGTCGTCGTGCTCGGCCGAGCGCCGCAAGGCATCGACACCCAGCTGACCGTCGACCTGCCCCGGCCGCGCAGCTTCGCAACCACGCCCCGATTGCCGCGTTTCCTCGCCTGCCGCGAGCAGCTGATGGATCGCATTGCCCACGTCATGGAGAGAGCAGTATGAACAACCGCCGCCAATTCCTTGGGGCTGCGGCCCTGTTGTCTTTGCCCGCCTTGCCTGCGCGCGCACAACCGCGGCCGCTGCGTGTCGGCTGGGTCTATGCGATGGCCAATGCGCCGGTTGTCGTCGCCGACCAGAAGCGCTTTTTCGCCGAAGAAGGCCTGCAGGTCGAGGTCAAGCAGTTTGGCGACGGGCCGGTGCTGGAGCAGGCCATGGCAGCCGGCGAGGTGGACGTGGCCTACGTCGGCGCGCCGCCGGTCTACCAGTGGTTCTCGCGCGGGCTGGACGCGCGCATCCTGGCCAAGGTGAACTACGGCCAGGCGGCGGTGATCGCCAGCCAGGCCAGCGGCATCCGCAGCGTGGCCGAGCTGCGGGGCAAGCGGCTGGCATCGGTGGCCAAGGGCAGCGGCATGGACGTGCTGCTGCGCGGCATTGTGCTGCCCGAGCATGCCAAGCTGGACCCGGAGAAAGACCTCAGCATCCAGTCCATGCCGGTGGGTAACATGAATGCCGCGCTGGACCGCAACATGGCCGACGCGGCCTTCACCTGGGAGCCGTTTGTCAGCCAGGCCTTGCTGCGTGGCAGCAGCCGCTTGGTGCTGGATGTGAATGCGGTGCTGCCGTCCTATCCCTGGTACGTGATCGCCGCGTCAGCTGCAGCGCTGAAGGACCGCGGCCCGGAACTGGTCAAGCTGCTGCGCGCGCACCGCCGCGCCATTGCCTTCCTGCAGGGCAACGCGGCCGAGGCCGACAAGCTGATCGCCCAGACCTTCAAGCTGGAGACGGTGCAGGCGGCGGACGGCCGCACGATTGCCGCCGAGGCCATCGTGCAGGAAGCCCGCAAGCGCCTGGGCTGGGCCGACAAGCTGGAAGCGCGCGACCTGCAGTTCATCCAGCGGCTGATGGATCGCTCGCAGGAGCTGGGCTTCACCGCACGGCCGCTGAAGGTCGAGCAGGTGGTGGACCTGGGCCTGTGGCAGAAGTCGGTTGGCTGAGATGAACACCGCATCCCATCCTGCCATGCAAGCCGTCGCCACGCCTGTTGCCCGCCCTGGCCTTGCGGCGCGACTGTTCGCCCGCGTGCTGCCCTGGGCGTCCTTGCCGCTGTTGGTGCTGGCATGGACCATCGCCGCCAGCCGTGTGCCCAGCTATGTGCTGCCGCAGCCCTGGGAAGTGCTGGGCGAAGGCCTGCGCTGGCTCAAGGACGGCAGCCTGTTGAGCAACCTCGGCCACAGCCTGCTGCGCGAATTCATGGGCTTTGGCCTGGCCGCGGTGCTGGCGCTGCTGCTGGGCGTGGGGCTGGGCCTGTCGGCCAGGCTGCGCAGCTTCATGAGCCCGCTCAACAGCCTGTTCATGGCGATCCCGCCCATCGCGTGGACGCCGCTGATGATGATCTTCCTCGGCCTGGGCAATGCGTCCATCGTCGCGGTCATCGTGCTGGCGGCCATGTTCCCGATGGCGCTGACGATCCAGGACGGCGTGCAGTCCATCCAGGGCGGGCTGGTGCGCGCCGCGCGCACGCTGGGCGCCGGCCGCGCGCAGCTGCTGCGCCACGTCTACCTGCCGGCCTGCCTGCCCTGCGTGACGGCCGCGCTGCGCATCGGCTTCAGCCAGGCCTGGCGGGCGCTGGTGGCGGCCGAGATGATCGGCGCGTCACAAGGCATTGGCTGGATGGTCTCGACCGGCGGGCAGATCGGCAACAGCAGCCAGGTGCTGCTGGGCATCTGCCTGATCGGCCTGATCGCCTGGCTCACCGAGCGGCTGGTCTTCCGCCGCCTCGAAGCGCACTACACCCACTGGCTGGGCCAGTCTTGAGGAACCTGAAATGACACTCGCTTTCAACCCAGCCGATGCCGGCGACTACATCGCCCCGGTGGGCCTGTATGCGCGCAACAAGTCGCTGCCTTTCCTGGGTCGCGTGCAGTGCGAGCGCAGCCAGCTGGTGGCCGGTGAATGGACCGAGCTGACGCTGGTCTACGAAGTGGGCGGCTCGGGCCTGGCGGACGGCGCCTGGCTGAAGCTCGCGTTCAAGTTCTATTCCGATTGGGCGCTGTTCCAGACCAGCGACCCGCGCGGCGCGGACTTCGTCTCGGCCGAATACCAGGCCGGCCCACTGGTGCCGGGGCAGAGCCCGGCCACGGTGCAGCACCTGAAGGTGCGCTTCGACCAGAAGGGCCACGAGCGGCCGTTCCAGAAGGCGGTGCTGATCGACATCGTGGACGGCTACCTCAACCCCGGCGACCGCATCGTGATCCGCCTGGGCGACCGGCGGCATGGCGGGCAGGGCACGCGCGTGCAGAGCTTCGTCGAAGCCGGTTTCCGCTTCCGCATGTTCATCGACCCGCTGGGCAGCTCGAAATTCGCCGAGGTGCCGGGCGACTGCGTGTTCGACATCGTGCCCGGCCCGCCTGCGCACCTGGGCCTGATCGCCCCGCGGCTGATCGGCACCGAGGAGTCGTTCGACGCGGTCGTGCGCCTGGACGACGCCTGGGGCAACACCTGCCGCGAACTGCCGCGCGCCGGCACGCTGAAGCTGCTTGGTCCGGACGGCAGCCAGCAGGAACAACACTTTGCGCTGGCCGATCAAGGCTGGGCGGTCGCGCGTGTGGCGGGCCTGTCGTTGGCGCAACCAGGCGAATGGCGGCTGGAAGCCGCGCTGGACGGCACGCCAGGCCTCAGCACACGCGCATTCGTCAACATCGCCCAGCGCGATGGCCTTCGCCCGCTGTATGCCGACCTGCATGTGCACTCGGACGACACCATCGGCACCAACGACACGCTGTACAACCTGAGCTACGGCCGCGACGTGGCCGGGCTGGACGTGCTGGGCTACACCGCCAACGACTTCAACATCACCGAGAAGCGCTGGGACGCCGCGGTCGAACTGATCCATTCGCTGAACGAGTCCGGCCGTTTCGTCTGCTACCCCGGCACCGAGTGGTGCGGCAACTCGGCTGCGGGCGGTGACCGCAACGTCGTTTTCCTCGGCCACGGCAAGCCGCGCTTCCCGTTCGATGCGCAGGGCCGGCTGGTGCGCAGCTTCGAGTGGAACGAACACACCGCCGGCACGCTGAAGCCCGGCGCCTGGCCGGTGGACGAGCTGTACGCCGCCTATGCCGACGACCCGGACGGCCACCTGATGATCCCGCACGTGGGCGGCCGGCGCTGCAACCTGGACTGGCACCACCCGCAGCTGGAGCGCCTGGTCGAAGTGGGCTCGGCCTGGGGCCAGTTCCACTGGGTCTACGCCGAGGCGCTGGAGCGCGGCTACCGCGTGGGCGCCGCCGCCAACAGCGACGAGCACCAGGGCCGCTGCGGTGGCGGCGTGCCGGCCACGGCGGTCTTCGGCTCGCGCGGCGGCATGACCGGCGTGCTGGCCGAGCGCTTCGACCGCGACGGCGTAGGCCAGGCGCTGCGCGCGCGGCGCACCTTCGCCACCATCGGCGAACGCAGCTACGCCGCGCTGCAGCTCGGTGCGCACTGGATGGGCGAGGTCTGCCGCAGCGCCGGCGGGCAGCCGCTGCGCTACCACCTGCTGGGCGATGCGGGCTGGGAATCGGTGCAGCTGTTCCGCGGCGAAAACGCCGTGTGGGAGCGCAACCTGCACCAGGAGCTTGGCTTCTCGCTGCAGCGCATCCGCATTCGCCTGGGCGGCGCTCGCATCAAGGACCGCTATCGCGCCGCCTGCTGGCGCGGCACGGTGGAAGTCAAAGGCACCCCAATAGGCGGCTTCGAGTCCTTCGGCTTCGACAACCCTGAGCAGACCTGCTGGCGCGAGAACACCACCACGCTGGCCTTCCGCACCGCCACGCATGGCGACACCGACAGCATCGAGCTCACGCTCGTCGCGCTGGTGAACGCCGAGATCACCGTGCGCGCCCAGATCCACGGCTACGTGAAGGTCGGCGACCCATTGGACCCACCAGCCCACCCTTACGCGCCAGACGTGGAACTGAAGATCAGCGGCCGGGACTTGTTGGAGCAGCACGCCCTGGTGCGCGAACTGCCCGGCGCCGAACTGCGCGTCAGCATCGAGCGCATCACCGAACAGCCACTGCCCCGCGACCTGCAAGGCGAGATCGACCTGGCCTCGCTGGCGCTGGACGCAGACCGCGAACACCCGCTGTTCATCACCGCCCGCCAGCGCGACCAGTCGCGGGTGTGGACTTCGGCGTTGTTTGTGCGCTTGGGTTGAACATGCAGGCGGCTGGCTTGCCACCGCTTGCAAAGGGGTCGCTTCCAGGCGACCTGCGGAGCCTTTCGGATAAGCCTGAGGGGCGGCGCCCTTGTGGTCGTTTGGTGGAACTCAGTGGTCATCCCTGAAGCGGTCGCTCGTCGGAGGTGGTGGCATCCAAGAGGAACCAGGGTTGTCTGTCCGGTAGCGTCAGTGCAGCGAGTACAGAAAGCGCCTTGGTGACCGCTGTGGCGGGCGCGGGCATCATTGACGGCCAAGTCGCCAAGAAGTCCGTTGTTCGGAACACGTCACGCCCGATTGCCCATACAACGTTCTCGCCGCCGCGCATGACTTCGTCGTTGAAATGCGCCAGGTTGGCGGGCATATATGCGGAGAGGCTAACCCCGTCGAGCCGCCACAGCGCTTCGTCAAAGACCTCATCAAGGTCGAATAGTCGCGCGGCCTTGAGCAGCACTGCAATGGTTGCCATCGGCCGCTCGATTAGCTCCGCGACCCCCGAATAATCGCCAGACATCTTGGCCAGGAGGTAAGCCAGCGCATCCTCTGCAGGCAGATCGCCGCGGGCGACCCGTCCACCTGAAGCGGCCAAGGAATAGAACAGCAGTCCGGCGAGGCGCTCGCCTTCGTCCATCAGCCCGACCTCCGATGCCTGGGCAAGACAGATGCACCAGGCACTTGCTTGCGAGTCATTCAGTGCCACCAACGATCGCTCATAGTGCTCAAGGATCAATGGCAGCAGCACCTTGATCTGATCGACCGCCTGCGCTCTCTGTTCTTCCGTTCGGGCGACGTAGGGACCGGCCGCCGCCCACCCCAGCGCCTGTGAGACCCGCAGCGGAAGGAAGTACAAGTCCGCCAGCCCGCCATTTCTCGATGACAGCAGCGCGAACCGATCAGCTGACAAGCTCGAAATGAGGCGAGCGTTGGCATCCAGCAGGGCCTTTGCCACTTCTCCCGTCAGTCTTTCGGCGACTGCGTGAGCCGCGGGATTCTCGACGTGGGGCAGTAAAGAGGCGGCGAGGATTGCCGCCGCTAGAACGCTCCGGTAGGGGTCTTCGCACTGGGCCGCCCGCTGCAGGAAGGCCGCGGCGAGACGTTCGATGACGGTAGCGATCTGGTCGGAAGGCAGGTTGGGAGCCTGAACAATCGACCACACCAGACGCTGGAATCGCTTCTGGCTCCAATCACCGGATACGGACAAATATGTGGTCCAAAGCGCGTCCTGGTTCGCTTTAACGATGTCATCAGTCTGGGTCGGCCAGGTCTGCACGAAGTCGCGCATGCGCTCAAGTCCGTCATTGCTGAAGCGTGGGTTGCGGCAAAAACTTGGCGGCCCGTAGAGATTGAGTCCCCAAACGACGGGGTTTTGCCCCTCGGGTTGAAGCTTGGCAGCAACTCTGCGGCCAATGTCCACCAGGTCCAGAGCACTGACTGTGTCGTTGATCACCTCTCTGCCCTCTATGCAATCGAGCAGCGCGTTGGTTCCCAACCCGCCGGCGGCGGTCTCACCGGCGTACTGGTTACGTCCGGACGTTGCGACGAGTGTGAGGGCGGGGGTACCAACGTCCCCGAGCAGCTCGGGCTTGAGCAACACGCCAAGATCGTCCACCAAGCCGCCACTTTCGCAGGCATCAATGATGATGTTCGTCTGCCGAGGTGCGGCCTCGTTGATGCTACGGAACAAGTCAGCCAACGCCAACGCCGAAACAGACTGCGCGGCTTTCATCGTGTCCTTCAACCACATGTAGAAGCTGCCAGCGTGTACCCCTCCGTGGCCCGCGAAGAAGAAGGTGAAGGTCTCAATCTCTGGACCCTTAAACAGCATGTCGCGCAGCACTGCTCGAACGTCATCGAGCGTCGGAGACCGCAAGAGGCGAGATCTGCCACCGTCATACCACGGTGACTTTGCACTCACGAGTGCATCGAAGATGCGCTGGGCGTCAGGCTCTGCGCCGGTTAGTGGACCCGCTTCGTTGTACTCGTTGCAGCCGATAGCCAGCAAAACTCTCACGGCGCCTCTCCGTAGCGTGCGAACCGAGCCTTGCGCTGGATTTCCTCCTCGATGGCCTGGGCGGATCGAATCTCATCCAGTTGCTGGATACGCTGAAGCAGCTCTGGCGGTGCCGACTCCTGCGCTCGCCGAAAGCGCTCAAAGGCCTCCGGAGACAGATGAATCTGAGGCCGTTGCACATTTCCGTGTTTGTCCGCGCTGAAGCGGATGGTCTCGAGCATGGCCGCAAAGCCCTCGATCGGCCCGCCTGCCGATAACGCGTCGACCACGTTTCCGCTCTGGTCACAGGCCGCCGAAATGGTGGCGTACATCATTCGCTGGAACTGAGCGTTCAGGTCCTCGACAAGTTTGTCCACGTAGCGCGAGATGGCCGAAAGGTCGTGGTTCACCAGCTCATCGAACTGAATGGCGACTTCGGAGGAGTGCTGTTGCATCCCAGCGTTGTACGCATTGGGCAGTCCGGGGTGACTCCAGTCGCCCCCGTGGCGGAACCGCTGCACGTTCTCGGCTGGGATGAGCTGGGACATTCGCAGTTTGAGGGCGTCGCCTAGAAACTTCATGAACTCTCGCTCGAACGCCTCTGTCGCGGACTTGTCGTGAAGGAAATCGACTCGGTTGGGCGATGAACTCATAGCATTTGGGGCTGGCTATTACCTGTGCTTGAACTGCCTCTTGCATCTTGGCGTGCAGCGGCCATGGCGCCTTTGCGTTTTCACGCACGGGAAGCTGCCACTGGGGCTGACCGCTCCTGGACGCTCACCGACACCGGCCGGCGGTGCTGTGCATGGCCTCAGTCGCGCAGCTACATTCTGGGCCATGCTGTTTAACTTCGAACTTCGACCGCTCGCTGAGATCAGGCCCTGGGGTGAGCCAGGGGCTCAGCGTCTTCACTGGTATGGGCTGACCGATAGTGAGTTCTGGATCGAAGTAGGTGGATCCAGGCTCCTGGAGTACAGCGAGGACGCTCAGCGGCACGGGACTCCGCGGTTCTGTGACTACCAGGCAGCGCGGTTGTACGAAGACGTCATCGCGCTTGCTACGTACGCTCTCGAGCGTATCCCTTTCGACTTGGTACCTTACATCTCCGGCCAAGGCCGCGATGCAACGCTGGCCAAGTTTTCGACTTGGTGTGACAAGAACGCCGAACGAGATGACGATCAGTATTGGTCGACCATCGACTGCGCGAGCAGTTGGATAGGCAAACGCGAGCTGGATACTGCGTACCTGACTCCTTCAGCGGACGTCTTGATGTGGTCAGACATCTCGATGGTTCACATTGAATGGGACAACCGGGAGAAGCTTTTCGATGGTCTCGGCGCATGGTCGGCGCTGTTCGGCAACTACAGTCTGGCCCGATCGGACTTCGTGGCGGAGTGCATCAGCTTCCATGAGCGGCTCATGAGCAGCATGGCGGAACGGGTTGGGCGCGTAGCGGCGGGCGCACTCTCGCCTGAGATCCACGTCGACCTAGAAGGGCTGCATCGTGAACACCAGATGCGGATGCGTCTCTCGGAGGTGCAATTCGGCGAACTGCCTTCGCCGACCGATTGGCAGGCTGTACGACAAGCGCTGAAAGCGATTGGCGCATAAGCGGACCGCCCAACCCATGCTGCTCCGAAGCAGCCCGTTGCGGGCGTCTGAAAGTGGCCGACCAGCGACGCCGGCAGCACTGCTGCTCATAATTGACCACCATCCGCACGGCCGCGATCATAGGCGCCACGACATTGCTCCGCATCGAAGCGGATGCCTCTTTGTATGGGCAACAGCCCAACCGCGCTGGAAGCTCGCAGCCATCAATCGCCTTGCACGATGCCCACGCTCACCACCGCCCGCTTGCGCCTGGAACCTTTCACGGACAGCCACGTGGCGGGGCTGAATGCCTTGAACGCTGACCCGGAAGTCATGCGCTACATCTCGGGCCGGCCCGAGACGATGGAAGAGACCGTGGCGGTAGTGGCGCGGGTCAAGCAGCGCTGGGTCGAATTTGGCTATGCGTGGTGGAGCTTTTTTGATGTGGCCAGCGGCGAACTCGTGGGCGCGGGTTGTCTGCAGAACTTGCGCCGGGAAGCGAGCGTGCACCCAGACCCGGCCTGTCCGCTGGAGATTGGCTGGCGGCTTCGTCGTGATCGCTGGGGCCAGGGGCTGGCCACCGAGGCTGCGCAGGCCATCGCCTGCTTTGCATTCGACGACCTGCACGCCGATGAGCTGTATGCGGTCTGCGACCCCGCCAACCTGGCTTCGGCCAATGTCATGAAGCGCCTGGGCATGCACTTCCGCGGCCTTCAGCGTTGGTATGGACAGGACCTGTCGACATACAGCATGACCCGCCGCTGAATGGGCCTTCGGGGGCAGCCGCGCGAAGACTGCGTGTGCGCGGCCAGCCGGTGTCGACAGAGGCTGTTGTGCCCGCGTTCAGGTCTGCTCGCGGCGCGCCAGGGTCCAGTGGCTCACACCCCTTCCTTCGTCGGCATGATGACCACCTGCTGCAGGTTCACGTGCTTGGGTTGGGAGACGATGAAGCCGACGACCTGGGCCACGTCTGCGGGTTGCAGGAAGTCGATGCTCTTGGCGGCATTGGCCAGCCAGTCCTTGGCGCCCTGGAAGGTGACGTGGTCCTGCAATTCGGTGGCGACGATGCCGGGCTCGATCATCGAGACGCGGATGTTCTTCGGGCCGAGCTCGATGCGCAGGTGGCGGGTCAGGTGGCTGACGTAGGCCTTGGTGGCAGAGTACACGGCGAAGTACGGGAACAGGTACTGGCCGGCGATGGACGAGGTGTTGATCAGGTCCACGGTTCCGCCCTTGGCCGCGGCCTCTTCGAGCTGCGGCACGAAGGCCTGGATCACGCGCATCGCGCCGCTGATGTTCAGGTCGATCTGCTGCTGCCATTCGGCAGTGTCCTGCTGGCCGATGGCGCCGGGCAGCATCACGCCGGCGTTGTTGAAAACCAGGTCGATGCAGCCCCAGGTCTTGCGGATGGTGGCTGCCGCGAGGTCCAGTGCGGCTTGGTCGGTCACGTCGACCGCGAGGGCAAGCGCCTGGCCGCCAGCCGCGCGGATTTCGGCGGCGAGTTCGTCGAGCGCGGATTGGCGCCGCGCCAGCAGCGCGACCTTGGCGCCGCGGGCGGCGAGCAGGGTGGCCGAGGCGCGGCCAATGCCGCTGGAAGCGCCGGTGACAACGGCCACGCGGCCGGCGAGATCCTGAAGAGCGGAAGTCATGAGTGTGTCCTTGAGTTCGTTGAGCGTCGGAAGGTCGACGGGATGAACTCTAGGATTCGGCACTCGCTACCGGTAGTGAGCGGCGGGCCACAACACTCGCAACCAATGGTTGTGAATGCTGCGGCTACGTCCCGCGCTTCGAGCGTGTTTTCAGCTCGGCCAACGGGACGTTGAAGTCGGTACTGTCCTTCAAGCGCTCGACCGTGAAGTCGATGAAGCGGCGCAAGCGGCCCGGTATCTCGGCGCGCTGCGCGTAGTAGAGGTACAGGCCCATGCGTTCGCTGAGCTGGTTCGTCAGCAGCGGCACCAGCAGGCCGGCGCGGATGGGCGCCGCGGCGTTGATGCTGTCGATCTGGCCAATGCCCAGCCCTGCGATGACGGCCTGCATTTCCGCCTCCGGGTCGTTGCTGCAGAGCACGGCAGGCACGGTCTCGAAAACGGTCTCGCCCTTGACGCTGAACTCCCACAGGAACGGCCGCCCGGTGCCGGGCTGGCGGTAGCCGGTGCAGCGGTGCTGCAGCAGATCCGCCGGCTTTTTCGGTGTGCCGTGCTGCGCCAGGTACGCTGGCGACGCGCAAACGATTTGCTGGATGGTGAACAGCCGGCGCGCGATGACTTGCGCCGTCGGCGCGCTGCCAGCCCGAAAGCCCACGTCGATGCGTTCGCTGACCGAGTCCGTCATGCCGTCTTCCAGCAGCAGGTCGAACTCGATGGCAGGGTGCAGCTCGCAGAACGCTGCCAGCAGCGGCACCAGCACCTTGCGGCCGACCGCGCCGCCGGCGCTGACGCGGATCAGGCCCTCATCCTCGCGCACCGCGCTGCGCGCTTGCGCCAGCGCGGCGGCCAGCCCATCCAGGTTGCCCCGCACCGCCTCGAACAGCCGCTGGCCTTCTTCGGTCAGCGCGCTCTTGCGGGTCGTGCGGTGGAACAGCCGCACGCCCAGGTGCTGCTCCAGTTGCCGCACCGTCTTGCTGACGGCCTGCGGCGAGCTGCCCTGGGCCAGCGCGGCCTGGTTGAAGCTGCCGAGTTCAGCGGCGCGCACGAAGGTGGACAGGGCTCTCAGTTCGTCCATGGGCGGGATGGCGAGGTTGGATGGAGGCGGGTGGCGGGCCGCGGTATAACGCGCCAATGACCATAGCAGCCTCCCCAATTTCTCCCGCTGACCAACGCTTCCAGCAGGTGGCGGCCCGGCTCGCTGCCGAGCTCGGCCAAGGCTTCGATGGCGAGATCAAGATCGGCGGACATTACGTGCCGCTGCTGCAGCACGGCG
This sequence comes from Ideonella azotifigens, assembly GCF_021043325.1. NCBI lineage: Bacteria > Pseudomonadati > Pseudomonadota > Betaproteobacteria > Burkholderiales > Sphaerotilaceae > Ideonella > Ideonella azotifigens. Next base: position 78,897 of record NZ_JAJNKD010000003.1, read on the forward strand.
ACACCGTCCACCTCAGCGGCCAGATTCCGCGCCTGGGCGACACGGTGATGGTGACCGGCCGCGCGGGCGATGACGTGTCGCTGGCCCAGGCGCAGCAGGCCGCGCGCATCTCGGCCATGCGCTGCCTGGTGCTGCTGCAGCGCCACCTGGGCAGCCTGGCGCGTGTGGCCACGCTGCTGCGCATGGGCGTGTTCGTGCAGTGCGGCGCTGGCTTCACGCAACACAGCGAGGTGGCGGACGCGGCTTCGGACCTGTTGCACGAGGTGCTGGGCGACGCGGGCCTGCACACGCGCACCTCGGTGGGCGTCTACCAGTTGCCGAAAAACGCGACGGTGGAGATCGAACTGTCGGCCGCGGTGCTGCCGTGAACGGACTCGCGTGACCAACTGCGCGGACGGGGACTTCGAGCACCCTGCGGTGCCCGAGGGCGACCCGCTGCGGCCGCATTGCCTGTACCGGTTGACGCAGGCCGAGTGGCGGCAGCGGCAGCCGACGATGCCGCCGGCCGCCTTTTCCTCAAGGCGCTTTTAGAACGCCTTGCGCAGGCCCAGCTGCACCGTGCGTTCCTGAGAGATGTAGTCCTTCAGGTCGCCGGTGGACATCGAGGCCGAGGCGTACAGGAAGGTCATCTTCGAGAAGCCGTAGCGCACGCCCAGGCCTGCCTTGCCCAGCGTGGCGCTCACGCTGCCGCCGTCGTTCTTGTACTTGACGTTGGAGTAGTTGCCGCCAAAGGTCCAGTTGCCCACAGGCGCTTCGAAGCCGACGGTGTAGTTGTCGGTGTCGTGCGCGACGAAGCTGGTGTCGGTGGCAACGGTCAGGTTGGTGCCGGTGAAGGCGCCGTTGCCGCTGGTGGTCGTCAGGTTGCGGTTGCGCTGCACGCCGCCCAGCAGCTTGACCGGGCCGAAGTTGTAGTTCGCGGCAATCGTCAGCGACTCGTTGCTCTTGTCGTCACCGCCGTTGCGCGGCTTGTTCCATTCATACGAGACGCCGGCGTAGACCGCGCCCGCCTGGTAGACGCCGCCAATGCCGTGGAAGCGGTCAGCCGTGCCTTCGCCCGGGGCGATCTGGAACTGCATGCTGAAGCCGGAGAAGTCCGGCGTGCGGTATTGGACGATGTTGTTGGCGCGCGGTGCGTTGAGCCAGAAGGGCAGGGACTTGCCCTTGTTGGTCACGGCCGTGCCGGGGTTCAGCGAGAGCGCATTGCCGAACGGGTCGGACTGCCACATCACGCTGTCTTCCAGGATGTACTGGCGGCCGACGCGGATCTCGCCCAGCTTCGCATCGCTCAGGCCCACGTAGACCTGGCGGCCGAAGGCGAGGCCACCCTGGCCCAGCGTGCCGGTGTCGGCGTTCAGGCCGGCTTCGGCGACCACGTTGGCCTTCAGGCCGCCGCCCAGGTCCTCGATCGTCTTGATGCCCCAGCGCGAGCCGTTCAGGCCGTTGACCACACCGTCGTTGACCATCCAGTTGTCGTCCGCACCGGACTTGCTGCCGGCCATGTAGCGGGTCACGTTCACGTCGATCAGGCCGTACAGCGTGACAGTGGAGTCGGCATGTGCCGCACCGGCCGCCAGCGCCGCGGCGCCAGCCAGGGTCATCAGGGAAATCTTCTGCATGTGGGAGTCTCCATCCAGTGGGGTAGTTGTTGTAAGTCATCGTACAAGTGGCCGCTGTCTGCAACAAGATGCGCCATCTAGAGACATTCCCGCAGGCTGTCGCGTGAAAGCCGCAAGCCCGCTGGCGCGTCGGTTCAGCGCCATGTCAGTTTCAGCGTGCTGGCTGGGTTTTTACCTGGGAACAGTGGCCCGATGGGCGGCCGGTTTTGTCTCGGGGTAAACCAGCGAATCGCGGGGAAACCCTTGCCTTGTGTCGTTGACAAGCGCTCACGCATTTCCGACCATGTTGTACGACAACGGATGACATCAGACGACACATCCGTAGCGCCAAGTTTCCCGAGATCGTTTCCCCACATGCTTGCCACCCCTGCCACCTCGTTGCGTTTTCCCCGTTTGCTGTTGACCGGCGCCGCCGGCGGCCTGGGCAAGGTGCTGCGCCCGCGCCTGAAGGCCTATTGCGACCAGCTCAGGTTGTCTGACATCTCCGACCTGGGCGAAGCCGGCGAGGGCGAGGAACTCGCGCCGGTGCGCCTGGAAGACCGGGCCGCGATGCTGCAACTGCTCGAAGGTGTCAGCGCGGTGGTGCACCTGGGCGGCGTGTCGGTCGAGGCGCCTTTCGACCCCATCCTGCAGGCCAACATCGTCGGTGCCTACAACCTGTACGAAGCGGCGCGCAAGCAAGGTGTCAAGCGCATCGTGCTGGCCAGTTCCAACCATGTGATGGGCTTCCATCGCCAGGACCAGGTGCTGGATGTCAACAGCCCGGCGCGGCCCGATGGCCTGTACGGCGTGTCCAAGGCTTTTGCCGAAGACCTGTCGCGCTTCTACTTCGACCGCTACGGCATCGAGACGGCCTGCCTGCGCATCGGCTCCTCCTTCCCCGAGCCGCGCGACCGCCGCATGCTCAACACCTTCCTCAGCTACGACGACCTGGAGCGCCTGGTGATGGCCTGCCTGTCGGCACCGGTGGTCGGCCACAGCATCGTCTACGGTGTCTCCGACAACCTGCGCACCTGGTGCGACAACCGCGGGGCCGCGCACCTGGGCTATCGCCCGCAGGACAGCTCCGAGCCCTATCGCGCCGCCATCGAGGCGCGCCAGCCCACCATCGACCTGAGCGATCCTGCCGCGCTGTACCAGGGCGGCGCCTTCGTGCGCACTGGCCCGTTCGAGGGCTGAGCGGCATGGCGTTGAACATCGAGGTGCTGGGCCCGCAGCGCCACCAGGTGGGCGAGAGCCCGTTGTGGAGCGTGGCCGAACAGGCGCTGTACTGGGTCGACATCGATGCCTGCCGGCTCTGGCGCTGGGACGCGGCCAGTGGCCGCATCGAACACTGGTCCACGCCCGAGCGGCTGGCCTGCATCGCGTTGCGCACCGAAGGCGGGCTGATCGGCGGGCTGGAAACCCAGCTGGCCGCGCTGCTGCCACAGCCGGGTGGCGAGCTGCAGACGCTGCCGCTGGCCAGCGTCACCCACCCGCAACCCGGCATGCGCTTCAACGACGGCCGCGCCGACCGGGACGGCCGTTTCTGGGCCGGCACCATGGTGCGCAACATGGCGCTGGCCAGCCCGGCCGGCCAGCTCTACCGCTGGGACAGCCACGGCCTGAGCGCGCCGCTGATGGATGGCTTCATCACGCCCAACGGCCTGGCCTTCAGCGCCGACGGCCGCATGATGTACATCTCCGACAGCCACCCCAGCGTGCAGGCCATCTGGCGCTACAGGCTGGACGCCGACGGCCTGCCGCGCGGCGGCCGCGAGCTGTTCGTCGACATGACGCAGCACCCCGGCCGGCCCGACGGCGCGGCCATCGATGTCGACGGCTGCTACTGGATCTGCGGCAACGACGCCGGCCAGGTGCACCGCTTCCGGCCGGATGGCAAGCTGGACCGCAGCATTGCATTGCCCATCAGCAAGCCTTCGATGTGCAGCTTCGGCGGCCCGCAGCTGGACCAGCTGTTTGTCGCCTCCATCACGCCGGCCAAGCCAGCGCCCGGCTTCGACGCTTCGCTGGACGGCGCGGTGCTGGTGCTGTCGCCCGGCACGCAAGGCCTGGCCGAGCGGCCCTGCTCGGCGCCGGTGGCCTGAAGCCGCCATTCCGTGTGATTCCTGTTCCTCTTTCTCCGCCCCCACAAACCAACACCGAGACAAGCGCATGACCTTCTTCCATCGCACCCTGCTGGCCGCTGCCAGCCTGCTGCTGGCCGCCACCGGCGCCCAGGCCGTCGAATTCCGTTCGGCCGACATCCACCCCGAGGACTACCCGACCGTGCTGGCCGTGCGCCACATGAGCGAGACCCTCAGCAAGTCCACCAACGGACGTCTCACCATCAAGGTCTTCGCCAAGGGCGCGCTGGGCATCGAGAAGGATGCCATCGAGCAGACCAAGCTCGGTGCCATCGCGATGACGCGTGTCAATGTTGCGCCGATGAACAACATCTGCCCCGCGACCATGGTGCCGACGATGCCCTTCCTGTTCCGCAGCAAGGAGCACATGCGCAAGGTGCTGGACGGCGCGATTGGCGACGAGATCCTGAAGGACTGCGAATCCCAGGGCTATGTCGGCCTGGCCTTCTACGACTCCGGCGCACGCTCGATCTACACCGTCAAGAAGCCGGTCAAGACCCTGGCCGATGCCAAGGGCCTGAAAGTGCGCGTGCAGCAGAGCGACCTGTGGGTCTCGCTGCTGGAAGCCATGGGCGCGAACGCCACGCCGATGCCTTTCGGCGAGGTCTACACCGCGCTGAAGACCGGCCTGGTGGACGGTGCCGAGAACAACTACCCGTCCTACGAAAGCTCGCGCCACTTCGAAGTGGCCAAGTACTTCAACAAGACCGAGCACTCGATGGCGCCGGAAATCCTGCTGTTCTCCAAGCGCGTGTGGGACACCCTGACGCCGGACGACCAGAAGCTGATCCGCGCGGCCGCCAAGGAATCGGTCGGCTTCATGCGCAAGATCTGGGACGAGCGTGAAGAGAAGTCGCTGGCTGTGATCAAGGCTGGCGGCGCGCAGATCATCGAGGTCGACAAGGCCAGCTTCCAGGGCGCGATGAAGCCGGTGTACGACAAGTTCATCACCGACGCGCACCTGAAGGACCTGGTCGCCCGCGTGCAGGCCACCCAGTAAGCCAACGCCTCCTCACGCCGCTGCCGTCAAAGTTGTTTCCATCATGAGCCAGGCCCGTCCCATGCCACCTCCCAACGGCGCTCCCGTCGCCGCGCCGCCCTCCGGCGGCTTTTTCGAGCTGTACACCCGGCTGTGCACCGGCATTGCCCGGGGCTGCCTGGTCATCGGCGTGAGCGGCCTGGTGCTGCTCATCGTCGCGGTGCTGTACCAGGTCATTGGCCGCTACGTCTTCAATGACACGCCCACCTGGGCCGAGAGCGGCGCGGTGCTGCTGGTGCTGTACGTGACCATGCTGGGCATGGCGGTGGGCGTGCGGGACGCCGGCCACATCGGGCTGGAGTCCTTCCTGGTGCTGGCACCGGACTGGCTGCGCCTGAAGATGGAACTGCTGATCCACGGCCTGGTGCTGGTCTTCGGCATCATCATGTCCTGGCAGTGCGCGCTGCTGGCCGAGTCCGTCATGGGCTACAAGATCCCCACGCTGGGCCTGTCCGAAGCCTTCAAGTACGCCCCGCCGGCACTGGCCGGCGTGCTGGTGGCCATGTTCTCGCTGGAACACATTTTTGCGCTGCTGCGCGGTACCGAGGTGGAGCCGGCATGGCACTGACCATTCTTTGCGTGAGCTTCACGCTGTTGCTGCTGCTTGGCGTGCCTGTCGCGTTTTCCATCGGCCTGTCTTCGCTGGCCACCTTGCTGTACGAAGGCCTGCCGCTGGCGGTCGGCTTCCAGCAAATGATCTCGGGCATGAACCCGTTCTCGTTCCTGGCGATCCCGTTCTTCATCTTTGCCGGCGAGATCATGATGTACGGCGGCATTGCCGACCGCATCGTGGGCCTGGCCAAGAGCCTGGCCGGCCATGTGCGCGGCGGCCTGGGCATGAGCAACGTGCTGGCCTGCACGCTGTTCGGCGGCGTCTCCGGCTCGCCGGTGGCCGACGTGTCGGCCATGGGCGCGGTGCTGATCCCGCAGATGAAGAAGGAAGGCTACGACGCCGACTACGCGGTCAACGTCACGACGCATGCCTCGCTGGTCGGCGCGCTGATGCCAACCTCGCACAACCTGATCATCTTCACGCTGGCCGCCAGCGGCAAGGTCAGCATTGCGGCGCTGATCCTTGCCGGCATCGTGCCTGCCATCCTGCTGACGCTGTGCAACCTGGCCGCGGCCTATGGCGTGGCCGTCAAGCGCGGCTACCCGGCCGGCACCTTCCCGGGCTGGGCCATCGTCTGGTCCTCGTTCCGCTCTGCGGTGCCTGGCCTGGCCGTGGTGCTGATCATCATCACCGGCATCCTCTCGGGCGCGTTCACGGCGACAGAGTCGGCCTCGGTGGCGGTGCTGTGGGCACTGTTCCTGTCGGCCATCGTCTACCACAAGCTGACGCGTGAGCAGTTCTTCAAGGCCGCTGCCAAGGCCGTGAAGACCACAGGCACCGTGCTGCTGCTGATCGGCATCTCGTCGATGTTCGGCTACCTGATCGGGCTGTACGGCGTGGCCGAGCTGACCGGACAGATGCTGAGCCAGGTGAGCAGCTCGCCATGGGTGATCTTCCTGTGGGTCAACGTGATCCTGTTCGTGCTCGGCACCTTCCTGGACATGGCCGCCACCATCCTGATCTGCACGCCGATCTTCCTGCCGATCTGCCAGCAGTTCGGCATGAGCACCGAGCAGTTCGGCATCGTGATGCTGATCAACTGCGCGCTGGGCCTGAACACCCCGCCGGTCGGCACGACGCAGTTCGTCGGCTGCACCATCGGCGAGATCTCGGTCGGCGCCGTGATGAAGACCATCTGGCCGTTCTACGGCGGCCTGATCGTCGCGCTCGGCCTGGTCACCTACGTGCCAGGGTTCTCGATGTGGCTGCCCAACCTGCTGCTGAAGTGAACTGATTGTCGATTGGACCCTGGGTCAGGTCGCTTGCAACAGCGGCGCTGAAAAACCAGTTCGGGCGGCCCTGCGGGGTCGCCCTTTTTGATGGTGGCTGGCCACCCCGCGGCTCAAGGCGCGGCGCGGTAGAAGTAGTAGCTCGCGGTGTAAGGCACGCGCGCCACCTGGCCGACACTGGCGGCGGTGCAGCCGCTCGCGGCCGGCGCCGGGCCGCCCACCGTGGCCACGCGCTGGATGCTTGTTGCGCTGGCGAACAGCCCCGTGCCGGTGTTGGCCTTGGCCGCCAGCAGCAGCCAGGGAATGGCGGTCGCATCCGGCCCCGGGTCGCGGGCCTTGACCTCGCCCACCACCGTGCTGCCATCCAGCGCCTCCCAGGTCGGCCCCGCATAGTGCTTGCCCAGCGCACGTCCTGCGCGGTCGGCCAGCGTGGCTTCCGGCGCCTTGAACACCCACTCGGCCCCACCATCGGCCTTGGCTTTGCAGTCGTAGATCTGCACGCCGGTGGCCAAGGCTTCGAGGTAGAGCACCTGACCCGCTGGCGGCTGCAGTGCCAAGGGCACGTTGGGCGGCGTGGGTGCCGGGCTGCTGGCGCAGCCGGCGAGGGCGGCTGCCGCGGTCGCGGTGAGCAGGGTCAGGATCGGTTGCAAGCGCATGGTGGTGTGCCTCCTGTGATGACGGCGCAGTGTAGGAGGCCAGTGGCGGCCAGCATGCGTGGCCTCAGCCTTGCAGGAAGCGCGCGGCCTGATCGCCCCAGGTGGCGATCTCCGCGATGTGCTGGGCGACGTGCAGTTGCGCGTTGGGCAGCAGCGCGGCGAGCGTTTCGGCGGTGGACACCGGGTGCGCCGGGTCGGTGGCCCAGCCGAGGATCAGCGTGGGGGTGTGCAGGGTCTGCAGTACCGCCTCGCTGGGCAGGTCCGAAGCGCTGGCGCCGGCCAGCACCAATGGCAGCGTTGGCAGTGCGACTGCTTCCAGCGGCGAGGAGCGTGGGCTGTTGGCGAAGATGGGCGCCACCGGGGCCATGGCCACTGCTTTTTCCAGCAGCGCCACCTTGCCGCTGGCGGCCACGGCCGCGAGCTTCCGGTAGACCTGAACCTGCGCCGCGCGGGTGTGCCAGGCGGTGGGCGGTGCTGTCAGCACCAGCTTGCGAAAGCGCGCGGGCCGCTTCAGTGCGGCATGCAGCGCAGTGCCGGTGCCCATGGACAGGCCAATGACAGAGACCGGTGCGCCGGCCGAAAAGTGATCGGCCAGGGCCAGCAGGTCGTCGGCCAGCGAAGACCAGCGGAAGGCCTCGGCCCGTTCGCCGCCGCGCGAGTCGCCGTGGCCGCGGGCGTCGTACGCCACCAGCCGGCAACCCGCCTCGGCCACCGGAGAAAAATCGACCAGCCCTCGCTGACTGTCCACCGCGCGGCTGCAGAACAGGCCATGCGCGTACAGCACGACCGGGCCAGTCCCTTGCACGCTGCAGGCCAGCCGTGTGCCGTTGGCCTCGACAAACTCGGTGGCCTGCAGCTCGGCGGCGCCCATGCGTCAGGGCGCTGGCGGTGCCACCAGCGGCTGCACCAGGTGGATCAGGTTGCCGCAGGTGTCCTCGAACATCACCGCGATGATGGGCCCCATGTTGACCGGCTCGCCGCGAAAGCGCACGCTCTTGGCGGCCAGCCTGGCCTTCTCGGCATGCACATCGCTGGTGATGAAGGCGGTGGCCGGAACGCCGGCGTCGAACAGCGCCTGCTGGTAGACCTTGGCCGGCGGGAAGCCCATGGGTTCCAGCACCAGCTCCACGCCTGCCATGCCTTCCGGCGCCGTCACGGTCAGCCAGCGGTATTGCGGGCCCATCGGGATGTCGGCGCACTTCTCGAAACCCAACACCTCGGTGTAGAACGCCAGGGCCTTGTCCTGATCGTCCACCGGCACGCTGCTGAACTTGATCTGCAAGGTGGTCTCCTGTTGGTTCGAGTGAAAACAGAGGGGTGACCGTATCACGAGGCTGCGCGGGCGGCCAGCCACTCCCGCTGCAACAGGCCGTACATGGCCGTGTCCGACACCTCGCCGGCGACGAACCAGCGCTCGCGCAGCAGGCCTTCGCACTGGAAATCCAGTCGCAGCAGGCTGCGGCCGGAGGCGACGTTGCGCGGGTCGATGTCGGCCTCCAGCCGGTTCAGGTTCAGCGCCGGACCGAGTGCCCAGGCTATCAGTGCGCCAACGGCCTCTTGCACGTAGCCCTGGCGCCAGGCGTGAGGCGCGAGCGAATAGCCAAGCTCGGCGCGCCGGCTGTCCTGCACCAGGCTGAACAGCGAACAGGTGCCGATCATGGCCTCGTCGCTGCGCCGGATCAGGCCCAGGCGGATCGCCTTGCCTTCGGCCAGCTGGCGCTGGTCGCTGGCGATCATCGCGTCCGCCTGCGCCATCTCGGTCCATGGGCCGCTGCTCCAGTAGCGCATCACCTCTGGGTCGGAAAAAAGTGCGAACAGCGCGGGCGCGTCGGTGGGCTGGAGTGGGCGCAGCAACAGGCGCGGCGTGTCCAGCTGCAGGGCGGAAAAGTCGTGCATCGGCCGGACTGTAGGGCATGCGCTGGTGCCGTCGTCCGGCCGTCCGCCTGGCGCTGGCCCGGGTGCCATACAGCACCCCGTATGCACGGCTGGCGTGCGAAGTCGCACTCTCGCATGCGTCATGTAGATGACACATTCCACTTTTTTCTAGGGGGCTGACGCGTTTCATCCCTAGGTATCAGGGTGACGTGAGACAGATTTGTGACGAACATGTGACTACCCTGTAAACAGCAGTACGCGCCAGGAAGGCCTCGAAGTAGCTGTCTCGCTTCCAAAGGTCCCTCAATCAAAAGGGAGTGGTAGATGAGAGGGTTGGAGTCCCGCCTGCCGGCGCTGCTGTGCGTCCGCGGCGAACACGCCGGGCAGATCCGGCAGCGCCTGGCGGAGGTCGCCAGCGGTGCCCGTTCGCTGGCCTCGCTGGCCGACGAAACCGGCACCTGCGCGGCCGTGATGCTGGTACGCGATGCGCACCCCGAAGCGCTGCGCCGGCTGTTGGCCGATGCTGCCGCGGCGCTGCAGCCCGGCCACGCCATCGCCGATGCCCGGCTCGGCCTGTATTTCGATCCTTCGCCGCCGGGCGAACCGGCGCTGGCCTTCCTGTTCCCCGGCCAGGGCAGCCAGGCCCTGGGCATGCTGGCGCCGCTGAACGAGGTGTTACCCGGCTTCGCCGAACGTGTGGCAGCGCTGGACGCCGACGGCAGCTGGCGCGCGCTGATCAACGCCGCACGCAGTGCCACCGCCGAAGCCGCGCTGCGCGACACCCGCCACGCCCAGCCGGCCATCGGGCTGGTCTCGATCGCGCTGGCGCAGACGCTGCTGGCGCTCGGGCTGGCGCCCCGCTTTGCGGCCGGCCACAGCTATGGCGAGCTGCCCGCACTGGCGCTGGCCGGCGCCTTTGACGCCGCCACGCTGCTGCAGCTCAGCGTGGCGCGAGGCCAGCTGTTGGGCGAGGCGGGCGACGAGGCAGCCGGCGCAATGCTGGCCCTGCTGGCCGACACCGCCAGCATCGAGGCGCTGCTGGTCGAGGCCGGCCCGGGGGCCGTGCTGGCCAATCGCAACAGCCCGCGCCAGGGCGTGGTCTCGGGTGAGCTCGCGGCGGTGGCGCGTGTCGAGGCGCTGGCGCGGGCCCGTGGCCTGCGCTGCACGCGGCTGCAGACGGCCTGCGCCTTCCACTCGCCGCTGATGGCCAGCGCCGCCGCGCGCTGGCAGGCGGTGCTGGCCGCCGCGCCGGTGCAGCCGCCGGCCGGCCTCACGGTGCTGGCCAATGTCAGCGCCCGGCCGCACCAGGCCTCGGCCGCATCGGTGCGCGATCTGCTGGCGCGCCAGGTCGAGGCGCCGGTTTGCTGGCAGGCCTCGGTCGAGCACCTGCACGCCCTGGGCGCACGCGTGTTCGTGGAGGTCGGCCCCGGCCGGACCTTGACCGAGTTGGCCGGCCAGATCCTGAAGGACAGGCCGCATGTGGCGCTGGCCTGCGACCCCGGCAATGCCGACCCGCGCGAGCACCTGCTGCAACTGCTGGCGCGCCTGGTCTCGCTCGGTTTGCGACCTGCGCTGCGGGACTTTGCGCTGGACGTTCCGGCCTTCACGTCACCGCCGGCCGCCGCGCGCCTGCTGCCTTCCCCACCTCTTGCCACGGCCCTCCCGCCGCTTCCGCCCGTGAATGCCCTGAACCACTTCCTCGACGTCAACGGCCGGGTCATGACCCGCTTCTTCGAGCAACAGTCCTCGTTGGTGGACCTGTGTGCAGGCAGCCTGGCCGGCGAGCGCCAGCAGTTGTTCACGGCACTGGTGCAGGCCAACCAGCAGGCGCTGGAGAGCTACCTGCAGACGCAGCAGCAGGCGGTACTGGGCCGGCCTGTTGCGGAAGCGGCGCTGCCGGCGGCGGCATCGGCCGCATCGCTACCGCCGGTCTTGGCGCCAACGCCTGCACACACACATGAGGCACCTGTGCCGCCCTTGGTCACCGGACCGTTGACGCCCGCGGCCCCGGCCGGCAGCGAGCCCTGGTTTCGCTCGATGATCGCCAACCTGACCGGTTTCCCCGAAGCCATGGTGCGGGCTGACAGCGACTTCGAAGGCGAACTGGGGCTGGACTCGCTGACCATGGCCGAGGTCTGGTTTGCGCTGGTCGATGAATTCCCGCAGCTCGACAGCCAGCGCGACGCCTTCCGCCAGTGCCGCAGGATCTCGGACGCCGTGGCGCTGATCGCCTCACTGGGCGACATGCCACCGGCAGTGGCCGAGCCGCCGGTGCCTGAGCCCAGGCCTGTGGTCGTGGCGGCGCCGAAAGCTGCTGTGGCCATGACCCGTGCTGCACCGGCCGTGGTGCCCGGGGTGCAGGGGCCGCTGGCCGCGCTGCGCGACGAGATCGTCGCCCGCATTGCGGTGGCCAAGGGCCTGGCGGCGGACGCCATCGCGCCCGACGCCGACTTCGAGCGCGAACTGGGCCTGGACGTGTTCACCCGTGCCGAGCTGTGCGACGAGCTGGTGCAGCGTCGGCCGGCGCTGGCGGTGGCTGGCCGCGAGCTGGTGCATGCCAGCTCGGTCGCCGGCCTGCTGGCGCTGTGCGGCCGGGTGCTGGGGCTGGAAGACGCCGAGGGCCAGCCAGAGCGGCTGGGCCGCCACGTTCGCGTGGCGCTGCCGGTGCCGCTGCCGGCGCACGCGGCCTGGCCGGCCCATGTGCTGCTGGCCGGCGCCGCCGGCCCGCTGTTCGACCAACTGCACGCCACGCTGCTGGGCCACGGCGTGGCGGTCGATGCCTGGCATGTCTCGGCCACCGGTTTCAGGCCCAGCAGCGAGCCGGAGCTGCCGCCCATCGGCATGGACGAAGTGGACCGCCTGGCCGCGGCGCTGCCGGCTCCCGCCGGCGCCAGCGCGCTGCTGTTCGTGGCCGGCAGCGGACTCGCGCAGCCCGATTCTGATACCGACTGGTCGGCCGGCGTCGAAGCCGCGGCCACCGGCGCCTTTGTGCTGGCCAAGGCCTTGTGCCAGCGAGAGCTGGCCTGGTTTGGCGTGCTGGGCAGCGCCCATGCCGGCCCGGCCTGGACGGCCTCGCGCGGCGTGGCCCGCACGCTGGCGCGCGAGTGGCCGGCCACGCGGGTGCGTTCGCTTTGGCTGGAAGACGCGGCCCTGCCGGCCGGCGCGATGGATGCCGGCCTGCTGGCGCGCGCCATGGACGTGTTCTGTGCCGGCCCCAGCGAACAGGACCTGGTGCTGCGCGGCGGCAGGCTGTTCCAGCACAGCCTGCAGGCCCGCCCCAGCGAGTTGCGGCCGGCCCGGCCGCCGGCGCTCGGGCCGTCGTCCACGCTGCTGCTGCTCGGTGGTGGGGATGGCATCACCGCCGAGGTGGCGGTGGCGCTGGCGGCGCGCTACCAGTGCCGCATCGCCATCATCGGCCGCACCGCCTGCCCGGCGGCCTACCCCTATCCCGAAGCCGGCACCGAGGAGGCGCTGCGCGCGCTGCTGATCGCCGAGCTGCACGCGGCGCCGGACGGCAGCGGCCGGCCGGCGGCCGAACGGCTGCGCGAGCGCCTGCGCAGCGTGGCCAGGCAGCGCGCGGTGTTCGCCACCTGCCAGCGCATTGCCCAGGCTGGCGGCCGTTGCCACCACGAAGCGGCCGACGCGACGCAGCGCGAGCAGATGGTGGCCACGCTGGCGCGCATCCGCCAGGCCTGCGGACCCATCCACGGCGTGGTGCACGGCGTGGGCGTGACCGAGGACGCGCTGCTGGCCAGGAAGACGGTGGCCTCGTTCCGTCGTGTGCTGCGCAGCAAGACCGAATCGGTGGCCTTGATGCGCGAACTGCTGCAGGGCGAGCCGCTGGCTTTTGCCTTCCTGTTCAGCTCGCTCAGCGTGCATGCCGGCACGCCGGGCCAGGTCGACTACGTGGCGGCCAACGAGGTGCTGGGCGCCGTGGCCGAGGCATGGAACGCCGAGGCGAGCTACCCGGTGCGGGCGCTGCTCTGGTCGGTCTGGTCCGAGGCCGGGCTGGCCTCGGCCTCGCTGGTGCGGCAGATGGCCAGGCTGGGCCTGCCTGGCATCAGCACGGCGCAGGGCGTGGCCCAGCTGCAGGACGAACTGGCGCGGGGCGACAAGGACGAGCCCTGGGTGCTGCTGGCCCCCGAGGCGACGCTGGACTATGCGCTCAACGGCGATGCCACGCCGGTGCCGGCCCAGGTCGCGCTGGCCGAGGAGGGTGTGCATGCCTGAGCCAACCAACCGCCGCCCGCCGATGGCAGTGACCGGCATGGGCGGCCTGTTCCCCGGTGCCAATGATGTGGAGGCCTTCTGGCAGTGCATCCTGTCGGCCCAGGTCGCCCAGGCCGAGTCGCAGGAAGGCCGCTGGGGCGTGCCGCGGGCGCGCTACCTCGGCCCGCCCGGCACCCCGGATCGCGCCTATGCCGACGCGGCCTTCACGATCGTGCTGCCCGAGGCCGGCGATGGCGACAGCGCCGACCCGCAGGTGCGTGCCGGCCGCCACGCGGTGCGCGCCGCGCTGGCCGACGCCGCGCGCGCCGGCCAGCCGCTGCTGCTGGACGGCGTGGCCCTGGTCGCGGCCACTTCCTGGAGCGCCCCCAGCTACTTCGGCCACGACGCGGCGCAGCACCTGGGCCTGGCCGCGCCCGCCGGCCCGGCGCATGCGCCCGAGGCCCAGCTGGCCGCACTGGCGCCCGAGCTGGGCGGCCCGCGCCTGGCCGTGGACACGGCCTGCGCCTCCTCGCTGTATGCACTGGACCTGGCCGCCGGGCTGCTCGAAAGCGGCCAGGCGCGGGCCGTCGTGGTACTGGGCCTGAACGTGCTGATGCCGCCCTTCCTGTTCATCGGCTTTTCCAAGCTGATGGCCTTGTCGCCGGCCTCGCGCATTGCGCCGTTTGCCGCCGATGCATCCGGCATCGTGCCTGGCGAATGCGCTGCGGCGCTGGTGCTGGAGCCGCTGCACCTGGCGCGCGCCGCCGGCCGGCAGGTCGTGGGCCTGGTGCGCGCGGTGGGGCTGGCGGCCGACGGCGCCGAGCGTTCTGTTTTCGCGCCAGGTGCCGATGGCCAACGGCTGGCCTATGAGCGCGCCTTCGACGGCCTGGACCGGCATGCGGTGGACTACGTCGAGGCCCACGGCACGGCGACCACGGTGGGCGACGAAACCGAGATCCACACGCTGCAGGCCTTCTTCGGCGCCGGCCGCGACCGGCCCTTGCCCATCGGTTCGGTCAAGGGCCTGATCGGCCACACGCTGGCCGCGGCCGGCATCGCCTCGGTCATCAAGGGCCTGAAGATGCTGGCCACGCGCACGCTGCCGCCGCACCTGCCGGTCACACCGCATGCCGGCCTGGCCGACACGCTGCTGACGCTGGCCACCGCACCCCAGGTGCTGGGCGAGCTGGGCCGGCCGATGCGGGTGGGCATCTCGGGTTTCGGCTTTGGCGGCGCGAATGCGCATGTGGTGCTGGAGGAAGCGCCCACGATGGCCGCGGGGACCGTCGCCGTCGAAGCTGCCGCGCCCGCCGAGGCCCTGGCCATCGTCGACTTCGAGGCCGCCTTCGCCAGCGTGAACGGTGCCGCTTCGCTGGCCGTGGCGGCCCGCGGCGGCGAGTGGCCCGCCGGCCGTTTCCCGGCCACGCTGCGGGTGGACGCGCAAGGCCTGCGCATGGGCCCGAACTTCCTGCGCCGGCTGGACCCGCTGCAACTGCTGGCCACCCACCTGACCCGCGAGCTGCTGGCCCGCCATCCCGGCAGCAGCGGCTCGGCGGCCACCGGCATCGTGCTGACCAGCAACCTCGGCGGCGAGATGAGCCTGCGGCTGTCGCGCAAATACGCCGCGCTGTTCGCCGACCGGGCCGCCGCAGCCGACGCGCCGGAAACCAGCATCGAAGCGATTGCCTCGGCGCTGCCGACCATGTGCTCCGGCTACCCGGCCTATCACCTGGACTTGCGCGGCTTTCACGAAACCCTGGCCGGCGAGCCCGGCAGTTTCTGGACCTCGCTGCGGCTGGCGCCGCGCTGGCTGGCCGGCGGCTGCCAGGCCCTGGTGCTGGGCGCGGCGCGGCAGGTCAAGAGCCCGCTGGAGGCGCAGCAAGCCGGCGCGCAGGACGGTGTGGGCCTGTTCCTGCTGAAGACCGAGGCCCAGGCCCGCGCGGCGGGCGAGCCGCTGCTGGCGCTGCTGCGCCCGCTGGCGCCGGGGCTGGCGCTGCCGGCGGCCTGCGCGCAGGCCGGGCTGGACCTGGCCACCATTGCGCTGCGGCTGCGCTGCGAGCTGCACCAGGCCGCGCTGGCCGAGGCGGCCGGTGTCGAGCTGCTGGCCCAGGCGCTGCTGGCGCCCGAGCGCCGCGTGACCATTGAGGTCTGCCGGCAAGGCCAGCCGGTGCAGGCCTGGGTGCTGGATAAGGATGCGGCGTTCAGCGCCGTGCCGCGCCAGCCGCAGCTGCCGCTGGAGATCTGCTTTGCGCCGCATGGCCGCGCGGCCGATGTGAGCTTGCCGGCCTCGCCGGCGACTGAGTCGGGCGCATCGGCGGCGCGCTGGGCCCAGCAGGCCGGCCAGGCCTTGCAGGCGTTTTTCGCTGCCCAGCGCCGCGCGCTGGACCTGCTGCAGGGGCCGGGTGCGGCGCTGCGGCCGGGCCTGGTGCCGATGTCGGTGCCTGCGTTGCCGCCGGCCGTGGCCATGCCCGATTTCGGCGTGCTGCAAGCCATCGCCAGCACCGCGCAAGGCCTGTCCGCCGAGCTGCGGGTGGACGAGGAAGACCCGTATTTCTTCGACCATGCGCTGGACCATGTGCCCGGCATCCTGATGGTCGAAGGCATCGTGCAGCTGGCCCTGCACCGCGCGCCCGGCCACTGGGTGCGCCGGCTGGCGCTGAAGTTCCGCCGCTTCTGCGAGAAGCAGCATGCGGTGCGCATCGAGCTGCTGCCGCGGGCCGGTGGGCTGTGCTTTGGCGGCCAGGTGCTGCAGCACGGCCAGGCTGTGGGCAGCTTCGAGATCGAGCTGGGTGCGCCGCCGCTGCTGCCGGTGGGCATCGCGGCGCCGGTCCGCCCGGTGGACCAGCCGCAGCTGCTGCACAAGCGGCATGCGGCCAACGTGCTGGTCGGGCCGCTGGCCGAAGGCGCCCGTGGCCATGACACGGCGCTGGTGCCGCCACCGGCCGGCCACCGCTTCGCGCACGGCGCGCCAGGCTTCCATGGCCCGCTGTATCTGCTGGAGACCGCGCGCCAGGCGGTGATGCTGGGCGCCCACGGCGTGATGGGAATTCCGCTGGGCCTGCCGATGAACCTGTTGGCGCTGGAGCTGCGCCTGGCCGAGCCGGCCCCTCGCGCGGCCAGCCTGGCCTACCGCCTGCAGCCACAGCCGCTGCGCAAGGTCGACACGATGACGCTGGCCGACGTGCGCACCGTGCTGCTGGAGGGCGAGCGGGTGCTGGGCGAGGTGCTGATCAAGGCCCAGGTGGTGGACGCCGGCACCTACGAGCAGCAGCGCGGCCGCGAGCCGGCGCCGCAGGCCGGCGCTGCGGTGCTGGAACGGAGCGCGGGATGACGGCCGTCGCGGCAAGTCCGGCAGTACCCGCAGGCCCGATCGAACGCCTGCTGGCGCAGGTCGAGATCAGGCCGGATGCGCCGGCCATCGAGATGGAAGCCAGCGGCCAGGTGCTGAGCTACCGCGGCCTGCAGGGGCTGATCGAGGATGTGCGCGCGGCCTTGCAGGCGCTGGGCGTGGGCGAGGGCGACGCGGTGCTGGTGGCCCTGCCGGCCTGCCCGGAGCTGGTGGCGGCGTTCTACGCGCTGGCTTCGCTGTCGGCCTTGTTCGTGCCGGTGGCCGAAGACCTGACGCCCTTCGAGCTCGCCCCCGTGCTGGCCGATGCCAGGCCCAAGGGCGTGATCGTCGCCGAGGCCGGCATGCTGGCCCGCGTGCTGGGCCCCAGCGTGGGCTTTGCGCTGCTGCTGCAGGGCCAGGCGCCGGTGGTGCAGGCGATTGACGGCGTGCGCGTGGCGGTGCTGGCGCAGTGGGTGGGGCAACAGCAGGGCCGGCGCTGCGCGCTGCAGCCGCCGCCGGGCAATCCGCTGGTCAGCTGCCACTTCACCTACAAGGGACTGGGCTACCCGCTGGGCGTGCTGCACCGCTATGCCAGCTACGGCGCCTGCATCGAAGGCCTGCTGGCCAGTGCCGGCGTGCGGGCCGGCTCGGTGCATCTGGCGCTGCTGCCGCTGCACCCGATCTATGCGCTGTTGGCCAGCGTGTTGTCGCCGCTGTCGCTGGGCGCGCATGTGATCGTGGTCACCGGCTCGGGGCGGCGCCATGTGCTGGCGCTGCTGAGCCGGCGGCAGGTCGAATGTGCCTCGCTGGTGCCCACCATCTACCGCCTGCTGGTGGCGCAAGCGCGCTCGCCGGGCCGGCACAAGGCCGGCGCGCTGCATCCCGAGCTGCTGCTGGTGACCGGCGGCAGCCACATGAGCCCCGAGGCCATGGCCGAGGTGGAAGAAGCCGTGGGCGTGCGGCCCAGCCAGGGTTACGGGCTGACCGAGGCCTTGCTGGTGTGTGCCAATTTCCGCGGCAGTGCACAGCCGCATTCGCTGGGTTTGCCGCTGCAGGGTGGCCTGCGGGGTGGTGTGCAGGTGGCGGTGCTGGACGCGCAAGGCCAGCCGCTGCCGGCCGGCCGGGTCGGCGAGATCGTCGTCAGCGGGCCCTGCCTGATGCAGGGCTACCTGGGCCGGCCGCGTGAAACCGCGCGCTTCCTCAAGGGCGGCCGCATGCACACCGGCGACCTCGGCCACCTCGATGCCCAGGGCCACCTGCATTTCGACGGCCGGGCCATGCCTTTCACCAAGAGCGCGGCGCAGATGGTGGACCTGCCGGAGATCGAGGCGGTGCTGCGTCGCCATCCGCTGGTGGCCGACGCGCGCGCCTCGGTGCGCAACGACCCGCTGCGCGGCGAACGCGTCGACGCCTCGGTGGTGCTGCGTGCAGGCGCGGCCATCCAGGGCGAGGACCTGGTCACGTTTGCGCGCGGCTACCTGTCGCCCCACAAGGTGCCGCGCTCGGTGCGGCTGTTCCAGCGCGGCCTGGTGGCCACCGGCGCGCAAGACTTCCAGGAGAGTGCATGACCCAGGTTTCCGTGCCGACTGCGGCGGCTGCGGCCCGTGGCAAGGCCTTGCGCGCGGCCATGCCGCTGCTGCTGACCGTTGGCGGCTTCGTGCTGATCGGCGGGCTGTGCGGCTACAGGCTGTACCAGCTCGGGCCCACGCTGCAGGCCGGCTTTTGCGCGGCGGCCGTGACGCTGTATGCCGGCTGGCTGGGCTGGGAGTCGCGCGTGTCGGTGGCCGAGGTCGGCAAGCGCACGGCCGACCATGACCGCGGCACGATGGAGATGGCCGCCGCCGCCAAGATCACGCTGCTGCTGGCCGCGCTGATCCCGCCCAGCCACGTGATGGCCGTGGCCGCGCTGCCTGGCCTGGCGCTGATGGCGCTGGGCATCGCGCTGCGCACCACGGCCATTCGCCAACTGGGTGCCGCCTACAGCCACCGCATCCGCGTGCCGGCGCTGCCGCTGGTCGAGCACGGGCTGTATGCGCGCCTGCGCCACCCGGCCTACCTCGGCACCCTGCTGGCCCATGCCGGTGTTGCGCTGGTCTTCTTCAACCCCTGGTCCCTGGCCGCACTCGCGCTGCTGTGGGCGCCCGCGGTGCTGATGCGCACGCTGGTCGAGGACCGCTGCCTGATGGCCTTGCTGCCCGAATACGCCGCCTACGCGCGGCGCGTGCCCGCCCTGCTGTTGCCCGGGCTGTATTGACCAACCCCACCGAACCGGAGCCCCCATGAAACATCTGCAAGAGCGCTTGCCGCTGATCCTGTCGATCTCGTTTGTCACTGCCATCCTGGTGCTCACGCTGTGGCGGCTGTCGGCCTGGGCCGATCCGGCGCGGCTGCTGGCCTTTGCCTTTGTCGGCGCCTACCTGCTGTGGCTGGCGGTGGAGGCGCGGGTGGCCGTCGGTGAAATCGGCAAGGGCCAGACCGGGCTGGACCGCGGCACGCTGGAGCTGTATGCCTTCGGCCGGGCCGTCACGGTGCTGGCGGCGCTTGCCCTCGCGCCGGCCCAGCAGGCCATCGGCGCCCAGGCGGCCGGCGGCTTTGTGCTGTTTGTCGCCGCGGTGCTGTGGCGGCTCAACGCGATCCGCGAGCTGGGCCGCTTCTACTCGCACCGGGTGCGGCTGCGCGGCGACCACCAGATCGTCGACACCGGGCCTTACCGCTTCATGCGCCACCCGGCCTACACCGGAATGATCTTCGCCCACCTGGGGCTGGTGCTGTTCTTCTTCAGCTGGCCTGCTGCCGCGCTGCTGGTGCTGCTGTTCGTGCCGGCGGTGGTGCTGCGCATCCTGGTCGAGGAAAAGGCCTTGATGAGCACGCTGGCCGGCTACCGCGAATTCAGCCAGGGCCGGCCACGGCTGCTGCCGCTGGTGTGGTGAGCGGCGCGCGCATGGCCCCGCTGGCGCTGGCCATCACCGGCGCCACCGGCTTCACCGGCAGCGCGCTGCTGCGCCGGCTGGCCGCCGAGCCGCCCGGCAGCGTCAGCGCGCGGGCGCTGGTGCGAGGCGAGGGCAGCCGCGTGGCGAGTGCCTGCGTCACGCCAGTCATCGGCGCCTTGCCGGCGTTGGCGGATGGCGCTGCCGAACAGCTCTTTCCCGCGGGGCCGCATGTGCTGGTGCACCTGGCCAACCACAACGTGGGCGACGCGGCCAGCTTCGAAGCGGTCAACGTGGAAGGCACGCGGCGCCTGCTGGCTGCCTTGCCGGCCTCGTGCCAGGGCATTGTCTATGGCAGCTCGCTGTCGGTACTGGGCCAGGCCGCGCAAGAGGGCGTGGACGAGCTCGCGCCGGTGGCGCCGCAGACCGCGCTGGCGCACTCGCGGCTGGCGGCCGAGCAACTGGTGCTGGCCGCGGCGCAGGCGCGTGGCATTGGCGCCTACCTGCTGCGCCCGCGCTTCGTGCTGGGCCGCGGTGACGCGGCCACGCTGCCCGGCCTGCTGCGGCTGGCCAGGCGCGGCCTGGCGCTGGGCAGCGGCGCGCAGCGCTGGTCGGTGATCGACGTGGACGACTACGCCAACATCATGCTGCGCCTGTGCCACCGGCTGCAGGCTGGCAGCCAGGTGCGCGGCCCGCTGCACATTGGCTACGCGCGGCCGATCAGCTTCGACGAAGTGCGCAGCGCGCTGGGCGAAGCCTTTGCGCTGCCGCCGGTGCGCCGGCGAGTCCCGGTGTCGGGGCGGGTGACGCGCCTGATGTCGTCGCTGCCGCTGGCCGGGCTGCGCCGCCTGGCGACGCAGCTGGAGCTGGTCGGCCTGTCGCATTTCTCGGCCACCGACCGGCTGCAGGCCGAGGTCGGCACCGACCTGCTGGCCAAGGACCCGCGCGCCGTCGTGGCGCAGGCCGCCCGGCTTCTTTCACTGTCTTGAGGTCTTCGCCATGAGCGCATCCAGTCAGATCATGCAGGTCCCGTCCGGCCCGCCGCCGCGGTCGCGGCGCATCGGCGCCCGCATTGCCACCGAGGCCCAGTTGCGCGACGACCAGGCGGTGGGCGGCAAGCTGGCCCGCCAGCGCGTGATGCGCGAAAAAGGCCTGGCCGTGCCGCCGTTTTTTGCGCTGACCGCGGCCTTTTTCGACGAGGTCTTCTGGCCGCTGCGCGAGGAGGTGGCCCGCCTGCTGGCCAAGCTGGACTTCAGCGACGGCCAGGCCGTGCGGCAAGCGGCTGCGGCGATTCGCGAGCGCTTTGTCGCGCTGCCGCTGAGCGCCGAGCAGGAGGCCGCGGTGCTGGCCAGCTTCGACCGCCATTTCCCGGCCGACGCGCTGGTGGCGGTGCGCGCCTCGACCATCGGCCACCGGCTCGACGAGAGCGAGGACTCGGCCGACAACCCCTTCGCCGGCATGAGCGAGACTTTTCTCTACGTGCGACGCGAAGAGGTGCTGGCGAAGCTGCGGCTGTGCTGGGCCAGCGGCTTCAGCGCCGAGTCGCTGGTCTACCGCCAGGCCCAGGGCATGGACCTGCTGGGCTTCAGCGTCGGCGTGGCGGTGCAGCAGATGGTGCTGGGCCAGCGCTCCTTCGTGCTGTTCACCGTCAACCCGCGCACCGCCGCGCGCGAGACGGTGATTGCCGCCGGCCACGGCATCGGCGAGGGCGTGGTGCAGGACAAGGTTGCGACCGATCACTTCTTCGTGCACGGCAGCAGCGGCGAGATCCGCGCCGAGGTGGTCGAGAAGACCGAGATGCTGGGGCTGGACCCGGCGCTGGGCAGCGGGCTGGCGATGCTGGCCGTGCCGCTGGCGCTGCAGCAGGCGCCGGTGCTGTCGGACGACGAGGTCCGCGCGCTGGTGCAACTGGGCCGGCGCATCGAGGCGGTGTTCGGCGCGCCGCAGGACATCGAGGGCACGATAGACGCGCAAGGCCAGGTGCATGTGCTGCAGTCGCGCCCGATCGCGCTGGACTACCGCCGCATGCGCGTCTGGACCAATGCCAACGTGACCGAGAGCTTCCCCGGCGTGACCACCGCGCTGACCTACTCGTTCTCGCGCTACTTCTACCGCGTGATCTTTCACGACTGCTACCGCCGGCTGGGCATGAGCGAGCGCGGGCTGCACGATGAACACGAGGCGCTGGACCGCATGATCGGCTTCGTGGGTGGCCGCGTGTACTACTGCCTGACCCACTTCTACCACCTGCATTCGCGCAGCCCGCTGTTCCCGGTCTTCCGCGGGCACTGGGAAAAGATGATGGGTTTCCGCGCCTCCTACGAGGCGGCGCCCGCCGGCATTTTCGGCCGCGCGCTGCGCGCCACCGGCAAGGCCCTGGCCACCGCGTCTGCCGGCGCGGTGGTGCTGTACCGCTACTTTACGCACGAACGCGCGATGCGCCATTTCCACGGGTGGTGGGAAGGCCTGATCGCGCCGCTGCGCGGCCGGGACTTCGACGAACAGGACCTGCTGGTGCTGGAGCACGAGTTCCATCGCGTGTGGCGCGAGGTCGGCAATGAATGGGGCGTCACGCTGCTGAACGACACCTACCTGCCGGTGCTGTATGGGCTGACCGAAAACCTGTTCCGGAAATGGGGCCTGGCCGAAGACGAGGCGCTGATGAGCGACCTGCTGTGCGGCGACGAGGACCTGATGAGCGTGGAAATCGTGCGCAGCGCCGTGCGGCTGGCCGAGCGGGTGCGCGCGGTGCCTGCGCTGCGCCAGGCCTTTGCCCACATGCAGCCGCAGGCGCTGTGGGACGCGGTGGCAGCCGACGCGCTGGACACCGAGTTCTGCGCCGCTGCCAGGCGCCATTGCCACCGCTACGGCGACCGCGGCCTGCAGGAGCTGAAGATCGAGCAGCCCAACATGCGCCACACGCCGCAGTTGCTGATGCAGATGGTGCAGGGCTATGTGGGCGGCGAGGTCACGGTGCAGGGCTTGCGCGAGCGCGAGCAGGCGCTGCGCCAGGCGGCCGAGCTGCGGCTCAAGGAATTGCTGGCCGATGCGCCGCTCAAGCGCCTGGTGCTGGCCTACCTGCTGCCCAAGGTGCGCGGGCTGATCCGCCACCGCGAGAACAGCCGCTATTGCCGCAGCGAGCTGTTCGGTTTCAGCAAGAACGTGTTCCGGGCCATGGGTCGGCGGCTGGTGGCGCAAGGCGTGCTGCGCAGCGCCGACGATGTCTACCACCTGTCGCAGGACGACTTGTTCGGCTGGCTGGACGGCAGCGGCGTGACCCAGGACCTGCAGGCGCTGGCCGACCTGCGGCGGCGAGAATTCAGCCAGAACGAGTTGGCCGAAACCGCGATGGACCTGACCACGCTGGGCCCGCTGCGCGACAACGTGCTGCTGGCGCCCAGCCAGGAAACGCCCACCGAAGGCGAGCTGCGCGGGCTGGGCTCCAGCACCGGCAAGGTCCGCGGCCGGGCGCGGGTGGTGATCGACCCGAACAGCGTGGGCGCGCTGGGCGAGGGCGCCATCCTGGTCGCACGCGAGACCGACCCCGGCTGGCTGTTCCTGATGCTGTCGGCCAAGGGCATGGTGGTGGAGCGTGGCAGCATGCTCTCGCACACGGCGATCACCGGCCGCAAGTTCGGCATCCCGACCATCGTCGCGCTGGCGGGCGCGACCACGCGCATTCCCGATGGCGCGCTGATCGAGATGGACGGCGCCAGCGGCCGGGTCGAGATCATCGAGCTGCCGGTGGCCGGTGACGCACCCGCCATGGCCGAGGCCGCGTGACGACCACCACCAGTGCCGCCGGCCCGCGCTGGCCGCTGCTGGGCTTCCTGCGCGAGGTCTATGCACCCGGCCTGCACCTGGCCTATGCCGCCGCCTGGTACCTGGCGCTGGAGGGCACGCTGAGCGGGCTGGCGGGCCTGCCGTGGCGGCCTGACGCGCGCAGCCTGGTCTGCATCGCCACCTTCTTCCTGGTGCTGTTCTTCCTGCGCGTGGTCGACGAATGGAAGGACCTGGCCTACGACCGTGTACACAACCCGGATCGCCCGCTGGTGCGTGGCCTGGTCACGCTGCGCGACCTGTTCCGCTACATGGCGCTCACGGCGCTGGCGGTGCTGGCGATCAACAGCCTGCTGGCACCCTGGCCGCTGTTCATCGTGCTGGCCGACCTGGCCTGGGGGCTGGCGCTGGTGGCGCTGGAGCGCCGCTCGGCGGCGCTGCGTGACGGCATGCTGCTGAACCTGCTGCTGACCTACCCGGTGAACGTGGCCCTCAGCGTCTACGCCTACGCCGCCTTCCTGGCGCGCACCGGCGCGGCGCCTTCGGCCAGCGGCATGCTGGTGATGTTCGCGTTTGCGCTGGCCTTCCTGGTCTACGAACTGCTGCGCAAGATCGCCTGGCCGGCGCTGGCGCGGCCGGGCGAGCGCCTGTATTCGCAGGTGCTGGGCGGCGGTGGCGCGATGGCGCTGGTGCTGGCCTGCGCGCTGGGCGCCAGCTTCACGCTGTTCGCGCTGTGGCTGCAGCAAGGCATGGCCCCGGCGCTGGCGGCGCTCACCTTGCTGCCGCTGCTGCCGGCGGGCCGGGCCGCGTGGCGTTTCCTGCGTGAGCGGCAGCAGCGCGTGAAGCTCACCGGCCTGGGCATGCAGAGCCTGCTGCTGTTCTACGGCGGGCTGTGCCTGCTGGCGCTGTGGCGTGCGCTGGCCTGAACTGGGTTGGCGCTGGTGCGCCAGCCCCGCAACGGGACAGGCGCGGCTTGCGTTAGAGTCGTCCCCGGACCGGCAACATGCCGCCCACGTCGCTCGGACGGTTCCGGGCGCTCACGTGACAATTCAATGAGCACTTCTTCCTCTGCCACCAGCAGCGGCAAGCGCCGCTTCGCGCGCATCGACCGCCTGCCGCCATACGTCTTCAACATCACCGCGGAGCTGAAGCTCGCGGCCCGCAGGCGCGGGGAAGACATCATCGACATGAGCATGGGCAACCCCGACGGGGCCACGCCGGCGCACATTGTCGCCAAACTCAATGAGGTCTCTCAAAGGCCGGACACGCACGGCTACTCGGCCAGCAAGGGCATCCCGCGGCTGCGCCGCGCCATCTCGCACTGGTACGAGCGGCGCTATGGCGTGGCCATCGACCCGGACCACGAGGCCATCGTCACCATCGGCTCCAAGGAGGGCCTGGCACACCTGATGCTGGCCACGCTGGACCGCGGCGACACGGTGCTGGTGCCGGACCCCAGCTACCCCATCCACATCTACGGCGCGGTGATCGCCGGGGCGGACATCCGCGCCATTCCGGTCTCCAGCGAGGTGGACTTCTTCGCCGAGCTGGAGAAGACCATCCGCGGCAGTTACCCCAAGCCGAAGATGATGGTCTTCGGCTTCCCGTCCAACCCCACCGCGCAGTGCGTGGAGCTGAGCTTCTTCGAGCGCGTGGTGGCGCTGGCCAAGAAGCACGACATCCTGGTGGTGCACGACCTGGCCTACGCCGACATCGTGTTCGACGGCTACCAGGCCCCGTCCATCATGCAGGTGCCCGGCGCCAAGGACGTGGCGGTCGAATTCTTCACGCTCTCCAAGAGCTACAACATGGCAGGTTGGCGCATCGGCTTCATGGTCGGCAACGCGGACCTGGTGGCTGCGCTGGCGCGCATCAAGAGCTACCACGACTACGGCACCTTCACGCCGCTGCAGGTGGCCGCCATCGCTGCGCTGGAGGGCAACCAGCAATGCGTGCAGGACATTGCCGCCAGCTACCAGCGCCGCCGCGACGTGCTCTACAAGGGCCTCACCGAAGCCGGCTGGGCGGTGGAGTGTCCGAAGGCCAGCATGTACATCTGGGCGCCCATTCCCGAGCCCTACCGCGCGTTGGGTTCGCTGGAGTTCGCACGCCAGCTGCTGGAGAAGGCCAAGGTCTGCGTGTCGCCCGGCATCGGCTTTGGCGACCATGGCGACGGACATGTGCGCTTTGCGCTGATCGAGAACGAATCCCGCATCCGCCAGGCGGTGCGCGGCATCAAGGCCATGTTCAAGGCGGATGGCTTGATCAAGTAGGCGCCGGAAGCGTTGATGACCCGTCACGCATAGCTCCAACTCCTTGATCCCAATAGATTGTTCTTCTGTGACTGGTCACTGACGCTTCACTCGATCCGGAAGCGGCTTTGACCATGCGGCAGCCAAAGGAAGGGCGAACGGCCAGTTGGCAGCCGCGGTAAGCACGAATGACCAGCCGGCAGCCTGGAACACTCCCGTCGTTGCGGCGTGACTTCGAAGCAATTCACAGCGATACGTTGGCCGATCATCAAGCGCAACACTGGCCATTTGACGAGGGCATAGGCTTGACCAGCACAGGCTGCGGCAAGATGTCGCGATGATCACGCCGCGCATCAAGCCCTCGGGCTTCTCTCCTGAGGAAGCACCAGACGACATGTTCGTGCAGCGCCATTTCAAGCCAAAGATGGCCGCAGCCGTGGACGTCGTACGCCCGCGAGCGGACCGCAGCAAGGGCGGGCCGCCCGCCAGTACGAGCATCGGGTGCTCAACCGCCTGAGCTCCCAACCTTCATATCCACATGATCAAAACTCCGCGCTCCGGATTTCTTCTCTGCGTGATCTTTTGGATCGTTGCGCTCATGTCGCAAAGTTACGCGCATGCGGAAAGCACCCCATCTGCCGACGACAAAGTTGATGCAGCAAGTCGCGTCCAGATTGTAAATTCCCTCGCCGACAAAATGCGCGATCTTTACGTGTTCCCTGATATTGGAGAGCAAACGGCAATTGCACTGAAAAAGAAGCTCAATGATGGCGGCTACGATTCGGTGAAATATGCAGTAGGGCTTTCGACCCTATTGACCACTGATGTGCAAGCGATTTGCAATGACCTTCACCTTCATGTAGGGTACGGGGAAACTCTGCCGATCGACTCTGATATTGACAATTCAACGCAAGCCGAAAAAGACGCCTTCACAAGAAAACAAATCGAGGCCTTTGGTTCCGCGTTTGCTACCGTTGAAAGGCTTTCGGGAAACATTGCTTACCTTGACGTACATCAATTTTCTCCCCCAAATTACTCCAAGCAGGCAATCGCGGTCGCAATGGCTCAGGTGGCTGACAGCGCCGTGTTGATCGTGGATCTGCGAAATAACCACGGTGGCGACCCCGATACGGTAGCTTTGCTTTCCAGCTACCTCTTTGATAAGCGAACGCACCTCACCGATCTTTATTGGCGTGACGGTGCACGCACGCAACAGTTTTGGACAGATGAAAATGTATTCGGACCCAAATTCGGGCAGCTTAAGCCTGTGTTTGTCCTGACGAGCAGACGCACATTTTCTGCCGCCGAAGCATTCAGCTACAATCTGAAGATACTCAAGCGCGCGACAATTGTTGGAGAGGCCACGGGCGGCGGGGCCAATCCAGGCGATATTGTTCGCCTAAAGGGTAATTTTTCTGCATTTATCCCTACTGGCCGAGCAGTCAATCCCATAACCAATACGAATTGGGAAGGCACGGGTGTGACGCCGGATGTATTCGCTTCGTACCAAACTGCCCTTCTGGTTGCGCAAAAACTTGCAGTGCAAACATTGATTGCCGCCGAGAAAGATCAGCAAAGGTTACTGGAATTGCGTGGTAGATCGAACGAATTGGATGCACAACTTCTATCAGCTAAAGAAACCGCGGGAAAGTAGTTCAATAGCGTACAAGCATGAATTGGCGGTCTCAAGTCTGAAGTAGACCCCTTGCCAACCGGTAAGGTATGAGGATGACGGAGATATCGACATCCATAGCCTGAAGACCTGGTGACGCTGGTTGCGTTGCGGCAGCAGGGCCGAAGTCTTCGCGAAGTTGCCGCGGTGCTTGGCCGTAATCCGGCCAGCAGAGAAACTCGGGCGCAACGCGTCTCCGGGCGGCCTATGCGTCGAGCCTGGTGCAGTGCGCGAGCGTCGGCAGTCCGCCAGGCCGGCTAACAAGCTGGATGCTGACGGCCCGCTCTGGCCGGGAGTCACGCACGCACATGCTCGGCTGGCTTTTGTCGCCGCAGCAAATCGCGAGGACAGCCGGCGCCTGTCCTCGGCCCACTGCGACTGGCTCACAGCAGCGTTGCAACCAAAGGCGTACCGCCCGTAGCGGTTGGTCGGTTCGTAGGCGGACAGGCCCGTTGCATCCAACAGAGCTCCCAACGCTGCACGCGACCGCAACTCATCAAGTAAAGCCCATGCGGATTGACCGGCCATTCGGTGATGAATATGATTGAGTAATCACTCAACTAAATATTGCCGATTGCCATGGCTCGCCCCCGCAGCGAAGACAAGCGCAACGCCATCCTGCAGGCCGCCATTGCCGAGTTCGCGGCGCGCGGCGTGTGGCACACACCGACCTCGGCCATCTCCAAGGCGGCCGGCGTGGCCGAGGGCACGCTGTTCACCTACTTCGCCAGCAAGGACGAGCTGGTCAACGCGCTGTACCGGCAGCTCAAGGGTGAGCTGGCCGAGCGCATGCTGGCCGGCCATCCGGCCGGCGAGGGCGTGGCCACCGTGAAGGCCGGCTTCGGCCATGTCTTCAAGACCTACGTGCACTGGGGTGCGGCCAACCCGGCGCGCTTCAAGGTGATGACGCAGCTCAAGCACTCGGACCGGGTCACGGCCGAGAGCCGCGCCGCCGGCATGGCCGCGTTTGGGCCTTTGGGCGACGCGGCGCAACAGGCCATCGCGCAGGGCGTGCTGCGTCCGTTGCCGTTCGACTTCCTGTGCGCGCTGCTGGGCGGCATGGCCGAAGCGACGATGGGTTTTGTCGCCACCGCGAAGCCGGGCGACCCGGACCATGCGGAAGCGGCTTTCGAAGTCTTCTGGCGCGGCATCGTGATGCCTGCTGGTTCTGGAGCGTGAAACGATGCGATTGCTGATCATCGGCGCCACCGGCATGGTGGGCCAGGCGGTGCTGCGTGAGGCCTTGCTGGCCGCCGACGTGACCCAGGTGCACACACTGGGCCGCTCGCCAGCGGGCACCGCGCCGTGGGCCCGCACGCCGAACGCTGCCAAGCTGCGCGAGCACCTGCAGCCGGACCTGTTCGCGCTGTTCGGCGTGGGCGCGCCAGATGGCGAAGCGGTGCTGCCCGAGCCGCTGGCGGCCGAGCTGCGCGAGGTCGACGCCTGCTGCTTCTGCCTGGGCGTGTCGGCCGCCGGGCTGGACGAGGCGGCTTACGCCCGTTTCAACCATGACCTGCCGCTGGCCGCGGCGCGTGCGCTGCAGGTGCTGAACCCGGCGATGACCTTCCTGTACGTCTCGGGAGCTGGGACGGACACGACCGAGCGAGGCCGCTCGATGTGGGCGCGTGTGAAGGGCCGCACCGAAAACGCACTGCTGCGCGTTGGCTTCCGTGCCGTCTACCTGCTGCGACCGGGCGTCATCGTGCCGCTGGATGGCATCCACTCCAAGACCGGCTTCTACGACTGGTTCTATCGCCTCACCGGGCCCTTGCTGTGGTTGGCGCGGCATGCCTTGCCCGGCCAGGTCCTGGACACCCGCCGCCTGGGCCGCGCGATGCTGGTGCTGGCATCCCAAGGTGCTTCGAAGCCGGTGCTGGAGTCGCCAGATTTGCAGGCGCTGTCGCTGCTGCGGCCGGCCACTTCGGGAGGTGCAAGCCGTGGTTGAACGCAGCGCACCGAAGCGTCGGCTCTGGCGCTGGCTGCTGCTCGCCGTGGCGGGCACCGTCGTTGGCACCGTGGCGGGCCTGAGCGGCTGCGCCACGCTGGACCACTGGGGCACGCCGCACGACGAAGCGGCCCAGGCCGACGCGCGCAAGGCCGAGTCCCCGCAGTGGCATGACGGCGAGTTCCACAACCCGCAGCCGATGTGGAACAACACGCTCAAGGCGCTGACCGGCGTGCTGTTCAACCAGACCCCGGCCCGCGCGCCCGAGTCGCCCGTGCCGGTGCTGGCCAGTGACGGCGCCGCGCTGGCCCAGCCGCCGGCCACCGGCCTGCGCGTGACCTGGTTCGGCCATTCGTCCACGCTGCTGGAGATCGACGGCCAAAAGGTGTTGCTGGACCCGATCTGGAGCCAGCGCCCATCGCCCGTCAGCTGGGCCGGGCCGCAGCGCTGGTTCACACCGCCCATCGCGCTGGACAAGCTGCCGCGCATTGATGCGGTACTGGTTTCGCACGACCACTACGACCACCTGGACGCGCCGACCATCCAGGCGCTGAACGCGCGCCCCGAGCCGCCGCGCTTCATCGTGCCGCTGGGCATTGGCGAGCGGCTGCGCCTGTGGGGCGTGCCGGCCGGGCGCATCACCGAGCTGGACTGGTGGCAGGCCACCGCGCTGGGCCAGTTGCAGGTCACGGCCACACCGGCCCGCCATGCCTCGGGCCGCTTGAACCCGCGCAGCAATCACACGCTGTGGGCCGGCTACGCCTTCGTCGGTCCGCAGCACAAGGCCTGGTATTCGGGCGACACGGGGCTGCACGACACGCTGCGCGAGATCGGCCAACGCCTGGGCCCGTTCGACCTGACGCTGATCGAGTCCGGCCAGTACGACGCCGACTGGCCCGACTGGCACCTGGGCCCCGAGCAGGCCGTGCTGGCCAACCAGTGGGTGGGCGGCAAGGTGATGATGCCGGTGCACTGGGGTCTATTCGCGCTGGCCAACCACGGCTGGACCGAGCCGGCCGAGCGCGTGCTGGCCGCGGCGCGCTGCAACGGCACGCAGGTGCTGACGCCGCGCCCCGGCGAAACCGTGCAGCCCACGCTGGCCGGCGGCCCCGGCCACACGCCGTGGTGGCCCCAACAGCCTTGGCGCGACGCGGCCGAAAAGCCGGTGCGTGCCACCCAGACCGGCGACCCGGCGCAGCGCATGCCGCAGCTGGATTGCAAGCCCGGCGCTTGAGCGTCAGGTGCCGGGCACTGCTTCCACGAAGCGCTTGCGCAGCCAGCTCAAGCCCGGGTCCTGCTGGGCCCGCGGGTGCCAGGCCATGGCCAGGTTGAAGCGCGGCATCTCGAAGGGCAGATCCAGCACGTCGACGATGGCCGCGTAGCGCTGCAACAGCTGGCTGGGCAGCGTGGCCACGCAGTCGGTCTGCGCCAGCACCAGCGCCACCTGGTTGTAGCTGGGCACGGTGACGGCCACCTGGCGTTGGCGCGACAGCGTGGCCAGCACGTCGTCGGTCGGGCTGTGGAAATCCGCCTTCTGCGAGACGATGACGTGCGGCAGCCGGCAGTATTCGTCCAGCGTGGCTGGCTGCAGCCCGCGTGGGTGCTGCTTGCGCTGCGCCATCTGGAAGCCGTCGCTCATCAGGAAGCGGGCCTTCAGCGTGTCGGGCACCTTGCCCGAGTCGCCAAGGAACAGGTCCGCCTCGCCGCGCGCCATGCGGGCCACCAGCGTGCCGCCGTCGTCGGCCGGGATCACCGCCAGGCGCAGCGCCGGGTTCTGCTGCCGGACCACCGCGGCCATCACCGTCAGGCCGATGATGGTGAACACGCTGTCGTTGGCCGCCACGACAAAGGTGCGGCGCGAGGTGCTGGGGTCGAAGGCCGGCTCGCTGGCCACTGCGTCGCGCAGCATCGCCAACGCCTCGCCCAGCCGCGGCTTCAGCTCCAGCGCGCGTTCGGTCGGCACCATGCCGCGGCCGGTTTCCGAGGGCACCAGCAGCGGGTCGCCAAACGCCTCGCGCAGCCGCGCCAACTGGCCTGAGAGTGCCGACTGGCTGATGTTCAGCCGCCTGGCGGCGCGCGTCACGTTCAGCTCCGCCAGCAGTGCGTCCAGCGAAATCAGCAGCGGGAGCTCGGAGCGTTTGATATCCATATTGCCGATGCCTCGTATCGGAATAAGTCACTCACCATTGTGAATGGCGATGGGTAACCTGACGGACGTTCCCACTTCTTTCCGCCAGGTTTCCATGAACAAGACTTCTGCCATCCGTTCCGCTGCCTTTGTGCTGAGCACGCTCGTGGCCGCCGGCTTCACGTCTCTTGCCGCCGCTGCCGAGCCGGCCAGCACCGCCGTCACGCAACACGCACAGACCGGCCTTTACCGCTACCAGCTGGGCGACTTCGAGATCACCGTGCTGTCCGACGGCTCGGTGCCGCAGGACCTGCATGCGCTGCTCAAGGGTGGCAGCCAGCCTGAGGTGGACGGGCTGCTGGCCCGTTCCTTCCTCGCCAGCCCGGTCGAGGCCTCCATCAATGCCTTCCTGATCGACACCGGCTCGCGTCTGGTGCTGGTGGACGTGGGCGCCGGCGACTTCTTCGGCCCGGGCTACGGCGGCAAGCTGCTGGGCCGCCTGCGCGCTGCAGGCAAGTCCCCGGCCGACATCACCGACATCCTGCTGACCCATGTGCACACCGACCACAGCGGCGGCCTGGTGCACGAGGGCAAGGCGGTGTTCCCGAAGGCTGCGCTGCACGTGGGCCAGCCGGACGTGGACTTTTTCCTCGCGCCGGCCCACCAGCAAGGCGTGGGCGGCTACGACAAGGCCTATTTCGCGCAGGCCACCGCGGCGCTCACGCCCTACAAGGCCTCGGGCCAGCTGCAACCGTTCAGCGGCGTGACGACGCTGCTGCCTGGCATCACCGCGATTCCCACGCCAGGCCACACACCGGGCCATGCCTTCTACCGGGTGGAAGGCCGCGGCCAGGCCATCACCTTCATCGGCGACGTGGTGCACGTGCAGGCGGTGCAGTTCCCGCAACCGGCCATCACCATCACCTACGACGTGGACCAGCCGGCCGCCGCGCAGCAGCGCCAGGCCCAGTTCGAGAAGCTGGCCAGCGACCGCGCGCTGGTCGCTGCCCCGCACCTGCCGTTCCCCGGCCTGGGCCATGTGCGCCAGGAGAAAACCGGCTTCAGCTTTGTGCCGGTGGACCATCACGACCGGGACGGCCAGTGAGGGCGCTATTCAGGTGCCTTTTCGCGAGTGTCACCTGGGCTTGACCGGCACGCACAGCTCGCAGAGGAAGGCGCCCTCGTGCGCTTCGGCTTCCGCGCGGTCCGGGCTGGGGGCAGGGTAGGCCTCGGAGCAAAGCCGGGTCATGTCCATCTGCCACTCGGCGCTGCCGTCCACCCAGTGGGAGAGCGCCTGGACACCATTCAGCGAGGACTGGTGCCGGGATCGGCCGCGAACATCCTCATCAACAGCCAGTCCAGCAGCTCGTTGGCCGCAGCCACCAGTGGGCGGCCGGCGCGCACCAGGAGCTTGGCTTGCGCGTTGCGGAACATGGCGTGGTCGACGGGCAGGGCGACCAGTTCGCCGGACTCGATCTCGCGCTGCGCGGCGAACTCGCCGATCAGCGTCAGGAAGTGGCCGCTGGCGGCCATGCGCTTCAGCGCGGTCAGCGAGTTGGTGGTCAGCGTGGGGCGGATCGCGATGCTTTCGGTGAAGGCCAGCATTTCGATGAGCTTGCCGACGCCAAAGCTGGCCGGCATCAGCGCCAGCGGATGGGCCAGCAGATCCTGCAGGTTGGCCGGGCCACCGCGCCGGGCCAGCGGGTGCTGTGGGTGCACCACCAGCATGACCGGCTGGGCCGAGCTGGCGCGCGTGGTGATGTGCTCGTGCGGCGGCGGGTTGTAGGCCAGGCCGATGTGGGCCCGGCCCTCGGCCACCTCGGCCTGCAGGTCGTCCATCGACAGCATTTCGACCTCGATCTCCAGCTTCGGGTAGCGGGCACAAAAGTCGGTCAGCACCTCGGCCACCAGCAGGTCCACATAACCCTCGCTGATGACCACCCGCACACGGCCCAGCTGCAGCCCCTGAATGGCCTGCAGCCGGTCTTCCAGCCGCTCCTGGTGCGAGCGGTAGCCGCGCCAGAAATCCAGCAGGTGGGCCGCCGCCTCGGTGGGTTTCACGCCGCGTGCCTCGCGCTCGAACAGCTGCGCTCCCAGCTCGTCTTCCAGCAGGCGGATCTGCCGGGTGATGACCGAGGGCGCGGTGTTCAGGCTGTCGGCCGCGCCGCGTATGGTGCCCTGCGCCATCACCTCGCGGAAATAGCGCAGGCGCTGCTGGTTGATCTCTCGCATCACATGGCTCCCCTGAATGCGTTGCTGGCGGGCGTCGCTTGGTGTTGCTCAACAGGCAACTAAGCGTGATGTTAGTTGCTCTTGATCGCGCGGGGTGGAACGCGGACCATTCGCCCCGTGCCCGCAGTCCCCCGTCTTTGCCAGGAGAGCCCATGTCCCACACCCCGCTTGCTTCCCGCCGCCAGTTCCTCGGCAGCACCGCCATCAGCCTCGGCGCCGCCAGCCTTGGCCTGGCCTGGACCGGTGCTGCCACCGCGCAGAACGCGGCCGGCACGACGGCCGCGTCGTTCGGCCCCATCCGCCAGGTCGAGGCTGGCCTGCTGAACGTGGGTTATGCGGAGCTGGGCCCGGTCGACGGCCCGGTGGTCGTGCTGCTGCACGGCTGGCCGTACGACATCCACAGCTTCGCCGAGGTGGCACCACTGCTGGTGGCCCAGGGCTACCGGGTCATCGTGCCGCACCTGCGCGGCCATGGCAGCACACGCTTCCTGTCGGTGGACAGCTTCCGCAACGGCCAGCAGGCCGCGGTGGCGCTGGACATCATCGCCCTGCTGGACGCGCTGAAGATCCCGCGTGCGCTGTTCGCCGCCTTCGACTGGGGCGCCCGCACGGCGGACATCATCGCGGCACTGTGGCCCGAGCGCTGCGAGGCGCTGGTCTCGGTGAGCGGCTACCTGATCGGCAACCGCGAGGCCAACAAGGCGCCGTTGCCGCCAGCGGCCGAATACGCCTGGTGGTACCAGTTCTACTTCGCCACCGAGCGGGGCCGCCTCGGCTACGAGAAGAACCGCGACGCCTTCGCCCGGCTGATCTGGCAGACGGCCTCGCCCATGTGGCGCTTCGACGACGCGACCTTCGCCCGCAGCGCCGCCTCGCTGGACAACCCGGACCACGTGGCCATCGTGATCCACAACTACCGCTGGCGCCAGGGCCTGGCCGACGGCGAGGCCCGCTACGACGCGCTGGAGCGGCGCCTGGCCACAGGCCCCACCATCGGCGTGCCGACCATCGTGCTGGAAGGCGATGCCAACGGCGCCCCGCATGCCGTGGGCGACGCGGCCTTCCGCCACAAGTTCACCGGCAAGTACCAGTACCGGCTGATCGAAGGCGGCATTGGCCACAACCTGCCGCAGGAGGCGCCGGCCGCCTTTGCACAGGCCGTGCTCGATGTCGCCCGCCTCTGAATGTCCCAACCTTTCTCAAAAGGAATACCTCATGTTAAAGACTGTTCGCCGCTGGCTGGTCGGCTTGCTTCATTGGCGCGATGGGTCACGCCGCGCGCCGCATGAAGGTGGCGCTGCCGGCCGACGTGGCGGTGGCCGCCGAGGTGGACCTGGGCACTGGCGAAGGCGGCTATTTCCTGCAAGCCCGGCTGGCGATCAGCCTGCCCTGCCTGGCGCCCGAGGTGGCCCGTGCGCTGGTTGACGAGGCGCACGCCACCTGCCCGTATTCCAAGGCCACCCGCGGCAACATCGACGTTGCGTTTTCGGTCAACTGACCGGGCCACGGACGCACGAAGCCCTGACGCACTGAAGCACCACTCAAAGGCATGCCGGCCATGAAGCCCACCTCCGTTTCCTCCACCCGCCGCTGGCTGGCCCCCCGCACCGCCGCGGTGCTGCTGGCCACCTGGTTCGCGCTGATGACCGGCCGGTGGGGCATGGCCGGTGGCGACTGGCTGAGCGCCGCGCCCAGCGGGCAGCAGCCGCTGCCGGCGCTGGACGGTGCCACCGCCTGGCTCAACTCGCCGCCGCTGGACGCCCAGGCCCTGCGTGGCAAGGTCGTGCTGGTGGACTTCTGGACCTACTCCTGCATCAACTGCCTGCGCACCTTGCCGTATGTGCGCGCCTGGGCCGAGAAATATGGCTCGTCGGGGCTGGTGGTGATCGGCGCGCACACGCCGGAGTTTGACTTCGAGCGGGCCCTGCCCAACGTGCAGCGCGCGGTGAAGGAGCTGGGCATTGCCTACCCGGTCGCGGTGGACAGCCAGCAGGCGTTGTGGCGCGCCTTCGGCAACCGTGCCTGGCCAGCGTTCTACTTCGTCGATGCGAACGGCAAGATCCGCCACCGCCAGCTCGGCGAAGGCCGCTACGACCAGGCCGAACGCATGATCCAGCAACTGCTGCGCGAGGCCGGCCGCCGCAACGTGCCGGAGGACCTGGTGGCGCCGCAAGGCGAGGGCACGCAGGCGGCCGCCGGGCCGCAGGCACCGGCCTCCGACGAGACCTACCTCGGCGGCGCCCGCGCCGAAGGCTTCGTGGCCACGCTGGGCCAGCTGCGTGCAGGCGGCCGCACGCAGCGCTTCTCGCCCGCGCCACGGCTGAACCTGAACCAGTGGACCCTGGCCGGCAACTGGCGCGTTGGCGAAGAACAGCTGGATGCGCCGCAGGCCGGCGCCCGCATCACCTACCGCTTCAAGGCCCGCGACCTGCACCTGGTGCTCGGCCCCGGCCAGCCCGGCCGCAGCCTGCGCTTCAAGGTCCGCATCGACGGCCAGCCGCCCGGTGCCGACCACGGCAGCGACACCGACGCCGAAGGCAACGGCCGCATCGAAGCCCAACGCCTCTACCAGCTCGTGCGCCAGTCCTCGGACGGTCGCGAACGGGTGTTCGACATCGAGTTCCTGGACGAAGGCGCGCAGGCCTTCGCGTTCACGTTTGGGTGATGGCGCCTGACGCACCCGTGGCTGCGGCTGCTGCCGGTGGCGCGGTGAGCGTGAGCAGGATGTCCGCATACCAGGCGCAGTTCAGGCCCAGCGATTCATCCAGCACCAGGTCGCGTGTGCCCATGTCCATGCGCGAGGCGTGCACGCCCAGCAGCCGCCACGGCAGCGTGGCGCCCAGCGCTGCGTCGCGCATCACCACGGGCGCGCCGCTGGCGCCTCGGTGGGTGCGGGCATCGGTCAGGAAAAAGCCCTGGCCCTGGAAGCGCACGCCAAAGGCCGAGGCCACGCTGGCCTGGCGCACCACCGGCAGGTGATGCAGCGTGTCGTGGAAGCCCAGCGGGAAGCCCACCACCAGCAGCGGCTGGCCGACCTCCACGTCCGGCTGCGTGTGCTGCACGTGCGCTGGCGTGAAGCAGCGCAGCACCGTGCCGGCGGGGAAGGACTCGCGCGGCAGCGGCAGCACCGCCACGTCGATCTCGCCGCCGCCGTCGCTGGCCTGGCGCCACAGGCTGAAGCCCTCGTGGTAGGTGAACAGCGACAGCACCTGCATCGCGCGCAGGTCCACCTCGTCGGTGTGCAGCTCGATCTCGATGCGGTTCGGGTGATGCTTGCTGGCCGCGTCGATGAACACATGCCGGCTGGTCACCAGGAACAGCTGATCCTCGCGCTCGAAGAAAAAACCGGTCGCACCGGTCAGCACCCGGTCGCCGTCGTAGGTGGTGATGCGCGTGGTGCTGAGCAACAAAGGTTCGGTCATCGGCATTTCTCCCGTCTGGGCCGATGATGGCATGGGCCGTGCCCGGTCGCCGTACAGTCGGCGTATGTGTGCCAGCGCACGGACGGCGGCACCGCCGCGGGCAATGCTGCCCTGCGGGGCAAGCAGCGGGTTGCCCGCATACACAAGACATCTCAACGGAGACGCGATGAGCACAGAGGCCTTTTTCCACCTTCCTTCCGGTACGGTGCGCTTCTGGGTGCAGGTGCAGGACACCGAGGTCGGCGCCAGCATCGGCAAGGAAGTGCTGCACTACCGCTACCAGTCCGCCAGCCTGGACGACGACCCGCTGGCCACCTACCTGGCCCATGCCGCCGAGCTGCATGCGGCGGTGCAAAAACGCGTGGCCGGCGGCTCGGTCGAGCCGGTGATGCTGCGCGACGGCGACGTGAGGCGCTGAACCGCGGCCGCGACGCGGCTTTTGATGATTCTTGAACATTCCGCTGAAGGCGCGTGCACGGTCTGGCGTCAAATCAAGGCCAGCGTCTTGTCCAACCTTGATACCGCCATGTGCCTGCCGGCTCCCGTCCATTTCCGTCACGGCAACGACGATCGCGTGTCACGCCATTGCGAGCCGTAAGTGCGCGGCTTTCTGCTTGAGGACGATCCGCAGCACGCGGCCCATTTGATCGATTGCCTGGCTGCCACCGGCATCGAGATTTCGCACTTCTCGACCGCCAGCGCGTTCTTCAAGGGACTGGCCGAGGCCACGCCGCAGATGATCGTGCTGGACTGGTGGCTGCCGGACCTCAACGGCTTCGAGGTGCTGCGCAAGGTGCGGGAACACTTCGGCCTGCGCATTCCCATCGTGATGCTGACCTCGGTCGACAGCGAGGATCTCATCGTCTCCGCGCTCGAGGCGGGTGCCGACGACTTCCTTACCAAGCCGGTGGCACGCCCCATTCTTCGCGCGCGGCTGCAGGCCCTTGCGCGACGCATCACACAGGTGCCTGTGGCCTACCGGGGACGCTTGACCTTCGGATCGTTCTGCCTCGACTATGCGGGTCAGAGCGTGGTGGATGTCGATGCGCCCGAAGAGCGATTCGTCCTGACGCCACGTGAGTTCGACCTGATCTGGCTGCTGATGAACAACCCGGACCGCTTCATCCCGCGTGCTGAGCTGCTCGCCGCGGTTTGGGGCAAGGCCAGCGAGGTCGCCACCCACACCCTGGCCCAACATGTGCATGCGGTTCGCAAGAAGCTGGGGCTGGCGCGGCGCGGGATTCGGCTCGTCGCCGTCTACGGTTCCGGATACCGCCTCGAACTGCCCGCTGGCTGAGCGCCTGGGGCTCGCCTCCCGGTGTTGCCCTCCACCCATGTCCTCGTGAACGGCCCTCGTGAACGCGATTCCCTCCCCGGACGATGAGCCGTCGTCGCTGACACCGCCGGCCACCGATGCCGTGGCGCCGGTGGCCACCGATGAGCTGGTGGCCGCTTGGCAGGCGCGTCTGCAGGCATCGACCGGTGAGGCACGCGCCCGTTTGCTGGTCACGCTTGCATGGCACCTGCGCCAGCGCGATCCTGCGCAGGCTCGGCGTATGGCAGGCGAAGCGCTTTCCCTCGTGAGCATCGCCTCCTCGGAAGCGCCCTCGCTGCTGGGCCGGCTGCAGCTGGTTTTCGGCGAGCAGGCGCTGTTCGCTGCGGCGTTCGAGCCGGCGCGCACGCACGCATTGGCGGCCCGCGATCTGTTTGCCAGCGCTGGTGACATGGCCGGCACCGCGGACATGCACGGCTTGCTGGCTTCGCTGGAGGCCGACCTGGGCCACCACGACAAGCGCGACGCTGCGCTGAACCAGGCGCGTGCCGCGGCGCTGGCAGCCGCTGACCCGCTGCGCCTTGCGATCATCGATGCCGCGATGGCCTACAACGCCGCGGTGGCGGACAACGGGCATGCGGCGAGCGATTGGGCTGCCGCCATCGACCCGCAGTTGACCAGCCGGCGCAGCGTCGTGCTGGTGGCTTGCACCAACGACCTGCGCGCGGTGATGGCATTTCAACGCGGTGAATACGGCCTGGCCATCACCTGGCTGCGCGACCAGCTGGAAGCGGCCCGCGTGTGCGGCATGGTGCGCAAGCAGATCACGACCGCGGCCAACCTGAGCATGGCGTTCTCCATGTTCAACGACCACGGGACAGCTCTGGAGTGGGCCCAGGAGGCGCTGGGCATGGCCAAGGCCTGCGGATGGCCGGTCCTGGTGGGCACTGCGCTGCTGCAGACGGCGCAGGTCCTGGACACCCTGGACAAGCGCTCGACGGCCCAGGCCATGCTGGATGAGTCGCTGGCCGTCCTGAAGCAACTGCCTGGCGCTTATCTGCACCTGGAAGCACTCTCCTTCCAGGGGCGCCTCGCGCTGGCGCGGGGCGACGCGATGGCCGCGCTGCAATGGAGCGACGAACTGGAGCGCCTGTCGCAGAAGCACTATCGCGAGAATTTCCTGTTCGCCGTGTGCCTCGGCCGCGCCCGGGCGTTCATGCTGATGGGGCGGGCACCGGAAGCGGAGCAAGGCGCGCTGGCGGCACTCGAAAGTGCGCAAGCCATGCAATGGCCGCACGCGCAGATCGATGCGCTCGAATTGCTGGCGGGCCTGCACGATCGCTTTGAATTGAGCCCGCCGGTGCCGCTGGCGGCCACGACCGCGCCGCTGCACTACCTGGGACAGGCGCTGGCCGTCGCCGTGGCGATGCCCGACTTCCGGGTGCCCTACCGCCTCTTCGAGCAGTTGGCCGAGCAGCATGCCAAGGTGGGTGAACATGCCTCGGCCTATGCGCGCTCGCTCGACGCGGCAGCCGCCCGGGAGGCGACGCACAGCCGGGAGGTGCGCCATCTCGCCATGGCGGCGCAGTTGCGTCACGAGGCTGAATCGGCCCGGGCCGAACGGGATCATCAACGCCGCATCGCCGACATCGAGGCGGAGCGGGCCCGCTCGCTGCAACAGGCCTTGTCCGAACTGAGCGCCGCTCAGGACGAGCTGATGCAGCGCAATGCAGAGCAGGCGCGGCTGCACGCCGAGCGCGAGGAGACACTGGCCTTCCTGGCCCATGACCTTCGTGCCCCGTTGGTGGCGCTGGGTCCGGCGCTGCAGAGCGTGACGCCGAAGTCCGCAGCGCAACGCGCGGAGCGCCTCGCCGAGCGCGCCCTGGCGATGACGGACCGCTTCCTGGCCGTCGCCCGCCTCAGTCGCCTGCCGATCGCCGACCGGGTGCCGCTGGACCTCGCGTCGCTCGTGGATGCCGCCTGCGAGACCTTCGAGCGCCGTGCGATCGATGAAGGCCGGCGGCTGGAGCTGGACCTGGTTTTCGGCATTGCCATCGTGGGACATCGCGAGACCCTGATGCGTGCGTTCTGCAACCTCGTTGACAACGCACTGAAGTTTTCGCGCGACGGCGGGCGGGTGGACGTCTCGGTGGTCTTCAGCGAGCACCAGGCCGCGATGGTGGTGACCGACGATGGGCCTGGCATGCCCGCTGCCGCACAGCAGGTGCTGCTTCGCACCGGCGGCGAGCGCTCGGTCTTCTCCGGTGGCCGGCTGGGCCTGGCGATCGTCGCGGAGGTGGCCAAGGTGCACGAAGCCCGCGTCGCTGTCGACACCGGGCCGCATGGCACGCGCATCGCGTTCTGGCTGCCGCGCGTCGCGGCCTGAGCCAATTATCAGCAACTAT
The DNA here is from genome assembly GCF_021043325.1 of Ideonella azotifigens. NCBI lineage: Bacteria > Pseudomonadati > Pseudomonadota > Betaproteobacteria > Burkholderiales > Sphaerotilaceae > Ideonella > Ideonella azotifigens. The sequence goes on from NZ_JAJNKD010000003.1 coordinate 119,624, forward strand.
CAAGTTCAGGCGCGCCCTGTCATCGCCTGGGCATCCGAAGGGTTCCGCAAGCAGTGCCGGCTGACTACATTGGGGCATCCCCTGAGGAAACGCCGGGCCGTCCCAAGTTTCCTCAACCCCCACGGGGGCGGGCTGGGCGCAGCCCAGCCCTGGGGGCACCCTTAACCCGCATTGGAAAGTCCCATGTTCGATCGAGAAGTTGTGTTGTCCTCGGCAAGGCCTGGTGGCCATCGGAAGACCTTCGGCGCGCTGGTCGCCAGCGTGGCCTTCATGGCCGGCGCGTTGGTGCTGCCTGCCGTCCATGCCGGCGAGAACGGCCCGAAATTCGAGGTGCTCTACACCTTCACCGGCGGCAATGACGGCGCCTGGCCTGCCGGCAACCTCGTCGCCGACAAGAAGGGCAATCTCTACGGCACCACCTCCGCCGGCGGCCCCAATGGTGCGGGCACGATCTACAAGCTGGCGCCGGATGGCACCCAGACGGTGATCCACGCCTTCAACGGCGTGGATGGCAACCTCGCGATGTCCGGCCTGCTGAAGGGCTCGGACGGCAACTTCTACGGCGTGACCGAGGTTGGCGGCCGCAACGGCGCGGGCAATGTGTACAAGGTGACGCCAAAAGGCGAGCTGACCTCGATCTATGAGTTCGGGGCCAGCAATGTCGACGGGTACACGCCCGCCAGCGATCTCATCTGGGGCCAGGGCGGCGAGCTGCTGGGCACGACGGTCAACGGCGGCGCCAACGGCCTCGGCACTGTCTTCAAGGTCACCCTGGACGGCAAGCTCACCATCCTGCACAGCTTCACCGGCGCCGATGGCAAATATCCCGCCGCCAGCCTGGTGATGGATGCGGCCGGCAACCTCTACGGCACCACGTCGAACACCGCCACCGGCAGTTCGGGCACGATTTTCAAGATCGATGCCAGCGGCGCCTTCACCACGCTCAAGACCTTCGACCATGCCTCCGGCTTCTTCTCGCATGTCCCGCTGACACTGGACGCGGACGGCAACCTCTACGGCGCCACCGGCGCGGGCGGCGCGACGGGCAACGGCACGATCTTCAAGCTGACCCCGGGCGGCACCTTCAGCGTGCTCTATGACTTTACTGGCGGTGCCGATGGCTCGGAGCCGGAAGCGGGGCTGATGCTCGATGGCAAGGGCAACCTGCTGGGCACCACCAACTGGGGCGGTTACCAGTACAACGGCACGGTTTTCAAGCTCTCGCCTGATGGCAAGCTGAAGACGCTTCACTCGTTCGACGGCACCACCGGCAGCTACTCGCGGGCCGCCCTGCTGCGCGACAAGGCCACGGACGTGCACTGGTTCTACGGCACCACGTATGCCGGTGGGTCGGGCAGCGGCGTCGTCTACCGCGTCACGAAGTGAACGGGCCGGCGTGACCCGCCGTCAACGCAGCGGCCGCATCGCTGCGCGGGCGCGCGCTCCCCGCCGCCCAAAGTGAAAAAGGCCGCACCCGTTGCCGGGTGCGGCCTTTGCGTGCCGGTCAGGCCTGCATCACGAGCGGTTCACGGCCGTCCATGCCGCCTTGACGGCTTCGGTCTCCGGCGAGGTTTCGCCGAACAGGTCGGTCGCGGCGCTGATGGTGGCGGCGCGGGCGGCGGCGTAGTCGGTGCTGCTGGTCATGTAGACGGTCAGCGCGCGGTACCAGATCTTGGCGGCCTTCTTGCGGCCGACGCCGGTCAGCGTGGCCGAGCCAGTCGCGGTCTTGGTGTCGCCCGAAACGCAGGTCTTGGACGGCGAGCCGGCGGTGGTGCCTTCGGCGAGCAGGAAGTAGAAGTGGTTGGCCACGCCGGACGAGTAGTGCACGTCCAGGTTGCCGACGCCGCTGTACCAGCAGTCGGCCGAGCCGCCATCCTTGCTGGGCTGCTGCATGTAGCGCAGGGCCTCGCCGCTGCCGGCCGGGTAGAGCTCTTCACCGATCAGGTAGTCGCCCACGTCGTTTTCGTTCTTGGCAAAGAACTCGACCATGCTGCCCATGATGTCCGAGGTGCCCTCGTTGAGGCCGCCGGACTCGCCGGAGTAGATCAGCGCGGCGGTGCGCGAGGTCACGCCGTGGGTCATCTCATGGCCGGCCACGTCCAGCGAAACCAGCGGCGTGAAGCTGTTGCCGTCGCCGTAGGTCATGCAGAAGCAGTCGTCGCTCCAGAAGGCGTTGTCGTAGTTGCGGCCGTAGTGCACGCGGGAGTAGGCGCCCTGGCCGTCGTCGGCAATGCCGTTGCGGCCGAAGGTCTTCTGGTAGTAGTCCCAGGTCATGTTCTGGCCATAGGCCGCGTCGGCGGCCACGGTCTCGTTGCTGGTCTCGGTGTTGTCGCCCCAGATCTTGTCGGTGCCGGTGAAGACGGTGCCGGTGCCGAACTGGCGGCTCTTCATGTCCACCACGTAGTGGCCACCGCGGTTCAGGTCCTTCAGCGTGTAGGTGGTGTCGGTCAGGTCCGAGTGCAGCGGCACGTTGCCGGAATACAGGGTCTTGCCCTTGCCCTTGATGTCGGCCGTCTCGATCTCGTCCCACTGGTCGAGCAGGGTGTTGCCGGTGGCGCTGATGATCAGGTGGGCCTGGCTGGGCGTGCCGTCAGGCTGCACGCCGTCCACGCGCACGTCCCAGGCCAGCTGGGCTTGGGCGCCGCGGGCGTAGATCACCAGTTCCTTGTGCTTCACGCTGCCGGCGGAAGCCAGCGAGGTGGTGGCGGCGAGCGCGGTCCTGGCGGCCAGGGCGGCCTCCACCTTGGGTGTCAGGTCGAGCTGGATCATGGCCTTCTGGGTCAGGCTGAGGCCTTGCAGGCTGCCGTCGGCGCGGCTGTGCACCACCAGGTCGCCACCAATCACGCGCAGCCCGTTGTGGGTGCGGGCAAAGCGCACGTGCTCGCTGCCGTCGGCATCGACGACCAGGTCGCGCACCGAATAGGCATCCGCACCCGAACCGTGGGCCGAGGCCAGGGCCTGGCCGCCCAGGTGGGCCAGCGCGCGTTGCACGGCGGGGTGATCGGCGGCGGGTTGTGCCGCCAGGGCCGACTGGCCCATGCAGAGGGCGATCGCGGCAGCGGCAATCAGGCGCAGGGAAGTGTTTTGCATGTGGGAAAGGATTCTGAGTTTCAACAAGGGAACGATGAGCGAGGGCCCCGGCTCGCCGGGCTCGCGGAAGCAAATGCCCGGCAGTGACGTCAGGGTTGCAGCTTGCCGATGCCACTTTGCAAGATCTGGACCGGCAGCGTGCTGCGCGACTGCAGAGCCACCTGCAGCTTGGCGCGGCTGTTGAACACCATGTCCGCCGTCACCACGTCGGGCAGGCCGTCCTGGTTCAGGTCGACTGCCGCGACGGCATGCGGCTCATCGGTGCCGGTCACCATGTTGGCCTGGAGGAAACTGGGGTTGTCGCTGCCGGCTGTGCTGCGGTTCAGCAGGACACCGATGGCGCCAGTGGGGGTGTTGCCCACACCCAGGTAGCTGACCAGCACGTCGGGGCGGCCGTCCAGGTCCATGTCGGCGGTGGCCATGCCGAAGGGCACGCCGCCAATCTGCCGCACGTTGGGGACGAAGACGGGGGTGGTGGCGCCGGCGGGGGTGCGGTTGACCAGCAGGGCCCAGGTGGCGCCGAAGCCGTTTTCGCCATTCATCGTGATGACGTCCGTCTTGCCGTCGCCGTCGATGTCCAGCGTGATCATGTCCGTCGCGCCCTCGAAGGTGTCGAAGGTGGTGGCCGGGGCAAAGCTGATTTTCGATGAACCGGCCGGCGTGGTGTTGAGCAAGATGGCAACGTTGGCGCCGTTGCTGTTGCCCAGCGCGATGTCGGGCTTGCCGTCGCCGTTGAAGTCGCCCGTCACCACGGTCTGCGGCGACGAGAAGCTGCTGGTGGCGCTGGCTGCGAAGCCGATCGGGGCCTCCAGCGCCACGGTGGTCTCGCCGCGCTTGGTCAGGTTGCGGAAGACGATGGCGCGGTTGGTGTCGGCCGCCGAGGGCGAGCCGAAGCCGGCGCCGACGATGTCGATCTTGCCGTCGCCGTCGAAGTCGGCGCAGGCCATCTGGTTCATGTAGCCCCAGGGCAGCGAGGCCACGTCGGTGCGCACGAAGCTCAGCGCGCCAGGCTGCGAGCTGTTCATCTGCACCGTGAACTGGTTGATGCCGGCACCGGCGGCCACCAGGTCCGGCTTGCCATCGCCGTTGAGGTCGCAGGCGGCCGGCTTGTTCGGCGCCGAGATCATGCCCAGCGCCAGGGGAGCGGCCAGCACCGGCGTGCCGGTCGCGCCGGCGGCGGTCTTGTTCAGCAGCACGTCCAGCGTGCCGGCGTCCTGGTTGGCCAGCACCAGTTCGGGCATGCCGTCGCCGTCCAGGTCGGCACTGGCCATGCCCCAGATGAACTGGCCGATGGCGGCCGCGGGGGTGGTGGTCGCCAGCGCCAGCGTGTCCAGGCTGCCGGCGGTCTCGATGGCCTTGTCCAGCTGCAGCGTGAACTTGCCCAGCTTGCGGTGCTTGGCGTTCTTGCCCAGCACCTGCACCGGCACCGTGACGCTGGTGGCGCCGGCCGGAATGGTGACGATGCCGCTGGTGGGCCAGTAGTCCTTGCCGGCCTTGGCCGAGCCGTCCACGGTCTGGTAATGCACGCTGACGGCATTCGTGGTGTCGCCCTGGCGCACGATCTTCATCGGCAGCACGGTGGGCTGGTCACCCAGCGTGACGGCGCCATTCTTGCCGTTCAGGGCGGTGGACTGGGCATGGGCCGAGTCGCCCAGGGCGAACACGGCCAGCGCGGCGACCAGCAACTGGACGGAGGGCAGAAGGCGGAAACAGGCAACGACGGCGGGCACGGGCAAACTCCTAGCGGACTGGCTTCTGGGATGTGGGGGATGCCCGGGCGGGTGGCCCGGGCCCCACCATGTGGTGGTAGTGCGGCAGTGGGTGATCTGCAGCCCTGGCGCAAAGATAGGCGGCGGCGCCAGGCAAGTCCTGCCCAATTGATGACCAAACCATGACTGCGGGGGTAGTCCCCGCGCAGTGGCTTAGAGCAGCGTCAGCAGGCGGGGTGCGCGGGGCGGCGCGAGCGCGTCCTCGGCGGCCGCATAGAAAGGGCTCAGTGCGGCCAGGAAAGGCGGTGCGCGGTGGCGCATGGCCTCCAGCGCGGCCTGGTGCAGCTCGGCGGCTGCCTCGCGCCGGCCCTGGGCCAGCGCCAGCCGGGCGGCGACCGCCAGGCCCAGCGGATGCTCGCGCAGCCAGGGGCCGATGTCGCGCAGCAGCCGGGCGGCCTCGGCCGGCTGGCCGGCTTCGAGCTGCAGCCATGCGGCGTCCAGCTGGGCATGGGCGCGGGTGCTGCCCAGCGGCGCCATCTGGCGGGTGCGGGCCAGCAGCGCCAGCGCCTGCAAGTCGTCGCCCTGTTCCTGGGCCTGGGCGGCCTGGGCGTGCAGCTCGGCGGCCTGCAGCAGCAGGTCCTCGCCCCAACGGGGCAGCGAGTGCCAGGTCGCCTGCCAGGGCTTTTTTTGCGCCAGCAGCTCGGCGGCCGGGCGCAGCCGCAGCCAGAGGCCCAGGCGCCAGCGCTGGAACAGGTGCACGCTCTCGGCGTAGCCGTTGTCCTGCGACTGGGCCAGCGCGTTCTGGCAATGCACCTCGGCGCCAGCGAGGTCGCCGTCTTGCGCAGCCCGGTAGGCCCAGGCCACGGCCAGCGCCGCGAGCACGCGGCGCAGCGTGCCGTCGCCCAGGTGGGCGGCAGCGTGGAAGGCGCGCTCGGCCAGGTCGCCCGGCGAGCGCAGTTCGAAAGCCAGCTGGGCGGCGATCAGCAGCACCCAGGCGGCGCTGTCGTGTTCGTTGGCCGGCAGCTCTGCGAGGCGGGCCATCGCGGTTTCGCAGCGCGCCGTGGCCTGGCGGAACAGGCCCAGCCCGGCCTCTGCCAGCGCCAGGCAGGCGAGGGCGTCCACGCTGTTGGCGCGAAGGCCGTGGCGCTCGCACAGCGCCAGCGCCTGTTCGGCCAGGTCGCGCGCCACCAGCAGGTCGCCGGCATGGTGCGAGAGCACCGCGTGGTTGGTCAGGATCACGGCCCGGCGCAACTGGTTGCCGGCCCGTTCGTTGGCCCGCCAGGCCAGGTCGTAGAAGCGCCGGGCGCGCTCGTAGTCGCGCTCGACCTGCGCGGCAATCGCCTGGCCCAGGTAGATGCGGATTACCCAGTCCTCGTCGTCGAACGGGCGGGCCAGCGCGAGCGCGGTGTCCAGGTGCTGGCGGGCATCGGCGATGGCGGGTGCATCGGCCGCGCTGTTGAACAGCGCGCGGCCCAGGCCCTCGTGGGCGGCGGCCGTCAGTCGCTGGTCGCCGGCCCGTTCGGCATCGGCCACCAGCGCCAGGCCGATGTGCGCGGCCTCGGGATCGTTCAGGTTGGCCAGCGCGCGCAGGTGGTGCAGCCTGGCGTAGAGGTCGTCGGGGTTGAAGTCCAGCACCACGCGCAGCAGCCGGGCGGCCACCTCCCAGCGCTCCTGCCCGCCGACCTCGATGGCGCGCGCAAAGGCCTGGCTGGCCAGCGGATCGGGCGTGGCGCGCTGGGCCGTGTTGCGCAGCGCGGCTTCGGGAAACAGGCCGGCGGCCAGCGCGTCGGCCAGCTGCCCGCCCAGCGCGCCAGGCTCGGTCGCTTTCAGGCTGCCGCGTAACTCGTGCCAGCCCACGCTGTGATAGTCCAGCCGCAGCCGCTCGCCGCTGCGGCGCAGGCTGGCCAGCACCACGCTTTGGGCGCCGGTCAGCTCGGCGAGCTGCAGTGCCAGTGCCTCATCAGGCTTTGCAGACTTGGCGGACGGCAGCTGGCTCAGCGCGTGCTGCACCGTCTCGGTGGCCAGGATGCTGAGCCGGGTGTCGCCGTCCAGTGCCTGAGCGGCCAGCAGCGGCAGGCCCCAGGCGGTCCAGTCCAGTGTGGTGTCGCCGCTGGCGTTGTGCACCGGCAGCAGGGCCAGGCGCGGGCGCGCGGCGGCGGGAGACGGGGCTTCAGGCGCGGCCGGGCCGTCGCCCGGGGCCGCGGTGCTCACGCCGCCCGGCGGCTGGAAGCGGTAGCCGACGCGGTGCACCGTGCGCAGCAGCAGCGGTTCGTCGCCAGTGTCGCCCAGGGCCTGGCGCACCTTCATCACGGTGCGGGCCAGCACGTTGTCCGACACATCGGCGCCGCGCCACACGGCGTCCAGCAACTCGGCCTTGGGCACCACGCGGTCTCGCTGCCGCACCAGGTGCAGCAGCAGCTCGAAGGCCTTGGGCGGCAGCGGTTGCGGCTGGCCACGCCAGAGCAGCTCGCGCCCGGCCGGCCGCAGCACGCAGTCGCCAAAGATCAGCTCGTCCGATTCACCATCCACCATCACACCCAATGCCGTGCCGACCTGTTCGCAGCATCATCGCACGCGAGTCCAGGCTGGGCTTGGGCGCGCGAGTTTCAGCGCGCGAGTGCCAGCCGCAGCTGTGGCCGCACCCGGTCCGGCTCTCCTTCGATGGGCGCGGCCTGGCTGCCCACGCGCTGGGCGCCGCGGGCCAGGTAGAACGGCTCGGCATGCGGGTCGGCGTCTATCGTCAGCCCGGCGGCACCGGCCTCGCCTGCCAGGCGGGCGGACTGCGCCAGCAGCGCTCGACCCACGCCGCGGCCAATCTGCTCGGGCAGCACCCAGCAGTGCTGCAGCGCCCAGTCGGGCGAGCCCGGCTGGAGCACGACAAAGCCGGCGATCAACGCGTCCGGCAACTCGGCGGTACCGTGGTCCACCCGCTCGGCCACCCAGCAGCAGCCGGTCGCCAGCGTGGCCTCGTCAATGCGCAGGTCGTCGGCCCAGGCCGCCACCTGGGCGGTGCTGTAGGGCCAGAAGGCCTTGGAAGCCCGGGCCAGCGCGCTCAGCGCCCCGGCCTCGCCAGGGCGGGCCGGGCGCAGCGTGAAGTGCAGCGAAAAAGTGGTGGGCGCCATTTCCGGCGCGGGCAGGATGCTCGGGCTGGTGAGGTTCTGGATGGGCATGGAAGATGAAGCCATGCCTGTGCGACCCGCTGCGCGCGATTCGGTTCGCGCTGAAGTGCGTCAGCGTGTGGCGGCGTCGGCCGCGGTGCCCGCCTTCGCGTCGGCGTCTGCCGTCAATGGGCCGGGCCAGACGACGGCCTGGGCGACGACCACGTGCTCGCCGTTGAAGGTCGCCGAGGGCGCGCTGCGCAGCCGGTAGCCTAGGCTCAGCGCGGCCGAGACGCGGTGGCAGAAGGCCGCGTCGTCCACGCCTGTCAGCAGGCGGTAGACGGGCAGGCCTTCGGGCGGGCCGGCCGGCGTGACGGGCTTGGCGCCTGGCGCGGGCGAGGCAGTGCCGTCGCCAAAACGCAGGTCGGCCGCGTTGACGGCGCGGATCTCGGGGCCGAAGCTGGCGATGTCGGGCAGCGTGGCGTTGTGGTGGGCGCGGATGGCCGCGGCGCTGGCGTGGGCCTTGTCGTGTGTGGTGTGGGCGTCGGCCACCAGCAGCACCGGGAAGCCCAGCGCGGCTGCGCGGCGAGTGGTGGTGTCCACGCAGAACTCGGTCGCATAGCCGCAGATCGCCAGCTGCTTCACGCCCCAGCCCTGCAGCGTCTCCTGCAGCTCGGTGCGCAGGAAGGAATCGGGTGTCGTCTTGCGGATGAAGGTGTCGCGCGCATCGGTCTTCAGCCGGCGCTCCAGTTGCCAGCCGTCACTGCCATGGGCCAGCGAGCCGCTGGCGCGCTCGTGCTGGATGAAGACCACCGGCACGCCGGCCGTGCGGGCCTGGGCGGTCAGGGCGTTGATGCGGTCGACGACCGCATCGGCCTCGAAGGGGCGCGGCGAGTCGTCGAACAGGCCGCATTGCACATCGATCACGAGCAGGGCAGTTTTCATGGCGCTGGGTCTGTCGTTCAGGAAGAAGGCTGATTCTCCACGACCTTCTCCACGGCCGGACGCCGGCCCGGCCAGCGGGGCGGTCTTTGCGCCAGCTTTGGCTCAGGACTGCCAGATCGTGTTGACCGTCAGCGTGCGCAGCCCTGCCTGCTCGCAGCCGAGGTGGCTGGGGGAGCCGTGTGCCACATCGGTGAAGGCCCAGGCCAGGCCCAGTTCGCGGGCTCGCTGCAGGCGGGCCTGCAGCAGTGCGCGGTGATGGCCCTGGCGGCGATGGCTGGGCAGCGTGAAGCTGTTGCCAAGGAAGCCGACGCCGCCTGCATCAAGTGACACATGCAGCGTGGCCCAGGCGCAGGGCTGGCCGGCGCTGTCCTGGCACAGGAAGACCTGGAACTCGTCTGTGGCGTAGAAGTGGCGCTTGCGGGCGCGCTTCTCGGCGCTGAGCTGCAGGCCTTCATGTTGCTGCAGCAGGTCCAGGAACAGGTCGGCCTGGTCGGGCCGCAGCTGCTGAACCTGCGGCGTGGCCGGCTGCGGCGCCAATGCCGCGGGCGCCGCGGCGAGGTAGCACAGCGTGTAGCCGGGCCGGTAGCCCCGGCTTTGCAGGAAAGCGCTGGTGCTGGCGTCCACGCTGTCCGGCCACAGCTCCCAGGCGGCGGCCTGCTCGGCCTCGGGGCTGAGTTCCAGGTTCTCCAGCGCGGCGATTTCGCGTGCCACCGCGCGGCAGTAGTAGCTGCTGCGCGGGCGCGCCGGGTCGCACACCCAGGGCACGGCGTCGGCCGGTGCGCACCGCACGGCGGCCTCGTCGCCGTCGGTGGTGCGGCGGGCATTGAAGGCGGCGTAGGCCAGCTCGGCTGGCACCAAGGCCTGGGCGGCGGCCTGCCAGTCCATCAGGCGCCTTGCACCGGGTACACGCCCTCGCCATGCGCTGCGGCACGGAACGCGGGCAGTTGCTCGGCCTGCGCCGACCAGGCGCTCAGCCGCGGGTAGCGCACGGCGTTGATCTGTTCGGGCTGCATCTGCTGCGCGAAATGCACGGCGACCGCCAGCGTGATGCCGGCTTGCTGCAGCTCGCCGCTGGCCAGCGACAGCAGCGGCGCCTGCGGCGACTGCGGTGCCAGCGCCGCTTCGAGCAGGCCGAAGGCGCTGTGCATCTGGCCGGTCACGCGCTCAAGCCACGGCGCGTGAACCTTCTCGGCCGGCCGAATGCCGTGTTCGTAGACGATCTGCACGCTCTTCTCCGTCGCGGCCAGCGCCAGGCCGATCAGGTGCAGCGCCTGCTGGCGCTCGGGCAGGGCGGCCGGCATCAGGCTGCGCGGGGCCGCCAGCGCTTCGGCATATTCGAGCATCAGCGTCGAGTCCATCAACGGCGTGCCATCGTCGCAAAGCAGCGTCGGCGCCTTGACCACCGGGTTGATCTGCCTGAACTGCTCGAAGCCGCGGAAGACCGAGACCGAGCGGTGTTCAAACGGCAGTTGCAAGAGCTGCAGGGAGATGGCGACGCGCCGCACGTAAGGCGAGTCCAGCATGCCGATGAGTTGCATGGGAAGGTTCCTGAAAGTCGGCTGCGGAGTCTACGGTGCCGCCGGCGCGAGGGCCAGGCCTGCGCCTGTTGTTTTGGCGAAGCGGCTTGCGTGCCGGGTACGATGCCGCATGCGGGTCTGCTTTCGTGTGCTGTTGTGGGGCTGGCTCTGGCTGCTGCCGGCCGCGCTGGCATTTGCCCAGCTCCCCAGCCTGAGCGACCAGGAGCGCAACTGGATTGCCCAGCAGGGCGTCGTGCCGGTGGTGGTGGTGGACGGCAACGCGCCGTACTACAGCCGACACGCGGACGGCACGCCGGTGGGTTTTGCCATCGACATGATGGACCGCATTGGCGAGCGCACCGGCTTGCGCTGGGCCTACCGCTGGGTGCCCTCGGCCCAGGCGGCCGCGCAACTGCTGGCCACCGGCGAGGTGCAGATGACGCCGCTGGCTGCGCCCAGTCCCGTGCGCGAGCCCTTTGCCACCTTCCCCGGTGCCTTGCTGGATGCCGAGCTGGTGCTGGTGACCCGCAGCGATGTGACTGACGTGTCCGAAGCCCAGAACTTTGCCGGCCGCCGCGTGGCCATCGTGCAGGCCCAGGTGCCGGGCGAAATGCTGACGCGCGAGTTCCCGGGCACCCGGGTGCTGTCCTTCGAAACCACCCAGCAAGCCCTGCAGGCGGTGGCCACTGGGCAGGCCGACCTGTGCGTGGCCTGGCTGCACGAGGCGCTGTACCACATCGAGGCCAATCTGCTGGCCAACCTGCGCGTGCGCCGGGAGGACCGGGCAGGGCGCAGCTTCCTCGGGCCTGCGGTGTCGCGCCAGCAGCCCTTGCTGGACAGCATCGTGCGCAAGGCGCTGGAGAGCATCAGCCCGGCCGAGCGGGCCGCGGCGGCGCGCCGCTGGCTGCCGGTGGGTTCGTCGGCGCTGTGGGTGCCCGGCAAGGTCGAACTCAGCGAGGCCGAGCGCAACTGGGTGCAGCGTGCGGGCGGTGTGCGCATTGGCTTCGACCGCGAGTTCGCGCCCTTCACCAGCAGCAGCGGCCTGGGCCGTTTCGAAGGCTTGGGGGCCGACATGTTCCGGCTGGCTGCGCAGAAGGTCGGCCTGCGGGTGATCGAGCAGAGCGGCGCCAGCTTTGCCGACACCTATGAGCGCGCGGCGCGGGGCGAGCTGGACGTGGTCGTCGGCATGGCGCGCACCGAGTCGCGCCGGGCGCTGTTCGACTTTGTCGGGCCGTTCTCGTCATCGCCCACCGTGCTCGTCATGCGCAGCAGCGACCCGCGCCAGTGGCGCACGCCGGACGACATCGAGAGCGGCTCGCTGGGTTTGCTGAGGGAGCATTTCCTGCTGCCGCAGCTGCGCTCGCGCCGCCCCGGGCTGGCGCTGGCCGAGTTCTCGTCGCAGGCCGAGATGCTGGCGGCGCTGGACACTGGCGAGGTGGCCGCGGCCATTGGCAATGCCACCGTCATCAACCGCCTGATCGACGCGCGCTACACCGGTCGGCTGCGCCTGACCGGCGTGCTGCCGGATGCCGACAGCGAACTGTTCTTCGGCGTGCGCAAGTCCAGGCCCGAGCTGGCGCGGCTGCTGGAGAAAGGCTTCGAGGCCATCACGCCCGGCGAGGCGGCCGACATCAAGCGGCGCTGGCTGCTGGTCTCGGTGCAGCCCGGGCTGACCTGGGTGGACGTCACCAGCTGGGCAGTGCCGATTGCGCTGGGCGGCCTGCTGGTGATCTGCATGATGTGGCTGGCCAACCGCCGGCTGAAGCTGGCCCACTTGGCCGAGCGCGAGGCGCGTGCTGACGCAGAACGGGCAATCGAAGCGCACCGGCGGGCGGAAGCCTTGCTGAACGACGTGGCCGCCCACGTGCCGGGCATCGTCTTTCGCTACGTCGTCCGGCCGGACGGCAGCTTCGCCCACCGCTATACCTCGCCCGGCACGATGCGCTTCATGGGCGTCGACCAGCTGGACCCGACGCGCTCCATCCTGCGCGAGGTGATTGACCGCGTGCGCGAGGACCACCGGGCCGGCGCGTTGGCCGCTGAGCGGGCGTCCATGCGCACAGGCCAGCCTTTCAAGCTGACGGTGGCCTACCTGAACCCCGAGCGCGGCAGCCGCTGGGTGCATGCGGAAGCGGTGCAGCGCACCGAGCCGGACGGCACGCGGGTGTGGACGGGCTATGTGGTGGACGTGAGCGCCGAGCGTGAACTGCAGGCCAGGCTGGCACGCGAGGCCGAGTCGCGCAACCTGCTGATGGCCTCGGCCAGCCACGAGCTGCGCGCACCCACGCACCTGCTGTCGCTGGCCCTGCAGTCGGTCAGCGACCGGGGGCTGGACGCGCAGCAGGCCGGTGCGCTGGAGATTGCCCGCCAGTCGGCGCAGACCTTGACCCAGCTGCTCAACGACGTGCTGGACGCCGCACGCTTTTCCACCGACGCCATCAAGCTGCGCCCCCGCAGCTTCGACCTGCAGGCCCTGCTCACCGAAGTGGCCGGTGCCTGGCGCGCGGCCGCCGGCAGCAAGGGGCTGGTGTTCGAGCTGCATGCCTCGCCGGACCTGCCGCGCCGGGTGGTGCTGGATCCGCTGCGGCTCAAGCAGCTGCTGACCAACCTGCTCAGCAATGCCTGCAAGTACACCGCCGCCGGCCGGGTCTGGCTGGAAGCCTCGCGCGCCGCGGACGGCGGCCTGCGCTTCGTGGTGGGCGACACGGGCGCCGGCATCGACGCCAAGTTGCGCGCCACGCTGTTCGAGCCCTATGCCACCGCCGAGCGCGAGGCCGGGCCGACAACGCCCGAGGGCAGCACCGGCCTGGGCCTGGCCATCTGCCGCCAGCTCTGCACGCTGATGGGTGGCCGCATCGAACTGCACAGCGAAGCCGGCCGGGGCACCGAGGTCACGCTGGACATCCCCTGGCAGGACGAGCTGGCGCCCGCTTCGGCCGGGCCGCGCAGCGGCGCGGTGCTGGTCTGCGACGACGACCCGGTCAGCCGGCTGATGATGACCGAGATGCTGTGTCGCCTGGGTTTCGAAGCCGAAGGCGCCGCCGACGCGCGCGACGCACTGGCCAGGTGGCGGCGCGGCGGCGTGGGCGCCATCGTCACTGACCTGGACATGCCCGGCCTCGGCGGGCTGGAGCTGATCCGCGAAGTGCGACAGGCAGAGCAGGGCCGCGAACACCCGACCGTGATGGTGGTCTGCTCGGGCAGCGAGCTGCCGGAGTTGAAATCGTCCGGGCGCACCGTGCACCACGACGCCTACCTGCTCAAGCCGGTGCAGATGGACCTGCTGGCGCAGACGCTGCACGACCTGGGCCTGATGGGCGCCTGATTTTCAGGGCGCCACGGCGCCCCCGGCCCGCGGCGGTGCATCGCCCACCGGCTTGAACTGCTGCGGGAACCAGCGCTCGCGCAGCCGCAGCCCCGGGCGCTCCACCAGGTGATGCAACAAGGCCGCCACGGCCAGGCAAGCCGCCGTGACCAGCGCCAGACGCCAGCCAGGCGCAGCCGCCAGCGATGCACTACCCGCATTGGCCACGATGTAGGCCACCGGCTTGTGCGAGAGGTACAGCGGGTAGGACCAGGCCGCCAGCGTGGCCGCACCCGGCACGCGGGTGCGCTGCAGCCAGCTGCCCGGCCGCATGGCCGCGGCCACCAGCAGGCCGAAGCTCATCGCCACCAGCGAATAGCCCGCAATGCTCATGAAGCCGCCATAGCCGTAGCCGTCGACGTAGTAGTGGCGCAGCACGCCGTAGCCCATGGCAAGCAGCGCCAGCAGCGCGGCGGGCAGCAACCAGCGGCCGGCCGCGCCCATCAGGCGGCGCCAGGTCTCAGGGTGCAGGTGCTTGAGCATTGCCAGCGCCACGCCGGGCAGGAATTCGTCGAAGCGGCACAGCGTGCCGTAGTACACCCAGGGGTAGTAATGGTCGGCCAGCGGACTGTCCTCGCGGCCGTACCAGGCCCACAGCAGCGCCCGCAGGCCCACGCCCACCGCCAGCAGCAGCGCCAGCGCACCCCAGGCCTGGCGCCGTCCCCAGCCCCAGGCCGCCACCGCATGGGTGCCCAGCAAGGCGGCCAGCGGCAGCGTCGCGTAGAACTGCTCCTCGATGCACAGCGACCAGGCATGCGAAAACGCGGTGCCCGGCTGCAGCCCCCAGTTCTGCGTGAACGTGAGGAAGCGCCACAGCGGCGGCGGCGTCTTGCCGCCCATCAGCGCAGGCGCCAGGAAATACGCTGCCAGCACCAGCCAGTACACCGGCCAGGTGCGGAACATGCGCCGCGCATAGAACCCGCCCAGGTCCAGCGCCTGCCCGCGCACCAGCCCGCCCAGCAGGCCATTGGCGATCAGGTAGCCACTGAGCACGAAAAACAGGTCCACGCCCACCCAGCCCACCTCGCTGAGCCAACCAAAAGTCGCCTCCTGCGAGACGAAGACCTGGTAGTGGTACATGAAGACTAGCGCGATAGCGACGGCACGCAGGGTGTCCAGGCCAGCCTGGTGTGATGTCGAGGCAAGAGGCGCGGGGCGGAACGTCGGCATGGGCTTCGGGCGGAGCGGCAAACGATGCCCGGCGATGCGGTTGCGTCGCGGGCCGGAGGGCGGTCCGCGATGATGCCTCAGCTGCCCAGCAAATTCGCGCTCAGCGCGTCAGCAGCTCTCCACCGTCACGCCCGGCCAGCGCTTGGCGTATTGCTTGGTGGCCACGCGCTGGCGGTAGGTCTGCTCGCTGACGCGCGCCGGGTTGCGGCGCACGCGCAGCGCGAACAGGTCCGCCAGGCCATAGGGCGCGATGATGCGCAGGCTGTCGTCCGGCCGCAGTGCAATGGCGACCGAGGTGCAGTATTCCGGCCAGGTGGCGACCGCTTCTTCGAGGCTGTCCAGCGGGGCCACGGCGTGGCCGAAGATGGCTTCGAACCAGTGGTGCACGCCGGCCTGGTTGGTGACCTCCCAGGTCAGCTCCGGGCAGGCTTGCGTCAGCTGCTGCTGCAGCGCCTGGTCACGCGCCTGGCGGCAGTCGGCGGCGTCGAAGAAGACCACGTCCCAGTCGGCCACCGGCGAGGCTTCCGTGTGGCCGTGCAGATGGTCCCAGACCAGGTTGCGGATGGCACCGGCGCCGATGCAGGCGTCCGGCGGCGCGACCTGGCGCACGGCGCGCAGCGCGGCCATGAAGATGGGCGAGGACTGCACGATGTGCTGCAGGCGCAGCGCCAGCGTGGCTTCGGATTCGGACAACAGCGTCGTCATGCGGGCGAGACATCCATCAACGTTTCAAGGAAGCGGCGCTGCCAGGCGTGCACATCGTGCTCGCGGATGTTCGCCAGCATCCGCTGATGGCGCAGCTGGCGTTCCTCCAGCGGCATTTTCAGCGCATGCAGGATGGCCTCTGCCGTGGCGTCGGTGTCGTAGGGGTTGACCAGCAAGGCTTCGGTCAGCTGCTCGGCCGCGCCGGCAAAGCGCGACAGCACCAGCACGCCGGGGTCGGCCGGGTCCTGCGCGGCAACGAATTCCTTGGCGACCAGGTTCATGCCGTCGCGCAGCGGCGTGACCAGTGCGACCTTGGCTGCCCGGTAGAGCCCGGGCACGGCCTCGCGTTCCAGCGGCTTGTGCAGGTAGCGGATGGGCGTCCAGTCCAGCTCGCTGAAGTCGCCGTTGATCGCGCCGCACAGGCTTTCCAGCTCGCGCCGGATGTCGCCATAGGCTTCGACCTCTTCGCGCGACGGTGCAGCGATCTGCACCAGCGTGGCCTGCTGGCGGGTTTCGGGGTGGCGCTCCAGCAGCGTGCGGAAGGCCTTCATGCGCTGCGGCAGGCCCTTGGAATAGTCCAGCCTGTCAATGCCGACCAGCAGTTGGCGCTGGGCGTACTGCTGGCGCAGCGTGGCCAGGGTTTCCTGCGCTGGCGGGGCTTCGGCCATCGCGATGAAGCTGTCCACGTCCAGCCCGATCGGGAAGGCACCGGCACGCAGCATGCGGTTGAAGGCGCCAAACGAATGCTCGGAGAGTTCTTCGGCATGCGCTTCGGCCACCAGGTAGCGCCGCAGGTGCACCATGTCGGCTTCGCTCTGCAGGCCCACCAGGTCGTAGGCGAACAGTGCCCGCATCAGCCAGTCATGCCCGGGCAGCGCGGCCAGGATGAGCTGCGGCGGCAAGGGGATGTGCAGGAAAAAACCGATGCGCTGCTGGCAGCCCAGCGCGCGCAGCTCGGCGGCCAGCGGGATCAGGTGGTAGTCGTGCACCCAGATGATGTCGTCGGGCTGCAGCAGCGAGGCCAGGGCCTGGGCGAACTGGCGGTTCACGCGGCGGTAGGCGTCCAGGTGGCCGGACTCGAAATGCGCCAGGTCCAGCCGGTAGTGGAAGACCGGCCACAGCACGCCGTTGGCATAGCCGCGGTAGTAGCCGTCGTAGTCTTCGCGGCTCAGATCCAGCGTGGCCAGCGTGACCTTGTTGTCCAGCGGCTTGAGGTGCAGGCGCTGGTCGGTGGGCGTGGCCGCGTCGACCACCTCACCCGCACCAAACCACAGGCCGCCGGACTTGGTCAGGGCGTCGCCCAACGCGACCGCGAGGCCGCCGGAAGAGGGCTTGCTCGGGTCGCCGACCCGGTTGGACACCACGACAAGCCGGCTCATCGCGAGAACCTCTCAGGTTGCTGTGCACCGAGCTGGGCGGCCGCGGCGGCCAGCCAGTCGTGCAGTTCGGCCGGATTGGCCAGGCGGTGCGAGGCCAGGGTTTCGCCCTCACCGATCTTGATCGCCACGCCGCCCATGCTTTGCACCAGCTCGAAGGCGCTCTCGTCGGTCACGTCGTCGCCAAAGAACCAGGGCCTGCGGAGGCGGAAAGGTTTGCAGTCCATCAGCGCGTGCACCGCTGCGGCCTTGGTCGCGCGGCTGGGTTTCATTTCAACGACGAACTTGCCGCGCAGCAGGGCCATGCCCTCGGCATGCAGCAAGGCTTCTTCCATCACGGCCAGGCACATGTCTTCCAGCGCAGGGGCCTGTCGGTAGTGCAGCGCAATCGCGCCGGGCTTGCGTTCCATCAGCAGTGCGGGGTGCTGTTCGCACAGCCGGGCGATGACCACGGCCGCGGCGTCCAGCGAGGCCACCGGCATGCGCCGCATGGGGCCATCGGCAACGCGCAGTTCGGTGCCATGCACGCCCGCCACGGTGAGCTTCAGCGAATGCAGGTAGTGGTCGATCTCGCTGACCGGCCGGCCGCTGACGATGGCCAGCGCGCCGTTGAGCGCAAGCTTCAGCTGGAACAGGAGTTCAGCCGTGCGCGGCAGCACGGCAATGGTGTCGGGGGTGGGCGCCAGATCGACCAGCGTGCCGTCGAAGTCAAAGAACAGCGCGCATTCGCTGCCAGGCAGGTCGGGGGCCTTCATTCGCACTCCGCGGGCATGCCAATGCCGGCCCGTCGCCGAAAGCCCGCATCATGCTTTCCGATCTTCATCCCTGGTGTGTGTTCATGATCCATCTGCATGCCGGGGACTATAGAAGTTGCCCGTTCGCCGCCGTGTAGGCGCAGGCCTGATATCGCAGCGCGCTGCCCTTGGCGGGACAGGCATGACACCCGCAAAATGCACGCATGCAAGTTGCAACGACTGTTTCAAACACGCTGTTTGACCCCGCGCGCCACGAGGGCTTGAACGGGCCGTTGTGGGACGAGGCTGCGGCACGCGCCGCGGTGCAACGCATGGTGCAGGACGCGCTGCAGGACTTCTCGCCGCAGGGGCTTTGGCGGGCGCATGCGCTGGACGATCCGGCAACGCCCGACACGCGCTATTCGATGCTTTATTTCGGCGCCGGCGGCATCATCTGGGCGCTGCGCCACCTGTCTAGACAGGGCTTCGTCGAGCCGGCCGAACTGGCCCGCTTCGACGCCACCGTGCCCACGCTGGTCCAGCGCAACCGCGAGGTTGGCGAGACGCACCTGGCCGGCACGCAGTCGCTGTTCATGGGGGACTCGGGTTTGCTGTTGCTGCAGTGGCAGGCCGCGCCTTCGCAAGCCGTGGCCGACCAGCTGTTCGACGTGGTGCAGGGCAACCTGCACCATCCGGCGCGCGAGATGCTGTGGGGCTCGCCCGGCACGCTGGTGGCAGCGATCCACATGGCCGAGGCGACCGGCGAGCCGCGCTGGGCCGAGCTGTTTGCGCGGGGCGTGAACATCCTGTGGGACGAGATGGTGTTCGACGCCGAACTCGGCGCCTGGCTGTGGTGGCAGGACCTGTACGGCAAGGTCGTCTGCTACATCGGCGCGGGCCACGGCTTTGCCGGCAACCTGTACCCGGTGATGCGCGGCGCGGCGCTGCTGCCGCCCGCGGTGGTGCAAGGCTTTGCCGACCGGGCCTTGCAGACCGTGCAGGCGCTGGCGATGCGCCAGGACGGGTGCACCAACTGGCCGCCTTCGCACCCGCAAAGCGCCAACGGCAAGATGCTGGTGCAGGACTGCCACGGCGCGCCCGGCATCGTCTGCCGCCTGGCCGGCGCACCACGCACGCCAGCCTGGGACGCGCTGCTGCTGGATGCCGGCCAGACGACCTGGCGCGCCGGCCCGCTGGCCAAGGGCTCAGGCCTGTGCCATGGCACCGCAGGAAACGGCTACGCGCTGCTGAAGCTCTGGCAGCGCAGCGGGGACGCGCTGTGGCTGGCCCGTGCACGCGCCTTTGCGATGCACGCCGCCACGCAGGTGGATGCGCAGCGCGAGGCCAGCGGCCACGCCCGCCATTCGCTGTGGACCGGCGACATCGGCGTGGCGCTGTTCATCGCCAGCTGCCTGCAGCAAGACAGCCGCTTGCCGATGCTGGACGTGTTCTGAGCCAGGGCTGGTGCACGCCTCGGCGGCTTGCGCCCGCCGGTGGCACTTTCAAGATCCGCATTTCGTTAGGAGATTCAGGAGCGTGGCCTCGGAGGGTTGTGCCGAAGGTGACGGGAGTCTTGCGAAATGGGTTCAATGTTGCGGGTGGCCAAGGGGCTGTTGGGTCTGGCCGCCGTGTTGGCAGCGCCGGGCGTGCTGGGTGAATCTCCGGCCGCCCAGCCACCCACCTGGGCGCTGCAGGCGCGGGTCGTGGCCACAGGCCTGCCAGGTGGCTTCGGGCTGCGCCAGGTGGGCCGCTTCCACAGCGGCGGGCCCATCCCGTCCAACCCCGAGTTCCTGCTGCAGACCCAGGCCGGCCATGTGCTGGACCCGGAGCGCCTGCTGGTGGCCGTGGCCGGCAATCTGGGCGCGGCGCCTGGCAATGCGGCGCATGCGACCGGCAGCGTGCTGTCCATCGACCCGCGCGCAGCCCGCGAAGGCGCGCCGCTGCAGGTGCCGCCCGAGCTTGCTCGCCACCCGCCGTCGCCCGGCTCGCCGGTGCAGCTCTACAGTGCGCAGAGCGAAGCCTTCCTGAACCGGCGCCACAACGATGGCGCCCGCACCGCGCGCTTCGGCGCCGTCTCCGGGCCGCGCTACCTGTCGGTCAACAACGCCTTTGGCCGGCCCTGGGTGGCCAACGCCCCATTCGGCCTGGGCGGCCCTGGCAGCGAGAGCGTGGTGGACCCGGACGGCACGCCGCTGGCCAACGCGCCCAGCGAAACGGCCGGCGGCGTGTTCGTGGGCGACCAGAGCGGCCGGGCCAGCGTGCCCAAGGCCGTGCGCAGCGGCTGGTGGGCCTCGCTGTGGAACCGGCGGGACAGCGGCCAGCTCACGCCCGGCGCGATCGAGCGCGGCGCGCTGGGCACCGCGCTGCTCGGCGCTTCGCCGGACGGCAGCGGCTTTGCGGTCTTCGCCGTGGTCACCGGCAATGGCGCGGTGGTGCAGGTGCATGTGCAGGACGGCGTGGACGGGCTGGCACCGCCCGGCACGGTGGACGTGGGCGGGGTCGACCCCGGCGTCATCGGCATGGCCTTCAAGTGGATGCCCAGCCGCGCGCTGTACCTGGCCGATGCCCGGCGCAACCGCATCGCGGTGCTGCAGTTGGCGGACGATGGGCGGCAGTTCACCACCCGCCGTGTCGAGCAGCTGAACTCGCCGTGGCTGCGCCAGCCGGTGGACCTGGCCGCCGCGCTGCCCGAGATCGCCAACCCGCGCTTTGCCAGCCACACCACGCTGGCTGGCGGCTCGGACCTGTACGTGCTCAACCGCGGCGACGGCAGCCTGCTGCGGCTGCGCCAGGACGGCCAGGCGGTGGCCCGCGCGCTGGTCGACTGGCCCGGTGTGGGCCGCATCGGCGCAGACAGCCTGCGCGCGCTGGCCGTCTCGGCCGACGCACAGCGCATCTGGCTGATGGCGCAGCCGCCGGGCAGCGCCACGGCCACCGTGCTGGAGGTGAATGCCTTCGACGCAGCCGGGCAATTCGCGAACATGACCGCATCCGTGACCGGCACAGTCCCCGCCATGGCGCAGGCCAGCGGCACCTCCGCCACCATGGCTCACGGCGCGAGCCTGTTCGCCACCCGCTTCTCGCCGCGGGAAGGCCTGGGCCCGCTGTTCAACGCGCCCTCCTGCGTGGCCTGCCACCCCGGCGGCGGCGCCAGTGCCGAGGAGGCGCACTTCGCACGCCGCCTGGCCCGCATGGACCCGGTGACCGGCCGGCTGATGCCGCAGGCCGGCCAGCTCAGCACAGTGGCGCCGCGCCGCTCGGTGCGGGAGCTGGGCGTGTTGGGCGCGCCTTCTGCCGACATGCCGCGCGAGGCGAACGTGGTCTCGCTGCGCGTGCCGCTGGCGCTGCAGGCGGCCAGCCGGCTCGACGAGATCCCGGACGCGGTGATCGCCGCCCAGGCCGTCAGCAAGGGCGACGGCATCAAGGGCAGGGTGCAGCGGGTCACAACAGCCAGCGGCGAGCAGCGGGTCGGCCGCTATGGCTGGAAGGCCGATGTGGCGACGCTGGAAGACATGGTGGCCGAGGCCATGGGCAACGAAATGGGCATCACCAGCGCGCTGGCGCTGCACCCGGTTGCCCAGCCCAAGGACGATGGCGCGATGGTGCGTTCGCTGGCCGCCTACCTGCGCACGCTGGGACCGCCCAAGCCAACGCCCGGGGCCGCGCTGGCCGCCGTGAAGCCTGGCGCGACGGAGCAGGCACGATGAACACACGGGTGGAATCTCGGGCGGACGTGCCGCTGGCAGCCCGCCTGGCCGCGTGGTCGGCTTGGTGGCCGGCGCTCGAACTGCGGGCGCGCTGGCCCGGCGTGGCAGCCGCCGCGGCGCTGGCGCTGGCTGCCAGCTGGATGGCCGGAGGCCTGGGCGACCCGCTGGCGCGCAACCCGGTGCTGGTGGCGATGCTGTTCGGCCTGCTGCTGGGCAGCGTGCTGGGTTGCCCGGCGGTGCTGCAGCCCGGTCTCGCCTTCACCAAGCGCCAGCTGCTGCGCCTGGGCGTGATGCTGCTGGGCTTTCGCATCACCGTGCTGCTGTTGGTCTCGCTGGGGCTGGTGCC
This sequence comes from Ideonella azotifigens, assembly GCF_021043325.1. Classification (NCBI taxonomy): domain Bacteria; kingdom Pseudomonadati; phylum Pseudomonadota; class Betaproteobacteria; order Burkholderiales; family Sphaerotilaceae; genus Ideonella; species Ideonella azotifigens. The sequence continues at coordinate 141,385 of NZ_JAJNKD010000003.1, forward strand.
TATCCTGATCGCCGCGGTCGAGCTGGTGGTGGTGCTGTTGCTGGTGCGCTGGGCGGGGCGCCGCTGGTTCGGGCTGGACCCGGCGCTGGCGCTGCTGGTGGCGGTGGGCTCGTCCGTCTGCGGGGCGGCGGCCATTCTCTCGGTGGCCGCGCTTGCGCCGGGGCGCGAGAAGCATGCCGGCCTGGCCATCAGCCTGATCACCGTGAGCGGCACCGTGGCGCTGCTGCTGTACCCCATCGCCTTCACCGCCGGCTGGCTGCCGGGGCTGGACGAGCATGGTTTTGGCGTCACCGTGGGCGCCAGCATCTTCGAGCTGGCCCAGGTCTACGGCGCCTCCTTCGCCATCTCCGAAGGCGCGCTGAACACCGCCACGCTGGTCAAGCTCAGCAAGGTGGTGATGCTGATCCCGCTGCTGCTGGTGATGGGGCTGCAGCGCCTGCCGGGGACTGGCAGCGAGGGCGAGCAGGCTGGTGCGGCGCGCCCTCGCGTGGCCGTGCCGTGGTTCGTCGTCGGCTTCCTGGTGGTGCTGCTGCTGAACTCCAGCATCACGCTGCATCCGCAGGTCCGAGCGAGCCTGCTGCAGTTCGACCAGTTCCTGTTCCTGATGGTGATGATCGCGCTGGGCCTGAGCACACCGCTGCGCCTGCCTCGCCAGCCTGCGCAGGCCTTGCGGCTGGCGGGGCTTTGCGCGCTGGCGCTGGCCCTGTCGGCCGGGCTGGCCTATGCGATGGTGCGGCTGAGCGGCAGCGGGGCGGAGCTGCCTTCGGATGCTGCGGATAGGGCAGGCGCGGAGCTGGGCTTGGCCCGGCGGCTGGACGCTGGCGGCCGCGTGTTCGACGCCGTGGGCTGCGCCAAATGCCATGTGCCTTCGCTGCCCGGCATCCATGGCGACGTGCCGCTGTATTCGGACCTGCTGCTGCACGACATGGGCCCCGCGCTGGACGACAAGATCGTGCAGGGCGAGGCCACCGGTGCCGACTGGCGCACCACGCCGCTGGTTGGCCTGCACATGCGCCAGCGCTACCTGCACGACGGCCGCGCCGAGACGCTGCGCGACGCCGTGCTGGCCCACGGCGGCGAAGCCGAGATCGTGCGCCAGCGCTTCTTCGAGCTGGACGAGGCCGAGCAGCAGGCGGTCTACCGCTTCCTGTCCGGCCTGTAGCCCTGCCTGCCGGGGGCTCAGAGCCCCAGCGCGCTCAGGGTGCCGTTGGCGCTGATGTAGACCATGCCATCAGACAGACTGAGGCGCGCGTAGCTGCCGGAGATCGACACCGGCACGCTGGCCACCGGCTTGCCGTTGCCAGCCTTCAGCGCGACCACCGCTGTTTCGCTGCTGGCGTTCTGGGCCAGCAGGTAGACCAGGCCATTGGCCCAGACCAGGTTGGAGATGGCACCCTGGCCGCTGGGCAACTGGCGGGTCCACAGCGTGTTGCCGGTGGCCGCGTCCAGCGCCAGCACGCTGGTGCCCACCGGCACGTAGACCGCCTGGCCGTGCAACGCCATCGCGTGGTCGACGAAGCCCACCGTGCGCGACCAGCTCAGCGCGCCAGTGGCAGCGTCATAGGCATTCACCAGGCCCGAATCGGTCGTGACGACCACCTTGTCGCCCAGCGGCTGCGCCGGACGCTGCATGTTGCTGGTGGCGACTTCGGCGGCCCACAGCTCGGCGCCGGTCGCCGCGTCATACGCATGCAGCTTGCGCGCTCCGTTGCCGCAGCATTCCAGCCAGGTGCTGACGAACACACGGCCACCGGCGACCGCCGGGTCGTTGTTCATCACGCCGTTGCCGCCCGTGGTGCTGCGCCAGGCCTGCTGGCCGGTGGCCGTGTCCAGCGCCACGACCTGGCCACGGTTGCTGCTGACGTACAGCCGCCCCTGGCTCAGCGCAGGGTCCGCATTCAGCCCCATGTCGCTGCTGCTGGCCGGCAAGTCCGTTTCCCACAGCACATGGCCGCTGGCCGTGTCCAGCGCGCTGACGACATTGCGGTAGTTCGGCGACAGCGCCGAGCTGACGAGGAAGGTCTGCCCACCCGCCGTGGCCGGCGTGCCGCAGTTGCCCACGCCTGCCAGCTGGTCCCACTTGCTGGCACCGCTGCCCAGCTTCAGCGCAGACACGTCGAAAAGGTTCGAGCAAGCCAGCAACTGCGGCCCGGCCTGCGTGACGGCGCTGGCATAGAACTGCCCCAGCTGCCGCTGCCACTTCAGCTGCAACCCGGCCACGTTGCGAGCCGTCAACGTGGCCTCATCGGTGTTGGCCTGGCCCTTGGCCGCGCTGTAGCCCTCTTGCGGCCATTTGGCAAAGGCAGGCGTTGTCGAGGCGCAGGCGGCGGCTGCAAGCAGCGCGAGGGACAAAAAGCGGGGGATCGGCATGGACAGGGCTCTCAATGAAATTCAGTCGAATCTATCCGCTGCCCATGAATGCCGCGTGGCGGTTTGCCCTGGGGATCCCTAGGTTGGTCCGGCACAGCACGCTGTGACGCCCGGGTGCGGCGAAGAAGATCGGGTGGACTGCGTCGACTTTGCAGCGGTTGCGCTCACGTGATGCCCGCCCGGGGGCACGCTGTGGTTGTCGACTGCTTTGAGTTTATGCACAAACACCTCACACATTTGAAAGTTCAAGAAAAGCGACCAGGGTCGCCGCCTGAATCAAATGTGCGGGCGGTGTCTAAAATTTTTTCGGAACGAAAGTCGGCGGTGGTTTGTGACCGTTCCGAATTTCCAGGCGTGAGGTCGACGCGCGTGCTTTTTGCATCTGACGTGAAAATGTACTTTTCAGCCCAATCCACCATGGCTCTCATCACCGGCAGCATGTCCCGGCCCGCCAACGTAAGGCTGTAAGTGACATGGGGAGGCACGACTGGTCTGGCTTCGCGCGTCAGCAAGCCGTCGGCCTCCAATTGCTTGAGTTGCTGAATGAGGACTTTCTCGCTGATGCCTGGCATGCGCCTACGCAGTTCGCTGTAGCGCATTTCGCCAAATGAGAGCTCGTAGAGGATGACCGGCTTCCAGTACCCGCCAATGCGCTCCATCACATACGTGACGGGACAGACCTCGAGCACAGCCTGCTTGTTTTTTTGGACACTGGAGCGTTCTTTGATGGTCGTCATGGCACACACTCTGGGGTAAGTACTTCCCAAATGGAAAGTGTAATCCTAGAGTCATGGCTTGATCAACCGCCATGAGCGACTCCATGCTTTTCACGCCCTTTCAAGTCGGCGCGCTGACCCTTTCCAACCGCCTGATCATGGCCCCGATGACGCGCAGCCGCGCTCAGCGCCCTGGCAACGTACCGGCCGCTTCCGCCGCGCTCTACTACGCGCAGCGCGCCACAGCAGGCCTGATCATCAGCGAAGGCTCCCCAATTTCGCCCCAAGCAGTTGGCTACATTGATACGCCGGGCATCTACTCGGCCGAGCAAGCGGCAGGCTGGAAGCTGGTCACGGAGGCTGTGCATGCCGCCGGGGGCCGCATCTTCCTGCAACTGTGGCATGTTGGGGCTGTCTCCCACCCTTACTTTCACAACGGAGCCCTGCCGGTGGCGCCCTCTGCCGTGAAGCCCACAGCCACCGCCTTCACAGGCAACGGCATGGAAGAAGTGCCCACGCCCCGCGCCTTGGAAACCCACGAGGTGAAAGTCATCGTGGAGGACTTCCGCCAAGCCGCCAAGAATGCCCAAGCCGCTGGCTTCGACGGCGTTGAAGTCCACGGCGCCAACGGTTTCCTCATCGACCAGTTCCTGCAAAGCGGCACGAACTTGCGTACCGACGAATACGGCGGCAGCCTTGAGAATCGCGCCCGCTTTGCACTTGAAGTGGTGCAGGCTGCAGTGGACGTGTTTGGAGCCGGCCGTGTCGGCTACAAGATGTCCCCGAGCGCGAACTTGGGCGGCATCTCTGACGCTGATCCGCGGGCTACCTTCAGCTACCTCGCTCAGCAACTCGAGCGGTTCGGGCTGGCCTACCTGCACGTGATGGAGGCGCTGCCGGGCCACTTCATGGCCCCGAAACAGAGCAAGGAGCCGATTGCCCCAGCCCTGCGCAAACTCTTCACCGGTCCTTTCATCCTCAACGGGGGCTACGGTAAGGAAACGGCAGAGCAAGCCTTGGCCGCCCAGGAAGCCGACCTCATCTCTTTCGGAGTGCCGTTCATCGCAAACCCCGACTTGGTGGCGCGCTATCGGACTGATTCCCCTCTCAACCAAGCGGATCCCAGCGCTTTCTACGGCGGTACGGACAAAGGCTACATCGACTACCCTTCATCCGAAACCAGCGTGCAGTAGGTGATCGCCACGGTCGTGATGTGCCACGCCCAATGCGGCGACGGTGCCGACGTTGTTGCGGCGCGCGTTTCAGTTCAGGGCGTCAGCGGCGAGTGAACGAGTTCTGTCTCATCGGTCATGGTGATTCTGGGTCTGACGTCCCGGTTGCATCGGGCAAGTCACGGTGTGCGCCGATCAGGCGCTTTTCCCGTGCGATCTCCGCTACCAGCTCCGCTTCGGTGGGCAGCACCCGCTGGTACTTGGAGGCGAAGAGCTGCTGGCTTTCCTGGATCACCGAATACTTGACGACGGTTTCATCCTTGCTGTCGCACAGGATGATGCCGATGGTGGGGTTGTCGTCCTCGCCACGCTTGAGGTCGTCGAACATGCGCACATACATGTCCATCTGGCCGATGTCCTGGTGGCTGAGCTTGCCCGTCTTCAGGTCGATGATGACAAAGCACTTGAGCAGGTAGTAGGCCCTGGCCTTGGGGTCGTCCTCCCGCATGATGAGCCGGTTGTGGCTCCAGCTCAATTTGCTACACGCTGTGTAGCAAATCTCCCAGCCAGGGTAGGTCAGGCGGTTGGCGTCGAGCGCAGGCGCCGCGCAACGGCAAGGATCCGGGCGTCGTCGACCGGAACCTGGTTCTCTCGACTTGGACCGGCCGGCCGCTATTTCGCCGCCGCAGCGACCGCCGCGCCATGCTGCAACGCCTCCGGCAACACCCCATTCAACCACCCCACCCGCCAGCCCAGGCCCAGCAGCGCGACGACCAGCACCACCGCGCCCACGGTCCACGCCGTGCCATGGCGTTCGGCATACGGATCCGGCTTGCGGCTCGCACCCGGCGGCAGCTTGGCCTCTTCTGAAAGCGACGCGCCCAGGCGCACATTCAGCCGCATGCGCCCATTGATCGCCCAGCCGCTGGCGTCCAGGATGGGGCCGAGGCTGCGTTGGCGGAGTTTGAGCCAGGCGATGAGCATGCTGGGGCCGGAGATGGCCAGCACGATGCCGAGCAGGCCGACCGGGATCCACCAGCCGAGTTCGATGAACTTGCCGAACACGCCGACGATGACGGCGCTGATGCTGCCGAGCGCGACACCCAGGGCGGCCACGGTGCCGACGTCGATGCGGCGCTGAGTGGCGGCGGCTGCGGCGGCGGCGCTTGCCGCCGGCGTGCCGGCGGCGGGCTTGTCGAGGGTGGTGATCTGGCCGGCCAGGCCGCCCAGCTTGCCTTGCTGGGTCGCGTCACCGGCGGCGGCGCGCTTGGCCACCTGCTCCTCGATCATGCGCAACAGCTTCTTGTACGGCAGCAGGAAGGCCTGCCGGATGCCGATCGGGTTCTCGATCACCTTGACGATGCGGGCGTCCCAGTCGCGGCCTTCGCGGTCATAGAACAGACCGTTGCGGCCGACGAACAGGAAGTCCACATCGCCCGCGGTGAAGGCCGCGGCGATGGTCATCTTCTCCTTGCCGCGCACGCATTCGCAGTAGGCCAGGTAGGCCTTGGCCAGGCCGGCGATCACCGCGTGCTGGCTGGCGTCGGCCACCTGCACCGCCAGGTCGCAGCTGCGGCCGTCCAGGTACAGCCGGCCGGCCTGGAAGATCGCGCCTTCGCGGCGGTAGAAGGCCTCGAAGGAGACGAAGTTGCGCAGCAGCGGCAGCAGGTCGCGCTGCAGGCGCAGCAGCTTCTCCAGGTCATTGACGTAACCGTGCTGCGGCGCCGCGGCCGTGTCCTCTTCGATCAGGGCCAGCAGGCGGGCGCGGCTGGCGGCCAGGTCCTGGCCGAGCAGTGCCAGCAGCTTGTCGGCGCCCAGCGCGGCGACCTTGCCAGGCGGCCGCGTGGACAGCCAGTCCCTGCAATGCGCCACGCGGCTTTTCAGGTCCTGCCATTCGGCTTCGGCCAGCGTGTCGCGCTCGCCGCCCAGCAGCGGGGCGACGGCCAGCTTGCGCAGGTCCTGCAGCGCGGCTTGCCAGGCCGGGTTGGCGCTGTGGTCCAGCGGCAGCGGACGGCCGGCGCTGACGGGGGCCAGCGGCAGCTGGCGCAACGGGTCGGCCGACAGCGAGAGGGACTGCAGCGCATACCCCTGCAGGGTTTCGGGCGCGGGCAGGTTCAGTGCCTCGGCGGCGCCTGCGGCGTAGCTGGCCAGGCGGCAGCGGGCGAAGAAATCCTCGACCTTGTCGTGCACCGCGTCCACCGCCTGCGCGGCGCTGCGCATGTCGCCGCAGTCACTCTGGCCCTGGCGGTGCCAGGCCAGCAAGGCTTCGGCGGCGTCGAAGAAGGCGGTGGCCTGGTCGAGGCCGATGCCGGCTTCGCCGCCAGCGTCCTTCACGCTGCCCTGGGTCTCGACGATCTGCTCGATCAAGCCACGCAATGCGGTGTCGTCGCCAGCGGTTGCGGCAGTGACGATGCCGTCGCCGTTCAGCCGTTCTTCGGCCAGGTGCTGCTGGCGCTCGGCAATGGCTTCCAGGCCGATGTCGCTGGCCTTGGCTTGGGCTTCGTCGAGGCGGGCCAGCGTGTGGCGGGCTGCTTCGGCCAGTGCGCGGCCTTCTTCGTTGTCGGCCAGCGAGGCCAGCGCCAGGCGCTCGCCGCCGCGCACCAGCTGCTGCGGATCGGCCAGCCGTTCGCAGGCCCATTCGCAGGCGGCCAGCAACTCGGGCGCGCGGATGCGGCCGTCGTGGTCGGTGTCGATCAGGTCCAGCGTGCGCGGGTCGAAGTGGGTGCCACGGGTCGGGCAGGCGAGGGCGACCCAGAGCTTCTGGTCGAGTTCGCGCAGGTGGGCGATGTCATCACCGCTGGTGATGAGCACCTGGTCGACGCCACCGGCGCGGAAGAATTGCCAGGCATGGTTCATGGAGGACGGGGCCGGACGCCGGAGAAGGTCAAGGACTTGAGGCAAGTGTCGCCCGGTGCCAGGTGCCGCTGTGTAGGACCAGGCCGCAGAGAGGCTGCCAACAGGTCACCGCGAGGGATTCGTCACTGCGGTGTCTGCTTGAGGCGCGCCATCTCGTACGGAGGGTAGAAGGGCGCCACGCCGGGAGCATGGCAACCGCGGCCACTTTTTTCAACATCACATTCATCGACCCGTCATGCGCGACCCCGTCCGACAACTCGCACACTCGGCCCGCTTTCGTCTTTCGCATGAATACGAGACGGTGTGGCTGATGCGCGAAGGTGCAAGGCCCACCGAGATCGGTGATTTCTACGGCGACCCCCACACGGCCATCATCGATCGTGGCGAAAGATGGTGTGCCGTCGGCGGCAACGGCCTCATCGTCTATTTCCTCGAAGAGCCGTTCGAGGCATACCAACCCGGCCGGCCGTCCGCCCAGTATTTCGAGCTCGGCCGGAAGGAGCGGGACACCTGGTGGGTGGAGAGAATCCAGCAAACCGGCCCGTGGGAAATCCAGGTCCTCCTTGAGACGGGCCTCACCCAACACATCTCGTTCGAGCGGACCAGCGAAGGCTGTGCCTTTGTTGTTCGCGCTGGCCTGCCGACGCCGTGACCCGAACTCCGCTGGCTTGCGCGTCTACGCCCAAGCCAGCATGGCCTCGCCGCGGGTGATCAACGCCACGCCGGGCGACACGGCGCCTTCGGCAGGTCGGGGCGGGCATGCGCCGTTGACGCGTGCTCAGCCCCAGCGGCTGCGCAGCTTCTCGCGCAGGTCCATGACCTGGGTGGTCGGGCGCGTGGGTTCGCTGCCGTCGGCGCGCGGCGTGGCGTGTGTGAACAGCGGCAGCAGCTCGGGCGGCAGGAAGCGGCTGCGGGCACCGTACATGTGGCGGTCGCCGTGGCGGTGCTGCTGGGTCACGTAGAAGCGTTGAGGCACGATCAGGTCCAGGTGCTGGCGGGCGCGGGTCATGGCCACGTAGAGCAGCCGGCGCTCTTCCTCCAGCTCGGCCGTGGTGCCCACGCCGAGGTCGCCGGGCACGCAGCCGTCCACGACGTTCAGCAGCGTCACGGCCTGCCATTCCTGGCCCTTGGCGGCGTGGATGGTGGAGAGGATCAGGTAGTCCTCGTCCAGTGACGGGTCACCGGCGTTGTCGCTGCTGGCCTCCGGCGGGTCCAGCGCCAGCTCGGTGAGGAAACGCTCGCGGCTGCGCTGGCCGCGGGCCAGTTGCACGAGCTGGTCGATGTCGGTCTGGCGGGCGGCGGCGTGTTCGTGCAGGCGCTCCAGCTGCGGGGCATACCAGTCGGCAATCGCCTGCAGCTCGCCGGGCCAGCCGGGTTCGCCGCGGCGCAGCGCCAGCCACAGCGTGGCCAGGGCCTGCCATTCGACGGTGGCGGCCGCGGGCGGTTGCCAGGTCGCCATCGCAGCGCCCGGGTCCGCGGCGGCGGCGAGCGTGTCCAGCGGCCGGCGTGCATGCGCCGGGCCGATGCCGGGCACCAGCAGCGCCACGCGCAGGCCGGCCAGGCGGTTGCGCGGGTTTTCGGCCCAGCGCAGCACCGCCAGCACGTCTTTCACATGCGCGGCCTCGAGGAATTTCAGGCCGCCGTACTTGACGAACGGAATGCGCCGGCGCGCGAGTTCCAGCTCCAGCGCGGCGCTGTGGTGCGAGCTGCGGAACAGCACCGCCTGGCGCATCAGCGTGAGCCCCTGCTCGCGGCGGGCCAGCACCTGCTCGCAGACCCAGCGCGCCTGCGTGGGCTCGTCTTCCACGGTCACCAGGCGTGGCTTCTCGGCCGAGGCGCGGTCGGTCCACAGCGTCTTGGCAAAGCGCTCGGGTGCGAGCGCGATGACCGCGTTCGCGGCGTCGAGCAAGGGTTGCGTGGAGCGGTAGTTGCGATCCAGCGTGACGATGCGCGCGGCCGGCGAATACTGGCCGGGGAAGTCCAGGATGTTGCGCACTTCGGCGGCGCGGAAGCCGTAGATGGCTTGCGCGTCATCACCCACCACGGTGACACCTCCGCCGCCAGGCTTGAGCGCGCGCAGGATGCCGGCCTGCAGGCGGTTGGTGTCCTGGTATTCGTCGACCAGCACGTGCTGGAAGCGCTCGGAAAGCGGGCCGGCGATGGCCGGCTCCTGCATCATCGTGTGCCACCACAGCAGCAGGTCGTCGTAGTCCAGCACCTGCTGGTCCTGCTTGGCGGCTTCGTAGTCGGCGAACAGGGCTTGCAGCTCGTCCACCCAGTCCTGGCACCACGGGAAGACCTGCTGCACCACCGGGCCGACGGCGCTCTGGCTGTTGACGCAGCGCGAGTAGATGGACAGGCAGGTGCCTTTCATCGGGAAGCGCTTGGCGGTGGCGGCCAGGCCGCGCTGCTGGCGCACCAGGGCCATCAGGTCCTCGGCGTCGCCGCGGTCCAGCACGGTGAACTGCTCGGACAGGCCGATGGCCAGCGCCTGCTCGCGCAGCAGCCGCGCGCCCACGCTGTGGAAGGTGCCGGCCCAGGGCAGCACCGGCGCGGCCTGGGTGGGCTTCAGGCCCAGCGCCTGGTGCAGCAAGGCGGCGCAGCGGCGCTGCAGTTCCTGTGCGGCGCGGCGCGAAAACGTGAGCAGCAGCAGGCGCTGCGGGTCGGCGCCGTTCAGCACCAGGTGGGCCACGCGGGCGGCCAGCGTCAGCGTCTTGCCCGAGCCTGCGCCGGCGATCACCAGCAGCGGGCCGCCGAGGTGGCTGGCGGCCTCGCGCTGGGCATCGTTCAGCGCGGCCAGCGGGTCGGTGCCGGAGGGCGGTGGCACGTCGGGTCGGGTCAGGGTCTGCATCGCGGCTGCGAGCATACTGGATGAATCAACAGTCTGGATGGGGCGGCCTGGCGGCGGCTTGGTTCGCTGCCGGTGTCCGTGTAACACTTCGCCGATTCACGTCGGCCGACAGGACAAGCCGCGAGCCCCACCGAGGCCCGCGGGCCGCGCGGGGGCCTACCGCCATCCACGCGCGAGACGGCCGTGGCGCAGCAGATGAGGCCGCATGCCCGTTCCAAGACCCCCATCCCGGCGACTGTCCGACTGGCTGCCCTACGCCATCGTGGCGGTGCTGGTGGTCATGTTGCTGATGGCGCTGGCAGGGGTGTCCATCTGGCAGGAGCGGGTGCGCCAGCGCGAGCGGGCCGCGGCCGCCACGCAGAACCTGGCGAGGTTGCTCGAAGGCCGGGTGACGGACGTGTTCACCAAGATCGACCTGATGCTGCAGGTGGCCGCCTACCACGCGGTGGACCATTTGCTGGACGACGCCAGCAGCCCGTTCGATGCCGAGCGCGAGCTGCAGGCTTACCGCGCCGCGGCGCCGGAGATCGTCGGCATGACGGTGGTGGACGCGATGGGCCAGCTGCGCTACGGGCAAGGCCAGGTCGGGCGCAGCGCGGCGCAGCACTTCGCGCAACGGGAGGATTTCGTGCGTGCCCGCCAGGGCGGCGAGCCCGGCCTGCTGATCGCCGGGCCGGTGCGGCATGACGAAACCGGGACGTGGGTGATGATGCTGAGCCGGGCGCTGCAAGGAAGGCAGGGCGAGTTCCTCGGCATCGTCAGCGCGGACCTGCCGGTCGACCTGTTCGGCCCGGTGTTCCGCGACGTGGACCTGGGCGCGCACGGCGCGGCCACGCTGCGCACCGCCGGACTGGCGCTGGTCTACCGCCAGCCCTGGCCGGACAGCGGGCGCAGCGGCATCGGCCGCAGCGAGGTGTCGCAGCAGCTGCGCGAAGCGATTGCGGCGCGGCCGGATGCCGGTGAATACGTGGCCGCCACCGCACTGGACGGCGTCTCGCGCATCAATGCCTACCGCAAGCTGCGCGGCCTTCCGCTGTACTTGGTGGTTGGCCTGCCGGAGGCGGATTTCCCGAGCGGCTGGAACCGCGTGGACACCAGCATCGTGCTGCTGGCCGTGAGCACGCTGGCAGTGGCCGGCTTTGCGTTGCTGCAGCTGCGCCGCGTCTCGCGCCGGCAGCTGGACGCTGCGCAGCGCCGCTTCGAGGCCATCGTCGAATCCTCGCAGGACGCCATCGTCTCGAAGACGCTGGACGGCAAGGTCACCAGCTGGAATCGCGGCGCCGAGCAGATCTTCGGCTACAGCGCGGCCGAGATGCTGGGCCAGCCGCTGCAGCGCCTGTTCCCGCCCGAGCGGCGCGACGAGGAGGAGGCCATCATCGAGCGTCTGCGCGGCGGCGAGCCGGTCGAGCACTTCGAGACCGAGCGGCTGCACAAGAGCGGCAGGCGCGTGCCGGTGTCGGTGACCATCTCGCCGCTGGTCGACCAGGCCGGCGAGCTGATCGGCGCCTCGAAGATCGCGCGCGACATCAGCCGCCAGAAGGCGATGGAAGAAGAGGTGCGCAGCCTGGCCTTCCATGACCCCTTGACCCGGCTGCCCAACCGCCGCCTGCTGCTGGACCGGCTGCGCCACGCGCAGCAGAACAGCCGCCGGCTGAACAGCCACGGCGCCGTGCTGTTCATCGATCTGGATCAGTTCAAGGAGCTCAACGACCGCCACGGCCACGACGCCGGTGACCGCTTGCTGGTGGAGGTGGCGCGGCGGCTGCGCAGCGCCGTGCGCGAGAGTGACACCGTGGCCCGGCTGGGCGGCGACGAGTTCGTCGTGATCTGCGAGAACCTGGGCCAGGAACTTGCCGTGGCCAGCGAGGCTGCCGACGGCGTGCGCGAGAAGATCGCCCAGGCCCTGGCGCAGCCGTGGCTGCTGAGCATGGGCATGGCCTCCTGCGTCGGCGCGAGCATCGGCGTCCGGCTGTTCTTCGGCGGGGACGATGACCTGGACCAGCTGATCCAGGACGCCGACCGGGCCATGTACGACGACAAGGCCAGGCGCCGCGCCGGCCGTGGCGAGGCGCACGCCTGAAGCTGGATGGGTTTCACCGGGGCGGCAAGCCGGCAGCCCGCAGGAGCGCCAGCAACTGGACCATTTGCTGGCGGTGCGCCGGTTCGGTGGCGGGTGGCAGGCGTGCTTGTACCGCGGCCAGGCTGTCGAATGCGCTGCGCTCGCGCAGGAAGGTGACCCAGCGCTGAACCAGGGCGGTCGCGCCCAACTGCTGCGCTGCGGCGGTGCCTGTGAGGTAGGCGGTGGCGAATTCGGCGTTCACTGCCATGGCCTGTTGCGAAGCTTCCAGCGCCGCGGGGAAATCCGCCATCGCCAATGCCGCCCAGGCCAGTGCCAGGTGCCAGACGACCCGCAGGGGCTCACGCGGGCTCAGCGCAAAGGCGCGCTCGCACAGCGCCGCTGTTTCCTGCGGATGGCCGCGGCGGGTGCGGATCAGCGCCAGCAGCCCGTGCGCCGGCGCGTGCGAGTTGCTCAGGCGCAGGCAATGGCGCAGGCCCTCTTCGGCGCGCGCGGTCTCGCCCTGGCTGTAAGCGATCAAGGCGTGCACATAGTGCGCATCGGGCTCCTGCGGGCCGTGCTGCAGCGCGGCCTCGGCCTGGGCCAGGGCGCAGGCCAGCAATTGCTCACGCGGCGTGTCGTCCCAGCCGAACTGCGCGGCGCGCCAGTGGCAAAAAGCCAGGCAGATGGAAGCCAGCGGCAGTGGCGACTGCAGCACCAATGCTGCTTCGGCCCAGTTCGCCGCGCGTGCGTTCACGCCTGGCCCCTCGGGTTTGCCAAACAGCTCTACCCAGGCACGTGTTGCCAGGGTCCAGGCTTGGAGCCCCGGTTGAGTGGTGGGTGCTGGCGTGTGGGCAAGCAGGTCGCGCAGCTCGAGGTTCAGCGCCCTCGCCAGTCGGCCCACCACCAAGCCGCTGGCGTCTGGCCATCTGGCCAGCGGCAGGCTCACGCTGTCGGCCCAGCGCTGGGTGCCGCGCTGGCCATCGACGACTTGCACCGTGATCTCCAGCGTCTCGCCATGCAGCCCGAGCAGGCCCTCGACCACTTGCTGGACGCCCAGCTCGCGAGCCACCTGTTGCGGTACCACGGCGGCCGGGTCGTAGTGCAGCATGGTGCCGCGCGAGATGACTGCCAGGCCAGGCTGGCGCGAGAGCTCGCTGATCAGCGCGTCGGCCAAGCTGTCGCGCAGGAAGGCATGCTGCCCCGTCAGGCCCTGCTGGCGGAATGGCAGCACGGCGATGGCATGCGGCCCCAGGGCCGGAGCCATCTCGTTGTCCTGCGCAGCCGCAAGGCCGTGCACCCGCGCGGTCAGCCGGTAGCCTTTGCGCGGCACGGTGGCGAGGTGGTCCGGCCCCAGCGCCTTGCGCAGCTGGGCCGCGGCTTCGTAAAGCGACGCGGGCGTGACGACCAGACCGGGCCAGACGGCAAGCATCAGTTGCGCGCTGGTGAACAGCTCGCCAGGGCGCTGCGCCAGCGTGGCCAGCAGGCGCATGGCACGCGGTTCGAGTTTCTGGCGGCGGCCGTCGGCATGCTGCAGCTGGTCCAGCGAGGCATCGGCCTGCCAGTCGCCTACCGAGAAGCGTGTCGCCTGGCCGGCGGGCCGCGATGCGGGCGGAAAAATGGATGATGGATCGTGCAAGGCAGGCCGGGGAAAGGCGGTTTGCCGGATCTTAAGGATTTCCTCAGCCAAGCTTGTGCCGCCGCCCCGTCCAGCGGCCCGGCTTTGCCGCAGGATGGCAGCCATCGATCTGACCCTCAAGGAGACACCGATGCGAAACGCATTGCTGAACTGGACGACATGGCTGCTGCTGCTGGCGGCCCAGGGAGCGGCGCTGGCACAGGGCACCTGGCCAGGGCGGGCCGTGCATCTGGTGGTGCCCTTTGCCGCCGGAACGGCGCCGGACATGGTGGGACGACTGTTGGCAGAGGGCCTGGCCGAATCCCTGGCGGTGCCGGTGCTGGTGGAGAACCTGCCTGGCGCGGGTGGCACGCTGGGCGTGGACAAGGTGGCCAGAGCCGCAGGCGACGGTCATACGCTGGTGCTTTCCGGCGACGCCGCGCTGGTGGTCGGCGCGGCCTATGGCGTGAAGCCGCCTTACCAGGTGGCGAGCGACCTGGTGCCGATCTCGCAGCTGGTGCTCACGCCCAATGTCCTGGTGGTGCCGCCGGAGCTGCCGGTGTCCACGCTGGCCGAGTTCGTCGCGCTGGCGCGCAGCCAGCCGGGGCGCTTCAGCTATGCCTCGGCCGGCAACGGCACCTCGTCGCACCGCGCTGGCGAATTGCTGAACGCCATGGCCGGGCTGGACATGGTGCATGTGCCAAGCAGCGGCAGTCCGCTGCCGGATGTGATGGCCGGCCGGGTGCAGCTGTTTTTTGCCAATGCGGCTTCGCTGCCGCTGGTGCGCGAGGGCAAGCTGCGCGCGTTGGCGGTGTCTTCCCTGCAGCGGCTGCCGGCATTGCCGGAGCTGGCCACGGTGGCCGAGTCGGGTTACCCGGGCTTCGAGGCGGTGGCCTGGTTCGGCCTGCTTGCGCCCAAGGGCACATCCTCGGAGATCGTGGAGCGGCTGCAAGCCGAGGCAGCCAAGGCACTGGCCCGACCCGCCATGCGCGACCGGCTTCAGGCGATGGGCGCGGTGCCGGTGGGCGGCAGCTCCGCGGCGTTTGCCGCGCTGATCGCCGCGGAAACGACGAAGTGGGCCGCGGCACCGATGTCGGTCCGTCGGTGAACCTGACAGCGGGGGATGGCGGACATCGGCGAACGGGTCAGTGTGGCGCGCGGGCCCGCCGGTCCTGCCACACCGCAGCGGCGAACACCGCCATGCCGCCCAGCGCCAGCAGCACGCCGACCCAGCCGGTGGAAGTCCAACCCAGGCCGGCGGCGATGGCGGCGCCGCCGAGCAGCGCGCCCAGCGCGTTGGCGGTGTTGAAGGCCGAGTGGTTCAGCGCGGCGGCCAGGGTTTGCGCGTGGCCGGCCACGTCCATCAGCCGGATCTGCAGCGCCGGGCCGATGGCGACGACGCTGCCGACCAGGAACACCGCCAGCGCTGCGGTGACCGGGTGGTGGGCCATCGGCACGAAGGCGGCGAGCACGACCGCGTCCCACACCAGCAGCCAGCCGATGGTGGGCATCAGCGCGTGGTCGGCCAGGCGCGAGCCGACCAGGTTGCCGGCGACCATGCCCAGGCCGAACAGCGTCAGCACCAGCGGTACGGCGTCGATCGAGAAACCCGAGACTTCCATCAGCGTGGGCTTGATGTAGCTGAAGACCGCGAACATGCCGCCAAAGCCGATGGCGGCAATGCCCAGCGTCAACCAGACCTGCGGCTGGGCCAGGGCGCTGAGTTCGCGCAGCGGGCTGGCGCCGTGGGCGGCCGGGATGTTGGGCACACCGCGGCGCACCAGCACGCAGGCCAACGCGGCAATCGCGCCCACCAGCACGAAGGCCGCGCGCCAGCCCCAGTGCTGGCCCAGCCAGGCAGCCAGCGGCACGCCCACCAGCGTCGCGCTGGTCAGCCCCAGCATCACCAGGCCGACGGCACTGGCGCGGCGGTTGGGTGGTGCCAGCGCGGCGGCCACCAGCGCGGCCACGCCGAAGTAGGTGCCGTGCGGTAGTCCGGCCACGAAGCGCAGCAGGTTCAGCGACAGGTAGCCCGGCGCCAGCGCGCTGGCGAAGTTGCCCACCGAGAACAAGGCCATCATCGCGATCAACAGCGTGCGCCGCGGCCAGCCGGCGGCCAGCACCGCCAACAGCGGCGCGCCGAGCACCACGCCCAGCGCATAGGCGCTGATCACATGGCCGGCCTCGGGAATGCTGACCTGCATGTCGGCCGCCACTTCGGGCAGCAGGCCCATGATGACGAACTCGCCGGTGCCGATCGCAAAACCGCCCACCCCCAGCGCGATGATCGCGGGCCAGAACGCCCCTGCCTGGCGGATGGTCGGGACATCGGTGACGGTCGGCGCAGCGGAATTCATCGAGTGGGGCGGGCAGGCGAGGAGGCAGGGCAGGGGCCTGGCGCGGCAGCGACAGATGTCGCATTGTGTTGCAGTGCACCAAGCCCCCGCTGGCTGACGGTTACTTGGCGGTTACGGCGCCGGCAGGCCGGCATTCAGTTGGCGACGCATTCAGCCGATACAGTGGCAAGCGGGCATGGGCCAGTGGCCGCACACTTGGCGGCTGGCATTCGCCGCCCGCGCTCGCCGAACTGCCGAACTGCCAAATTGCGGATGGACCCACATGCCGATGGATGCACCTGCTGATCTTCACCGCTGGGGCTTGGTCGAGCAGGTTGCCGGATTCGCTGTCTGGGACCTGGACATCTCGTCGCAGCGGGTGCTTTATTCGCCGCATTGGAAGCGCTGGCTGGGTTATCCGGCGGAGGACAGCTCGGATCCTGTCCAGACCTGGCGCGCGCGCGTGCACCCGGATGACCTGGGCGCGATGGTGCAGGCACTGTCAACCCACATCGATGGGCAGGAGCCGAGCTACGAGCACGAGTTTCGGCTGCGCGCGGCCGACGGGTCCTACCGCTGGGTGCTCTCACGGGGCCAGGTGGTCGCGCGTGACGGGCAGGGCGCTGCGCTGCGGGCCGTGGGCACCTTGACCGACCTCACCAAGCGGCGCCAGGCCCAGCAGGCTGGTCAACTGGCGCATCGGCCTGCCGCCCATGACGCCGCAATTGACGACGCCAGCCAGGCGCAGCAGCAACAGTTCTGGCTGCGGGTCAGCCACGAACTGCGCACGCCGCTGAACGCAGTGCTCGGCTTTGCCCAACTGCTGGCCACGCGCCTGGGCGCGGACGATCTGCCCACGCAGCGCCTGTACCTGGCGCATGTCGAAAAGGCCGGATGGCAATTGCTGGCGCTGGTGGAGGCGGCGATGGCCGAAAGTGGCGCGTCGTCGCCCGCATCGGCCGACAGGACCGACACGGCAGGCAAGCCCGAGCCCTGACGGCGCCCCGCCAGGCCCGGGGGCCGGCTTCTCAGGCCGTGGTCGGCGTGTCGACCTGCAGCACGCCGCGCTTGACCTGGTCGCGCTCGATGGACTGGAAAAGTGCCTTGAAGTTGCCTTCGCCAAAGCCGTCGTCACCCTTGCGCTGGATGAACTCGAAGAAGACCGGGCCCAGCATGGTCGCCGAGAAGATCTGCAGCAGCAGGCGAGGGCGGCCGTTGTCGGTCGAGCCGTCCAGCAGGATGCCGCGGGTCTGCAAGGCCTTGGCGTCTTCACCGTGGCCGGGCAGGCGCTCGCTGAGCATCTCGTAGTAGGCCTCGTTCGGCGCGGT
The DNA here is from genome assembly GCF_021043325.1 of Ideonella azotifigens. Classification (NCBI taxonomy): domain Bacteria; kingdom Pseudomonadati; phylum Pseudomonadota; class Betaproteobacteria; order Burkholderiales; family Sphaerotilaceae; genus Ideonella; species Ideonella azotifigens. The sequence goes on from NZ_JAJNKD010000003.1 coordinate 158,688, forward strand.
CATCAGCGGCACGCCGGCGAGTTGTAGCTGGTCGATGGTGGCCAGCAGGTCTTCGCTCAGCAGCGCCACATGCTGGATGCCTTCGCCGTTGAACTGCATCAGGAATTCCTCGATCTGGCCGGAGCCTTTCTTCGATTCCTCGTTCAGCGGGATGCGGATCTTGCCGTCCGGCGCGGTCATGGCCTTGGAGGTCAGGCCGGTGTATTCGCCCTGGATGTCGAAGTAGCGGATCTCGCGGAAGTTGAACAGCCGCTCATAGAAGCTGGCCCAGAAACTCATGCGGCCGCGGTAGACGTTGTGCGTCAAATGGTCGATCAGCTTGAGGCCGTGGCCGACCGGATGGCGGGCCACGCCTTCGACGTATTCGAAGTCGATGTCGTAAATGGACTTGCCGTCCTCGAAGCGGTCGATCAGGTACAGCGGCGCACCGCCAATGCCCTTGATCGCCGGCAGCCGCAGCTCCATCGGGCCGGTGGGGATCTCGACCGGCTGGGCGCCCAGTTCCAGCGCGCGGGCGTAGGCCTTGTGCGAGTCCTTGACGCGGAAGGCCATCCCGCAGGCCGACGGGCCGTGCTCGGCCGCGAAGTACGCGGCATGGCTCTTGGGCTCGTTGTTGACGATGAAATTGATCTCGCCCTGGCGGTACAGCAGCACCAGCTTGGAGCGGTGGCGCGCCACCAGCGAGAAGCCCATGGCTTCGAACAGCGGCTCCAGCTGGCCGGGGGTGGGCGAGGCGAATTCGACGAACTCGAAACCCATCAGGCCCATGGGGTTGTCAAACAGATCAGCCATGTGTGGCTCCCGGGAAAAGGTCGTTGATCAAGCGGCAAGCGGCCTGCTCGGTCACAGACCGGTGCACGCATACGCTGGCGAAGAAGTGCGAAAAGAGGGAGGCGGGCAGCCCCCGGAGCGGACGCCCGGCGCGGCTTCAGGCCGGCACGTGGGCGCGGCAGACGCCCGGCGGCGCGCACGGCACGCCGCGCACGCTGCGGGCGAGGTGGTCACCGATGATCAATTGGCAGACGGTGGTCGTCATGGGGCGCATGGTAACCAGCCCGGTGCGGCCCGTACAGCGCCTTTCAGGTGCGGGAAGCCCACGCCAACGGCCATCACTCCGGACTTCCAAACCGAATCGCAGACCTCACTCGTGCCTTTTCCGCTTCCACCTCCCGGTTGCGCGGCTCTGCGTTGGTGACCAGCGAAGCCATCAGCACTCGGGCCGAGGCGGCGACCTCTGCAACTGCCCTTTCGAATGCCGCTTCGTTGGCCTTGGATGGCACTGAAAACCCGCTGAGCTTTCGCACGAACTGCAGCGAGGCGTCGCGGATTTCCAGTTCGGTGGCGGGGGGCTCGAAATTGAACAGCGTCTTGATGTTTCGGCACATGGGTGACTCCAGGATTCGATTCAGCGCGCGCCGCGGTCAAAGGGAAGCCTGAATGCGGCAGGGCACAGCCATCCCAGCACCAGCGCGACGATGAACAGGGCCGGCACGTCGCCGAGCAGGTGTCCGGTGTGCATCGGGTTGGCCGTGGCCTGGACGGCCATGACTGCGGCGTGGACGATGCTCGACCAGATGGTGAAGGCGATCAGGCTGAGGTGCTGGACGGGATTGCGGGAGGCGATCAGCAGGAAGACGCCGAGCGTGGCGTACAGGGCGATGATCATCTCGATGTACTCCGAGTGGCCGTGGTGCCATGCCCAGCCAGCTGGCCACAGCACCGTCAGCGGGTACACCCCGAAGATGAAGATCAGGCCGAAGGTCAGCAAGGCGAAGCGAAGAGGATTCGACTTTCTTTGCGTATTCATGCCGCACTCCCGTGCTCTGTGACCCGGCGACTGAAGCGCCGCGAATTTTCGCGCCGCACCGTTTTGCGCTGCACACTAGCACGCCCGAAATGGCATGGCCATGCGCTCTTGCTGCAAGCCGTCGCGGGGCGGAATCATCGTTGACCTCTGACCTTCCGACGGACGCCTGCCCAGCGAGCGGGGCTGTCCTTGACCGTGGGGCAGGCGGGCGCCGACCTATGAACACGGGTTTCCCTGAGGTGACGGGCCGGATTGGTTCGCGAAGTGACATGCTTGGTCACTCCGGGCGTGGCATTGATCGTGCATCATCCGGAAAGCGCTCGTCCGGCCCTAGGCTTCACCGGATCGGCGCTGCATAGCATGAGAAGTTCTGAGTTCCCCATCTTTGGCTCCGCCGGCCACCTCTCTGCTCGCGCGGTGCGCGTTGCGTGGATGTCCGGCCTCATGCTGTCCCTTGCCGGTTGCACGCATGTGCCGCTGGTCGGCGGCTGGCTGGGCGGCGACAAGGGCGGCACCGCGCCGGTGCCCCCGCCACCTGCGCCGGTGCAGCCCTACCAGGCGACCGGGCACGAGCCGGAATGGCGCATCGACCTCGGCGAGCAAGGCGTGATGCGCCTGGCTTTGCAGCCGCCGTTGAGTTGGGTGCAGCCGCCGCCCGAGTGGGCCGGCACGGCGCGCCGCTGGCAGGCCGAGGTCAATGGCAAACCGCTGGAACTGACCGCCACGCCCGGGCTGTGCCGCGACAGCATGAGCGGCATGCCGAGACCCGATGGCGTGAGCGTGCGCTGGGGCGATGCGCGCTGGCGCGGTTGCGGCGGCGAGGCGGCCAGCCTGTTGCTGGGGCCGGAATGGCTGGTGGTGAGCCTGCAGGGCCAGCCGCTGATCGACCGCAGCCGGGCCACGCTGCGTTTCACGCCCGAGGGCCGCTTCACCGGCCTGGCCTCATGCAACCACTTCACCGGCGCCTGGCGCCTGGGCAGCGAGAACCTGCTGCTGAACCCGCCTGCTGTGACGATGATGGCCTGCGCACCGACGGTGATGGCTCAGGAGGACAGGCTGCTGGCCCTGCTCAAGGCCGTCAACCGCTTCGACTTCTCGCCCAAGGGCGAGTTGCTGCTGCTGACGGCCGATGGTCGCCAGCTGGCAGCACGCCGGAACTGAAGGCGGCCGCTGCGCCTCAGGCGTGCGCTGCCTCTTCTTCCGCTGTGTAGGCTTCGACCACCAGGGCGCCGCTGTCCACATAGCGCTGGAAGTCCGGCAGCGGGATGGCCGCTGAGCCGCGTGCATCGCCGTCCTGCCAGCCCAGGGTGACGTCCAGCTTGGTTTCCTCGATCTCGCAATTGCCTTGCGGGATCTTCATGTCCATGCCGTCGCCTTCGCGGTAGCTCACATCACCCACCACTTTGCCGTGTAGCTTGCTCATGTCATTGCTCCTGCAGGGTTGGTCGAGTGCCTAGACTAGGGCTCGGCGGCGATGTCGGCAATCGGTGCAGGCCGACAACCCTGTAGGACGCGGGGTGCAGTGCAACAAAGGCTTACGCGGCCACCCGTGGTGCGGCGGCCGGCTGCACGAAATCGGCGTGGAATTCGCGCGGCCGGCGCTGGGCCGGGAAGCGGATGCGCACCACCTCGCCGGCCAGCGCAATGACTTCGCCGCTGCCATGGCGCTTGACCTCGACCCAGTCGCCAACCGCCAGCGGCTGGCGCTCGGCAGGGGCTGGCGCTTGGGCGGCGGTGTCCGCAGGAAAGGTCGCCGGTTCTTCGGGTTGGATGTCAGCCAGGGCCTGCAGCCGCAGGCAGCTGTCGCAATGGCCGCAGCGGCCATTTTCCGACTCCGGCAGCGGTTGGTCGAAGTGGGCCAGCAGCATCTGCCAGCGGCAGCCGCCTGACTGGGCGTAGTCCATCATCGTGTCCAGGCGCTGGCGGTCCTGGTTCTTTCGCTGGTCGTAGCTCTCCGCCACCTGTTCCACCACCTCGGCCACCGAATGGCTGGCGTCCACCGTCACCCTGCCGTCGCGGCCCAGGCGCACCAGGCGCAGGCCGCGCAGCGCATTGAGCACCTGGCGTGTCTTGGCCAGTGGTGCGTCCACCGCGTCGCGCAGCGCGCTGGTCAGCCAGCCGTCGGGCGGTCCCTGGGTCAGCGTCTGCCACAGTGCGCGCACGTCGTTTTTCGACGGGTAGCGGCCGACCAGGAAAAAGCGCTGCACCGCGCGGTCGGCGCGCAGGAACATCAGCGTGCAGGTGGCCGTTTCGCCGTCGCGGCCGGCGCGGCCGCTCTCCTGGTAATAGGCGTCCAGGGACGATGGCAGCTGGGCATGCACCACAAAGCGGATGTCGGACTTGTCGATGCCCATGCCGAAGGCCGGCGTGGCCACCATCACGCGCACCTGGCCCTGCATGAAGGCATCCTGGCTGCGGGTGCGCTCGGCTGCGCCCATCTGGCCGTGGTACAGCGCCACGTCCTCGTCGGCCTCGGCCAGCATCGCGTGCAGCTGCTTGGCGCTGCGCACGGTGCTGGCGTAGACGATGCCAGGGCCTTCGCTGTCATGCACCAGCGCCTGGATGCGGCGCAGCCGGGTGGCCTCCTCGTCGACCAGCTCGACCCGGTAGTCCAGGTTGGCCCGGTAGACACCGGTGCACAGCACGCCTGCCGCTGGGATCTGCAGCGCGCGGCAGATCTCGCGCTGCACCGGTGAAGCGGCAGTGGCCGTCAGCGCCAGCACCGGCACGCCCAGCGCCTGGCGCAGTGCGCCCAGCTCGGCAAAGGCCGGCCGGAAGTCGTGGCCCCACTGGGCAATGCAGTGCGCCTCGTCCACCACCATCAGCCCCAGGCGCGCCGGCCCGACGCTGCTCAGCAACTCGCGAAACGATGGCTCGCCGGCGCGCTCGGGCGTCGTGAAGACGACGCGGGCCGTGCCGCTGGCCACTGCCTGCTCGGCCTCTTCGAGCGCCGCCACGTCCACGCCGGAATGCAGGCGCACGGCCGGCACGCCCAGCGCGTTCAGCGTGTCGCACTGGTCCTTCATCAGCGCGATCAGCGGCGAGATGACCAGCGTCATCCTGTCCGACAGCACGGCGGGCAACTGGTAGCACAGCGACTTGCCGGCGCCAGTCGGCATCACCGCCAGCGTCGACAGGCCGGCCAGCACGCGTTGCATCACCTCTTCCTGCCCCGGCCGCAAGCGGCGCAGGCCGAAGACCTTGCGCAGCGTGCGCATGGCCTCGGTGGGCAGGCCGGGTGCAGCGTCTGCAGCATCGAGGGGGGCTGAACTGCGCGGCGGGCGGGCAGCACGAGGCGTGGACGAAGTCAGGCTGGAGGGCATGGCAACAACAGTCAGGTCACAGGCTGCAAGGCGCACAAGCAGCGCTGCGAGCCGCCAGGGAACGGCACGCAGCGCTGAAGCTGCTACTGCAGCGAATCCTGGGGCCAGCCGTGTGGGCCGTTCGCGCGTGCAGCGCCCATTCGGGCGTAGGAATGCGCCTACCTGGCCGGCCTGCTGGCGGCTTCAGCCAATGGCCTGCGCCAGGTTCAGCCTGGCCCGCGCTTCCAGCCTGTCGTGGAAGAACCCGGTGCTGTAGAGCTGCTGCCGCTCCAGGAACGAGGCCAGGATGGCGCGTCGCTTGCGCCGGAACAGCCAGCGTGGCACGAAGCTGTATTCGGCGCGGATCTGCTGCTCGTATTCGGCAAACCGCGCCGGCTCGGCGCCGAGGATGGCCAGGTCGATGTCGACCAGCAACTGCGCGTCCGGTCCGGCCGGCACCGCCGTGTGGCTGGTCGCCATGATCAGCGCATGCACCCGGGCCGTGACCTCGGCTGGCGCACCGGCCGAGGCGAGCGCCTCGCCGGCCCAGTCGGCGCTGCGCTGCTCGTTGCCGCTGCCGCGGGTGTCGTAGATCGCGTCATGGAACCACAGCGCCAGCGCCACCTCGGCCGGCCGCTCTGCCAGGCCTTGCGCGGCCTGCAGCGCCGTGAGGCATTCGCCCAAGTGTTGCAGCGTGTGATAGTGGCGCTGAGGCTCGCGGTAGCGGGCCAGCAGCTGGTTGAACAAGGCCTCGTTCGGCTGCGCCAGGCCCAGTCCTTGCCAGGCCAGGCGCCAGTCTTCGGAAAGTGCGCCGTCGTCCATCAGCCTTGTTCGCCCGGCACGCCAACCATCCAGCCCACGCCGAAGCGGTCGGTCAGCATGCCGAAGCAGGGTGCCCAGAAGGTCTTGCCCAGGGGCATCTTCACGCTGCCGCCTTCGCTCAGTGCGGCGAATACGCGCTGGGCTTCGGTTTCGGTCCTGGCGTTGAAGGACAGCGTGAAGCCGGCGAAATGGGCGCCCGGCTCGCAGCTGTCGGAGGCCATGATCAGCGAGTCACCGATGTGGAAGGACGCGTGCATCACCTTGTTCTTGAAACCTTCTGGCAAGGGCATGGGCGGCGGCTCCGGGCTGTCGCTGTAGCGCATCATCATCTGCAGCTTGGCGTTCAGCGTCTTGCCGTAGAACACCAAGGCTTCTTCGCAGTTGCCGGCAAAAAACAGGTAAGGCTGGACAGAGGGTTCGGGCATGTCGACTCCTTCATTGGCACAAACAATCGGCTCCGCTGCCATGCCGTGGCAGCGGAGCGTAGTTTGCGTCGGCACCGCGGCGCTGCACAGCCCCATTCCGGGGCCAGGGCAGGCGGCCGCTAAAGTAGGGAGATGATGCAAACAGGCCGTGAGATGCCACCCCCACGGCTCGTGCTGCGCGGCATGGTCGGCGTGCGCCAGGGCCGGCGGCTCTGGGGCCCGTTGACGCTGGCGCTGTCGGCCGGCAGCGCGCTGCATCTGCAAGGCCCCAATGGCAGCGGCAAGACCACGCTGCTGCGCACCCTGGCCGGGCTGCGCGCGCCGGCCGCCGGCCACTGCGAGCGAGACGGCGAAGCCTGGTTCATTGGCCACGCCTTGCCGCTGGCGGACGAACTGGACGCGCTGGCCAACCTGCGCGGCTGGCTGGGACTTTCGGCGCGGGTTGACGATGCCGTGCTGCAGGCCTGGTTGGACCAGATGCAGGTCCCTCGCCAGCGCCCGCTGCGGCAGCTCTCGGCGGGCCAGCGCCGCCGGCTTGCGCTGGCACCGCTGGCATTGCAGCCGCGGCCGCTGTGGCTGCTGGACGAACCGTTCGACGCGCTGGACGCCGCCGGCCAATCGGCGCTGTGTGCGCTGGCCCAGTCGCACCTGGCCAGCGGCGGCGCATTGGTGCTGAGCGCGCACCAGGGCCTGCCCGCAGGCTTTCCCGCCTGCGAGGCGCTGCGGCTGGGGCCGGCCGACTGGGTCGGTACAGTCGGCCAATGAACCTCTGCCTGTCCATCCTGCGGCGCGAGCTGGCGCTGGCCTGGCAGCGGCCGGCCGAGCTGGCGCGGCATGCGCTGTTTTTCGTGATGGTCGCCGCGCTGTTCCCGCTGTCGCTGAGGCCGGACCCGGCGACACTGGCGCTGCTGGGCCCAGGCGTGTTGTGGGCCGCGGCCTTGCTTGCGGTGCTGCTGGCCTGCGGCCGCTGGTTCGACGAAGACCTGCGCAGTGGCTGGCTGGACCAGTGCCAGCTGGCGGCGCAGGCGGCCGAGCTGCCGCTGGCCTTGCCGCTCGCAGTGCGCTTCGTGGCGCAGTGGTTGCTGGTGGCCGGGCCGGTGCTGCTGGCAGCACCGCTGGTGGCCTTGCAGTTCGACCTGCAAGGTGCCGCGCTGGCGGCGCTGATGGTCTCGTTGCTGCTCGGCAGCGCGGTGCTGGTGCAACTGGCCGGCGTGGCTGCAGCGCTGGCTGCCGGGCTGCGCGGCGCGGGTCTGCTCAGCTTGCTGATGGTGCTGCCGCTGGCCACGCCAGCGCTGGTGCTGGGCACGCTGGCCGTGCATGCGGCGCAGCAGGGCCAGCCCGCCGGGCCGGCGCTGCAACTGCTGGCGGCCTTGCTTGCGCTGGCCAGCGTCGCCTGCCCGTGGCTGGGCGCTGTGGCGCTGAAGCAGGCGGTGGGTGACTGAAACCCGGGCCGGGCGATGGATCAGGCGCCGCGGGTCGGGCCGGCCAGCGCTTCGGCCAACAGGTCCAGCCGGTCCTGGCCCCAGAAGATCTCGCCGTCCAGCACATAGCTGGGCGCACCGAACACCTGGGCCTCGATGGCCTCGCGGCTGTAGCGCTCGTAGACGGCGGCCACTTCCGGCGTGGTCGATTCGGCCAGGCGTTCGGCCGGCAGTTCGCACTCGGCCAGCACGGTGGCCAGAGTGGCCGGGTCGGCGATGTTGCGCTCCTGCACCCACACGGCAGTCAGCAGCGCCGCACTGAGGCGAAGCGCCGCTTCGGTGCCGTCCTTCAGGTCGACCGCGATGATCAGCAGCGAAGCCGGGCCGGTGGCCACCGGGAAGAACTTCGGCTCGATGTTCATCGGCAGCCCCAGGCTCTTCGAGATGCGGCGCAGCTCCACCAGCCGGTAGGCCTGGCGCTGCGGCGCACGCTGGGCCAGCGGCAGGCCGCCGGAAACCGGGAAGACCTTGCCCAGGTCGATGGGTCGCACGCGGATGCTGGCGCCGACTTCGCGGGCCAGCTTGACGAAGCGTTCGTGCCCCAGGTAGGTCCAGGGGCTGTGCGGGGCGAGGTGGTAGTCGATGACGCGGCTCAAGAACGGCTCCATGCGCAAGTGGGTGCGAGGAATTTCGCACCGTCCGGTTTATAGGCCAAGTCGCCGAACCGTTCGCACACAAAACGCGCTTCAGGCCTCCCGCCACATGCGCAGGCTGCGTCCTTCGTCCTCCTCGCCCGTCACACGAAAACCCAGGCGCTCGTACAGGCGGCGCGCCGGGTTGTTGACGAGCACCGAAAGCAGCATGGGCCGGCCCTGCGCCGAGGCCTGCGCGCACAGCGCGCCCAACAATGCGCTGGCCAGGCCACGGCCCTGGTGGGCGGGCAGCAGCTGAACCTGCACGATGTGCCAGGCCTCGGGCTCGTCGCGCCACTTCAGCATGCCGGCCGGCTCGCCCTTCCACAGCAGCAGCTGGATGTCCTCGAAGTACAGCAGCACCCGTGCCAGCGCGTCTTCGGCCGTTGGCTGGTAGCCCGCGCCGCGCAGCCGTTCCGTCATCGTCTGCTCGCGAAGGGCCAGCAGGAAGGGCAGGTCGGCATCGGTGGCGGGCCGCAGCGTCAGCCCGGTGGGCAGCGGCGAGATCGAAGGCAGGCGCATGACCGCCAGCATAGCCAGCGCCGGCCGTTGGCGCGCCACAACGCAGAAGGCCTCTCCCGCTTGCGCACCCGCGGCGAGTGCCTTCATCATTCGCACCCCATTGCTGGAAGCGCCCACGACAGCGCCCGCATCACGGAGATCCCCTATGTCCTCCTTGTTCATTTCGACCATCGACTGAACACGGTTCCCGCGCCCCGGCTGAACCGTGTCTGTTTTTCAGATTCGGCCTCAGACCGCGTGGCAAGCAAGCCCCGCCGCCATTGAGCCGGGGCATTGCTTTTCGGAAACCGCAATGAGTGCACAACTCCGTTCCCGCGCCCTCGAGGAGGGGCGGGTCAAGGCCCTGCGCCGCATGAAACAGCCGATGACGCTGGTGCTCGAAACGAGCCCTGGCGCGCGCGACCCCGTGGCGCGTGCCCTCGGCCAGCGTGGCTTGCGTGGCGCAGGCCAACACATCCAAAGCCGCGGCGCCCAGCGCCGTGCAGACCGCGTGGCGCTGCAGGCGCTGCTGCGAAGAGAGGATTGGGATGAATGATCCCCAGCAACTGCGCGACCAGCTGGCGCAAAAAAACCAACAGCTGCAGAACGTCGCCGCCCAGCTCAAGACAGAGCTGTTCGGCATCGACGCCATCATCGACCGCGTCATCGATTCGGTGCGCGCCTGGTACCTGCTGCCCGAGCTCGTCTCGCGGCCCGTCATCGTCTGCCTCTGGGGCCTGACCGGCACCGGCAAGACCCAGTTGGTGCGCCGCCTGGCGCAACTGCTGGGCTTCTACGACCGCTTCGTCGAAGTGCAGATGGACGGCTTCTCCAACGGTGCAGGCTGGCGCGGCGCGCAGAGCATCTCGGGCATGCTGGGGCAGTCCGGCGTGCGCGAGGGCGAGCCGGGCATCCTCGCGCTGGACGAGTTCCAGCGCTTCCGCACCATCGACAACAAGCGCGCCGAGGTGCGCGTCGAGCGCTACCAGGATGTCTGGGCGCTGCTGTCAGACGGCAGGCTGCCGCCGTCGCTCTCGCTGCTGGGCGACATCGAGTCGTCCCTTGCCGAGGCCGCGTTCGATGCCGAACGCGCCGAGGCCAGCGAGGCTCAGCGGCGCTTCAAGCTGCGCAGCTGGGAGGCCAAGGAACTCAAGCGCAACATGAAGCTCGACGAGCCCTTGCTGCAGATCATGGCCTGGACGCCCGAGCAGGTGCAGCAGCGCCTGCGCGAGTTTCGCGACAGCGGCCAGCAGCAGTGGGAGACGGACTACAGCCGGCTGCTGGTCTTCGTCTGCGGCAACCTCGACGAGATGTACGAGGACCTGGCCACCAGCGTGGACGACTGCGACAGCGATGCCGACACCTTCCACGCCATCACCGGCAAGCTGAGCGTCATCGACGTGAAGCAGGCGCTCAACAAGCGCTTCAAGCCCGAGCAGGTGGCGCGACTGGGCAACGAGCATGTCATCTACCCCTCGCTGTCGCGCCGTGCGTACGAGCAGTTGATTGAGCAGAACTGCGCTCGCTATGCCCGCGATACGGCGGGCCGCTGCGGCCTGCATTTCGATCTGGCCACCAGCGTTCGCGAGCAGATCTACGCCAACGCCGTCTTCCCCGCGCAGGGCACCCGGCCGCTGTTCTCGTCGCTGCACGCCATCCTCGGCGCAGGCCTGGCCAAGGCCGCGCTGTGGGCGCTGGAGCGCGGCGCCGAGGCCGGCGACAGCGTGGGCCTCACGGCCGATGGCCGCAGCCTGATCGCACACTGGCGCGGCCAGTCGCACGCGATTGCCGCGCCCTTCGACATCACGCGCCTGCGCCAGCGTAACAACGCCGACTTCCGCGCGCTGCTGGCCGTGCACGAAGCCGGCCACGGCCTGGTGCACGCGCTGCTCTTCGGCCGCGCGCCGCAGGAGATCAAGATCCACGTCGCCAGCTTCGAGGGCGGCTACAACGCCTACACCTCGCGCAAGGTCTGGTCGCGTCGCAACCTGCTGGACTCGATCTGCACCAGCCTCGCCGGCCGCGCCGCAGAAATGCTGGTCTTTGGGCTTGAGCTGAGCTCCAGCGGCGCCGAAGGCGACTTGCGCAAGGCCACCGAAAGCGCAGCCCGCATGCTGCGCCACTTCGGCCACGGCGGGCGCATCGGCCGCAGCGACGTGTCCATGAACAATGACGAGAACCTCTGCACCGACGTGGAAGCCAGCAACGCCCCGATCGAAGCGCTGCTGCAGGCCGAGCACGCCCGCGCCACGAAGCTGCTCGACACCCACCGCGGCGCGCTGCTGGCGCTGGTGGACGAGTTGATGGCGCAGGGCCAGGTCACGCCTGCGCGCTTTGCCGCTGTGGTGGGGCTGCCGCTGGGCAGGCCAGAAGACGCGCTGGACCCGTACGCGGAGCGGCTGGCAGAGTTTCGGGGGAAAGGGGCAGAGCGGCTCAGGGCATAGGGGAGGTGTGCGGCCACCCGGCGGCTCGTGATGCTGATTCCTTGGAGATTCGATTGGGCTGCATGAAATAGGTATCAGGCCGCTGCCAGCAGGGCACCTTGCTGGTGGAGATGCGCCTGGAAGCGGGAGGCGTAGTCCTCGGCAACTGCATTCCTCACGCTGGCTCGCTCTGCCAATGCCTCTCGCCAGGCCGAAACGCGCGGCAGGCCATCGAAGATTTGCCGCGTCGCTGGTGGGTCGATCAGCTCGAAGTAGCGAAAGAGTGGTGCATAGACTGCATCGACCATGCCGAACGCCGCGCCAGCGAAATACGGGCCTGCGGCGACTTCCGACTCCAACTTGGCCAGGCGCTCACGGAAGCTGGCGCGCTTCGCATCCGCAACCTGCGAGTCACGCGCATGAAGGAACTGCCAGCCTTCAGCGAAAGTCTGGGTGGCGAACTCGATCCAGGCGCGGTGTCGGGCGCGTGTCAGCGGGTCGTGGGGGTACATCGGCGAGCCGCCCTGCGTCTCGTCGAGGTACTCGCAGATCACCACGCTTTCAAAAAGCGCCGCGTCCTCGGCATGGGCCTGGGGAACCTTGAGCACGGGCACCTTGCCAGTGGGCGACAGCGCGAGGAACCAACCGGGCTTGGCCGACAGGTCGACGTTGACGCGTTCGAAGGCGACGCCCTTCTCCAGAAGGACGATCGCGGCGCGCTGCACGAACGGGCAGAGCGGGTGGCTGATCAGGGTGAGCATCTTGATGGGGCGTCTGTGTTGGCAGGGATCAGGAAGGCGCCTTCGACTCGTGCCAGTCGCAAGGCGCCTTCGGCGCGCGGAACCTTGTGCGCTCAGCGATTGAGCAGGCGACCGCCGTCGACCACGATTTCCGTGCCAATCGACCAGCGGGATTCATCGGAGGCCAGGTACAGCACGGCCTTGGCCACCTCTTCTGGCGTGCCGAAGCGGCCCAGCGGGATGGTGGCCGCGATGTCCTTGTTCAGTTTTTCGCGGTAGGCCTCGGGGATGCCCAGCTTGTCGTACAGCGGCGTGTCGACAGGCCCCGGACTGACCGCGTTGATGCGAACCCCGCGCCCGAGCAACTCGGTCGACAGCGTCTTCGACATGTTCAGGACCGCTGCCTTGGTGGCCGCGTAAACGGAGGAGCGGTCTGCGCCCACATGCGCGCTGACGGACGTGTTCAGGACGACCGATGCGGAGGGTGCGAACACCGGCAGCAGCGACTGGATCAGGAAGTACGGGCCCTTGACGTTGACATCGAATGAACGGTCGAACATCTCTTCCGTCCAGTCTTCGATCGGCAGCCAGACGGAGATGCCCGCGTTGAGGAAGGCCACGTCCAACTGGCCGTAGTGGTTCTTGACGGCTTGTGCCAGGTCCTTCTGCGCTGCCACGCTGGCCGAGTCGGCGCGCAGAACCAGCACCTTAGGTCCGAGTTCGGCCTGGGCCTTGGCGATGGAATCCGGGTTGACGCCGGTGACGATGACGCGGGCGCCTTCGGCCAGAAACTGCTTGGCAGTTTCCAGGCCAATGCCGCTGGTGCCGCCAGTGATGAGGGTGCGTTTGCCTTGCAAGCGTGACATGACTTTCTCCTGTAGATGGCCACCCACCGTGGCCGATAAGGAGAATGTGCATCCATGCCTCCATTTCTATAAGATGGCCAGATTGAATACCATCCATGCGTTTCAGGCATTAATTGGGGGGCACTTGGACCGATTCCTGCTGATGACCTGCTTCGCGCGTGCCGTGGAGACGGGGAGCTTCACGGCCGCAGCTCGTGACCTGGGCCTGGGGCAGCCGAACGTGAGCCGCTACGTCGCAGCGCTGGAGGAGCACCTCCAGACCCGGCTTCTGCACCGATCCACACGGAAGCTTGCCCTCACGCCTGAGGGGGAGCGCTACTACGCGGATGTCCGGCGGATTCTTGATGCTGTGGACGAGTCCGAGTCGTCTTTCAGGAGCAACGTCGATCCCTCAGGGCTCTTGCGGGTAGCCTGCCCCACCGCGCTGGCCCATGCTTTCGTGTTGCCGCACGTCCCGACTTTTCTTGAGCGCTATCCGAAGCTGACCCTGGACCTGCAAATCAGTGATCGATTTGTCAACCTCGTTGACGAAGGGACAGAACTGGCGATCCGCATCGGGCAACTGGAAGACAGCGCATTGCGGGCTCGACGCATAGGCGCTTACGAACGCGTGTTCGTGGCGAGTGAAGCCTACCTGGCGAAGCGCGGAGTGCCGCAAACGCCTAACGACCTCCGAGACCACGACTGCGTCATCTACACGCTGCTGTCGTCGGGTGCTACCTGGCGCTTTCGCGAGACCGATGTGCCCGTTTCCGGCAGGCTCAGAGTGAACTCACCTGAAGCGGTCAGCGCGGCGGTCATTGCAGGCTTGGGAATCGGCCACGGCCCGGCATGGCTCTTCGACGAAGGGTTGAGGAGTGGGCGCCTGAAGTTCATCTTGACGGGCTACTCCGCGCCGGCCGTTCCTGTCCAGATCGTCTACGTCGCCAATCGACTTTTGCCGACGCGAGCAACCGTGTTCATGGATTTCATTGCTGGCGTGTTCTCCCGGATTCCTGCCCTTGGCGGCACCGTCAAGCCAGTCATCGCCGGTCAGCAATGACTGCCACCCACGGATGGTTTTGCCTCAATCGCGCGGCCCCGCGCCGGTGCTGAGACCGTGCAGTGATGCGGCTGGTGCCCCAGCCGAACCCCTGACTCGGACCCAGCGCCGCTGGCGGCCCGTGACTTGCGGCCACGGCGGTCGCATGCCGACCACCGACAAGTGTGGCCTATGGACAGTTGGCTGGCCCCTCTCAACGACCGACTGGACATGATCGACTGCTTTTCGGCAGCGAGATCGGCGAGTCCAAGAACCGCTCAGGGTCGTCCAGTGACTGTCAGGCCCACGAACTCATCGCCTTCGAGCTGACGCTCGAACTGCGCGGCCGGGCAGCTGACTTTCGCGGCGGGCACTGGTCGGCCACAACACGACCATCACCAACGACCGCTGCAAAGCACCTCCCTGCTGTGCGGTTGCCTGAGCGGCAAGCCCTTTGCCTTCTGAGGATTTGGCCTGTCAGAGTGCGGCGGTCATCGCGCATCGTCAGAAACGCTTGGCCGCGACGACCCTGGTGCGTCGTCGGCCTGTCGCCACGCGCGCGGCGTGATGGCGAAGCGCCGATGGAAGCTCCGGCTGAAATGTGCGGCGTCGCTGAAGCCGAACGAGAAGGCGATGTCGGAGATGGTCCGGGCCGACCAGCGCGGATCGCGCAACGCCCGCTGGCACGCGGCCAGACGCATTTCCCAAATCCAGCGCTCCAGCGTCGTGCCCTCCGAGCGAAAGATCTTGTGCAGGTAGCTGACCGACAGACCCAGAAACAAGGCGATCCGGCCGACCGTGAGCTGCGGATCGCCCAGGTTCTCGGCGACATGGGACTTGACCCGCGCGATCTGTCTCGCCCCAGCCCCCGAGGTCACGTCGGGTTCGCCCTGCAGGCCGCGCAGGCCGCTTGTCAGCACGCTCATCACGCCGTCGGCGACGTCGAGCGATTGTGCCGAGGACAGCGGTGCGTTGGAGTCGCATGCGCAACGTACCATCTGGTTGAGCATGCGCGCGGGCAGGGCCTCGGCCGCTACCGCCAGCGCCGTCAGATCGGCGTCGCCGAGTCGGGACAACAGCGCGGCGCGCGGCACCCGCAGCACCGCCTGCTGATAGTCCTCTTCGAGGATCAGCTCGTAGGGTCGCGTGCTGTCGTAGATGGCGAACTGACCCGGTGCGAGGATCGCCTCGCGATTTCCCTGGACCACGCGGCATCCTCCCTCGAGTTGGATGCTGACGAGCACAAAGTCCTCGGCCGCCCGCGCAACCTGGTGCTGCGAACGCGTGACACGCTTACGGCTGTGACCGGCCGAGTCGATGCGGGTCAGCGAGAGTTGTGCGAGCTCGCGATTGCGCATCGTGGCAATGAATCCGTCCTCGTCAAGCACCTCGAACGCCGACTCGACGAAGCGGTCGAACGCGGCTTCAGTCCAGCGCGCCACGCGCTTGTTCGGCGGCACCAGCAAGGTCGAGAACTCCACTGCAACGTTCATGCGACGCACCCAGAAAGGTTGACTGTCAGGCAATCGACAAGGCCATTTTCAGGCAAGACACCTTCGGACCCAGCGGCTACGCTGACGTCGATTGTGGGCATGCGCCTGGCCCACGCCCACGGGAGCAACCATGAGTTCGGACGAATCGCTTCGCGACTGGCACCACCTTGCGCTGCGTCTCGAAGATGAGGTTGGCAAGGCCGTCATCGGCCAGGCGGACACGATCCGGCTCATCAACGTGGCGCTGTTCGCGCGCGGTCACGTGCTGCTGGAGGGCGACGTGGGCGTGGGCAAGACCACCGTGCTTCGCGCTTTCTCGCGTGCGGTCGGCGGCGCTTTCGAGCGGGTCGAGGGCACGATCGATCTGCTGCCCGGTGACCTGGTTTATCACACCTATGTCAGTGCCGAGGGCCAGCCGCGCATCGACCCCGGGCCGCTGCTGCGGCATGGCGAACAACTGACGACCTTCTTCTTCAACGAGATCAACCGTGCCCGGCCGCAAGTGCAGTCGCTGTTGCTGCGCGCGATGGCCGAACGCACGGTCTCGGCCTTCAATCGAGAGTTTTCGTTTCCGCACATGACCGTCTACGCCGACCGCAACAAGGTCGAGAAGGAAGAGACCTTCGAGCTGGCGTCGGCCGCGCGCGACCGCTTCATGTTCGAGCTCAACATGGCCAAGCCCAGCGACCCGGCGGTTCGCGAGGCGCTGGTCTTCGAGACCGCCTACCACGACGTGGACGCCTTGATCGAGCAGGTCACAGCGGGTCTGCTGCCGTGGGAGGAACTCAACGCGATCGCCGCCACGATCCAGCGCAGCGTGCAGGCCAGCCCGGCAATCCGGCGCTATGTGCTGGCGCTGTGGCAGGCGAGCGACACGCCCAAGGCCTTCGGCATATCGCTGCCGGGGGTGGACATGGACCGCCTGATCCTCGCCGGCGCGAGCGCGCGCGGCGTGAGCGCACTGCTGCGCGCCGCCCGCGTGGTTGCCTGGCTGGCCGGACGTACCCACCTGCTGCCTGACGACCTGCACGCCGTGGTTCCGGCGGCGCTCGGCCACCGCGTGTTCTTCACCCCGGTCTATGAGATGCGCCGCACTGAACTCGCCGAGGAACTGGTGCGCCAAATCCTCGACAAGGTGGCCGCGCCCTGAAATGAAACCGCCACGCTCGCTTCGCTCACTGCCCCCCGAGGGCGCGTCTCAGTACCTTCGGGCGGCCGGGCGGTACTGAGATGGAAGAATTCCACTACCGCTTGCGCTCGCGCACCGGCGGCTACCGGGCAGGTGCGCATGCAGGCTCCACCCTCGGCGCCGGCCAGGAGTTTGCTACCCACGCCCGCCTGTTCGACCACCCCGATCCGCGCCGCCTGGACCTGCGCGCGAGCGTGCGCGACGTGCGTCACCAGTGGCTGGTGCGCAATCACAAGCAGCGCGTTGCCGTGCCGGTTTACGCGGTGGTCGATGTCTCGGCGTCGATGCAGTTCGGCGGCGGGCGTGCCAAGCTGCAGGTCGCTGCGGACTTCGTGGAGGCGCTGGGCCACAGTGCGTTCCGCGTTGGCGACGCGGTGGGGCTGCTCGCCTTCGACCGCGAACTGCGCGACGATCTGTTCCTGCCGGCGCGTCACGGCCGCGGCATGGCGGGCCTGATGTCGGGACTGCTGCGCGATTGCCGCGCCAGCGACACCGGCACGAGCGTCGATGCCGCGCTCAATCACGCGGTGGGTCGGCTCGCCGGCAAGCGGGCCTTGGTCTTCCTGGTGTCGGATTTCCACTGGCCGCTGGCCGTGCTGGGAGAGGTGCTCGACACCTTGAGCGGAGCGCGCGTCGTGCCCCTCGTCGTGTGGAACCGCGCCGAGACCGAGCCGCCGCCCAGTGGCGCGCTGCTCACGGTGCGCGACGCGGAGTCCGGCTCGCAGCGAACGCTGTGGATGCGCGATGCCCTTCGGGAGCAATGGCGCACCGCGGTGGCGAATCGCCGCGCCGAGATCGACACCCGGTTTCGCGCGCGCGAGATCCAGCCCTTTTGGGTGCACGGCGCGTTCGAGTCCGAGGCGCTGTCGCGCTACTTCCTCGAGAACGTGGCGTGAGTCGTTCGTTCCTGGTCTTCGTCGCCGGCGCGCTGGCCGCCGGCGTCGCCATCGTTGCCGGCGCGGCCCCGGCCACCGTGCAGCAGCCGCGCGCCTTCGGCAACACGATAGGCGACGTGCTCACGCAGCGCCTGTTGCTCGGTGACGACGAACTTGCGGCGGCAGCGCCCAGCGGCCGCGTCGGTGCGTGGTTCGACCGCCGAATGCCGCGCCTTGAGACCGATGCCTCCGGCCAGCGCTGGTTGGCGATCGACTACCAGGTGGTCAATGCGCCGCGAGCGCTCACCAACGCGAATCTGCCGGCGCTGACGCTCAAGGGCCGGTCGGGCAACGTTTGGCAGATCGCCGAGTGGCCCATCACCATGGGTCCCCTGACGCCAGACAACGTGGCTGCGCAGGGCGATCTGCTGGCCATGCGTCCTGACCACGAAGTTGCCGCTCTGCCCACGGCGCTGATCCGCCGGCGCTTCGATCGTCTGGCCGCCGGCTTGGCACTGACGCTCGCGGCTTGGCTCGCCTGGTGGCTGTGGCGCAACCGGCGCGAGGCGATCCGGCTGCCCTTCGCGCGTGCCTGGGCCGAAGTGCAGCGCTTCGACAGGGCAGCAGTTCAGGCCGAGCCCGCCGCGTGGCTCAGCATTCACCGGGCGCTCGACGCCACGGCGGGCCACGTGGTCACGGCCAGCACCCTGGGTGGGCTGCTGACCAGTGCGCCACATCTGCGCGCACTGCAGCCGCAACTGGAGGCGTTCTATCAACGCTCCAGCGAACGGTTCTTCGCGACCGAGCCCATCCACGCCTCCTACCCCTTGCGCGACCTCTGCCTCGCGTTGCGCGACGCAGAAAAGCGTCACCACGGCGGGTCATGATGGCGCTCGACTTCCTGCATCCCTTGATGCTGCTTCTTCTGCCGCTGGCTGCCTTGCCCATGCTGCGGCGGCGCAGCGACGCGCTCGCGTTCTCCAACCTCGCCTGGCTGCCGGTGGACCGCGTCGGCCGCGCTCTGTCTCCGGTATGGCGTGCCCTCGGCGTGCTGGCGCTGGCGAGCCTCGTTGTCGGGCTCGCCGGTCCGGGCCAATCGGGCGCGCAGATACAGCGCACCGGCCGCGGCGCCGAGGTGCTGATTCTGCTGGACCGCAGCAGCAGCATGGACAGCGTCATCAGGCCCTGGAATTCTTCCGGGGGCGGCTTGGAAGTCGGCGACTCCAAGGGCAAGATCGTCCGCGAACTACTCGCCCAGTTTGTCACCAAGCGGCAGGACGACCGCTTCGCCTTGATCACCTTCAGCACCCGGCCCATGACCACGGTGCCGTTCACCGAACGGCGCGATGTCGTGCTTGCCGGCCTGTCCGCTGCCGGCATCGGCCGTGGCCTGCCCGACACCGACATGGGCAGCGCCCTGTTGATGGCGATCCGCCAGTTCGAAGGTCGCCCCTACTCGGGCAGCCGCGTCGTTCTCATCGCCTCAGACGGCGGCGCGCAACTCGACGCGCCCACACGCCAGAAGATCGAGGCCGGGCTGGCGCGCCAGCGCATCGGCGTGTACTGGATCTACATCCGCACCAGCCACAACTCGGCCGACCTGAAGGGTCTCACGGCAGACGCCGACGAGAGTGTCGAAGAAATCTCGCTGCACCGCTTCTTCAGCAAGCTTGCCACGCCCTACCACCTCTACCAGACAGACGATGCGGGCGCCATGGCAGCAGCGGTCGCCGAGATCGATCGCCAACAGAACCAGCCGCTTTCGTTCCTCGAACGCGTACCACGTCGCGATCACAGCGGTGCTCTGTTCACCATCGCGCTCGCGTGTTGCGTCGCGCTGCTGGCCTGGCGATCGATCGAAGTGAGGGGATGGTCATGAAGCGGCGAACAGCACATGCCCTGTTTGGTGTTGTCGCCTTCGTGTTCACGGGCATGTTGTTGCAACAGGCGCTCAAGCTTCAGCATGCGAAGGCGGTCAACCAGGCGATGGCACTGGCCTCGACCCAGGGCCTGCAGGCAGCGAGCCACGCAGCCAGCTCCAGCGACATATCCGACCCACATGCCCTGCCCGAAGCCCGCCTGACCCGGGCCCATGTGCTCTCGCTTTCGGGCCAGCACGACGCCGCGATCAAGCTCTACAGCCGACTGCTCCAGGACGATTCGCCCTCGGGCCTGCGCCTGGTGGCGCTCTATAACCTGGCCAACGTCTACCTGCGCCAGGGCATGGCTGGCGCACCTGGCGACTCGGTCGCGGCGCTTGAGCTCGCCAAGCAGCGCTATCGCGAACTGCTGCGCACCGCGCCGCAAGAGTGGGACGCCCGCTACAACCTCGAACGCGCGCTGCGCCTCGCGCCCGAAAACGAAGCGGCGTTCGCCGACGAGAACGTTCCAGTCGAGCAGCGCCGCGTGCGCATGCGCGGCATGAAGGCCGGCGACTTGCCATGAACGCGCCGGTCCATCCCCCGGTTGCGATGCCTCCTCCTGCCGGCATCGAACGGCCTGCCTCCAACGCCCCGACGCGTTTCGTGTTGAACTGGTTGCGCGCTGCATTCGACCGCGCCACCTGGCCCGTCTCGTCGGCGTTGCTGCTGCTCATGTTGGCCGTGGGCACACCGCACTTGTTGTTGTCGCGTGACACCTACCGCTACATGGTGACGTTCGACGTCACACAAAGCATGGATGTCGAGGACTTGCAGCTGAACGGCCTGCCGGTGAGCCGGCTGGCGCTTGCCCGCGCCGCTGCGCATGAGGCGCTGCTCGCCCTGCCATGCGGTTCCGAAATCGGCTGGAGTCTGTTTGCCGACTACCGCGTGCTGGTGCTGCTGCTGCCGGTGGAGGTCTGCGGCCACTATGAAGAGCTGCTCGCTTCGTTGGATCAAATCGATGGCCGCATGCGCTGGGCCAATGCGAGCAACATCGGCAAGGGAGTCACCTGGGCCTTGCGCACCGCCAAGCAAATGGAGCCGCACACCCACGTGATCTTCCTGACCGACGGACAAGAGGCGCCGCCCCTGCGCGAACCCGGCCTGCCGGTGATGGCTGACATCACGCCCGGCGAAATCGGCGGCTGGCTGATCGGAGTGGGCGGAGAAGTGGCAGTGCGGATTCCGAAGACGGATTCAAATGGCAACCCGGCCGGTTTCTGGACGGCCGATGAAGTCGTGCAGCGGCCAGGGGTGGGGCAGGGCATCGAGCATTTGTCGCGCCGCGAGGACGACTACCTGCAGTCGCTCGCCGTCGGAATGGGCTTGGGCTATGCGCCCCTCACCGATCCAGGCGTGCTGAAGCGCGCGATGCTCGACAGTCAGCTCGCCTGGCGGCAACCGGTCGAGACCGATCTTCGCTGGTTGCCGGCGGGGCTGGCTCTGTTGCTCCTGGTGTGGCGATTTCGGCCGGAGCGGCGCAGGCCGGTGAACGGGCTGCACCGTACTTGACGGCGGTATGTACAGCGGCACCGGGTTGAGGGTTGAAGGGCTTGCCAGTGCTGGATTCCGGCCCAACCCCCTGGTGCGACAGCGCCACGCGTCAGGTGAATTCGGCAGCTGCAGCCCCCGCATTTGCCCATTCCAAGATTGCTTTGCGGTGGTCAGACCCGGTTGTTTTGCGCCAGCAGGGGGCCAGGGGCTGGCGGATGGTCTTGCGCACGAGGTCCGGGCCGATCGGTCGTTCCCGTGGCGTCATGTGCCGGGCGAAGACCATCCGGTGTTGGGTCTTCGGTCGCTCGTCGCGAGGGTATGCGGCGATGGCTCGCCCCGTGGCTTCCGGCAAGGGCATCACGTCTTCACGCCGGCCCTTGGTCCGGCGCAAGGTGATCGTGCCGGCTTCCCAGTCGATATCGTCCAGACCCAGGCGTGCGACCTCGCCGCTGCGCAGGCCCAGATCGAGCATGCGGCGCACCATGGTGTCAGCACGCAGCATCGACGGGCCGCCCTGGCCGAGGGCGGCCTCGAGTTGTTCGACCTCTGCCAGTTCCTGCGGCTTGGGGCAACGATGCCAGCTGCCAGCTGCCAGTTCGCCGGGTACGCCAGCGCGCCAACCAGCGCATGGATACGGTCACCCAGCGTCGCACGCCAGCGGAAGTAGCCGCGCAGGGCCGAGACCACGGCGCCCAGGCTCGTTGGCGCCTTGTAGTTCTTGGCCTGGGCGGCGAAGAAGCGGCGCACGCGTTCCGGCGTGATTACATCGAACTGGATGGTGTCGTCACCGAAGTGTTTGCGCAGCAAGGCCTCGACGAGGCGCAGAGCGCCCTCGCGTGTCTTCGGGGCAAGGCCTCGCACCAGCTCCATGTGGTCGTAGCGACGCAGTTCCTGCGCCAGCTCGGTCATGTCCAGCGGCCTAGGCGCGATGGCGTTGTCGGCGCGCAGGACGACAAGAAGGTGGCCCAGCCGAGAGGTACTGCCGGTACCCCGGGATGTGGCGGTCCAGCTGATTGCAGCTGCGGGAACGGCCCGAGGAATGGGAGCGAGAACAAGGCTTGGTGCACATGGCGGTCTCCAGGTTGTGGAGCCGCCAGTGCACCTGCGGGCAAGGACCATGTGTAGATGCTCACGACATCGAGGGCTTGCAGGGCGCGTCCTGCCTCAGTAACGCCCGCTCTGCGACAGGCAACTACGCATAGGTGAGGCCCATGCATAGGGGTCGCAAGGCGCCAGTCGGCGAGCTCTTCCATGGCGGCCGGGTCGTTGGGTCCCAGGCCCGTCCGCATCCAACTGCGGGACGTGCTGGCCAGGGTGCGCGACTGGCGCTGGATCCGTGTGCAGACGGTTTGGCGGCAGCCAAGCCCATCAATCCGCCGGGTGATGGGAGAAGTGGTCCTTGCTCATGAGAACATCGACGCGGTGCACCGTGGCCGCATCGGCCAGGATGGTGTTCATGCGCGCGAGGTCGCGGAAGATGTCGCCACCACCGCCCTCGACATGCGCCTGGCGCCCTGCCAGATCGGGGAAGGCCTCGAAGATGGCAAAACTCGTCTGTGAAAACCGCAAGGCAAACCACGGTCCCGTGGCGGGCTCATCTTCGACGCATGCCCGGATGTCTCCAAGCATTTGCGCCACCGCCTCTTCTTGTCCAGGCCGGGCCTCGATCCGAATGAAGAATGCCTTGCGGCCTTCAACGCCTTGTTCGCCCAGCACCTGCACGCCGCAGTGAGCGGCGAGCGGCTTCCCTGAACTGGAGGGGATCTCGTGAGGCAACTGGGGCATGTGCGGGTCTCCTGGGTCGATGCGCCCACTCTAGGGTCGAGGCGGCCTTGGCTCGTGCCCGAACGTCGACATTGCTTGCCTGATTGTCCAGGCCGGTTTTACTTGGACAGCCGTCATGGACAGAATGCGCCATGTCCGAGGAGCTGAAGCAGGCGATCCTGCGCTACACGGGAAAGCACAAGCAGGCTGAAGGGGTCACCGTCAGGCCTGTCCAAGGCCTGTCCTTGGTCCAGCGTGCGGCACCCAGCGAGTTGGAGCACACGGTGGTCAGTCCCTTGGTGTGCCTGGTATTGCAGGGCCGCAAGCGCGTCGCCATGGACAGTGGCGTGTCGTCCTATGCCGCCGGCGACACGATGATCGTCACGGGCAACCGGCCGACGGCGAGTCGGATCAGCCAGGCCAGCATCGCCAAGCCCTACCTGGCGCTGGCACTGGACCTGGATCCGGCCGTGATCACGGAACTGATCGTGAATGCGCCCGAGGCCTGTCCACCGCAAGTCGCGCCCGACACACGCGAGGACCTGCGCGACGCTCTGCGTCGGCTGGTGCTGCTGCTGGATCGCCCGGAATCACTCGCGGTGCTCAAGGATGGCTTGATCCGAGAGATTCACCATTGGCTGCTGCTGGGCCGCCAAGGCCCGGCCATCCGCTGCCTGGGCCTGCCCGACAGCCATGTGCGACGCATTGCGCGAGCTGTGGCCATCCTGCGTGCGGACCATGCCCAGCCCGTGCAGATTGAGCGGCTGGCGGCGGCGGCCGGCATGAGCCGTTCGGCGTTCCACCAGCACTTTCGTGCCATCACATCGCTCTCTCCGCTGCAGTTCCAGAAGCACCTCAGGTTGATCGAGGCACGCCGCTTGATCTTGTCCAAGGGCAAGAACATGAGCCAGGTCGCTTTCGAGGTGGGGTACGAAAGCGCTTCGCAGTTCAGCCGCGAATACACCAGGATGTATGGGCAGCCGCCGATCAGGGACAAGCAGGCGGCGTCAGGCCTGTTGGCAGCGGTCGGCGCGGGCGGGTAGCCTGCTGCCGCTCGTGCATCCGTTTTGCCCAGGGCGGCCCGCAGCGCTCAAGCCCCGTCCGGCAACTCCGCGCTCTCGCGCAGTTCCTCCGGCGTGGCGATGCCGAAGCCGAAGAATTCCAGGTAGGCGGGGATCATTTCGAAGAGCATGTCGGTGCCGACCTGGATGGGGCAGCCACGGGCTTGGGCGGCGGCCAGCAGGGGAGTGATGCGCTGGCGCATGACGACTTCGCCGACGAAGGTGGTGGGCGCGATGCGGTCCACGTCGAAGGGCAGGGGGTCGCCTTCGCGGGAGCCCAGCGGCGTGGCGTTGACGATCAGGTCCATGCCGGCAGGGTCGTTGCGGCCGAGGCCGACTTTCAGTTGCGGGTAGTGCTGGGCGAGGCGGCCGGCCAGCGCATCGGAGGCGGCTGCGTTCGAGTCGAAGAGCTGCATCTCGGCCACGCCGGCCGCGGCGAGCGATGCAGCGATGGCGCAGCCCACGCCGCCGCTTCCGGAGACCAGCACGCGCTTGCCGCCCAGCGCAAAGCCCTTGCGCTGCAGGCCGCGCACGAAGCCGGCGCCGTCGAACTGGTCGCCCAGCAGGCTGCCGTCTTCCCGCAGCAGGATGGCGTTGCAGGCGCCGGCCACCGCGGCGGTGGGCGTGACCTCGTCCATCAGCGCCAGCGTGGCGACCTTGTGCGGCATGGTGACCAGCGCACCGCGCAGGTTGGTCAGGCGCCGCAGGCCGTTCAGGCCGGCGGCGTAGTCCTCGGGCTTGAAGCCCATGGGCACGACGACTGCGTCAATGCCACGGCGTTCGAACCAGGGGTTGTAGATCATCGGGGCCTTGAAGCCCGCGGTCGGGTAGCCCAGGTGGGCGACCAGGGTGGTCTTGCCAGTGATCATTGCAGTGGCCATGTTGGGAGCAGGCCCGCGCCGGGACGGCGGGGCACTGAATGGGCATGACGATAGGCAGGCGCGGCGCAGGCGACAAGCGATGCGCGCGATAATCGCGCGCTCCGGGCGCTGATCGTGCCTAACGCGGGTTTTCCCGTATCTTTCCTCTTCACTGCCATGGATGACACCCCGCCGTTCGAGATCGATCGCAAGGACGTGATCGATGGCCTGGGCAAGGGCTTGCGCGTCATCGAGGCCTTCGACGACGACCATGTGCGCATGACCGCCAGCGAGATGGGCGTGCGCGCAGGCATCACCCGCACGGCCGCGCGGCGCTACCTGCTGTCGCTGGTGCACTTCGGTTTCATGGCGACCGACGGCAAATACTTCTGGCTCACGCCACGCGTGCTGCGGCTGGGACAGAGCTACCTCAATGCCTCGCGCCTGCCGCGCCTGGTGCAGCCCTTCATCCAGCGCGTGTCCATGCAGTGCGGCGAGACGGTGAACGTCAGCGTGCTGGACGGGCACGAGGTGATCTACGTGGCGCGCAGCAATTCGCCGCGCCTGGTGTCGATTGGCCATCACGTGGGCGCAAGGGCGCCGGCCCATGTGGTCACGCCGGGCACGGCCATGCTGTCGACCTGGAGCGACGAGGCGCTGAAGGCCTGGGCCGCGGTGCACGAGTTCAGCAGCTACACCGGCCAGACGGTGACCGACCCGCAGCGCTTCCTGGAGAACTGCCGCACCGCACGTGCGCTGGGCTACTGGATCACCGAGCGCCAGCTGGACATGAACCTGGTGGGCATTGCGGTGCCGCTGCTCAACCGCAAGGGCGAGTGCAAGGCCGCGATGAGCTGCACCGTGCAGGCGGTCACCCACACCACCGAGGACCTGGCCGTGCGGCTGCTGCCCTTGCTGCGCGAGGCGGCGCTGGGGCTGGCGCCCTTGATCTGAAGCAGGGCCTGGCGCGTCTCTGCGCTCAGTGAAAACCCCTTTTTGGTCCGCAAAGCGCGCAGGGTGCGCGATCATCGCGCAAATCGCTGGTGTCTTCGGGGTGCCGGTGCTGGAATCCCGTCTCGTGGCAGGCGACAGCCTTGTGGGGTGCGATTCAGGCCTCTTGTCTCCCGCCATCACAACAGGAGACACCATGAGCAGGTCAAGCGCGAAGCCCTTCGCAGATTCCCACGCCGCCAGCCAGACCCGCAAAGCCACAGCCAGCGGCTGGATCGGCTCGGTGCTGGAGTACTACGACTTCTTCATCTACGCGACCGCCGCGGCGCTGATCTTTCCGCAGATCTTCTTCCCCGCAGGCAACCCGACGATTGCCATCGTCACCTCGCTGGCCACCTACGGCGTGGGCTACGTGGCGCGGCCGATCGGCGCGATGGTGCTGGGCCACTACGGCGACACGCACGGCCGCAAGAACGTGCTGGTGCTGTGCATGTTCCTGATGGGCTTCTCGACCATGGCCGTCGGCCTGCTGCCGACCTACGCACAGGCCGGCCTGTGGGCGCCGGTGCTGCTGGTGGTGATGCGGCTGATCCAGGGCTTTGCGGTGGCCGGCGAAATTTCGGGCTCCAGCTCGATGATCCTGGAACACGCGCCTTACGGCCAACGCGGCTACTACGCCAGCTTCACGCTGCAAGGCGTGCAGGCCGGCCAGATCCTGGCAGCCGCCGTCTTCCTGCCGCTGGCGCACTTCCTGCCCAGCGAGGACTTCAACACCTGGGGCTGGCGCATTCCGTTCCTGCTCAGCTTTGTCGTCATCATCGCGGGCTACTTCATTCGCAAGGAGGTCGACGAGACGCCCGCGTTTGCCGAGGTGGCGAAGAAGGGCGAGAAGCTGCGCGCGCCCATCACCCAGTCCTTTGCCAGCAACAAGGCCGACATGTTCCGTGTCGTCTGCATGGCGCTGATGAACGTGATCCCGGTCGTGGCGACCATCTTCGGCGGCGCCTATGCGGTGCAGAAGGCCTACGGCATCGGCTTCGACAAGGAGGTCTACCTGTGGATCCCGGTGGCCGGCAACATCCTGGCCGTGATCGTGATCCCCTTCATTGGCAAGCTCTCCGACCGCATCGGCCGCCGGCCGCCGATCATCGTCGGCGCGCTGCTGGCCGGCCTGCTGTCCTTCGCCTACCTGTATGCGATCAGCATTGCCAACGTGCCGCTCGCGGTGCTGATGTCGCTGCTGATGTGGGGCGTGGTCTACCAGGGCTACAACGCGGTCTTCCCCAGCTTCTTCCCCGAGCTGTTCCCCACCCGCACGCGGGTCACCGCCATGGCGCTTTCGCAGAACGTGGGCACGGCCATCACCGCGATGCTGCCGGCGCTGTTTGCCACCGTTGCGCCTCCCGGCACGCAGAACATTCCGCTGATCGTCGGCTCGCTCACGTTGGGCATCTGCGCGATTGCCGCAACCGCCTGCTGGTCGGCCCGCGAAACCTACCGCATCCAGATGCACGACCTGGGCCGGCCTGGCGCCACGCCTGCTGCCGGTGACGCGCTGCACACGCCGCACCAGTCGCACACCCTGGCCTCTTGACGCCTTACCCACTGCTGCCATGACGCTTACCCAGACCCTGCCTGCCGCGCTCCAGCGCGAACCGGTGATCGAATCCAACCCGCTGGGGCTGGACGGCATCGAGTTCATCGAATACACCACCCGGCGGCCGCAGGCCCTGGGCCAGGTGCTGGAGGACATGGGTTTCCAGCCGGTGGCTCGCCACCGCTCGCGCGAGGTGCTGCTCTACCGCCAGGGCAACATGAACGTGGTGATCAATGCCCACACCGGCTCGGTGGCCGGCGGCCCCCACCTGGGCGAGCAGCCCGAGATCGCCGCCATCGCGCTGCGCGTGCGCGATGCATCCGAGGCCTACCGCCAGGTGTTGGCGCGTGGCGCCTGGGGCGTGCCGGCGCAGGTCGAGGTGATGGAGCTGAACATCCCGGCCATCCACGGCGTGGGCAGCAGCCGCATCTACTTCGTCGACCGCTACCGCGAGTTCTCGATCTACGACGTGGACTTCGTGCCGATTCCCGGCGTGAACCCGAAGCCACCGGCGCTGCAGGGCCTGCACTGGTTTGGCCTGGTGCAGTACATCGGCAACGACCGCATGAACGACTGGGTCGAGTTCTACTGCGAGCTGTTCAGCTTCACCGAGCTGCCCGACGAGCAGCGCTTCGGCATCCTGCCCAAGGGCCACATCCTGCAAAGCCCTTGCCGCTCGTTCTACCTGCAGTTGATCGAGCCCGAGGTGTTTGTCATCGAGTCCAGCGAGCGCTTCGCGCGGCTGGGCCTGGGCGCGCCGGATGTGCCGGCTGCCGTGCAGGCGCTCGCCGCCCGCGGTGTGGCCTTCCAGACGGACCTGCAAGGCGAGGCACCCGCCCGGCATCCCGAGCGTGGCGCGCTCACCCGCACCTGGCTGGGCAGTGTCAGCTTCGAGCTGGTCCATGACGAGGCTGGCCGATGAACGCCAACGGCAAGCCGTCAGCCAGCGCGCCCGCCGCGGGTAATTTCCGCGACTTCGGCATGGACACCATCACGCTGGCCGGCCCGCTGGAGGCCAGGCTGGCGGCCATGCGCGCGGCCGGCTTCGAGCAGGTGATGCTGTCGGCACGCGACCTGGTCGGCCATCCGCAAGGCGTGGACGCCGCGGTGCAGGCCGTGCGCGACAGCGGCCTGCGCGTGACCGGCTTCCAGGTGCTGCGCGATTTCGAAGGCCTGTCCGGCCACCTGCATGCCTACAAGGTGGACGTGGCCAAGTCCATGCTGGAGATGTGCCACGCGGTGGGCGCCAAGGTGCTGCTGGCCTGTTCGTCCACCTCCAGCCATGCCAGCGACAGCGTGGCCGACATGGCGCGCGACCTGCGCAAGCTGGCCATGCTGGCGGTGCCCATGGGCATTCGCGTGGCGTTCGAGGCGCTGTCCTGGGGCCGCAGTGTCAATGAATTCACGCAGGCCTGGGAGATCGTCGAGCGGGCCGATGCGCCCAACCTCGGCCTGGGGCTGGACGCCTTCCACCTGCTGGCCATGAAGACCCCGCTGGACGCACTGGACCTGGTCGACCCCGACAAGATCTTCCTCGTCCAGCTGGCGGACTTCATGTGGCAGGAAATCCGCTCGGTGGAAGAGCGCATCAGCACCGCGCGCCACTTCCGCGTCTTCCCCGGCGAAGGCGTGCACAACGAGGCGCTGGCCGACATGGTCACCCGGCTCAGCCAGATGGGCTACCGTGGCGACTACAGCTTCGAGGTCTTCAACGACGACTACCAGCAGATGCCGCTGCCCACCGTGGCCGCGCGCGCGCGGCGCTCGGCCGACTGGCTCACCGAAGGCGTGCTCAGACGCTCGGTGCCCTTGCCGGGCAGCATGCAGCTGAAGGCCTTGCGATAGACAATCGCCCTCGTCCATCAAGCCCCGCTCGCGGGGCTTTCCTTTTCCCGCCTGCTCGCGCCGATGCTGAACATCCTGCTGCTGACCGCCCCGATCTACCTGCTGATGGCCTTGGGCTATGCGATTGCCCGCGGCGGCCTGTTCGACGCGCCGGACTTCCGCACCATCGGCCGCTTCGTGGTCAACGTGGCGCTGCCCTGCATGCTGTTCCATGCGCTGGCGCGCCAGCCCATCGCGAAGATCTTCGACGTGCACTACCTCGGCGCCTATGCCGCCGGTTCGCTGCTGATGCTGCTGGGCACCACCGCCTGGGCCCGGCTGCGCCAGGGTCGCACCATGCCGCATTCGGCGCTGCTGGGCATGGGCGTGTCGTCTTCCAACAGCGCCTACGTGGGCTACCCCATCGCAGTGCAGTGGCTGGGCCCGGTGGCCGGCGTGGCGCTGGCGCTGACCATGCTGGTCGAGAACCTCATCATCATCCCGCTGGCCCTGGTGCTGGCCGCGCAGGGCGACGCCGAAGTGCCCTGGCGCGCCACGCTGCAGCGCGTCTTCGGCCAGCTGGTGCGCACGCCGCTGATCGTCGCGATGGCGCTGGGCGTGCTGTTCTCGCTGACCGGGCTCACGCTGCCGGACCTGCTGATGCGGCCGCTGCAGATGATGGCCGTGGTCGCGTCACCCGTCTCGCTGTTCGTGATCGGCGGCTCGCTGCACGGCGCGAAGCTGGAGGGCCAGCGCAGCGCCATGGGCGCGGTCATGCTGGGCAAGCTGGTCATGCACCCGATGGCCGTGGCGCTGGCCTTCTGGCTGCTGCCGGCGGTCTCGCCCGAGCTGCGCAACGCCGGCCTGATGCTGGCCGCCGCGCCCATGCTCAGCATCTACCCGATGATGGCGCTGCGCTACCACTGGGAAGGCTTTTGCGCCGCGGTGCTGCTCATCACCACACTGGCCAGCTTCATCACCGCCAGCGGCTGGCTGTGGGTGCTCAAGACCTGGGGGTGAAGAAGGCCGGTGTGCGAGTTCCCGGAGAATAGGCGGCTTCGCCCGAACGGCGCGCCGCCGTGCCTCATGCTCGCCATTGCCTTTCTCCCCACCGCCGCGCTTCAGCTGCCCGCTGCCTGCCGGCCGTCCGCCCCGTGAACGCTGGTCGCTGGCTGTTCTACTTTGCCGCGCCGCCGCGGCTCGCCGCGCTCGCCGCGCAGCTGGTGCGGCCGCTGCTGGTCGTCGCCGGGCTGCTGTTGCTGGCCGGGCTGTGGCTGGGCTTTGGCGTGGCGCCTGCGGATGCGGTGCAGGGCCAGGGTTACCGGCTGATCTACCTGCATGTGCCAGCGGCGTGGATGAGCATGTTCATCTACGCGCTGATGGCCGCCTGGAGCTTTGTCGGCCTGGTCTGGCGGGTGCGCACGGCGTTCTGGCTCTCGCATGCGCTGGCGCCCACCGGCGCTGTCTTCGCCGCCTTGAGCCTGGCCACCGGCTCGCTGTGGGGCCAGCCGATGTGGGGCACCTGGTGGGTGTGGGACGCGCGGCTGTCCACCTCGCTGCTGCTGCTCTTCCTCTACCTGGGCTACCTGGCCTTGCTGCAGGCGCATGACGAAGGCGAGCGGGCGGACCGTGGCTGCGCGGTGCTGGCGCTGCTGGGCGCGCTGAACCTGCCGGTGATCTACTTCTCGGTGCGCTGGTGGAACACCTTGCACCAGGGCGCAACGCTCACGCCCGGCCAGGCGCAGATGGCGCCGGTGATGCTCGCCGGCCTGCTGCTGATGACCGCCGCGGCCTGGGCCTATGCCGCGGCCACGGCGCTGCGCCGGGTGCAACTCGTGATCGCCGAACGCCAGCTGGCGCTGCGCTGGCAGGACGAGTTGCCGCAAGCGGAGGTGCTGCATGCCTGAGTGGCTGCACCCTGCCTGGTCCGACTGGGCCAGCTTCTTGCAGATGGGCCGGCACGGCGTGTTCGTCTGGTCCGGCTTGGCACTGGTCACCGCAGCCTTGGCCTGCGAATGGTTGGCGCTGGCCGCGCGCGCGAGGCGCTTGCGCGCGGCGCAGGCCGCCGCCGAGGGGGATGCACGATGAGCCCGCGGCAACGGCGTTTTGCCATCTGGGCCGCGGTGCTGATGCTGGCTGGCGCCGCTGTGGCGCTGGCACTGAATGCCTTCCAGCAAAACCTGGTCTTCTACCTGACGCCCAGCGAACTGTCCGCCAGGCCGCAGGCGGACAACAACGCGCTGCGCATCGGCGGCTATGTGCAGCCGGGCTCGCTGCAGCGCGAGGCAGACAGCCTGGCGGTGCGCTTCGTTCTGGCCGATGCCGACCACACGCTGGTGGTGCACTACCGCGGCGTGCTGCCTGACCTGTTCACCGAAGGCAAGGGCGCCATCGTGCAGGGCCGGCTGGCGGCTGACGGTAGCCTGCAGGCGCAGGAAGTGCTGGCCAAGCACGACGAGAACTACACCCCGCCGGGGCTGGCCCCGGCCAACCCGGCTTCCGCGCCATGATCCGTTGCGTTTTACTGCTGAGCCTGCAGCTGGGTGCGCTGCTGATGGCCGGCTGTGCCAACACGCCGCCGGCGCTGCGGTGCGCGGCGGGCGAGACGCGCGCCATCAGCGACACGCTGTATTTCGGCACCGCCAGGCCGGAAGGTGCCGTTTCGCCCGAGGACTGGGCCGAATTCCTGCGCAGCAGTGTCACGCCGCGTTTCCCGCAAGGGCTGAGCGTGTGGCCAGCCGCCGGCCAATGGCGTGGTGCTGACGGGGCGGTGGTGCGTGAGGCCTCGTTTGTGCTGAGCCTGCTGCACGAAGACGATGCCGCCAGCGACGCGGCCATCCGAGCCCTGGTGGCGGACTACAAGCGCCGGTTCTTGCAAGAGTCAGTCTTGAGGGTCAGGGCCGATGTCTGCATGTCCTTCTGAGCGCCGAGAGGCAGCCCGATGAGCAGCGGCCTGGGCCTGTTGGGCAACACCTTGCTGTGGCTGGCCGTGGCCGCCGGCTTGCTGCAGGCCGGCGCTGGCATCGGGCCGTGGCTGGCGCAACCCGCCGCCACAAGCCGGGCAGGGCGCCTGGTCCGCATCGGCCTGGTGGCACAAACCGTGAGCCTGCTGGCCGCGCTGGTGGTGCTGGCCTGGGCGCTGGCGGCGCAGGACCTGACCATCGCCTACGTCGTGCACCACAGCCATCGCGCGATGCCGCTGGTCTACCGGCTGGCCGCAGTGTGGGGCGGTCACGAAGGTTCGTTGCTGCTGTGGGCCGGGCTGCTGGCCGGCTGGAGCGCCGTAGCGGCCTGGGGCCTGCGCGCGGCTGAGCCGGTCTGGGCCAGCCGGGTGCTGGGTGTGCTGGGCGCCTTGAGCCTGGGGCTGCTGGCCTTGCTGCTGGGCGGCGCGAACCCGTTCGAGGCCTGGCAGGGCGCTGCCGCGCTGCGCGAAGGCCAGGGCCTGAACCCGCTGTTGCAGGACCCGGCGATGGCGCTGCATCCGCCGCTGCTGTACCTGGGCTATGCCGGCACCGCGCTGCCGTTTGCGATGACGCTGGCCACGCTGGCCTGGGGCGCGCCGGCCGACTGGGTGCGCCGCGCGCGGCCGTTCACCGCGGCGGCACTGGCCTGCCTGTCGGTGGGCATCACGCTGGGTTCGTGGTGGTCCTACTACGAGCTGGGCTGGGGCGGCTGGTGGTTCTGGGACCCGGTGGAAAACGCCTCGCTGCTGCCCTGGCTGGCGCTGGCCGCCCTGCTGCACGTGCAGGCCGGGCGCGATCAGCGCGGGCGCTTCGCCCATGCCAGCGCATTGCTGGCGATGGCTGCCTGGGCGCTGGCCCTGCTCGGCAC
Organism: Ideonella azotifigens; assembly: GCF_021043325.1. Taxonomy (NCBI): domain Bacteria; kingdom Pseudomonadati; phylum Pseudomonadota; class Betaproteobacteria; order Burkholderiales; family Sphaerotilaceae; genus Ideonella; species Ideonella azotifigens. The sequence continues at coordinate 191,569 of NZ_JAJNKD010000003.1, forward strand.
CTTCCTCGTTCGCTCGGGCGTGCTCACCTCCGTGCACGCTTTTGCCAGCGACCCGCTGCGCGGCAGCGCCTTGCTCTGCCTGATGGCGCTGACGCTGCTGGTCTGCTTCGTGCTGTATGCGCGCCACCCGGAGCGGCTGTCGCCGGCCAAGGCCGCGCCGCTGCCGGCGGCGGTGTCGCGCGAAAGCGTGCTGGCGCTGAACAACCTGCTGCTCGTCGTCGCCTGCGCCAGCGTGGCACTGGGCACGCTGTACCCGCTGGCGATGGAGGTGCTGAGCCTGGGCCGGTTGTCGGTCGGTGCGCCGTATTTCGAGCGGGTGCTGGGGCCGCTGCTGGGCCTGGCGCTGGCGCTGCTGGTGCCGGCAGCGTGGCTGCGCTGGGGCGCTTCGCCATGGCGGGAACTGCTCACGCGGTTGCGGCCGGTTGCGTTGCTGATGGCGCTGGGCGCGGTCGCGGTGCCACTGTTGTTGTGGGTGGTGTTCGACCGTTGGCAGTGGGGCAGCGCGCTGGCGTTGTGGCTGGCGCTGGGTGTTGCCGGCAGCACGCTGGCCTGGGCCTGGCAACGCATGCGCAGCGTCGGCTGGCGCGGCTTTGGCGCGTCGCCAGGCGGCATGGTGCTGGCGCACCTGGGCGTGGCGCTGTTCACCGCTGGCGTGGCACTGTCCAACGGCTACGGCCAGGAGCGCGATGTGCGGCTGGCGCCCGGCGAATCCGCCGCGCTGGCCGGCTGCCCGCTGAAGTTCGAGGGCCTGCACGACGAGATCGGCCCGAACTACCTGGCCCGCGTCGGCCAGTTCCGCTGGGGCTGCGAAGGCGATGCGCCGCGCCTGCTGCGCGCCGAGAAGCGCGTTTACATCGGCAGTGGCCGGCCCACCACCGAGGCCGCGATTGCGCCCGGCCTGTGGCGCGACCTCTACGTGGCGATGGGCGAACCGCTGGGCCAGGGCCTGTCGGCCGCATGGAGCCTGCGGGTGCAGCACAAGCCCGGCGTGCGCTGGATCTGGGCCGGCGCGCTGCTGATGGCCGCGGGCGCGGCGCTGTCGGCTGCCGCCCGGCGCGGCCGCAAGGCCGGCGTGTTGGTGGGCGCAGGAGCGATGGCATGAAGCGCCGGCGCCCGGGACTGTGGTTGTCCGGCCTGCTGCTGGCGGGCTTGCTGGCGCTGCTGGCTGCGGCGCTGTGGCAAGGCCGGCCGCGCACGCTGCCTGCTGCCCGGCTGGGGGCCGCCTTCCCGGCCTTGCCGCGCCCGGTGCTGGGCAGGGCACCCGGCCTGTTGCAGACCGTGGTGGCCGACGGCCAGCCGCGGCTGGTCAACCTGTGGGCCTCGTGGTGCGGCCCTTGCCGCCAGGAGCAGCCACTGCTGATGGCGCTGGCCGCGCGGCTGCGTGCCAAAGGGCAGGGCGGCCGGCTGGTGGGCCTGAACTACCGCGACACGCCGCAGGACGCCACCGCCTTCCTGGCCGAACTCGGCAACCCGTTTGCACTGACGCTGGTGGACGTCGACGGCCGGCTGGCCATCGAGCTCGGCGCCTACGGCGCGCCAGAGACCTACCTGGTGGACGCCGAGGGCCACATCGCCTTCCGCCACGTGGGCGCGCTGACCCAGGAAGTCATCGACCGCGACCTGCTGCCCAAGCTGGAGGCGCCATGACCATGAAACAGCGCTTCGCCTGGCTGTTGACGCTGCCCGCCGCCGCGCTGGCCCAGCCCGCGTCCGCCCCCGAGCCGGACCCAGAGCGCCTGCAGGTGCTGTACCGCCAGCTGCGCTGCCTGGTCTGCCAGAACGGCTCGCTGGTCGACTCGCAGGCGCCGCTGGCGCTGGACCTCAAGCGCGAGATCGCGCTGCGCGTGGCAGCCGGCGACAGCGACCGCGGCATCATCGACTTCCTGGTCCAGCGCTACGGCGAATTCATCAGCTACCAGCCGCCGTTGGAACCCGCCACCTGGCTGCTGTGGCTGGGGCCGCTGCTGCTGTTGCTGGGCGGCGCGGCGTGGCTCTTCCGCCAGCGCCGCCATGGCCCCGTCGAACCCGAAGAACCGGTGGACCCACCATGACCTCAGACGCCTCGCCCGAACCCGCCACCATGCTGGCGGCCCTGATGCAGTCCCGCCAGCACACCGGCCCGAAACACCTGGTTGAACCCGGCCCGGGAGAGGTCGTGCTGCGCGCGCTGTTCAGCGCTGCAGCCACCGCGCCGGACCACGGCCGCCTCCTGCCCTGGCGCTTCATCGTGCTCGGGCCCGAAGGCCGCAAACGCTTGTCACATGCCTTTGCCGAAGCGCTGCACGAGCGCGACCCGGCGGCCACCGAAGACCAGCTCGCCGACGCCCGCGCCAAGGCTGCCCGCGGCCCGGTGCTGGTGCTGGCCATCGCCCGCCTTCAGTCCGGCCACGAGCAGGTGCCGCCCGAGGAGCAACTCGTTTCCCTGGGCGCCGCCATCCAGAACCTGCTGCTCGCCGCCGAGGCCCACGGCTTCGCCAGTGGCCTTTCCAGCGGCCGCGGCATGCGCAGCGATGCGATGCGCCGCGCCTTCGAACTGGCCGAGGGTGAGCAGGCGATCTGCTGCATCACGCTTGGCACCGCGCTGCGGCCCCGGCTTCCCAGGCCGCGCCCACCGATGGAGGCCTTTGTTTTCTTCGAGTCTTGAAAATAGCTGCCCCGGCTGGGCCTGATACGGCCGCGGCCACGTCGCGGCCGGGAGGCCGGCGCTGCCTCAGCCGAGGGATCGAAAAAAGCTGCCTTTTGCGGGTATTCCCCAGGGTTTTCGGGTTGTTACCGTTTTCACGAGCACTGCTCGATATGCTGCGGTGCAACAAAAACTTCAGGGAAACGCCATGAGTCGGACCAAGCGTCTTCTGGTAGAAAACGTCGCGTGGGCAAACGAGTTGGCCCAGGTCGATGCCGGTTTTTTCAGCACGCTGGCCCAGGGCCAGAGCCCCGGCGTGTTGTGGATCGGCTGCTCGGACAGTCGCGTGCCGGCCGAGGCCATCACCAATGCCGGCCCGGGTGAGCTTTTCGTGCACCGCAACATTGCCAACCTGGTGCCGACGGACGATGCCAACACGATGAGCGTGCTGGAATATGCCGTCGGCGTGCTGCGGGTGGCGCATGTGATCATTTGCGGCCATTCGGGCTGCGGTGGCGTGCGTGCCGCGCTCGCGGGGGTGCCGGACGGCATGCCGCATCTCACGCGGCGCATCGCCCCGCTCTGTATGCTGGCGCACGGTCATCTCGCCGAACTGGGCACGCTGCCTGAAGCGGCCCGGGCCGACCGCCTGGCCGAGCTGAGCGTGTTGGAGCAGGTGCGCCAGGTGCGCGCCACCGCGCTGGTGCGCCATGCCGAGCCTCGCCCTCGGGTGCATGGCTGGATGTTCGATCTGCACAGCGGCCGTCTGCGCGTGCTGGACGACGAAGACGCTGCCGATGGCGCGAACGGGCCTGCGGCACTGCAAGCCGCCTGAAGCGCCTGCCAGCCGCTTTTCCCCCGCCTTTCCTTTCTTTGCTGCCGCGCTTGCCTTGCGCGCCACCGCGGTGGCGTGAGGGCATTGCATCGCCTCTTCATTCTCATGTGACCGTGAGGTTCTCCCATGTCTTCCTCCCGCCCGACCTTCCAGGACCTCCGGCATGACGTGCCGGCTGGCATCGTGGTGTTCCTGGTGGCTCTGCCCTTGTGTCTTGGCATTGCCAACGCCTCCGGCGTGGACCCGCTTGCCGGCCTGCTGTCGGGCATCATTGGTGGCCTCGTGGTGGCTTTGCTCAGCGGCTCGCCGCTCAGCGTGAGCGGGCCGGCCGCGGGCCTGGTGGTGATCGTCGTCGAAGGCATCGCCAGCGTAGGCGGCTATGGGGCCTTTCTCACGGCGGTGATGCTGGCCGGCATGCTGCAATTCGGCTTCGGCCTGTTGAAGGCGGGGCGTTTCGCGGCCTACGTGCCTTCGTCCGTGGTGAGCGGCATGCTGGCGGCCATCGGCTTGTTGCTGATCATCAAACAGGTGCCTCAAGCAGCGGGTCTCTCCGAGGTGCCGGCAGCCGGTCTGCTGCAGACATCGCTGGGCCATGTGTCGCTTTCCGCTTGTGGCATCGCACTGGGCTCCGCCTTGCTGTTGGCGCTGTGGGACCGCCCGGCGCTGCGCCGCTTCGCATTGGTGCGGGCCGTGCCCGCGCCGCTGGCGGTGGTGGCGCTGGGCATCGTCGTCACGCTGGGCCTGGACCTGTTCTGGCCGCAACTGGCGCCGCCGGTGCAGCACCGGGTCAACCTCCCGGCGCTGGATTCCTGGGGCGCCGTGCAGCAGGTGCTGGTCTGGCCGGACCTGGGGGCGCTGGGCCAGGCGTCGGTGTGGGGTCTCGCGCTCACGCTGGCCATCGTGGCCAGCCTGGAAACCCTGCTGAGCCTGGAGGCGGTCGAACGGCTGGACCCGGAGCGCCGCCGCGCCGCGCCGGACCGCGAGCTCAAGGCCCAAGGCGTGGGCAACCTGTCCGCCGGCCTGCTCGGCGCGCTGCCGATCACTGCGGTGATCGTGCGCAGCTCGGCCAATGTGCACGCCGGCGCGCGCAGCCGGCAGTCGGCCGTGGTGCACGGCGTGCTGCTGCTGGCCAGCGTGTTCCTGCTCACCGAGCTGATCAACCTGATCCCGCTGGCCTGCCTGGCGACCATCCTGATCTTCACCGGCCTGAAGCTGGCGAAGCCTTCGCTGCTGGTCACCGCTGCGCGCCAGGGGCCGGACCGCCTTCTGCCTTTTGTCGCCACCATTGCCGGCGTGCTGGCCACCGACCTGTTGATCGGCATCGGCATCGGGGTGGCCTTCAGCGTGGCGATGAGCGTGCGCGTCAGCCTGTTGCGGCCGTTCACCGTCGCACGGCATGACGACCATGTGCTGCTGACCTTTCGCAAGGACGTGACCTTCCTGGCCAAGGTGGCGCTCAAGCGAAGCCTGGCCCATATTCCCGATGGCAGCGTGCTGCTGGTGGATGCCAGCCGGGCCGATTTCGTGGACCCTGACGTGCGGGACCTGCTGGACGAATTCAGCGCCGACGCTGCCAGGCGCGGCATCCGGGTCGAATGGCATCGCCCGCCGCATGCGGTGACACGGCACACCGGCCTGTCCTTCAAATGGGCACGCGAGGCCGGCATGGCACGCTGAAGCCAGGAGGACATCGGGGAGCCGGGACGGACCGGCTTTTGCGTCGAGACCGGCCCATCATCAAGCCGATCCTCGCCATTGACGGTTGCTGCGCGCGGCCGGCCTTTCTTGACTTCGTAACCTGGCGCTGACGCTCGGTGAGCGGATGTGGCGCCACGGATTCAACTCGCATGCCCCGAGTCGCCGCGATGGGGCATCCGTCACTAGAATTGCGCCATTCACCGCTGCGGGCTTAGCGCCCGGAGCGGGTTTGGCCGTGCGCCTTCGCCGGCTGAAACGAGCTGGCGGCCTCGCAGGGGCTGGCCAAACCAGGTTCCCGCAGCGCGCCTGGCTCGGTGTCCCGAGCTGCATCAACGGCTGTCTGGCGCATGAAGCTGCAAGCGACAACCGATGTGATCCATTGCTACCAGGGCTGGGAGCTGAGGGTCGACGAGCACCAGCTGCTTGTGCAGGGCAAGCCGGTCAAGATCGGCCGGTCCGCCTTCATGCTGCTGCTTGCCTTGATCGAGGGGCGGGGAAGCGTGGTGCGCAAGGACGAGCTGATTGCCGCAGCCTGGCCGGGGCGAAGGAACGCCCGGTGGCCACCACCGTGCCGACGGCCTCGGCCGCTGTCTCCGCGGCCACGTCCCTTCTGAGACGCGACACCGATCTTGTGCAGGTGATCGGGCTCATGAAGCAGGTGCCGCTGGTCAGCAGCGTCGGCACCGGCGAGGTGGGCCAGACTTCGCTGGCGCGCATCGGTTTTCAGCGCCCGGCGCTGTCGAGCTGCGGCCAGTTCGCTGGCCGCCACACGTTTGTGGGACGTGCTCGCCTGCCGGCTGGGTTGCGCTCTCTCACAGAGGCCCATCCGGGAAAATACGTCGGTGAACGCGGGTGTGCCTGCTGAAGTGGCTCCTACACTCAAACAGGCAGTGCGCGTGAACCGTCCGCTGCCGACGCCCTTCGCGGTTGCTGTTGTTGCGGCGGCTGCGTGGCCAGGGAGCTACGTCAGATGCGGTGTGCGACGTACACGCCGCGAGCAGCAGTGGAATGGACATGGATGTTGCGCCCACTCTAGCCACGGTGGATTCGCTCGGGCTGGACCGACGCCTGGCGCGGTGGCTCGTGCTCGCCAACCTGGTGATGTTGGCGTTCCTTGCCGGCCTCGCCACGCTGGCCCTGCAAGGCAGCTACCGCACGCACGCACAGCGCGCCCAGGCCACCAGCGAGAACCTTGCCACCACGCTGCAGCAGACGATTGCCTCGGAGCTGGCCCAGGTGGATCTGGCGCTGCTGAACGTGAGGACCTCGCTGCGCCGCAGTGGCCAGACCAGCGAGTCGACCGACCCGGTCGTCGAGGCCGTGTTGGCCGATCAGATGCGCGTGCTGCCGGTGCTGGACAGCCTGCGCATTGCCGACGCATCCGGTCTGGTGCGCCATGGCCCGGGTGTGGCGGGCGCGCCGGTGAACATGAGCAACCGCCTAGTGTTCCAGCGTGCGCGTGACGAGGCCAGTGACAGCCTGCAGGTGTCAGAGCCGCTGCAGGCCCGCATCAGCCGCAAGTGGGTGATCGCGGTGGTGCGGCGGCTGGAGCGGCCGGATGGCAGCTTCGACGGGGTCGTCTATGCCACGCTTGCGGTCGATCATTTCCAGCAGATCCTTGGCGCGATGGACCTGGGGCCGCAGGACGCCGTGACACTGCGCAGTACGTCGCTGCAACTGATCGCACGCCACAGTCCGTTGGCTGCGGCGCAGCCGGTGCCGGTGGGCAACGCCGTGGTGTCGGCCGAGCTGGCCGCGGCGGTGCGGGCGAACCCGGCCAGCGGCAGCTTCATGTCCGTCACCCCGGTGGACAAGGTCGAGCGCCTGACTGCCTACCGACAGGTCAAACCGTATCCGCTGATGGTCCTGGTGGGCCTGGGCACCGAGGACTTCTTTTCGCCCTGGCACGAGCAACGCGCCCAGTTGCTGGGGCTGTTGCTCGCGTTGACGCTGGCGATGGCCGGGGGATCGGTGATCGCGCTGCGCAGCGCGCGGCGGCAGACGGCGGCCAGTCGTGCGCTGCTGGCCGAAGCCCGCCGCAGCGAAACCTTGCTGCGGGTGGCCTGCGACGGTATTCATGTGCTGGACCGCAGCGGCGCCCTTGTGCGCTGCAGCGACTCGTTTGCCACGATGCTGGACCAGGCCCCCAGGGCCATGCCGGGCCGCAACGTGCGCAGCTGGGAAGCGGTGATGACGGACACAGAGCTGGCCGAGCGCCTGCGCGGCATCCAGGTTGGCGAGACACAGCGCTTCGAAACCCGGCACCGTCGTCGTGACGGCAGCCTGATCGAGGTCGAGGTCCAGAGCCGGGCCGCCGAGATCGACGGCCGCGAGCTGATCTATTGCGCCGCGCGCGACATCACCGAGCGCAAGCAGATGCAGGCCGAGCTGGCCGAGTCGGCCCAGCGCATCCGCGACCTCTACGACCAGGCCCCTTGCGGCTACCACTCGCTCGACGCCAACGGCGTGTTCGTGCATGTCAATGCCACCAGCGCCGCATGGCTGGGACTTCCTGCCAGCGAATTGATCGGCCAGCGCCGCATCACAGACTTCTTCACCGACGAAGGCCGCGACGCCTTCGCCCTGAACTTCCCGCTGTTGCAGGCCACTGGCCGGGTCCAGGACCTCGAATTCGACCTGTTGTCGGCAAACGGTGCGCGGCGCAGGGTGCAGATCAGTGCGACCGCGATCTACGACGATCAGGGGCGCTTCCTGATGAGCCGCTCCGTGGTGCACGACATCACGCCGCTGCAGGAGGCCCAGGCCCTGCGGCTGGCCGCCGTGCAGCTGCAGGCCGAGAACCGCAACCTGCAGGCAAGCAGCCGGGTCCAGCAGGCGTTCCTGAACAATCTCTCGCACGAGCTGCGCACGCCACTCAATGCCGTGCTGGGCCTGTCCAGGCTGCTGCGCTCCGGCACCGTGGCACCCGGCTCGCCCAAGCACGAGGAATTCCTGGACCTCATTGGCCGCAGCGGGCAACAACTGCTGGGCCTGATCGACACCATCCTGCAGTACTCGCGGGCCGAAGCCGGCAAGCTCCCGCTGCTGCCCGAGCGCACCGAGCTGACCAGCCTGGTGGCCGAGTTGCAAGCCGTCTTCGAGGAGCAGCTGCAAGCCAGGCAACAGGTGCTGCAGGTGAGCATTGCGCCGGCGGTGCAAAGCGTCATGCTGGACCCGCTGCGCCTGAAGCAGGTGCTGGCCACCTACCTGGCCAACGCCATCAAGTTTTCGCCTGACCAGGGCGTGCTGCAGCTGCGCGCGCAGCGCGACGGTGACCGGGGCTTGCGCATCGAGGTGGAGGACCACGGCATCGGCATCGCCGGGTCCGACCTGTCCCGCATCTTCATGCCCTTTCGCCAGCTCAGCGAAGGCACCGCCAAGCGCTACGCCGGCGTCGGCATCGGCCTGGCGCTCGCCCGCCGCATCATCGAGTCACAAGGCGGCAGCGTGGGCGTGCGCAGCCGCGAAGGCCAGGGCAGCGTGTTCCACCTGGTGCTGCCGGACGTGGTGTGAGCCGGGCTGGTGGGTCGAAGGTCCGCCAGCCCGGCATCAGGCGCCGCGGTCAGGGCGCCACGACCGTTACCGTGGGCACCAGGTCGAAGCCCTGGATTTCGAAGGGCTTGTCGGGGGTGGACAGCCACAGCGAAGGGAAGTACTGGGCGCCGGACTGGAGCTTGGTGATTTGCGGCAGTGGCTTGGCGATGTTGCGGGTTTCGCCAGGCTGCAGCGTGATCAGCGTCTGCGCCTGGCCGCCGTCGCTTGGCACGCTGAAGGCGGTGGTATTGGCGGGCGAGCCGGTGGGTTGCACCAGGGCCGAGGTCCAGAAGGCCAGGGTCTTGGCGGTGGTGCCGGTGTTGCTCAGGTCGTAGCTGTAGCTGCACTTGCTGCCGGCGGGCAGGGCGTCGCCGTTGGCGCAGCCCTTCACGTTGGCCACGACGATGTGCTTGGGCGGGATGGTGAAGTTGGTGACCGGTGCGGTCGTGCCGTCGTAGTCGAAGGTGGCCGAGTAGCCGATGTCGAAGCCGGTGGAGCCGGTGGCCCAGAACTGGTAGCGGCCGGCAGCGAGCTTGCGGGTGTCGATGCTGAAGCTGCCGTCCAGGCCGGCCTGCGCGCCATCGATGTAGCCGGTGCACAGCGCATAGCCGGGCTGGGCGCAGGCGTACAGGTTGACGTAGGGCGGGAAGGGCTGGGTCACCGGTGTGCCGGTGTCAGCGTTCAGCAGGGTGCCGGTGAAGCTGACCGTGGTGGCGCCGGCAACGGACTTGCGGGCGCCCAGTGTGGCTTGGCGGGCCGCCTTTTCGCGCCGCAGATTGCCTTCATGGATCAGTTTGGCCTGCGTGAGGCTCAGGCTGCTGGTGCCACGGGCGGTGACGGTGAAGCCGAAGCCGGTCTGGCCCATGGTGGCCAGCGGCTTGCCGATCTTGCCGACGTAGACCGTGGCCTGGCCGGTCACGCCGGTGAGCGCGCTGGCAATCGGCAGCACCTGGCTGACAACGGCCGAAGCGCCGGCGGCGATCTGCACATGCGCCGGCGTGTAGGCCGCGGCACCGGTCATGAAGTTGGATGTGCCGTAAGGCGCGCCGCTGGGGCTGGCGTCCACCACGGTCCAGACGTCGACGTCGATGGCTGACGCGGTGGTGTTGGTGACCGTGACGCTGAAGCTGCAGTCACCCCCTTGCGTGCTGCGCTTGCAGGCGGTGGGCGAGGACAGCGTGACCGGCAGCGGCTTGACCTTCAGCGCGATCTTGGCAACGGTCTCCGGGCCTTCGTAGGCGAAGGGGGCGGAGTAGGTGCTGCCGTAACCGTTGGGCACGGTGTGCAGCTGGTAGTAGCCAGGGTCCATGCCGCCCAGCGACAGCGCAAAGCTGCCGTCGGTCGCAACCGGCAGGGTGACCACTTCGTCGCGGCAGGTGTCGTAGCCCGGGCCGTCGCAGTGCAGCAGCGAGACGGGGCCGAGGTTGGGCGGCAGCGGCTGGCCGGTGCTGGCTTCGGTGACGGTGCCGGTCAGGTAGGGCGCGGCCGGCTTGATGACCTTGAGGGTGTAGGTGCCCAGTTCGTAAGGGCTGCCTTCGAAGAAGAAGTCCGGGAAACCGGCGGCGGCGAAGATCACCACGCCATCGGCTGGCACCTTGAACAGCACACGCGAGTCCATGTCCGGGCCGGCGTAGTCGTTCATCGCGATCTGCTGGCAGCTGCTGTCGAACACGCCAACGATGCTGTCCAGCAAGCTGCCGCCGCCGCCGAGATTGGCCGACAGGTTGGCCTGCAGCAGCTTGCCGGGCGTGGCGGTGACGCGGTGGAAGTCCACGTCACCGGTGACGATCTCGCCGGTGACGGAGGTGCCCGGTGCGGCGCCGATGTCCTGCGCGATGGCGCAGCTGTTGTTGGGCTCGACTTCGGCCACCTTGGCCTGGACCCAGGGGCTGAGGGCGGCCAGCGCCAGGGCGAGGACGGTCTTGCGGGGAACTGCTTGGCTCATGATGAAGAGACTCCGGTGGTGCGCATCACCGAGCGATCTGCCGGTGTGTGTGCAGCCAGTTTCGCAACCGGTGTTCCTCATGGAAGGGGCTGGCCAGCCGATCCAGCAAAAACCAAGGGATTCCAGAAAAAAACCAGCCTGCTGCCGGCATGGCGGTCATGGAACCGGCAGCCGTTGCCTTTTCGTGCCCTGCGGAAGGCGCAGCTCAGGGGGCTTCTGGCACGCGCACCAGGTCGGCCTGCGCCGATCCCTTGCGTGTGACCAGCGCCTGGCCGCGGCCATCGACCGACAGCGAGCGGTAGGCGCCCACCGCGCCGGCCGGCAGCTCCAGCATTGTCTGGTCGTGGCCGCCGGCATCCCGGCGCAGCACCCGGTCGGCGCTGGCGCTGCGTGAGATGCGCCAGATCGCGCCATCGCGCCACCGCCAGTTGCCCCAGTCCTTGGGTGCCAGGTCTTCCAGCACCAGTTCGATGGGACCCCCGGTGCTGCCGTCGTCGTTCAGCGGCCGGCGCCACAGGCCGCGCAGGCCTTCACGGCTGAAGTACAGCCAGCGCCGGCCCTCGGTGCGCACTTCCTGTCCGAAGCGGGCCTGGTCGCCGGAGAGTTGGGTCAGCCCTTGCGTGGGCAGATCGAAGCGCCACAGCGCGGCGCTGCCGTTGTGATCGTCCGAGACCAGCATCAGCGAGCGGCTGTCCTCGCTCCAGCTGGCGTTGGACAGCATCGCCGGCAGCTCGATCACCTGAGGTTTGGCATCGGCCGGACCGTCCAGCCGGCCCACCACCAGGCGGTTGCCGGGGCGGCCGGCGAGCGGGGTCATGGCGGTGGCGTAGAACTTGCCGTCCGGGCTGCAGCCCGCCGGCTCGGGCGTGCCGTCTTCCGGCAGCGGCAGCTCGTGGGGCTCAGCCTGGGCGCCGTCGCGGTACCAGAGGCCGATGCGGCGCGAGCGGAACGAGATGAACAGCACGTGCTCCGCGTCTGCGCAGGCGTCGCCGTAGAGGTCGCGGCTGGTGGAGCGGATGGCCTCGCGAAGCTGCAGCTGCGCCTGCCCATCGGCCGCGGCGTAGCGCTCGATGTGGTCGTCGAACAGCTGCACGCTGGCGGCCATGTCGCCTGCAGCCCCCGCTCCGTTCGCCCCGGCGGGCATGGCGGTCAGGCTGGTCACGTTTTCCACCCGCGAAAAGCGCCGCGGCGCGCCGCCATCCCGGTCCACCTGCCAGAGCGCAAAGTCGCCCGCCAAGCCGGCGGAGAACACCACCGCGGTGTCGTCCTGCCGCCAGGCCATGGCCCAGATCGGCTTGTCGGCCTCGATCAGTTGCAGCGCTTCGCCGCTCTGCACGTCCAGCCGCAGCAGGCCGGCCACTGTGTCCTTCAGCAGCATCACCGCCAGGTGTTTGCCGTCATGCGACCAGTCCATCTGCCCATAGCCCAGGCCGGCGGGCGCCTCGGCCAGCGTGCGTTCCTGTCCGTCCGCCAGGCGGCGAAGCTGCAGCCGTTGGCCGCTGGCGCTCTTCAGGCTGCGGCGGGTGAAGGCCAGCCAGGCGCCGTCTGGCGAGGCGGCCAGCGCGGCCGCGCCGTTGACGTGCACGCAGTCGGCCAGTTCGCGCGGCTGGCCGTCCTGCAGCGACAGCGTCATCAGCTTGCAGCGCTCGCCATGCTCGGCCTGCAGGTAGGCCAGCCGGTCGGCGCCCAGCCACACGGGCCGCTCGATCAGGTTTTGCGGGTCGCTGAACTCGCGCGGCACCGCATTCGGCTGCTGCAGGTCCACCACGCGCAAGCGCGGATTGCCGCCGGTGCGGCGCCAGACATAGGCGAGGAAGCGCCCGTCGGCTGAATAAGCCGGCCACTGCTCCACGCCTTCCAGCGTGGTCATGGGGCGCGGCGTGGGCGCCTGCTGGGCGCCGGCACCGGGCCGGCGAGTCCACAGCAGCACGGCGGCCAGCGCGAGCAGGGCCAGCAGCAGGGCGAGTGCGGTGAGCTGCCGCGGCGACAGGCGGCTGGTGGCCGCGGCGGGCATGGTCGCCGCGGGCTCGGCCGCCACCGGCATCGCGGGCGGGGCTGCGCCGAGGGTCGCTGGCCGTCGCTGCGCCGGCCAGAGCAGGCGGTAGCCTGACTTGGAGATGGTCTCGATCGGCGCGTCGTCCGGTTCCGTCGCGCGCAGGCTGCGGCGCAGCTGCGAGACGGTGTGGGTCAGTGCGGTGGCGCCGGTGTAGGCATTGCCGTCCCAGACTTCGGCGATCAGTTGCTCGCGGCTGATGACCTGGCCAGCATGTTCGGCCAGCAGTTGCAGCACGCGGGCCGCCTTGCCGGAAATGCGCTCGCTGGCGCCGTCGGCACACAGCGTGCGCGCGGCAGGATCGAACACGAACCGCCCGATCTGCCATTGCCGCAGATGGGCTTGGGGGGCCGGGTCGGCAACCGTGTCCATGTCCTCCAGCAAAACTACGCCACCATGCCAATCGAGTGAGGGGAAGCCTAGCGTACCGCACGGCTCCTGGCGCCAGCGGCGGCGAGCTTGGGCACGCACCAGCCGCCAGCGGTAGAAGTCCGCGAAACAGGGCTGTCTCGGTGCTGGCGTTGCCATTCCGTTGCCTCCGGGGCGCTTCCGATGCCCCGCTTGCCCAAAACCAAGAAAAAACATAGCCCCAGGCGGGTGCCTTGCAAGCGGTGGGCCAACACACTGGCCACTTCCCCCAGCTCTTGCAGCCTCGCCACCATGTTGTATTTCCCGTTCCCTCGCCGCCTCCGCCCGGCCGGGCTGGCCGCCAGCCTGTTGATGGCCACCGCCTCGTTCGCCGCCCACGCGGCCTCGACTGAAACCGAGCCCAACAACGACTGCGCCAGCGCGCAGCTGCTGGGCAAGCTGTCCAACGGCGCAGACCTGACCGGCCAGATTACCGAAGGCGACGTCGACTACTTCCAGTTCACCGGCAAGCCCGGCAAATGGATGGAAGTCGAGGTCGTGCGCGACAGCAGCACGCCTGGCAACGACATGATGGCCGGCATTGTCGACAACACCTGCCTGGTCTCCGCGGCCAACAACGTGACCGTGATGGGCATGGTGCCGGCCGATGGCAAGCTGGTCTTCGCCGCTGCTGGCTATGGCGACTGGTCCTTTCACGGGCTGCCTGCCGAATTCGGCAGCTATCGCATGATCGCTGGCGCGCCGCGGCATGCCTACCTGGTGGGCACCGTGCTGGACGGCAGCACCGGCGCCGCGCCGGCCTATTTCTCGGCCCTGGTCACGCTGCTGGCCTGCACCAGCAGCGACCCGGCCAGTTGCACCCAGGCCGTCAACTCCGCCTACGCTTCGGACCGGGACGGCAGCTACTACCTGCCGCTGGGCGACCTGCCCACCGGCTCATACATGGTCAAGATGTCGGCCAACGGTTTCCACGACCCGAAATACACCAAGGTCATGACGCTGGGCCCCGACGCCGGCCTGGTCACGCTGAACTTCAAGCTGAAACCCCCGTCCTTGCCCGTGGGCTTCAGCGACTTCAGCGCCTGCACCTACATCAAGGCCGGCAGCGAGTGCGAGTTCAGCTACCAGGTCAAGAACACCACCAGCGCACCAGTCGCCATGGACGTGTGGGCCCACACCGTCGTGTCGCAGACGATTGGCGCGATCGAGGCGGTCGAGCTGGACGCCGGCAAGGGCGGCCGCCAGGCCAAGCGCATCGAGCTGCAGCCCGGCGAGAAGCTGAAGGTCAAGCAGGCGCTGGGCGTGGCCAGCATGCCCTCGGGCATCGCCGGCACGACCATGCTGTATGCCGCGCTGGCCGACCATCCCACCGAGCTGGTCGGCATGTTCCCCGGCTTCGACTGGCGTATCACCGAAACCGGCACCGCTTCGCCGCTGTGGCCGCAACCGCACGCTTCGCTGAAGCGGGCCCGCCGCATCACGCTGGCGAAAGCCACGGCGGCAGATTCCGGTGCCATCAGCGGCAGCATCGTCGACGCCAGCGGCCAGCCGGTCTCGGCCCACCTGACCCTGCGCTGGTGCTGGGACAACGCCGACACCGTGTGCGCCCAGTCCACGCTGAGCACCAAGTCGCTGGCCAACGGCCGCTACAGCTTCAAGGACGCGCCCACCTGGCCGGCTGGTCGCTACCAGGTGTGGGTGGACGACTCGGCCTACGACCAGGCCTACAGCCAGGCCTTCGCCTATGACGCGGTCAACTCGGTCAAGCTCGCCCCGGTGCAGACGCAGCCGCGCAGCATCACCATCCAGGACGTGACCACCTGCTACGGCATGCCGGCCGAGATCCTGGTGCAGTACCCCGTGCGCCTGGGCGACGCCTGCACCATCGGCTACAGCCTGACCAACCACGCCACGGCACCGATGACCGTGGACGCGTGGATCCGCGTGCTGAGCGACCGCACCGGCAGCGTGGCCAACAGCGACTCGCGCTTCCTGCAGATCACCGCCTTCAGCGCTGGCAAGAAGGCCGGTTTCGTGCCGCAACGCGTCACGCTGCAGCCCGGTGAAACGCGGGTCATGTCGCAGCCTGTGAACCTGGCCGACGAGCCGCTTTACGCAGGCGGCGGCCTGGCGATCTGGGTCTCCCCGGCCGACCAGCCGCTCAAGCCTGCCGCAACCTGGAACCAGCAGATCTTCGCGATCGTGCCCTGAGGCAGCCGAGGCCTCGCCAATGAAAACGGGGGCCTCGCGCCCCCGTTTTTCATTGCGGCGCTTTTCGACCTGGCCTCCTTCCCATGCGCCGCCCAGCACCACAATCCACCGGATTTGCCTGCAGCGCGCGCTGCCCGCTGTGCTGCTGCGGGTCGGCGATGTGCTCGGGCTCGTCAAAGATGCCCCGGCTCGCCTCGCCGCCAACCCCCAGCGATTCATTGCGGGACGGTCCACACCTCGCCGAACTGATCGCGTCAAGTCTCATCCTCGTTTTGCCTACAAGGGCTGACTTGGCTTAAGTTCGATGGATGTGGCTTGACCTGGGTGCTACGGTCTTTCGGCCACGCGCGGAGGGCTTGACCGGCACGCTTTGCCCGTGCTCGCTCCACCAGGCCGTCAGTGCCTGCATCGTCGGGCCAAGCCCGCGAGCCTTTTGTGTCATTTCATATTCGACACGCGGAGGCACTTCGGCAAACACCGTGCGCGACACCAATCCGTCTGCCTCCATTTCGCGAAGTTGAGCCGTCAGCATGTGTTGGGTGATGCCTGGAATGGCCTTTCGCAACTCGCCAAAGCGGTACATGCGCTGATTCAACAGCCACATGATTTCCAGCTTCCATTTGCCGGAAAGCAGGGCGAATGCGCGGCGCATCTCTTCGTGCATGTTGACTTCGCCATCGCCGTTAGTCAGGTTTTCCATACTAGGAGGCATTTATTCATCCTACTTGTCAATATTTATCTTAGTCGACATTCTTGCTGCATGTTGAACTTGAATGCTGATTGGCAAGACGCCGTGGCCACCCCCTACATCTACTGGATCAGCACCGCGCTGCTGTCGCTGCTGTATTTCGTTTCCGCCTCCCTGTACATCGCCAAGGGCGACTTTGTGCGAAAGGCGCAGGCGGACCTTGGCTACTCGGCCGCTCACCTCATGCCTTTCATGATCGCGGTCAAGGTCTTGGGGCCTGCCGCGATTCTTTGGCGTTTCAACGTGGCGCTCAGTGACCTGGCCTACGCCGGCATCTTCTACCACCTGATCCTGTCCGGGCTGGCGCACCTCGGTGTTCGCAAGCCCAAAGGCGCAATCCCGGCTGCCGCCGGACTGCTGCTGCTGGTCGGCTCCTTCGCGACGCAGAACGCCGCTCGCGAACTTCCCTCACCCTACGCGCCTGTAGCGGTGATCCAGGCATCGCCCAACTGAAGCGGGCAGTCCTGTCGCTGACGCGGGAAAACATTGATGCCTTCGTCGCCGACATCAAGGCTGACGGCGGCACGGCGCTCGGCATGCGCTGCGACGTCACCGATGGCGGGATGGTCATCGACGCCGCACGCTGAACTGCGACCGCAACCCAACAGCCCAATCAACGGAGAAAAACATGACGTCATACCAAGCCAGATCCTCGGAGCAGCCGTTCGCGGCCAAGAAGTACCTCGGCATTCACGGGCACAAGATGGCCTACATCGACGAGGGCGAAGGCCCGCCCATCATCTTTCAGCACGGCAACCCGACATCGTCCTACCTTTGGCGCAACGTCATGCCTCACTTGAAGGGGCTGGGGCGCTTGATTGCCGCCGACTTCATGGGCATGGGCGATTCCGACAAGCTCGACCCGGCGCTGGGTGCGTCACGCTACAGCTTCAGCGAGCAGCGCAAGTATCTGCATGGGCTGTGGGACGCGCTGGATCTTGGCGATGAGGTGATCCTCGTCCTGCACGACACCGGGTCCATGTTTGGTTTCGACTGGGCGAACCAGCATCGTGAGCGTGTCCAGGGCATCGTCTACATGGAATCCATCGTGTCCCCGTTGCTGGTCTCCGATTTCCCCGAGCATGTGCAGGCGCAACTCAAGCACATGACGCCAGAAGGGCTGGAGGCCAGTTTGCAAGGCCTGGATTTCCTTGAAGGCTTTCTGCTGGGCGCCCGCGACTTCACCGCAGCAGAGAGGGCTCACTATCGGGCTCCCTTTCTCCATCCCGGAGAGGATCGACGGCCCCTGATCTCGTTCGACCTGCCGCTCGAAGGACAGCCTGCGCACACCGTCGAGATCGCGGAGGACTATGCGCGTTGGCTCGGCCAGAGCGAGGTCCCCAAGCTACTGATCCGGTCCGAACCCGGCTATCTCCTGACGAGCCGTCTGTACGACATTGTGAAAACCTGGCCCAACCAGACCGAAGTCACGGTCAAGGGCGGCCACTACCTCCAAGAGACCTCGCCGGATGAAGTGGGAGAGGCGATTGCCGCTTTCGTGCGCCGTTTGCGCAGCTGACACCAGGGTCCGGTCTGGCACCGAGCGCTTCCAAAATGCGCAGCCGCACAGCCCCGCTACGACTTGCCCCAGCCCGGCATGCCGGCCGCTTGCTGAATCCACGCCGCCAGCTGCACCTCATCGAAATCATCCTCATGAACGTCGATCCAGCGCGCGTCCTTGCCGGTACCGCCGGGCGGTATCGGCTGCAATGAGGTGCCCTTGAAGAAACTCACCTTCACAAACCGCGCAAACACATGAAACGCCAGGAACCACCCTGGCCTTCGACGCCATAGAACGGCGAGTTCCACTTCACGGCCTTGCGCGCATGCGGCACCTGCTGCATGACCAACGCATTAAGCAGCTGCCCGATGTCCCGCTTCCAACCCGGCATGGCCTCGATGTACGCCTGCACCGGCGCATCGCCATCGGCCTTGGCAATTTGTGGGTTGCCGCCGGAGAGCAGGGTTCGCGTCATGGCCTTGGGCTTCGCTGCACTGTCAGGCATGAACGAAAGCCGCGACGAGACCTTCGGCCACTTCCGATTGGATCGCAGTGGCACGCCTGCGCCAGGCATCCTGGCGGATCAGACTGTGAATTTCCGCTGTCAGAAAAATAACCAACTAGGTTAGAATTTTCAAATGGAGAAAGGCAGACCTCATTGCAAGTTGAAGCTTGTACATGCGCTCGTCCGCGCCGACAAGGTGAGGGCCACCCGTTCGGCGATGGATGGTGCCGGTGAACTGGGCATCTCCACATTGGCCGCCATGTGCGAAGTGGTGCTCAGTCTGTAATCGACTCACTTTTACAAGAGCATGACGACTCACGCCGATCATCATGAAATGCCCGAACTGTGGCGCCGCTGAACTGGTGCACGACACACGAGATGTCCCGTACACGTACAAAGCAGCAACGACCCTGATTCCCGCCGTTGCAGGTGACCATTGCCCGGCCTGCGGCGAGCTTGTGCTGGATCGTGGCGCAGACGACCGCTATGGCGCGTTGACTGCACAGTTTCGCCAGCAGGTGAACGCCGCCTACGTGTCGCCCACCTACATCGCGCAGGTGCGCAAGAAGCTGGAGTTGGGTCAGCGCGAAGCGGGTGAACTGTTCGGCGGAGGCATCAATGCCTTTTCCCGCTACGAGCGAGGCAAGACCCGACCGCCACTGGCACTGGTGCAATTGCTGAAGATTCTGGACCGACATCCTGACTTGCTGGACGAGGTCAGGGCGAACTGATTGAGCGGAAAGTGGAAGGGGCGGGGATGCTGAGCCGTGTCTATTCGACTCTGCTGGGTGCGGCAGCAGGCGCCATGCTTTACCTGGGCTTCGACCTGTTGGGTCGTCATGGCCTCGATCATTGGTCGATTCATGGACCGGTGCGATGGTGCGCACTGATCGGTGCGCTCGTCGGCCTGATTGGCGGGCCGGCCATCGCGGAGCGGCTGTGGTCGACGGCCACGGATGACGTGCGCGACGATGCGACCTGGACGATCGGCATGGGCGCGGTGATGATTGTTTTTGCAATCGCGGTCGGCGTGGGCATGTTCTACGCCTCGCGTTGAACGGCCGTCGCAATCTGGGCCATACGGTGAGGTCGTCGTCCCTGAACCCGCTGCTTTGCGTCAGGCCGCCCCGGCGGGAACATGAGCAACATTGCGCTGACCCCGTTTTTCTCTGATGAGGTCCTGTGGAATACATCGATGTGCTTTGGCTCCACGAACTGGCCGATTCACCGGTTCGCCTTGTCTCGGAACTTGACGCGCAACGGTATGAGACGCGCAAGCTGGAGTTTTTCCGTAGCGGCGCCGTTGGCTTCGCGAATGAACGTCAGGCAAGTTCAGGGACCGAGCTCGGCCAAATGGAAGTGCCTCCCTTGGCAGAGATCAATCAAGATCCAGAGTTTCGCGGGACCTTGATCGACGAATCCGTTTTCGAGGCGCTGTGGCGTCTGCATGTGCCCGCTGCTGATGATTGAACGCAGCGACTCACACCTCACGCCATGCGGCGGACACTGGCGCACTCGCTGTGTGCCGGTCGTTGCGGCAATGGACGGTGTATTGGTCGCTCAGTCAGCCGGCGCCTTGGCAACTGCGTCGGCATCAGCCTCCCACCCCAGCCCCAAACTCTTGTGCAACGCTGCAAAGTCCTGCAGCAGGGTGGCTTCGGCGGCCAGGATGTCGCGGCGGACGCCGAGCAGAGTGCGCTGGGCGTCCTGAAGGTCCAGCTGGCTGGCGGTGCCGGCTTGGCGGCGCTGGGTGGTGAGCTTCAGGCTGCGTTCGGCGGAGGCTTGCTGGGCGAGCAGGCTGCGCAGCGATTCGCGTTGGTGGCCGTAGCGGGTCAGGGCCACGTTGGCGTCGCGCAGGGCTTGCAGCACGGTGGACTCGTACCTCGCTTGCGCTTCGTCCCGGCCGGCTTCGGCCTTGCGTACGGCGGCTGCGGTGCGGCCGAAGTCCAGCACGTTCCACGACAGGTAGGGCGCGCCCAGCAGCACCAGGCTGCCTTGCCTGAGCAACTGGTCGGGGTCTGTGGCGCCCAGGCCGATGTCGCCCAGCAGGCTGAGCTTGGGGAAGTAGCCGGCCTGCTGCTGGCCGATCTGCGCGGTGCTGGCAGCCAGGCGGCGCTCGGCGGCGCGGATGTCCGGGCGGTGCTGCAGCAGTGCGGTGACATCGCCAACCGCCACTTCGCGCGGCACCTGCGGCAGCGCGGCCGGTGCGGCCAACTGCGGGTCCAGCGTGCCGGGCGCCTGGCCGCACAGCAGCGCCAGCCGGTCCAGCGCTTCGGTGACGGCGCCTTCAGCTTCCTGCGCGCTGCGTTGCGTGGCCTGGTTGCGGCTGAGCAGGCGCTCCACGTCCAGCATGTTGGCCACGCCGCGTTCCTGGCGTTGGCGGGTCAGTGCCAGCGACTGTGCGTCCAATGCGGCGGCCTCGCGCGACAGCAGCGCGCGCTGCTGGCTGGCGCGCAGTTCGGCGTAGGCCTGCACGACCTCGGCGGCCAGCGAGACCTGGGCATCGGCGAGCTCGGCCTGCACCTGGCCGGACAGCGCTTCCGCGGCTTCCACCGCGCGGCGGGTGCCACCGAACAGGTCGATCTCCCAGCTGGCGTCGAAGCCCACGTTGTAGAAGTGCAGGTCTTGTGAGGCCGCTGTGTCCGGCGCGCTGCTCAGGCCCAGTGCGAGCGCGCTGGCCGAGCCTTTGGGCTGGCCGTTGGCCTGCTGCTGCGCCAGCGTGGCGCGGGCCTGGCGCAGGCGGGCTTGGGCGGCGCGCAGGTCGGGGCTGTTGGCCAGCGCATGGTCGACCAGTGTGTCCAGCGTGTTGTCGCCGAGGCTGCGCCACCAGGATGCGGCGGCGGGCGCGTCGCTGCGCGCGCCGGCCTGCGCGGCACGCACCAGCGGGCCGGGCGTGGCAGATGGCAACGCCGGCGCGCCAGCGTAGTCCGGGCCGACGGTGGTGCAGGCGGCGAGCAGCAGCGCGGTGGCCAGGGCCACGGCGCGCGGAAGGAAAGGCAGCAGTCGAAGCGGCATCGCGTTCTTTCTGAAAAGGTGCCTCAATGTGCTGATTCGGTGGCGGGTGCGGGCGCACGCGGCGTTTTGATCAGCAAGGCCAGCGGCACGCACAGCAGCATCACCAGGCCCAGCGCGTAGAAGGTTTCGGAGTAAGTCATGACCAGCGCCTCCAGCCTGATCTGGCCAGCCAGCTCGGCCAGGGCCTGAAGCTGGGCATGGGCGAAGTCGCCAACCTGGGCCAGGTGGCCGGCGGCACTGGCGGCCATGCGCGACTGCGTGATCTCGGCATTGGCACTCACCGAGCTGTTGATCACGTCGACGTGGAAGGCATCGCGCCGGTCGATGAAGGTGCCGATCAAGGCCAGGCCGACCGAGCCGCCGAGGTTGCGCGCCATGTTGTAGAGGCCGGCGGCGTCGCCCGACTCTTCGCGCGCCACCGAGGCCATCGCGGCCTGGTTCAGCGGCATCATGGCCAGGATCTGGCCCAGGCCGCGCAAGAGTTGCGACCAGGTGAAGTCGTCCGCGGCGCTCCTGGCGGTGAGGCTGCTGTCCAGCCAGCAGCTGCCGAAGATCAGGAGCAGGCCGGCGATGACCAGCACCGAATAGTGCATGCGCCCTAGCAGGCGCGGCAGCATCGGCATCATCAGGATGGCCGGGATGCCGCTGAGCAGCATCACCGCGCCGGCCTGCTGTGCGTTGTAACCCGAGATCTGCGCCAGGAACTGCGGCACCAGGTAGGACACGCCGTAGAACGCCGCGCCGACGGTGAAGACAATGAAGATCACGCTGGCGTAGCTCTTGTTGCGCATCAGGCTCAGCCGCAGGATGGGCCGCGCAGCCAGCCGCTGCGAGAGCGCCACCATCACCATGCCGATGGCCGACGCCAGGCTCAGCAGGATGATGAGGTCGGACTCGAACCAGCGCTCGCGCTGGCCTTCCTCCAGCACCGCGGTGAGCGTGCTCAGGCCCAACGCCAGGCCGGCGATGCCCAGCCAGTCCGCGCCGAGGAATTCGCGCAGCTGCGCGCGGTCGGCCGGCAACCCCCACAGCAGCAGCCCGACCAGGCCCACGCAGATCGGCACGTTGATGAAAAAGCACCAGTGCCAGCTGATGTTCTCGGTCAGCCAGCCGCCGATGACCGGGCCCAGCAGCGGGCCGAGCAGCACCGTGAGGCCGAACAGCGTCATGCCGGCGGGCAACTGGTGGCGCGGCAGCCGGGTGCGCACGATGGTCTGCGCGGTGGGGATCATCGCGCCGCCGGTCAGCCCCTGGCCGATGCGGGCGAAGATCAGCATGCCCAGGCTAGTGGAGAAGCCGCACAGTGCCGAGAACAGCGTGAACAGCAGCGCCACGCCGACCAGGAAATTGCGCAGCCCGAACACGCGCGTGAGCCAGGCCGACAGCGGGATGACGACGATCTCGGCCATCAAATAGCCGGTGGAGATCCAGGTGCCTTCGGTGCCAGTGGCGCCAATGGCGCCTTGCACCTGAGGCAGCGCCGAGTTGGTGATGGAAATGTCCAGCACCGCCATCAGCGCGCCCAAAGCGCCGGCGGTCACGGCGATCCAGTCGTTCAGGCTGGCGTTGGGTTCACGGGCTGGCGCGGCGGTGCTGGGCGTGCTCGCTGTTGGCGGGTTGTCGGCCGTGGCTTCAGCCATGGTCCGCTGCTCCGCGGGTGTCCACATCTGCCGTCACCGACAGGCCGGGCAGCAGGCGGGCGCGCTGGGCCGCGTCCACGTCCAGCCGTATGCGCACCGGCACGCGCTGGACGATCTTGGTGAAGTTGCCGGTGGCGTTTTCCGGCGGTAGCAGTGCGAACTGCGCGCCGGTGCCCGGCGAGAAGCTTTCGACCACGCCGCGCAGCGTCTCGCCTGGCCACGCGTCCACATGCAGCTTCACCGGCTGGCCGGCCTGCATGCGGCCGATCTGGGTCTCCTTGAAGTTCGCCACCAGGTAGGTCTGTTGCACCGGCACGATGCTCATCAGCCGAGTGCCCGGCTGGGCGAACTGGCCGACGCGCACGGAAAGGTCGCCCACGCGACCGGCCTGCGCGCTGCGCAGCAGCGTGTCGTCCACGTCCAGCGTGCTCTGCCGGCGCGAGGCCTCGGCCGCGCGGGACTGGGCCTCGGCCTGCGCCACCTGGGCCTGGCTGGTGCTGAGCTTGCTGCGCGCGGCCTTCAGCGCCGCGCTGGCAGACACGAGGCTGGCCTGGGCCTGTTCCAGCGTGTTGCGCAACTCCGCCAGCCGTTCTTCGGTGGCGGCGCCGGTGGGGACCAGCGGCGCGTAGCGTGCGACCTCATCGCGCGCATGGCGCTCGGCCAGGCTGGCCACGGTTTCCTGCGCCTGGGCCTGCTCGATCTGCGCCTGCTGCTGCACCAGCTCGGCCTTCACCCGCTGCAGGTCGGCTTCGCGGGCTTCGAGCTGGGCCTTGGCCTGGTCGAACAGCGCCTCGTACTGGCGCCGGTCCAGCCGAACCAATGGCGTGCCTTGCTGCACCACCTGGTTGGCCTGCACCAGCACCTCGGCCACGTAGCCGCCGACCTTGGGCGTGACGACCACCGCGTCAGCCTTCAGGTAGGCGTCGTCGGTGCTTTCGATGTAGCGGCCCACCTGCCACCAGTGCAGGCCCCAGGCGCCACCGGCCAGCAGCACGCCCACGCCGAACACCCAGGCCACCGCGCGGCCGCGCATCTTTCTCGGCGGTTTCGAGGCGGCGGCCGGCTTGGGCTGGTCAGGCGAGGACATGCGGAACTCCAAATTCGTACGGTTGATAGATTTTTTCCAGATGGAAGAAATCTGTCAACTGGTATATTTTTGAAGATGGCCAAGCCTGAAGCCCCTGCACCCCACGACACGGTCCGTCCCCGGCACCGCGCCGACGGGGGCTACGCGCGCGGCGAGGAAACGCGCCAGCGGCTGATCGACGCGGCCATCCGGCTGTTTGGCGAGCGGGGTTACGAAGGCGCCTCCACGCGCGACATCGCGCGCCTGGCCGGCGTCAATGCACCTGCGCTGCAGTACTACTTCGACAGCAAGGAAGGCCTCTACAAGGCCTGCATGGCAGACCTGTCCTGCAGCGCGGAGGCGCATTTCGCACCCGCACTGGCGGCGATGGAAGCTGCGCTGGCGGACCCCCAGGCATCACGCGAGACGCTGATGGAAGCGTTTTTCCTGATGCAGGACGCGACGGCAGACCGCCTGCTGCTCAGCGATGAAGCCCAGCACCGCCGCCTGTTCATCGCCCAGGACCAAGCCGGCCGCGGTGCGCTGGCCGAAGTGCAGGAAGGCCCGGGCAAGCAGCGCCTGAAGCGGGCTGCGGCCGAGGTGGTGGCCCGCCTCAGTGGCCGGCCCGCCAACGATCCGCTGACCCTGCTGCGCATGATGACAGCACAGGGGCAACTGCTGGTCTTCCACGTGGTGCCGAAGACCGCGCTGCAGTCGCTCGGCTGGGTGCAGCTGGATGGCGAGCACCTGGCGCTGCTCAAGCAGACGGTGCGCGAGCAGACGCGGGCCCTGATCGACAGCTGGGCGCCGTAGCGCCCGTCCAAGCTCAGGGGTTGCCGCCCTGAAGCGCCAGCACCGGCGCACGCTCGGCAAACATGCCGTTCCAGTACGGGTAGTGCGGATAGGGCGGTGTGGTCGCACTGGCGGTGTTGAGCTTTTCCATCTGCGCCGCACTCAGTTGCCAGCCCAGCGCACCGAGGTTCTGCTTCAGCTGTTCCTCGGTGCGTGCGCCAATCAGCACGCTGCTGACCGTGGGCCGCTGCAGCAGCCAGTTGAGGGCGATCTGCGGCAGCGTCTTGCCGGTTTCCTCGGCCACTTCGCCCATCGCGTCGATCACCCGGTAGAGGCGCTCATCGTCCACCGGCGGCGCGAAGCCGGCGGTCTCGTGCAGGCGGCTGCCTTCGGGCAAGGGTTGGCCGCGGCGGATCTTGCCGGTCAGGCGGCCCCAGCCCAGCGGGCTCCAGACGATGGCGCCCACGCCCTGGTCCGCGCCCAGCGGCATCAGTTCATGCTCGTAGTCCCGGCCGATCAGCGAGTAGTAGGCCTGGTTGGCCACGTAGCGTTGCAACCCCAGGCGCTCGGACGCGGCGAGCGACTTCATCAGCTGCCAGCCGGCGAAGTTGGACACGCCCAGGTAACGCACCTTGCCGCTGCGCACCAGGTCATCCAGCGTGCGCAGCACCTGCTCGACCGGCGTCATCGCGTCGAAGGCATGCAGCTGCAGGATGTCGATGTGCTCGGTGTCCAGCCGCTTCAGCGCGGCCTCCACGCCTTCGATCAGGTGGTGGCGCGACGAGCCGGTGTCGTTCGGGCCGTCGCCGCTGCGCAGCGAGAGCTTGGTCGACAGGATGGCCTGGTGGCGCCGGCCCTTCAGCGCGGCGCCGAGGATGGCTTCGGACGCGCCGTTCGAGTAGACGTCAGCCGTGTCGAACAGGTTGACGCCAGCGTCCAGGCAGATGTCGACGATGCGGCGTGCGCCGTCCACGTCGGTGTTGCCCCAGGCGCTGAACAGCGGGCCCTGGCCGCCGAAGGTGCCGGCGCCAAAACCGAGGGCCGGCACTTTGAAGCCGGAGTTGCCGAGAAAGCGGTGTTCCATTTGAGGTTCCTGAATGAGGGGAAAAGATGTTGTTCAGGCCGCGCGCGAGAGCTGCGTTGAGACCGGCCGGCTGCGCTGTTCCAGCCGGCGGCTGACCAGCGCCAGCGCCAGGCCGGCCAGCGTCAGCAGCGCGGCCACGCCGCCCAGCGAGCGCAGGCCGGGGCCGTGCGTCAGCGCCACGCCGCCCAGCCAGGCGCCCAGCGCATTGCCGAGGTTGAAGGCGGCGATGTTCAGGCTGGCGGCCAGGTTCTGGCCGGCGCCGGCGGCCTGCTCCAGCACGCGCATCTGCAGCGGCGCGACGGTGGCGAAAGCGGCCACGCCAAACACCGCGATGAAGCCGGTGACGGCGATGGCGTTGTCGATGAACAGCGGCATGGCCAGCAGCACCACGGCCAGCGCGGCCAGGCTGCCCAGCACCGCGGGCATCAGCGCCCGGTCGGCTAGCTTGCCACCCAGCAGGTTGCCGGCCGCCAGGCCGCCGCCGAAGACCAGCAGCAGGGCAGAGACGGTGGCGTCCGACACGCCGGTGACCTGCGTCAGCAGCGGCTGGATGTAGGTGAACAGCGCGAAGACGCCGGCAAAGCCCAGCACCGTCATCGCCAGGCCCAGCAGCACCTGCGGGCGGGCCAGCACAGCGACCTCGTCGCGCAGCTTCACCGGCTCGGCGTTCTCTTCCTCGCCCGCCTTGGCCGGCACGAAGATCGCGATCACCGCAAAGGCCAGCATGCCGATCACGGTCACGGCCCAGAAGGTCGCGCGCCAGCCCAGTTGCAGGCCCAGCCACGCGCCGGCCGGCACGCCCAGCAGCGTGGCGGCGGTCAGCCCGGTGAACATGATGGCGATGGCCGAGGCGCGGCGCTGCGGCGGCACCAGGCCGGTGGCGACCACCGAGCCGACGCCGAAGAAGGTGCCGTGCGCCAGCGCGGTGAGCACCCGCGCGGCCATCAGCCAGCCGTAGCCTGGCGCCAGCGCGCAGGCCAGGTTGCCCAGCGTGAAGATGGCCATCAGCGCCAGCAGCACGGTCTTGCGTGGCAGGCTGCGGGTGGCCAGCGTCAGCAGCGGCGCGCCAACGGCCACGCCCAGCGCATAGCCGGAAATCAGCAGGCCGGCGCCGGCGACGGTGACATGAAGGTCCGCCGAGACCTGCAGCAGCAGGCCCATGATGACGAACTCGGTGGTGCCGATGCCAAAGGCACCGGCGGTCAGGGCAAGAAGAGCGATTGGCATGATGGGCCGCACTGTGCGCGGCTTTTCGGTCGGTGACTAGAATGCCGCATGGACCATCAGCTGTGACTTGAATTCACATGCCACGCATTGACGTCAACCGCTCCGGCGAAATGGAAGCCTTTGTGCAGGTGGTCGAGCGCGGTGGCTTCTCGGCCGCGGCCCGGGTGCTGGGCATGACGCCTTCGGCGATCAGCAAGCTGGTCGGCCGGCTCGAAGCCCGGCTGGGCACGCAGCTGGTGCACCGCTCCACACGCAAGCTGCAGCTCAGCGCCGAAGGCCAGCAGTTCTACGAGCGCGCGGTGCAGGTGCTGGCGGACATGGACGAGGCCGAGCGCGCGGCAGGGGCCGACGCCGAGCCGCGTGGCCGCGTCACGGTCAACACCAGCGTTTCGTTCGGCACCCATGTGCTGGTGCCGCTGGTGCCCAGGTTCCTGGCGCAGCATCCGCAGCTCTCGCTGGACGTGGCGCTGACCGACCGTGTGATCGACCTGATGGACGAGCGCGCCGACATCGCGATCCGCTGGGGCCCGCTGCCGGCGTCCGACCTGGTGGCGCGCCGGCTCGGCGAAACCGGCCAGGTCATCGTCGGCTCAGTGGCCTACTTGGCCGAGCGCGGCACGCCGCAAACGCCCGCGGACCTGGCCGCGCACCACCTGCTGGACTTCAGCTACCGCCGCCGCATGCCGGACTGGCCGCTGCTGGTTGCAGGCAAGCCGCTGGACGTGCCGGTGCGCGGGCGCATCCGCGCGAGCGACGGCGAGACCCTGCGAAATCTCGCGCTGGCCGGCGCCGGTCTGGCGCGCCTGTCCCGGTACCACATCCAGCACGACCTGGACGCCGGCACGCTGGTGCCGGTGCTGGAGCGCTTCAACCCCGATGAGCGCGCGCCCATCCACGCCGTCTATCTGGGCCGCAGCGAGCGCCTGCCGGCGCGGGTGCGCGCGGTGCTGGCCTTCCTGGTCGAGCACGTTGGCTGCGACCCTCGCTTCACGACGAAGCCGCCGCTCAATCCGCGGTGATGTGCCCGGTGTCGATCACCTTCTTCCAGCGCGCGAATTCGGTCGCCTGGAAGGCGGTGAACTGCTCGGGCGTGTTGGCGACGATCTCGAAGCCCACGTCCAGCAGGCTGGCCTTGACCTGCGGGTCGTTGAGTGCCTTGACGATGCCGTCGCGCAGCCTGGTCTTGATGTCTGCCGGCAGGCCCTTGGGTGCGGCCACGGCCTGCCAGGAATAGACGGTGACGCCGGGCAGGCCCAGCTCGGTCATCGTCGGCACCTGCGGCAGCACCGGTGAGCGTTGCGTGCTGGTGATGGCCAGCGCGCGCAGCTTGCCGGCCTTGATGTGCGGCACGGCGGTGTTGACGTTCATGAAGGTCGCGTCCACCTGGCCGCCGATCAGGTCGGACATGGCTGGCGCGCCGCCCTTGTAGGGCACATGCACCGCCTCGGTGGCCGTCTGCTGCCAGAACAGCTCGGCGGTGAGGTGGTCGCTGGTGCCGTTGCCGGCCGAGGCAAAGGTCATCTTGCCGGGATGGGCCTTCTCGTAGGCAATGACCTCGGCCACGCTCTTGAACGGCGAGTTCACCGGCACCGCCAGCACGTTGGGCGACTGCACGGCCACGGTGATGTAGTCGAAGTCCTTCAGCGCGTCGTAGCTCACGCCCTTCTGCAGGTGCGGCGCGATCACGAACGGCCCCAGCGACGCGACCAGCAGCGTGTAGCCGTCCGGCGCCGCGCGCTTGGCCTGGCCCGCGCCGATGGTGCCGGCGGCACCGGCCTTGTTGTCGACCACGAAGGTCGCGCCCAGGCTTTGCTGCAGCTGCGCACCGAGCAGGCGGGCGATGTTGTCGGTCGAGCCGCCGGGCGGGAAGGGCACCAGCAGCGTGACGGGTTTGTCCGGCCAGGCGGCCGAAGCGGGGGCGATGCAGGCGGACAGGCCGAGCAGCAGGCCGGCAAAGGTGTGCTTGAGGGTCATGCGGTGTGTCTCCGTTCGTTGTGTGTTCGGGTGAATCAGGTGCGCTGGCCGACTTCGGCGCTTTCCCTCGTCCAGGCCCGTGCCTGCTCGCTCAGGCTGATGCCCAGGCCCGGCCGCTTGGGCACCCGCATGCGGCCGCGCGCTATCTCCAGCCGTTCGTTGAACAACGGCTCCAGCCAGTCGAAATGTTCGACCCAGGGTTCGCGCGGGTAGGCCGCGGCCAGGTGCACGTGCAGCTCCATCGCGAAGTGCGGCGCTAGCATCAGGCCGGCATGATCGGCCTGCGCCGCCACCTTCAGGAAGGGCGTGATGCCGCCCACGCGCGGCGCGTCAGGCATCAGGTAGTCGGCCGCGCGGTGGCGGATCAGGTCGCCGTGCTCGGCGGCGCTGGTCAGCATCTCGCCGGTGGCAATCGGCGTGTCGAACGCGGCGGCCAGCGCGGCGTGGCCTTCGTGGTCGTAGGCGTCAAGAGGTTCCTCAATCCACACCAGGTCGAATGACTCGAAGATGCGGCACATGCGCTGCGCGGTCGGCCGGTCCCATTGCTGGTTGGCGTCCACCATGATGGGCACGCCGTCGCCCAGGTGCTTGCGCACGGCTTCCACGCGGCGGATGTCCAGCGCGCGGTCCGGCTGGCCGACCTTCAGCTTGATGCCGCCGATGCCGCGTTCCACCGAGGCCGCGGCGTTCACCAGCAGCTGTTCCAGTGGGGTGTGCAGGAAGCCGCCCGAGGTGTTGTAGCAGCGCACCGAGTCGCGGTGTGCGCCCAGCAGCTTGGCCAGCGGCAGGCCGGCGCGGCGCGCCTTGAGGTCCCACAGCGCCACGTCGAACGCACCGATGGCCTGCGTCGACAGGCCGCTGCGGCCCACCGAAGCACCGGCCCAGCAGAGCTTGTCCCACAGCTTGCCGATGTCGCTCGGGTCTTCGCCCAGCAAGGCCGGCGCAATCTCGCGGGCATGGGCGAACTGCCCCGGTCCGCCGGCCCGCTTAGAGTAGCTGAAGCCCAGGCCTTCGGCGCCCTGTTCGGTCTGCACCTCGACGAACAGCATCGCCACCTCGGTCATTGGCTTTTGCCGGCCGGTCAGCACCTTGGCGTCGCTGATGGGCGTGGCCAGCGGCAGGTAGCAGGAAGAGACACGCAGCCAGGCGATGCGGTCGTCGGCGGCCAAGGCAGGAGAAGCTGAAGCGTTCATGGGTTGGAGGCGGTTGAAATTGGTAACGTTGTCATTTTTGAGCGAGCCGCAACCGATATTCCGGTTGCTACCCGTACCATCGGTTCAATGGCACCGGTGCCGTGAAGCCGGAGCCGGATGCTGGAGCGCTCGATTGGAAAATGGTAACGTTGTCATTTTGATGCGTCAAGCGACCCGTCGAACGTGTCGGACAATGCGGCCGTCTCACGCTGCTGCCATGCCCAACGCCTCTTCCACTCCCGACGCCGCGCCCGCCTCGCCGCGTGCCGCCACGCTGCACGACGTCGCGCGCTCGGCAGGCGTCTCGCTGATCACCGCGTCTCGCGCGCTGGGCAACCCGGACCTGGTGTCCGAGAAGACCATCGCGAAGGTGCGTCAGGCCGTCGAGGCGACAGGCTACATCCCGAACCTGCTGGCTGGCGGTCTGAAGTCACGCCGCAGCATGACGGTGGCGGCGCTGGTGCCAGCCATCTCGGTCGCGCAGTTCCTGCCCACGGTGCAGACGCTCACCGAAACCCTGGCCGCTGCCGGCTATCAACTGATCCTCGGCCAGAGCGGCTACGACCATGCACGCGAAGAAGCGCTGGTGAACACATTGGCCAGCCGCCGGCCAGACGGCATCGTCTTCGCCGGGCTGGTGCATTCGCCCAAGGCGCGCGAGCAACTGCGCCGGCTCGGCACGCCGGTGGTCGAGATCTGGGACCTGAGCGAGCGGCCGGTGGACATGATGGTCGGCTTCTCACACCTCAAGGTGGGTGCCGCGGTCGCCGGCTATTTCCTGGCCAAGGGCTGGCAGCAGGTCGGCATTGCGACCGGTGACGATCAACGCGCCTCGGTCCGGCGCGAAGGCTTTCTCTCCGTCATCGGGCGCGAGGTGCCCACGGTGGTGGTGCCGGCGCCCAGCAGCCTGGCGCTGGGCCGGCGCGCTTTGGGTGAACTGCTGCAAAAGTCGCCTGGCGTGCGCGCCATCTACTGCAGCTCCGATCAGCTTGCGCAAGGCGTGCTGACCGAAGCCGCGGTGCGCGGCCTGCGCGTGCCGCAGGACCTGGCCGTCTGCGGTTTTGGGGACGCGGACTTCGCCGCGCACATGGCGCCTTCGCTGACCACCGTGCAGGTCGACGGCCCCGCCATCGGCCGCCAGGCCGCCGAGTTGCTGCTGGCCCGCTGCCGCGGCGAAACCCCGGCCCAGCCGGTGATCGACGTCGGCTTTTGCATCGTCGAGCGCGAGTCCACCGGCGGCGCGTGAGCCATGGGTGGCGCAGGTGACGCCGCGCTGTCCCTCAGTCCTGTGACGTGGCACTGCTCGGGGTGGCGCTGTGGGCGGCATTCCGCTGTAATCCGCGCAGCCTGAAGTTCTGGCTGTGGCGTGGCTTCCCGGAGGAGCGTGCATGACCGAATCACAGAGCGAACTGCTGGTGCTCAGCGGACCGAAAGAAGCCATCACGGCCTTTCACCGTGAGGTCGCCGCGCAGCCCGGCAGCGAAAGCGCGTTGACCGAGCGCAAGAACTTCGACGGCAACTCCCAGACCTGGCTGGCGATCGCCAATGTCGCGGTGCTGGCGCTGCCGCACATCCTGGGCTTCATCAAGGACCTGGTGACGCGGCGCCAGGTCAAGAAGATCAAGATCGGCGACGTCGAGATCGAGAACCCGAGCGCAGAGGACATCGAGCGGCTGCGCAAGTCGATCGACAAGTCCCTGGAAGCCCGCAGCAACTCGGCGGCCTGAGCATGGCCAGCGCCGCTCGGCGGGCCCAGGCCGAGGCGGTGCTGGCCATTGAGCTGGGGCCGCGAGCCCGCTTCTTCCTGCACCAGCCGGCGCCCGGTTCGCCGATGGGCCTGGTGCTGGACCTGGTCGAGCGCCGGCTGGGCGCCGGGAGCTTCGACCTGTACTGGCTGGACCTCGGCTCGCCCGAGCTGTTTTCGCTGCCGGGCCTCAGCCCTTGCCCGGTCGTCTACAGCCGGCGCCACCTCTCGCTCTCGGCCTGTGTCAGGCGCGTGTTCTCGGAGCCCTCGCTGCAGCAAGTGGCCGACGAATGCGCCGAGCAACTGGCCCTGAAGCTGATGGCCGAGTTCGCGCTGCGCCGTGGCCATGTCGACTTCGCGGTCCACGCCTTCCTGAAATCCATCGTTGGCAAAGGCATCTGGCTGGACGATGGCGACCAAACCCTGGTGCTGGAACAGGAGCGCAAGGGCGAGGCCTACATGGCCGTGTGGTTCTACGGCCTGCTGCACGAGCTGGGCCATGTGGAGGCGGCGCGCCGCCAGCAAAGCGGCCAGCGCCTGCTGTTCTCCGACACGCGCGCGCTCGGTTTTATCGACGTGGCCCTGGCCCAGGCCGTGCACTACCCGGCCGGCCTGAAAAACGAGATTCGCCAGCTCGCGCTGGCCGAGCGCGGCAGCTCGATGGTCGGCCTGGACCAGCTGCAGTGCGAAGCCTCGGCCGACATGTTTGCCGCCGAGTTGCTGCTGGCGGCCACGCAAGCCGTGATGCAACAGGACCGAGGCGATTCGCCCGACACCGGGCGCTACCTGCAGGAACTGGTGCTGCTGACCCAGGTGGTGGCGCTGATGGACCGTTGCCGAGGCACGGCCACCGTTGCCTGCCACGCCGGCGCGGACCTTCGTACCATGGCCTCTGCGCAGCTCTTGCTGCCACCGGTGGCCAACGCGGCCCGCGCTGCGATGGTGGCAAGCTTCCTCAAGCTGCTGCTGGCCAGGTGGGCCTGGGGCGACGGCTTCAGCGAGGCGCAGCTGGCCACGGCCGGCGTGTTGGTGGACGCGGCCTACGCGCAGTTCGCGCCCAGGGTCGACCGGGTCGAAGCAGGCCTGTCCAACGCCATGCGTTTTGCATTGCGCCTGGTGCCGTGGCCGAGCCTGGCCGAACAGCTGCAGGCGCTGCGGTCGGAGCTGGCCATGCCGCTGTGCCTGGACGAGACACAACGCTTCTGTGACCTGGCCGATCAGCTGGGGGCCGAAGGCGAACCGCTGGCGGCGCTGCGCACCATGGTGGCCAACGCCGCGCGGACGCACCATTGAATCTGCCGGTGCGGCTGCGCGGCATTCGCAGCTAAATTCCAGCCTTCGCTGTTGACCGCTCTCGCTCCACCATGCTTTTGCGTTTCATGCCACAGGCCTTGCTCGCCGCCGCCTGCCTGAGTTGTGTGCTGCCCGTGCCGGCGGCCGAGCTGGTCGACCCGTTGAGTTTGGATCGCATCCATGCGGACCCGCCGCTGCAGGGCCGGCTGCCGCGCGAGGCCACGCTGTCGCCTGGCGGCCGCTGGGCGGCCTGGCTGCAGCCGTCCCAGGCCGACGGCGAGGTCAAGGAGTTGTGGGGCCAGCCGCTGCCGGCCGGTGGACCACGCCGGCTGTTGGCCATGGCCGATCTGCTGGGGGGTGCGAAGGTGCACCTGACCGAAGCCGAGAAGATGGCGCTGCAGCGGCGGCGCATCGGCGGCAGCGGCATCCTCGAATACCGCTGGTGCGGCAACAGCGACCAGCGCCTGCTGGTGCCCTTGTCCGGCGGACTGTACCTGGCCGAACTGCAGGCGGACGGCCTGCCACGCACGCGCTTGCTGGCGCAGGCGAAAACGGACACTCGGGGCGACGAACCGGTGCGGGACCCGCAGTGCGACAAGGCCGGCCGCCAAGTCGCCTTTGTGCAGGCGGGCGATCTGTGGGTGCAGCCGCTGAGCGCTGGCCCGGCGCGCCGGCTTACGCACAGCGCCAGCGCCACCCGCAGCACCGGCCTGGCCGAGTTCATCGCCGAGGAGGAGCTGGACCGGCACGAAGGTTTCTGGTGGGCGCCGGACGGCCGCGCGCTGTTGGCCATCGAGGTCGACGAAAGCCCGGTGCCGATCAAGGTGCGCGCGCAGATCGCCGCCGACCACACCAGCTTCGCCGAGCAGCGCTACCCCGGCGCCGGCCAGCCGAACGCCAAGGTCCGTGCGCTGAGGATTGAAATCTCGAACGGCAAGGCCACACCTTTGCGCCTGCCGCCCGAGGCCGAGTACATCGCCCGCGCCGGCTGGTTCGACGACGGCACGCCGTGGCTGCAGTGGCTCACGCGCGAGCAGACCCGGCTGGACCTGGTCGAGTTCGACCGGCGCAGCGCCGCACCGCACACGCTGGCCTCCGAACGCGACTCGGCCTGGGTCGAGACCCATGATGACCTGGCCGAGCTGAGCGGCCGCCTGCTGGGCGGCAAGCCTGCGCTGGTCTGGTCCAGCGAGCGCAGCGGCCGGCGCCAACTCTGGTTGCTGGACCGCCGCGGCGGCGAGCCGCAAGCGCTGACGCAGCAGCCCGAGGCGGTGAGCCACGTGGTCTGCGCCGCCGGCCAGCGGGTGGTGTTCGCCGGTGCCACCGAGCGGGGCCGGGCGCGGGAGCTGTTCGTGGCCGACGGCGAAGGCCAGGTTCGCATGCTGTCGCCTGGCGAGCCGCGGCGCTGGCGCGACGCCAAGGCCGATGACGACTGCCGCCAGCTTTTGGTGACCGAGTCGCGCTGGGGCCAGCCGCCGAAACTGTCGGCCGTGTCGCTGGACATGGATGCGGCACCGCAGCCCATCGCGGGCACGCCGCCCGAGCCGCTGCTCGCGCAGATCGTGCCCGAGGTGCAGGTGCTGGACATCGTGGCGGCAGACGGCAAGACGCCGCTGAACGCCTTCTACCTGCCGCCGCTGAAGGCCGGTGCCGCGCCGGGCGCGCTGCACCCGGTCATCGTGCGCGCCTACGGTGGCCCCACCGGCGCGGAAGTGCGCTGGGCGTGGGAAGGCCAGCTGCCGCAGCTGGCCTACTGGCAGCGCCTGGGTTTTGGCGTGATGACGGTGGACACGCGCGGCATGGCCAACCGCGACCGCGACTTCACCCATGCGCATTACCGCGCCTTCGGCCAGGTCGAGGTGGCCGACCTGTTCGCCGCAGTGCGCCAGCTGCCGCAGCAGGTGCCTGGCGTCGACCCGGCGCGCATCGGCTTCACCGGCTGGTCCTACGGCGGCTTCCTGTCGGTCCGCGCGATGCTGGACGCAGACACCCCATTTGCGGCCGCCTTCGCTGGCGCACCGCCCGCCGACTGGACGCTCTACGACACCGCCTACACCGAGCGCTACCTGGGCACCGACCCGCTGGGTCGAGACGCAGCCTTCTACGTCCAGGCCAGCCTGGTCGGCCGCGCGAAGCTGCTGGCCAAGCCGCTGATGCTGGCCCATGGCACGGCCGACGACAACGTGCTGTTCGAGAACAGCCTGCGCCTGATCGAGGCGCTGCAGGCCGAAGGCAAGCTGTTCGAGACGGTGATCTACCCCGGCAAGGCGCACGGCATCGACGGCCGCAAATCCAAGCTGCACCTGGCCAGGACCGAGACGGACTTTTTCGTCCGGCAGCTCAGGCCTTAAGCGTCCCGGCGGACCCCGGCCAGCAGCATCGCGTTGAGCGCGCTGGCCGTCGCGCCGATGTCCTGGTCGGCCGAGGTGCCGGCCAGCAGCCCGTCCACGTGCAGCGAGGCCAGGCCGTGGGTGAGGGACCAACCGGCCAGCGCCACCTGCTGCACGTTGGCGCCCTTGCGCAGCAGGCCGGCCGCCTCGCAGTCGGCCACGGCCCTGTGCAAGACACCCAGCGCCGCATGGCCGGCCTGCATCAGCGCCGGGTGCGAGGCCTTGTCGCACTCCGGGCCGAACATCAGCCGGTAGGTGCGCGGGTGCGCTGCGGCGAACTGCACATAGGCCAGGCCGGTTGCCGCCAGCGCGGCCAGCGGTTCAGCAGCGGCCAGCCGCGCCGCGTCGGTGCGCCGTGCCAGCTCGCCAAAACCTTCGGCCAGCACGGCAGCCAGCAAGGCCTCGCGGTCTGCGAAATGCCGGTACGGTGCCGCGACGCTGACGCCCGCGGCCTGCGCCGCCGCACGCAGCGTCAGCCGCCCACCGCCACCGGCCTCGACCAGCCGCGTGGCCGCGACGACCAGCGCGCGCGCCAGGTCGCCGTGGTGGTAACCGGCCTTGGGCTGGTGCGGCAGCTGGACGCCTGCATCGGTCTGGGTGCGGGCTTTGGCGGGCATGTTGACGAGATTAACACTGGACTCTAAGCTGCGCCCCAGTTGAAGTTAACACTGATAACTTCTCTGCGCCGCTCAATTCACCTGGAGGCTGATCATGCCCGCGACTTCCCTGCGATCTGCTGCGGTGCCACCCGCATTGAACGTCCCGGCCGTGGGGGCCGAGGCCGGCGCTGCCACGGTGCTCGGCGCGCGGCTGCTGCTGGTCGGCGCGCTGGGCCTCGTGGCCACTTGCCTGGGCTACGTGCTGGCCGGTCCGCTGGCCGCGCTGCCCGGGGGCGCGCCTGGCATGGCGGCCGGGTTTGCGGCCACGCCGGCGGCTGCGGGCTGGATGCGCGTTGCCGGCCTGGCGGGCATGCCCAGCGATGTGCTGCTGGCCGTCGGCGGGCTGCTGCTGGCGGCGCACGAGTACCGGCGAGGGGCTGCGCTGGCAACTGCCGGCTGGCTGGCGCTGGGCGTGGCCAGCGCGCTGTTCATCGTGGTTGACGCGATGGTGGCACTGGTGCTGCCCGCCGCGGCGCTGCAGGCCGGGGCGGACGGCTACGCGGCGCTGCGGCTGCTGTTCGACGCCTTGTTCACGATTGGCGCCTGGACAGCCGCACTTGGCGCCCTGGCCGCGGCCTGGCAGCGCGGCGGCCCGCTGTGGCGCCATGGCTGGGCCGGCTGGCTGCTGCGCGCGGCCGGCTTGCTCGGGTTGGTGGCCAGCACCGGCCACCTGGCGGGCTTGCCCGGCATCGCGGCCTTGATCGGCCCGGGCATTGCGGTGCTGGCGGTGGCGCTGATCGGCGCGGCGCTGGAGTTTGGGCGAGCAGACGCCTGAAGCTCAGCGTGCGGTCTTCGCGGTGTAGATGTTCGCGCCGGCGGTCTGCCGGAAACGCTGCACCATCGCAGCCTGGGCCTCGTCCTTCCAGTACGGGTGGGCCAGGTCGATCACCATGACCTGCATCGGCAGCTCGACCTGCTCGCGCAGCGTGTGCCACCAGTCGGCTGCGCCGGGCTGGCCCATGACGCTGGAGCGTTCGACCACCAGCACCAGCAGCGCCCATCCAGGGGCCGCGGGGCTGGTCTTGCGCAGCAGCCAGGCGCGCCCGGCTGCGGGTTCGCTGCGCAGCAGTTCCAGCGTCGGGCGCAGCACGCGCGGGCTGAGCTGCGCGGCGGCCAGCAGCGGCTGGTCGTCGAAGTCGTGCAGCGCGGTTTCGGCGGCCTCGGCTTCTTCGCCCAGCTCGCGCAGGCGGGGTCGCAGCTTCTTCAGGCCCTCGAAGTCCTCGCGCTGTGCCAGCACCTGCTCCAGCCGCTGCGCGGCCGGCAGCCGCCAGCGTGGCTCGGCGGTGCCGGCATGCAGGTGAAGGCTGCTGCTTTGCTCGTAGGCCAGGCTGTTCATCAGCTTCAGGGCTTCGGCGAGCGCGGGCGGCGGCTCGGGCTGGCGGGCCTGCGGCTGCACCGGGCCGGCGCCGTCCAGCAGCGCCATGGCCAACAGCAGACGGGCTTCACCGGGCGGTGGCTGGGTGTCGGCGGCCAGCGCGTCGCGCAGGATGGGCTGGGCCCTGGCAGCGTCGTGCACCTGCCAGGCGGTGCGGGCCCACAGCATGTGGTCGGCCAGCGGCAGGCGTTGTTTTGCATGGGCCTCGGACAGCTCGGCCAGCAGGCGCTCGCGCTGGCGGTGGCGGCGGTGGAAGCCTTGCCAGGTCGGCGTGGCCTCGTCGCGCCACTGGGCGTCCAGCGTCTGGATCAGCTTGGGCAACACGCTGCCTAGCAACTGCTCGGCGGCACTCTGGGCCGGTGGCGCGGGCAGCGCCGGCTGGACCTTGGCGAGTTCCAGGCGCTCGCGAAGGCTGGGGTGGGTGTCGCTGGCGTCCGGCAGGGCCTTGAGCGCCTCGCGCAGCCAGCGTGGCGCTTCGTCGTGGCGCAGGCCGTCCTTCAGCAGGATGCGCATGTCGCGCATCGGCGTGGCCTTGGGTTCAGGCTCGCGCTCGGCGGCGGCCCACAGCCGAGGCCAGAAGTGTTCGCTGAGGTAACGCGCCTGCACCGCGATGCTGACCAGGCTCAGCGCTGCCTGTTGCGGGCCGACGGCCTGGTGGGCCAGCCGGTCCGCCTCGACCTCCTGCTGGCGTGAGAGCACAAAGGCGCGTGCATTGAAGCGCGGGAAGAAGTGCTGGAAAAACAGGTTCAGCACCCAGTCCGCCAGCGAGGCGCCCACGCGCGAACGCTCACGCGAGACCGCCAGCAGCCACCAACTGCGGCGGGTTCGGTAGATCCACGCGCCGAGCTTGCCGTGGTCGCCGCGCAGGTGGCCGAACTCGTGCGCCAGCACGGCAGCCAGTTGCTTGAGGTCCAGCGCCATCAGCAGCGGCAGGCCGAGGATCAGCGTGTTGCGGTGCCAGCCCAGCACGCCCAGCCGCGGCTGCTGCACGATGGCGGCGTTGAGCTGGCTGTCGATCAGCACCTGGTCCAGCCGCGGGCCGCCGCAGCGCTTGCGCAGCCTGGCAATCAGCTTGAACAGGGCCGGTGCCTCGGCGGCGGTCAGCACCAGGCCGGGCGGCGCCTGCTGGCGCATCCACAGCGCGCCGGCAATCGACAGCAGCAGCGAGCCGCAGCCGGCGGCCAGCAGCAGGCGCCAGGGTTTGAACCAGCCGTGCGAGCCGTGGGACCCGCCGAACAGGCCGCCCAGCGCCAGCCACAGGCCGCCGATGGCCAGTGCCAGCATGCCCAGGATCATCGCCTGGCCGAGCCCGGCCATGAGTGCGGTGTCGCGCGTGAAGCGGCGCGGGTCGTCGCGGCAGGCGAGTTCGTGCAGCGACACCAGGCGGCGGAAATCGGCTTCGTCCAAGCGGGGCTCCTGAGCAGGGCAGGCCATCTCTCGGTGGCCCGGGCCGCGCCATTTTGACCGCGCTTTTTCCCGGCAGCGCCGTGCCCTGCTGGGCATGGGCACGCCGTCTGCCCGGCAGGCACCAGCACCACTGTTGACGGAGACCCCGATGAGGATGCTCGGCCAGAGAACCTACGCCACCGTGGCGCTTCCGCCCGGCTTGCGGGCGCACGTGCCACCCGAGCCGACGCTGCCGCCGCAGCCGAACCAGCCGCCGGAGCCCGCGCCAACGCCGATCGGCGACCCGCCGCCTTATGGCGTGCCGCCGATCGCGCCGCCGCCACCCATGCCCAGCCCACCCAGCCCGCCGCCGATGGTCGCGAGGGACAGGCGCTCCGCAGTTCGCGCCTGCGACGGCACAAGCTGCGGCACGAATTGCCGTGCCGGAGAGCCGCTGGATCGGGCAGAGCACGCGGCGTTCCATGGCCTGTCGCGGCGCATGGTGCTGATGGCGATTGCACTGTCCGGCTGCGACCCGAAGCAGCCGAAGACCGACCCCAGCGGCACCGCGAGCACCGCTTCACGGTCGCCCCATGGGTGACCTAGTGGTGGCAGCGCCCTGAAATGCCGGGCCCGCGCGTTCAGCTGGCTTTTGGGACGCCGCCTGGCTGTGCATCGGCCTCGGTCAGTCCCGCTTGTTCGGCCGGTGCAGTGGGTGCCGCTTCGACTTGCTGCTGGCGCGGCGGGTTCGCGGCAGGGCTGCCCATGGTCTCGCCGTCTTCCGTCTGGCGGTGCCGCATGCTGTTGTCGAAACCGTAGCCACCGCCGCCGGTCTGCTGCGGTGCACCAGGCGTGGGGGAGTTGCGTTGGGTCATGCGAAGCTTCCTCGTGTGGATGGCAAATGCCGTGAAGGCTTTGTCTTTGGCAAGGCGCATGCCCCGCAGCAGGTCCTACCGGGCGGGTGAGGCCGGTGCCGGCCAGACGCGGTAGGTCCAGTCCGTCAGCCGCTGCAGGCGTGTGGTCTCGGCGCCCATCTGCGTGGCCTTCCACAGCGCGTACTGCAGGAACTGCTCAGGCGACGCGCGGCCGTAGGCATCGGTGGTCTCGGCGTACTGGCCGTTGCCCATCGCGGCCAGCGGCGTGCGGCCCTTGTCCACGCAGAAGGCGAAGCCTGCTGTGGGTTCGGGCTCGCCCAGCTCGGTGTTGGCGGGGTCGCAGCGGCGCCAGGCCGCGGGGTCGGTGCTGGCATACAAGGTGTTGAACTGCGAGATCGCGCCGTTGAGCAGCTTCAGCGAAAGGCCGGGCTGGTAGCGGTCCAGCGGCGCGTAGGGCGAGCCGGCGGTGCCCATGGTGGCGGTGGCGCGGTCCATGAAGTTGCTGGGCGCCAGGTGCTTCATGGCCTGGGCCCGGCTGTAGCGGCCGCGGTTGTTGATCAGGCTGCCGGTGTCGCTGGCCACGTAGAGCGGGATCGCGTTGTTGACGAACTGCGCGCTCTTGATGCGGGCCTGCAGCAGGCGCACGGTGCTGGCGTTGCCGAGTTCCTGCTGCGCTGGTGTGGCGCCGCCCAGCGTGCCGGTCAGCAGCTCGTCGAAGCCGGTCAGGTAGGGCCAGTCCATCGAGAAGTTCACCCAGTCGCTTTGCGCGCCGGGGTTGATGGACATCTGCATCTGGTACCAGGCGTTGGTGCGGTAGTAGGAGCCGATCACGTTATGGGTTTCCCAGGCGTGGATCAGGTCGCGCGTGACCTTGCCGGTGGCGTCGGTGTCGGCCTGGTAGAGCATGTGCGGCGCCAGGAAAAACACGCTCACGGTGTTGAACGGCCAGCCGCGCACCTCGCCGCGGCCCTTCCAGGTGTTGGCGTTGGCGTCGTAGTCGCCAATGAACCACTTCTGCTTGCCTTCCAGCCCGTAGCCGGTGGCCCAGTGCCACTGCTGCACGGCATTCCACTGCAGCAGGCTCATCATGGCGCGTTCGATGAAGGCGTTGGTCGTGGCCGCTTCGGGTTCGCTCGCGGTGGTGGCGCTGGCGGCCAGCGCGGCCAGGCGGCTGGCGCCGACCTGCGCGCCATACTGGCCGCTGCTGGCTACGTGGTTGCCGCGGCCGCCGCCCAGGAAGCCGTAGGCGATCCAGCCCGAGTTCGCGAACAGCTGCTGGATCTCGTTGCGCTGGGCCGGCGTCAGGTGGCTCCAGTCGCCGTACTTGCCGTTGGGGTTCAGGTGGCCCTGCAGCCAGCTTTCGATCTTCGCGGCATTGCCGTTCGGGTCCTGCCAGCTGCTTTGCGAGAACTGCGCGCCCTTGGCGAAGGAGCCGGCGGGGCTGAAGCCCTCGGGCCACACGTCCAGCGGGTGGGCGGCGGGCAGCCAGGCGTTCCAGTCCGGGTACTGCAGCGGCACGGCCATTTCGCGGGTGTTCATCGTGGCGCTGGCGTCCATCACCTTGTCCACGTCGGCCTGCGTGAGGCTCAGGGGCTGGCCGTCGATGGGTTTGCCGAACACGGCCTGCAAGGCCTGGGTGGTCGTGTCCAGCGCAGCGCCCAGGCCGGCGCCCGCGGCCCATTCGGTGATGGGCCGGCTGTCCAGCCCGGCACCGGGCTGGTAGGGCGGGTTCCACGGTGCCGCCTGGGCCACGTGGGGCACGGCCTGCTGGCTGTAGCGCAGGTAGGCCGCGATCTGCTGGCCCTGCAGCTTGCTCAGGCCGTGGAAGCGGCTGCGCTGCACGATGGCGTTGTCCGAGTAGTTGAAATACTGCAGGTCGCGGCCGGTGGGCGCGTGGCAGGAGGCGCAGGCTGCCTGTAGCTTGCGCGGCACGATGGAGGACTTGGCCAGCACGCCGGAGGCATGCCAGAGGGTGTCGCCCGCGGCCACGTCTTCGCTCCAGGTCTTGCCGGCGTCCTTCTGCTTCTTGATGTTGGCGAACTGCACCGCATTGGTGGCCAGGTTGCGGCCCTGGGCGTCCTGCAGCTGCAGTGCAATCACGCGGTAGCCGTTGGACTCGCCATCGGTGCCGTTGAAGCGGAACTGGATCAGGTTGCCGCTGGCGGCGGCCACCAGCCTGGCCTTGGTGCTGGCGTCCAGCACCAGGCCGATGCGCGCGGTGTAGAGGCCGCCGCGGGCCAGTCCGCCTTGCAGTCGTTCGGCATCGGCCAGTTGCACGTTGGCATCGGTGATGTCCACCCAGGGAATATCGGCGCCGGCATCGGCGCTGGTGCCGCCCAGCACCCGCAGGCTGGCCTTGACGCGGGCGGGGGCCTGCGTGGTGGCCTCGAACTCCGGCGGGCCGAAGAAGCCGCAGCGGTGGCAGCTGAACCACAGCCGGTCGACCTGGGCCAACTGGCTGGCGTCCACGTTCAAGACGGCTTGCACGATGGTGGGCTTGCTGGGCAGGCCGGCGCCCAGCACCTCCAGCGGCAATTGCAGCGTGGCGCCTGTGGCCGTCGCGTGCGTTGCCGCGTCTGCGCCGGTGGCCGATGTGACCAAGCTTGCGGCCAGGCCGAGGGCCAGCCAGACGCTGGCGATGGCGGCGCGAATGTGGCCGCTTGGTTGATTTGTCACGAGGTGCTTCCAGGCTGCGACGCCGGGGCCGGCTATGCGGGAACGCCTCGCCAGCCGGCGTCGATACCGGCGGCACCATACGTGTCTTCAGGCCCTCTGCGGAAGCCCCGATGAGGTGGTTCTATGCTCCACCTTCTGGCCTGAGAAAGTCCACCTGCACGGGTGTCGACCAGCGGCGCATGTTCTGCTACAGCCAGCCATCAACCAGCCACCTGCCTAACC
Organism: Ideonella azotifigens; assembly: GCF_021043325.1. Classification (NCBI taxonomy): domain Bacteria; kingdom Pseudomonadati; phylum Pseudomonadota; class Betaproteobacteria; order Burkholderiales; family Sphaerotilaceae; genus Ideonella; species Ideonella azotifigens. Next base: position 234,202 of record NZ_JAJNKD010000003.1, read on the forward strand.
TTGCGCGCCTTCGTGGCGCGTGTCGTGGCCGGTAGCGTCATCGACGCGGCGCACGCCGTAGGCGTTGTCATCTTCGGGCACCACGTGGCGGCTGTCCCAGGGCTCGGTGCCACGGGACATGCAGAGCCGGCCCTCGGTGTGGGCCTGCTCGTTGCACGCTGTGCAGGGCTCCTGCCGCATCAGGGTGGCCTGTGCTGCCTCCGGCAGCTCGTCCGGCTGGACGAGCAAGGTGGCATCGAACGGGGTCGGGGCAATGGGTGGCGAAATGGCCTGGGTGGCGGGGCGCTGGCTCATGAGATGGCTCCTGTCGAATCGGGAGGCGCGGCACGCATCGGGCAGCCGAGGGCGGCGACGCCGACTCCCGGGGCAAGTCGCATGCCCCGGCGGCCCCACTGCGCCGCCAAGGCATGCTGACTCTACGCCGGTCGCTGCCGCCTGGGCAGGTGGCGCATGCCCGGTGGCGGGTTGTTCAGTACGCGCCGCGTTTGGACTCCAGGGCCTCGCCTTTTTCGGCGTCCCGGCGCTGTTCCTTGCCCAGCGGCGGGGTCAGCCGGTCCGGATCCTGGCTGGACAGCGGCACGCCCTGCGGCTGGCCCTTGTCGCTGGCCGGCTTCCGGGTGCGTTCATCCAGCCATTCGCGCGGGCTTTCGCTGTCGGGCAGCGTGGTGGTGGCCGGGTCCGGGCCGACCGAGGTGCTGGTGCCGGGGCCGCCGGCACCGGCGTGGTCCGAGCCGCCAGAGGCCTGGCAGCGGAAGTGCAAGCGGTTCATGCCGGTGCCTCCTTCAATGCGAGGCCATCAGCTCGGCCTTGCGCGCGGCCAACTGTGCGCCGACGGCCTTGGTGTCCATGCCAGCCTTCTTGACCTTGGGGAACAGTTCGTCTTGCTCTTCCTTGACGTGGTGGTCGATCAACTCGCCCAGCACCTTGACCTTGGCGTCGTACAGATCGTCGTCCGGCTTGCCGGCCTCGATCTGGGCGATCAGGTCCTTGGCGCTGGCGTGTTCGACGGTGGCTTCGTCGACCAGATCGCCTTCGGGCAGCACTTCCCGGGCGGCAGGATAGAAGATCTCTTCTTCGATCTGGGCGTGCACCGTCAGCATCTCGCAGATGGTCAGCGCGACGCTGCTGCGATCCCCGGCTGGAGCTTCGGCCTTGGCCAGCTTCTCGTAGTCCTTGAACAGCTTCTTGACCTCGGCGTGGTCAGCGCGCAGCAGCGTGATCGCGTCAGGCGCGCGGCCAGTGGTCTTGCTGGTGTCGGGCGTACGCGACTTGGCGGGGCTGGCAGTGTGGCTGGCGGTGGTGCGCATGGGAAGAGCTCCAGTTGGCGGAACTCGCATCGCGGTTCCTGGGTTGATGAGAGTGCCCTCAGACCTGCCGCTGAGCGTCAGGCCCCCCAGGGGGTGGGGAAACTTGGGACGGGCCCGGCGTTTCCTCATGAGGCAATGAGGCCACTCTAGGGCGCATTGCCATGCCATGGCGCCATTGGGGCCACGGTTGCGACACCGGCTGACGCGCGCGCTTCGCCTGGGCCTACAGGGCGCCGCCTGCGGGGCCGGAAGATGGCGCTGCACACGAACGGAGCGATCGATGAACCAGGCAAGCTTGATGGCGATGTTCAGCTTCTCGATGTCGCCGCTGGAGCTGGTGATCCGCGGCAGCGCGATGTACGTTTTCCTGTTCCTGATCTTCCGCTTCGTGCTGCGGCGCGACGTGGGCTCGATCGCGATTTCCGATGTGCTGCTGCTGGTGCTGATCGCCGACGCCTCGCAGAACGCGATGGCCGGCGACTACAAGACAGTGGCCGACGGCATGGTGCTGGTGGGCACCATCGTCGGTTGGAACTGGGTGCTGGACTGGGCGGCCTGGCACTTCGAGCCGGTGCACCGCTTGTTGCAGGCACCGCCGCTGCCGCTGGTGCGCCACGGCCGGGTGCTGCATCGCAACCTGCGCAAGGAGTTCCTGACGCTGGACGACCTGATGATGGAACTGCGCAAGCAGGCGGTGTCGGACCTGGCCGAGGTGAAGCACGCCCAGATGGAGGGCGATGGCCAGATCACGGTGATCAAGCGCGAGGGCGGCGCGCCGGCCGAGGCTCGGTAGCGGGCGATTGGCGGCGCTGCTGCCCGTCGCCAGCGCCGTCCAGCAGTGCGGCTGCACTGCGCTGCAGCAGCTCGCGCAGCCAGCGCAGCGCAGGGTCGCCATCGTGGCGGGCGTGCCAGACGCAGGACAGCGTGTAGTCGGGCAGCTTCAGCGGCGGCGCTGCCGCCTGCAGCCCGAAGCGCTGGCGCCAGCCCGGCACCAGCAGCTCCGGCACCGTGGCCACCGCCGGCAGGCGGGCCAGCAGCCCTGGCAGCGAGCCGAAGTGCGGGGTGGCATACAGCACCCTGCGCTGCGCGCCGAGGGCCGCCAGTGCGGTGTCGACCTGGCCCTCGAAATCCCCCTGGTAGGAGATGAACAGGTGCGGCAGCCGCAGGAAGTGCGCCCGTGTCAGCCGGCCCGAGGGTGGCAACTTCACCTGATCGGGGTGGTAGACGCAGCGGTAGTTGCGCGTGCCCAGTGCTGCCATGCGCTGCCAGGCCGGGCCAGGGTCGAACACCGACAGGCCCAGGTCCATCTCGCCGGCTTCCAGCATGCGGCTGGCGCGGGAGCGGTCCGACGCGCGCACCGCCAGCCGCACGCCCGGCGCCTGCTGCGCCACCTCGGCCAGCACGCCGGGCATCAGCCAGGCCTCCATCCAGTCGGGCATGCCCAGGCGGAAACTGCGCTCGCCGCGCGAAGGGTCGAAGCCGCCGGACTCGGTCAAGGCGCCACGCACGCTTTCCAGCGCCGGCGCCAGCTGGTCGGCCAGCGCCAGCGCGCGGGGCGTGGGCACCATGCCTTGCGCTGTGCGCACCAGCAGCTCGTCACCGGTCAGCTCGCGCAGCCTGGCCAGCGCGCCGCTGACCGCCGGCTGGCCGAGGAACAGCTTGGCCGCGGCGCGCGACACGCTGCGCTCGCGCACCAGCACCAGGAAGCTGACCAGCAGGTTCAGGTCCACGCCCCTGAAATCGCGCTCGATGATGTGGCTCATGATTCCAATCGATTTGCCTGATGCGTCGGTGCCGGGAATTATGACGACCAGGCCAGCACCTTTGCGGGCACTTCAGGAGCGAAACATCATGGGCAAGAAAAAAGTGTTGATCGTCGGGGCCAACGGCACCGTGGGCCAGGCCGTGGCGCAGGCGGGCGAGGGTCTCTGGGAACTGGTCACGGCCGGCCGCAGCAGCGGAGCGCATCGCGTGGACCTGACGCAGGGCCGCAGCATCCATGCGCTGTTCGAAGCGGTGGGGCGGGTCGACGCGATCATCGCCACCGCGGGCAAGGTGCACTTCGGCCCGTTGGCCGAAATGAGCGCCGAGCAGTTCAGCATCGGCCTGCAGGACAAGCTGCTGGGCCAGGTCAACCTGGCGCTGATCGGCCAGCACCATCTGAACGACGGCGGCTCCATCACCTTGACCAGCGGCATCCTGTCGGAAGCGCCGATCCGCCTGGGCGCCAACGCCACCACAGTCAATACTGCTGTCGAAGGCTTTGTGCGCGCGGCAGCCTGCGAGCTGCAGCGCGGCCTGCGCGTCAACGTGGTCAGCCCCACGGTGCTGACCGAATCGCTGGGCGCCTATGGGGCGTTTTTCCAGGGCTTCGAGCCGGTGTCCGCGGCGCGTGCGGCCCAGGCTTACCTGCGCAGCGTCGAGGGCGTGCAGACCGGGCAGGTGTTCAAGGTCTGGTAACTCAGCGCTTGCGCACGGCGGCCTCGATGGCCGCGCCGACCTCGGCGGTGCTGGCCTTGCCGCCCAGGTCGGGTGTGCGAGGGCCGTCGCGCAGCGTGGCCTCGATGGCACGCAGGATCGCGTCGTGTGCCTCTTGATGGCCGAGGAACTGCAGCATCATGGCGCCGGACCAGATCATGGCCACCGGGTTGGCAATGCCCTTGCCGAAGATGTCCGGCGCCGAGCCGTGCACCGGCTCGAACAGCGACGGGAACTTGCGCTCCGGGTTCAGGTTGCCCGAAGGCGCCAGGCCGATGGTGCCGGTGCAGGCCGGGCCCAGGTCCGAGAGGATGTCGCCGAACAGGTTGCTGGCCACCACCACATCGAAACGGTCCGGCTGCAGCACGAAGCGGGCGCAGAGGATGTCGATGTGCTGCTTGTCCATGGCCAGCTCGGGGTAGCCGGCGTGCATCGCATCGGCCCTGCCATCCCACCACGGCATGCTGATGGCAATGCCATTGCTTTTGGTGGCCACGGTGATCTTCTTGCGCGGGCGCGATTGCGCCAGCTCGAAGGCGTACTTCATCACCCTGTCGGTGCCGTGGCGCGAGAAGACCGATTCCTGGATCACGATCTCGCGCTCGGTGCCCTCGTAGAGCTTGCCGCCGAGGTTGGTGTACTCGCCCTCGGTGTTCTCGCGTACCACGAAGAAGTCGATGTCGCCTGGCTTGCGGCCCGCGAGCGGGCAGGGCACGCCCTCGAACAGGCGCACCGGCCGCAGGTTGATGTACTGGTCGAACTCGCGGCGGAACTTCAACAGCGAGCCCCACAGCGAAATGTGGTCCGGCACCGTGGCCGGCCAGCCCACGGCGCCAAAGTACACCGCGTCCATGCCCTGCAACTGTTGCTTCCAGTCGTCCGGCATCATCTGGCCGGTCTTCAGGTAATGGTCGCAGCTGGCCCATTCGATGGGCGTGATGTCCAGCGCAATGCCGAAGCGTTCGGCCGCGGCGTGCAGCACGCGCAGGCCTTCGGGCATGACTTCCTGGCCGATGCCGTCACCGGGAATGGATGCGATCTTGAGCGGTTTCATGGCGGACTCCTGGTTGGGCGCTGGGTGTGCGTTGGCGCATGTCAGGGTTGGCATCCTAGGGGACCTGGGGCTTTCTACAATCGGAGCCCTTGTGAATCCGCCATGCACACATCGTGAACAATGATCCGCTCGCCGAAGACCTGCGCGTTTTCAACGCGGTGGTGCGCAAGGCCAGCTTCTCCGGCGCTGCCGAGGAGCTGGGCGTTTCGCCGTCCTACGTCACCAAGCGCATCCAGATCCTGGAGGCCACGCTGGGCACCCCGCTGTTCCACCGCACCACGCGCCGGGTGGTGGTGACCGAGGCCGGCGAGCGCATCTGCCACTGGTCGCAGAAGATCCTGGACGACCTGGATCATCTGGTCGAGGAGATTGGCGTGACGCGGCAGGCGCCTCGTGGCACCTTGCGCGTGTGCAGCAGCTTCGGTTTCGGCCGGCGGGTGGTGGCGCCTGCGCTGTCGGCCCTGGTCGAGCAGCATCCGGCGCTGAAGGTGCGCTTCGAGGTGTTCGACCGGCTGGTCGACGTGGCCAGCGAAGGCTTTGACCTGGACGTGCGCGTGGGTGACGAGATCGCCCCGCACCTCATTGCCAAGCGGCTGGCAGCCAACCATCGCGTGCTGTGCGCCTCGCCAGCCTACCTGGCGCGCTGCGGCACGCCGCGCACGCTGGACGAGCTGGCCACGCACGACTGCCTGATCATCAAGGAACGCGACCACCCGTTTGGCGTCTGGCGCCTGCGCCACGGCCGCAAGGAAAGCACCATCAAGGTTCGCGGCCCGCTCTCGTCCAACAACGGCGAGATGGTGGTGCAGTGGGCCGTGGACGGCCGCGGCATTGCGCTGCGCTCGCTGTGGGATGTCGGCCCGCTGATCACCGAAGGCAAGCTGGTGCAGGTCCTGCCGGACCACAGTCAGGCGGCCGATGTGTGGGCCGTCTACCCTTCGCGGCTGGACACCTCGGCCAAGGTGCGCGTGTGCGTGGAATTCCTCCAGGCGCACCTTGCCTGCCGGCTTCAGCCGCCCCCGTTGGCGCGCTGAAACAGCGCGGCCGTTCAACGCTCACCAGCCGCCGCGCATGTGGGCCACCACCGGACGTGGCAGCGAGGCCACCCAGTGCCTGTAGATGTGCCGGGCCGAGGCGTGCAACTGCGGCAGGCAGGTTTTCAGCTGGCGCAAGATCTCTTCGCGCGATTGCGCGGCAGGCCCGGCCGCGTGGGCCAGCTCCAGGGCCGACTCGTGGCACCACTCGCGCACGATGGCCTCGGTGACCTCGAAGTGGCACTGGAAGGCCAGGTGCTTGCCCATGCCGAAGGCCTTGTTCAGGCAGTGTCGGCCAAACAGCAGGCGCTGCGCACCGGCGGGAATCTCGAAGGTGTCGTAGTGCCAGTTGAAGGCGACGACCGGCTGCTCGCCAAACAGCCGGCGGCCGGCGGGCGTGACCTGCAGGTGGTTCCAGCCGATGTTGGCCCAGGCGTTGGTGCTGACGCGCGCGCCCATGGCCTTGGCGATCATCTGCCCGCCGAAGCAGTGGCCCAGCAGCGGAATGTCGGCGCGCAGCGCGGCCTGGGCCAGCGCGAGTTCGTCGTGGATCCAGGGCAGCGGCTCGTTGACGCTGCGATTGCTGCCCAGCATCACGATGCCGCTGAAGTCCCGCGGGTCGCGCGGCAGGCTGTCGCCTTGCTCGGGGCAGATCAGGCGGTGTTCGATGCCGACCTCTTCGAGGTAGTCCAGCAGGAAGCCGGGGCGTTGGGTCTTGTCGTGTTGCAGCAGGGCGACCGGTTTCATACAAGGGCGCGGCTTGGCGCGCAGTGGTGACGATGAAGCCACTCTAGACAGCGCGACCTCAGCCCGGCATCAAGAGACGGGCTCTCGTCATCAAGCCCGCATCAAACCCGCATCAAGCGCCCGCGTTTGATTTCGGCTTGATGCCGGCCGCCGCTTTCTTGATCCCGGCTTGAAGTGCTGCTTGCTGCAATGCCGGCATGAGCGTTCTCTCGCCCTGTGTTCCGTCCCTGCCGCGCAGTGCGCGCCAGGACTCGCCCGCTGCCGAGCCCTGGCTGGCCTGCGAGGACATCCTGCTGGACGTGGCGGCGCCGGACGGCGCTGCGGCGCTGCAGGTGCTGGCACGGCTGCTGTCGCGCCGGCTGGTCTGTCCGCAGGAAGCCGTGCTGCGCCGCCTGGTGCAACGCGAGGCGCTGGCTTCCACCGCACTGGGGCATGGCCTGGCGCTGCCGCATGCCCAGCTGGCCGGCCTGGCTGCGCCGGTGGGCGCCTGCGTGGGGCTGCGCTCGCCGGTGAGCTTTGGCGAGCCGGATGGTCAGCCGGTGCGCTGGTTGATCGCGTTGCTGCTGCCGGTGCGCGAGCCGCAGGCGCAGCTGATCCGCCTGGCCGGGCTTGCGAGCCGCTGTGGCGAGGGCGTGTTCCGCCTGGCGCTGGCGCGCAGTCGCACGCCAGCCGAGGTGTGGAAGCTGTTGACGCTGCCGGCCTGACCGGGCGCCGCAAAGGGCGTCTTGATACTTTCTTGATACCCGGCTGCCGAGTCTTGGCACCGTCTTGATGCCCCGATTTTTACGATGAGCGCATGTTTCAAGGAGGGCGTCCCATGGATGTCGTTTACATCGCGCTGAGCGTCGTGTGCTGGCTGTTGCTGGTGGGCATGGCGCAGGGTTGCGCAAAGCTGGGAGGGACCGAGAAATGAGCGGTCTGGTCATCTTGAGTGGCATCGTCGCGGCAGGCCTGCTGGTCTACCTGGTGGCGGTCTTGCTGCAGCCGGAGAAGTTTTCATGAATGCACATGGCTGGACTTTGCTGGCCGTCTACAGCGTTGTGCTGTGGCTGCTGGCCATGCCGATGGGGCGCTACATCGCCGCGGTGATGGAAGGGCGGCTGCGCTGGGCGGGCCGCATCGAGGCCGGGCTGTGCCGGCTCTGCGGCGTCAAGCCCGAGGCGGAGATGGGCTGGCTGCAGTACGCGCTGGCGCTGTTGCTGTTCAACGGCCTGGGCGTGCTGGCGGTGTATGCGCTGCAGCGGCTGCAGCTGTGGCTGCCGCTGAACCCGCAGGGCATGGCCAACGTGTCGCCCGACTCGTCTTTCAACACCGCGATCAGCTTCGCCACCAACACCAACTGGCAGGGCTACGTGGGCGAAACCACGATGAGCTACCTGACCCAGATGCTGGGCCTGGCGGTGCAGAACTTCTTCTCCGCGGCCACCGGCATCGTGGTGGTGATCGCCTTGATCCGCGGCTTCGCACGGCACTCGGCCAAGGCCATCGGCAACCTGTGGGTGGACCTGACGCGGGCCACGCTGTGGCTGCTGCTGCCGCTGTGCATGGTCTATGCGGTGTTCCTGGCGCAGCAAGGCGTGGTGCAGAACTTCGATGCCTACCCGGTGGTGCACACCCTCGAGACGCAGCACTACGAAACGCCGAAGCTGGATGCCGAAGGCCAGCCCATCAAGGGCGCTGACGGCCAGCCGGTGACGGAGCCGCAGCAGACCCGCGAGCAGACGCTGGCGATGGGCCCGATCGCCTCGCAGGAGGCAATCAAGATGCTGGGCACCAATGGTGGCGGCTTCCTGAACGCCAACTCGGCGCACCCGTACGAGAACCCGACGCCGCTGACCAACTTCGTGCAGATGCTGTCGATCTTCCTGATCCCGGCCGGGCTGTGCTTTGCGTTCGGCCGCATGGTGCAGGACAGGCGCCAGGGCTGGACGGTGGCGGCTGCAATGGGCGTGCTGTTCCTGGTCGGCGCGGTGGCCGCGATGAGCTTCGAGCAGCAGGGCAACCCGCTGCTGGCGCCGCTGGGCGTGGACCAGGGCATGAGCCTGGCCCAGGCCGGCGGCAACATGGAAGGCAAGGAGACGCGCTTCGGCATTGCCGACACCGCCTTGTTCGCCACCATCACCACCGACGCCTCCTGTGGCGCGATCAACGGCTGGCACGACTCGTTCACGCCGCTGGGCGGGCTGGTGCCGCTGGTCAACATGCAGCTGGGCGAGGTGGTGTTCGGCGGCGTGGGCACGGGGCTGTACGGCATGCTGATCTTCGCGATCCTGGCGGTCTTCATCGCCGGGCTGATGATCGGCCGCACGCCGGAGTACCTGGGCAAGAAGATCGAGGCGCACGAGATGAAGATGAGCTCGATTGCCATCCTCGTCACGCCGCTGCTGGTGCTGCTGGGCACCGCCATTGCAGTGCTGAGCCCTGCCGGGCAGGCGGGCGTGGCCAACCCCGGCGCGCATGGCTTCTCCGAGATCCTCTACGCCTTCACCTCGGCGGCCAACAACAACGGCAGCGCGTTCGGCGGGCTGTCGGCCAACACGCCGTTCTACAACGTGCTGCTGGGCATTGCGATGTGGTTCGGCCGCTTCGGCGTGATCGTGCCGGTGCTGGCGATTGCCGGCTCGCTGGCAGCGAAGAAGCGCATCGCCACGACATCCGGCACCCTGCCCACGCATGGCCTGCTGTTCGGCGGCCTGCTGATCGGCATCGTGCTGCTGGTGGGCCTGCTGAACTATGTGCCAGCACTGGCACTCGGCCCGGTCGTTGAGCACCTGGTGCTCTGGAAGTGAGTGAGTTCCCATGACACGCAAGAGCTTTTCATTGTTCGACCCCGCGCTGGCCAGGCCGGCCGTGGTCGACGCCTTTCGCAAGCTGAGCCCACGGGTGCAGTGGCGCAATCCGGTGATGTTCGTCGTCTACGTCGGCAGCATCCTGACCACCGGCCTGTGGCTGCAAGCCGCTTTTGGCCAGGGCGCCACGCAAGGCTCGCCCGGCTTCACGCTGGCGGTGGCGCTGTGGCTGTGGTTCACGGTGCTGTTCGCCAACTTCGCCGAGGCCCTGGCCGAGGGCCGCAGCAAGGCCCAGGCGGCCTCGCTGCGCGGGCTGAAGAAGCAGACCTGGGCCAAGAAGCTGGAAGAGCCGCGCCACGGCTCGTCCTGGCATCCGCTGGAATCGACCGAGCTGCGCAAGGGCGCGGTGGTGCTGGTCGAGGCGGGTGACGTGGTGCCGGCCGACGGTGAGGTCATCGAAGGCGTGGCCTCGGTGGACGAGAGCGCCATCACCGGCGAATCGGCCCCGGTGATTCGCGAGTCGGGTGGCGACTTCAGCGCCGTGACCGGTGGCACCCGCGTGCTGTCGGACTGGATCGTGGTGCGCGTGAGTGCCAACCCCGGCGAAACCTTCATCGACCGCATGATCGCGATGGTCGAAGGTGCCAAGCGCCAGAAGACGCCCAACGAGATTGCGCTGACCATCCTGCTGGTCGCGCTGACCATCGTCTTCCTGGCGGTGACCGTCACGCTGCTGCCGTTCTCGGTCTTCAGCGTGCAGGTGGCCGGCGCCGGCACGCCCATCAGCGTGACCGTGCTGATCGCGCTGCTGGTCTGCCTGATCCCGACCACCATCGCTGGCCTGCTCTCGGCCATCGGTGTGGCCGGCATGAGCCGCATGATGCAGGCCAACGTGATTGCCACCTCCGGCCGCGCGGTCGAAGCCGCGGGCGACGTGGACGTGCTGTTGCTGGACAAGACCGGCACCATCACGCTGGGCAACCGCCAGGCCTCTGCCTTCATCCCGGCGCCCGGCGTGAGCGACGTGGAACTGGCCGATGCGGCCCAGCTCGCCTCGCTGGCCGACGAGACGCCCGAGGGCCGCAGCATCGTGGTGCTGGCGAAGCAACTGCACCCGCTGCGCGACCCCGGCTTCCAGGCCGAAGGCGCTAGCTTCGTGCCCTTCACCGCGCAGACCCGCATGAGCGGCGTGGACCTGCCGGCTGGTGGCAACACGCGGCAGATCCGCAAAGGCGCGGCCGATGCGCTGCGCCGCCACGTCGAGGCGCTCGGCGGCAGCTTCCCGGCGAACCTGTCGGCCACGGTGGAAGACGTGGCCCGCCGCGGCAGCACACCGCTGGCGGTGTCGGACGGTGCCCGTGTGCTGGGCATCATCGAGCTGAAGGACGTGGTCAAGAGCGGCATCAAGGAACGCTTTGCCGAGCTGCGCCGCATGGGCATCAAGACCATCATGGTGACCGGCGACAACCGGCTCACTGCCGCGGCGATCGCCGCCGAAGCCGGCGTGGACGACTTCCTCGCCGAGGCCACGCCGGAGCAGAAGCTCGCGCTGATCCGCCAGCACCAGGCCGAGGGCCGGCTGGTGGCGATGACGGGCGACGGCACCAACGACGCGCCCGCGCTGGCCCAGGCCGACGTGGCGGTGGCGATGAACTCCGGCACCCAGGCGGCCAAGGAGGCCGGCAACATGGTGGACCTGGACAGCAATCCGACCAAGCTGATCGAGGTGGTGGAAACCGGCAAGCAGATGCTGATGACGCGCGGCTCGCTGACCACCTTCAGCATTGCCAATGACCTGGCCAAGTACTTCGCCATCATCCCGGCCGCCTTCGTCAGCACCTATCCGCAGCTGGGCGCGCTGAACGTGATGCAGCTGGCCAGCCCGAACTCTGCCGTGATGTCGGCCGTGATCTTCAACGCGCTGATCATCGTCTTCCTGATCCCGCTGGCGCTCAAGGGCGTGCGCTACCGGCCGCTGGGCGCCGCGGTGCTGCTGCGCCGCAACCTCGCGGTCTACGGCCTGGGCGGCGTCATCGTGCCCTTCATCGGCATCAAGGCCATCGACCTGCTGCTCAGCGCCGCCGGTTGGGTCTGAACTCGAAAGCCATCATCATGAAAAACCTCATCCGCCCTGCCGTCAGCCTGTTCGTGGTGCTCACCGCGATCACTGGCCTGGCGTATCCGCTGGTCGTCACCGCCGTCGCGCAGACAGCCTTTCCCGAGCAGTCCCACGGCAGCCTGCTGCGCAATGCCGCAGGCCAGCCTGTCGGCTCCAAGCTGATTGGCCAGGCCTTCAGCGAGCCGAAATACTTCTGGGGCCGGCCCTCGGCCACCAGCCCGATGGCCAACAACGCCGCCAACTCCGCCGGCACCAACGTCGGCCCGCTGAACCCGGCGCTGGTGGATGCGGTGAAGGCCCGCGTGGCCGCGCTGCAGGCCGCCGACCCGGGCAACACGCAACCCGTGCCGGTGGACCTGGTGACCACCTCGGCCAGCGGCGTGGACCCGCACATCAGCCCAGCCGCGGCCGCGTACCAGGCCGCCCGCGTGGCCCGTGAGCGCAAGCTGCCGCTGGCCAGCGTGCAGGCCCTGATCGCCGCGCACACCGAGGACCGCACACTGGGCCTGCTGGGCGAGCCGCGGGTCAATGTGCTGCAGCTGAACCTGGCGCTGGACCAGCAGCCCGCGTCTTGAACCAAGTCCCCGCTGATGCGATCCTGATGCGCGGCCCCCTATGCTCTGGCAGTGACTGACACCCGACCCGACCCCGACCAACTGCTGGCCCGGCTGCAGGCCGACGAAGCCCAGGCCGCGCGCGGCAAGCTGAAGATCTTCTTCGGCGCCAGCGCCGGCGTGGGCAAGACCTTCGCGATGCTGCAGCGCGCGCAGGACCTGCGCCGCCAGGGCGTGGCTGTGCTGCTGGGCCTGGTCGAGACCCACGGCCGCGCCGACACCGAAGCGCTGGTGCAGGGGCTGGACCGGCTGCCGCTGCGCAGCGTCGAGCACAAGGGCCGCGTGCTGCAGGAGTTCGACCTGGACGCCGCGCTGCAACGCCGGCCGGCCCTGCTGCTGCTGGACGAGCTGGCGCATTCCAACGTGCCCGGCTCGCGCCACCCCAAGCGCTGGCATGACGTGGAGGAGCTGCTGGACGCCGGCATCGACGTCTGGACGACGATGAACGTCCAGCACCTCGAAAGCCTCAACGACGTGGTCACCGGCATCACCGGCATCCGCGTCTGGGAGACGGTGCCGGACCGCATCTTCGACGAGGCCGACGAGGTCGTCATCGTCGACCTGCCACCGGACGAGCTGCTGCTGCGCCTGAAGCAGGGCAAGGTCTACCTGCCGCAGCAGGCCGCCACGGCGGTGCGCAACTTCTTCCGCAAAGGCAACCTGATCGCGCTGCGCGAGCTGGCGCTGCGGCGCACGGCGGACCGGGTCGACGACGAGATGCTGCAGTACCGCCGCAACCGCTCGGTCGCGCCGGTCTGGCAGACCCGCGAGGCGCTGTTGCTGTGCATCGGCCCCGGCGATGGGGCCGACAAGCTGGTGCGTGCCGCCTCGCGCATGGCCGCGCAGCTGGGCGTGCCCTGGCACTGCCTGTACGTCGAGACGCCGCGCCTGCAGCGCCTGCCGGACGCCGTGCGCCAGCGCACGCTGCGGCTGCTGACATTGGCCGAGGAAGCCGGCGCGACGACCGCCACGCTGTCCGGCCGCTCGCTGCCGGAAGAGGTGGTGCGCTACGCCCAGGCGCACAACCTCTCTCGCGTGCTGCTGGGCCGTGACACACGCCGCTGGCCTCGCCCCTGGCGGCTGACGCTGGCTGAAGCGGTGGGCGCGATGGGGCCGGACCTGGACGTGATCCAGATCGCGTTGCCTGCGCGCCAGGACGAACGCGGGGCGCGCCCCTGGTGGGCCTGGGGCACGCCGGCACCCGAGATGCAGGGCTGGCGGCCGTATGCAATGGCGGCGCTGTGCTGCGCGGTGGCCGCGGTGCTGGCGGCGCCGCTGCAGTCGGTCTTCGAGCTGGCCAACATCGTGATGCTGTTCCTGCTGGCCGTGGTGGTGGCGGCCGTGCGCTACGGCCGTGGCCCGGCCGTGATGGCGGCCTTCCTCAGCGTGGCGGCTTTCGATTTTCTCTACGTCGCGCCACGCTTCTCGTTCAGCGTGAGCGACGCGCAGTACCTGCTGACCTTCGCGGTGATGCTGGTGGTCGCGCTGGTCATTGGCCAGATGACGGCCGGCCTGAAGTTCCAGGCCCTGGTGGCCACGCGGCGCGAGGCGCGGGTGGGCGCGTTGTACGCGATGTCGCGGGACCTTTCCGGTGCGTTGATGGCCGAGCAGGTCGCCGAGATCGCCGCGCGTTTCCTGGCCTCGCAGTTCGACGCGCGCAGCACGCTGCTGGTGGCGGACGCGAATGACCGGCTGGTCGCCTCGCAAGGCGTGGAAGCAGAAAAGGCTGTCGACCTCGGCGTGGCGCAATGGGCCTACGACCATGCTGAGGCGGCCGGGCAGGGCACCAACACCTTGCCGGCCGCGGCCATGCTGTACCTGCCGCTGAAGGCGCCGATGCGCATGCGCGGCGTGCTGGCGGTCGCGCCGCAGCAGCCTGCCCGGCTGGTGGGCCCGGAGCAGCAGCGGCTGCTGGCGACCTGCGCTTCGCTGCTCGCGCTGTCGCTGGAGCGCATCCATTACGTGGAGGTGGCGCAGCAGACGACGGTGCAGGTCGAGTCCGAGCGCCTGCGCAACTCGCTGCTGGCGGCCATCTCGCACGACCTGCGCACGCCGTTGGCAGCCATGGTCGGCATGGCCGAGTCCTTGACGCTGCAGCCGCTGCCCGAGCCCGCGCGGCAGGCCGAGCTGGCGCATGCGATGCGCGAGTCTGCGCTGCGCATGCGCTCGCAGGTGCACAACCTGCTGGACATGGCACGGCTGCAGTCCGGCCAGGTGCATCTGCACCGCCAGTGGCTGCCACTGGAAGAAGCGCTGGGCAGTGCCTTGCGGGCGATGGACGGCACGCTGGACGCGCGCCGCGTGAAGGCGCAGCTTCCGGCCGACCTGCCGCTGCTGCAGGTGGACCCGGCGCTGTTCGAGCGCGTGCTGTGCAACCTGCTGGAAAACGCCGCCAAGTACACGCCGCCGGGCAGCCCGCTGGGCTTCGGCGCCGAGGTGGCAGGCGACTGGGTGCGCATCACGCTGGACGATGAAGGCCCTGGCTTGCCGCCCGGCCGCGAGCAGGCCATCTTCGAGATGTTCGAGCGTGGCCGGCGCGAGAGCGCCACACCCGGCGTGGGCCTGGGGCTGGCGATCTGCCGGGCCATCGTCGAGGCGCATGGCGGGCGCATCCGCGCCGAGAATCGGCCGGCGGGCGGTGCGCGCTTCATCGTCGAGCTGCCGCGCGGTGAGCCGCCGCCGATGGTGGCCGACGAGGCCTGGCCCGACCAAGACATCACAGAAGGACCCAGCGCATGAGTGAACCCGTGCCCCGCGTGCTGATCGTCGAGGACGAGGCCGAGATCCGCCGCTTTGTCAGCCTGTCGCTGGAGCGCGAAGGCTTCGAGGTGCACCAGGCCGAGACGCTGGAGCGTGGCCTGATCGAAGCCGGCACGCGCCGGCCCGACATGGTGGTGCTGGACCTGGGCCTGCCGGACGGCGACGGCGTGGCCCTGATCCGCGAGCTGCGCGGCTGGTCCGACGTGCCGGTGCTGGTGCTGTCGGCCCGCACCGGCGAGGCCGACAAGATCGAGGCGCTGGACGCCGGCGCCGACGACTACCTCGTCAAGCCCTTCAGCACCGGCGAGCTGCTGGCGCGGGTGCGCGCCCACCTGCGCCGCCGCGCCACGCCGGCCGCGGCAGGCGCGAACGCGGTTGGCAGCGCGATCGAGTTCGGCGAGGTGCGCATCGACCTGGGCCGCCGCACGGTCGAGCGCGGCGGCGAGGCCTTGCACATCACGCCCATCGAGTACCGGCTGCTGACGCATCTGGCCGCGCACCCGCACTGCGTGCTGACCCACCGCCAGCTGCTGCGCTCGGTCTGGGGCCCCAGCCATGCGGACGACACGCATTACCTGCGCGTCTACATGGCGCAGCTGCGCAAGAAGCTGGAGGACGACCCGGCGCAGCCGCGGCACCTGTTGACCGAAACGGGGATTGGCTACCGCTTCGTGCCTTGAGGCGGCGCGAGTGGGTTGATCAGTCCGCCGGTGTGACCAGCACCTGCACGCCCAGCGCAGCCAGCGCTGGCCACGGGCGGTCGCTCACGAGGGTGTGCACCTGGTGCCACTGCGCCACGCCGAAAGGCGAGACCTTGTCCAGCTTGGTGTGGTCGGCCAGGATCAGCGTGCGCGCGGCCGCGGCGATCATCGCCTGCTTGGTGGCAGCGTCCGCCTCGTCGGTCACGGTGGTGCCCATGCGCAGGTCCACCGAGCAGGCGCCGGGCACCGCCCAGTCGGCCCGGCAGCGGGCCAGCATTTCGCAGGCCGCCGGGCCCCACAGCGCGCGTGACTGCGGCTGCCAGGTGCCGCCGGTCAGCACCAGCTGCACCTGCGGTTCGCGGTCGAACAGCGTGGCCACGTCCAGTGCGTTGGTGATCACCGTCAGCGGACGGGCGGTGAGGGCGCGGGCCAGGCTCAGCGAGGTGGAACCGGCGTCGATGATGACCGTCTGGCCCGGCTGGATCAGCGTGGCGGCGAGCTGGCCAATGGCCTGCTTGGCGCTGACCTGCACGCTGCTGCGTGCTGCGAAGTCAAGCCGCGCGGTGTCCAGGTTGACGGCGCCGCCATGGGTCTTGTGCAGCTTGCCCTGGGCCTGCAGGTCCAGCAGATCGCGGCGGATGGTGTGCTCGGAAACTTCCAGCAGGCGTGCCAGCCCCGGCACTTCGACGCGGCCTTTGGCCTGCAGCTCTTCCAGGATGCGGGCGCGGCGTTCCTCGCTGAACTGCGGCGGGGCAGAAGTCTTGCGGTCCATGCGGCAATTCTAGGCAGCTTGCGGTGGCTTGATTGCTCAAGTATGCTCGTTTAATTGTGAATTTGCTCGATTGAGCGCAAATCTGGAGCTTTGACCGAATGGCCGCCACCCTTGATGCAGGCGCTGCAGCGCCCCGTGCCGAACACCTGGCGATGGCCGCGGTCTTCTTCGCCAATGGCGCCGGCTTTGCCAGCTGGGTTTCGCGCATTCCTGCCGTGCGCGACAGCCTGCACCTCAGCGAAGGCCAGCTCAGCCTGGCGCTGCTGGCGATGGGCGCTGGCGCGCTGCTGGCCTTCCAGCTGGCCGGCCGTGGCATTGCGCACCTGGGTGCGCGGGCGCTGACGCTGGCCACCGGCTTCATGTTTTTCTACGCGCTGCCGCATCCGGTCATCGTCGGCTCGTTGCCGGCGCTGGCGTTTTCGCTGTTCCTGCTGGGCGCGGCCAACGGGGCGATGGACGTGGCGATGAACGCGCTGGCGGTGGAGGTCGAGACCCGCCAGCGCAAGCCCATCATGTCCGGCCTGCACGGGCTGTGGAGTGCCGGTGGCCTGTGTGGGGCGGCGCTGGGCGGTGCGATGGCGCATGCGGACATTTCGCCGTTCTGGCACCTCAGCGGCGTGGCGGTGCTGCTCGCGCTGGTCACGCTGCTGGCGCGCCGCTGGCTGCCGGCCACGCTGCCTGCGCCCATGCCCGAAGGCCCGCGTTTCGCGCGCCCTGAACCAGGCATGCTGGGCCTGGGCGCCATCGTCTTTTGTGCCTTCCTGATCGAAGGTGCCATGGCCGACTGGAGCGCCGTCTACCTGACCGGCACGCTGGGCACCACCGCAGCGGTGGGCGCGCTGGGCTACGCGGCGTTTGCCTTCGCGATGATGGCCATGCGCCTGGCGGGCGACAAGCTGCTGCTGCGCTGGCCGGCGCCCGCCTTGCTGCGCCTGGCCAATGCGCTGGGCGCCGCGGTACTCACCATCGCACTGGCTGCCCAGCAGCTGGGCTTGACGATGGTGGCCTTTGTTGCGGTGGCGCTGGGGGTGGCCACGGTGGCGCCGCTGGCCTTTGGCGCGGCGGCCCGGCGCTCGCACCGCGGCCCGGGTCATGGCATTGCCGCGATGGCGACCATGGGCTATGGCGGCTTCCTGCTCGGTCCGCCGATGATCGGCTGGCTCGCCCACCTTGGCGGCCTGCGTCTGGCGCTGCTGGTGCTGGCGGCGTTGGCAGCCGTCATCTCGGTGCTGGCGCCTCAGCTGGCCGAACCTGCGCCGCAGGCGCAGCCGGCATGAGTCCAGGAGGAAGATGAGGTGCCTGAATTCCGTCCCTTCGCGTTGGCTGCCGGCTTGCCGGAGCAGCAGGCCTCCACCTTTGCGTTCACCGGGGACCGGAAGCCGCGTCTTGCGAGAGCTGGAAAACCGCCACGGCTTGCACCAGTTGCCGGGCCTGGGTTTTCAGGCTCTCGGCGGCAGCGGCGCTTTGCTCCACCAGCGCGGCGTTCTGTTGCGTGGCGCGGTCCATCTGCATGACGGCTTCGCCCACCTGCGTGACGCCGGCACTCTGCTCGTTGCTCGCGGTGCTGATCTCGCTCATCAGGTCGGTCACCCGCCGGATGGAAGAGACCACTTCGGACATCGTGGCCCCCGCCTTGTCGACCAGCGTGGTGCCCTCTTCGACGCGCTCGACGCTGGCTGTGATCAGGCTCTTGATTTCCTTGGCAGCCTCGGCGGATCTGCCGGCCAGGTTGCGCACTTCGGTGGCCACCACCGCGAAGCCGCGGCCCTGTTCTCCGGCACGGGCGGCCTCCACGGCGGCGTTCAGCGCCAGGATATTGGTCTGAAAGGCAATGCCGTCGATCACACCGATGATGTCGGAGATCTTCTTGCCGCTGTCGTTGATGCCCTTCATCGTCTGGATGACTTCTGCCACGACATCGCCCCCCTTGCGGGCGACTTCGCTGGCCAGTTTTGCCAGTTGCTCTGCCTGGCGAGCATTGTCGGCATTCTGTTTGACAGTCGAGCTCAGTTCTTCCATTGACGCGGCGGTCTCCTCCAGTGCCGAAGCCTGTTGTTCGGTGCGTTGCGACAGGTCGTTGTTGCCACTGGCAATCTCCGAACTGGCGGTGGCAACGCCCTGTGCATTGCGCCGGACCGAACCCACCACATCGATCAAAGACGACTGCATGGCGGAAAGGCTGCCCAGCAAGGGGCTGAACTCATCCCTGGCGTGATCGGTGACCGCAACGGTGAAGTCGCCTTGGCGGGCTCGCTCTGCCACTTGCTGCGCCTGGGTGACACGCCGGCGCAGCAGGCGTGCGATGTACCAGGAGAAGCCCATCAGGCCCACGCCGATGGCAGCGACCAAGCCCGCGAGCTGGATGCGAATCGCGTCGGCGGCTTTCGAGATGTCGCCCACCTCGGCAGCCAGCATCTTGCCTTGGCGGGCGCGCTCGGCGCTCAGCCAGTCTTGCATGCGCGCAAACGCCGGAATGGTGCGTAGCATCAAGGTGTCAAAGGCCTGCTCGCGTTTGCCCTCGCGCACCAAAGCGACCGTGGCTTCGGCGGTCGGCCAGGTGATTTTCTGCAGTTGCAGCCAGTCGCGCTCAAACGCGTCCCGTCCCTCCTGCGTCGTGACTTCGCGCAGGTAGGTGTCGTCGTTGTGGGTGATCTGCTTGCGCACGGCGTCGATGTCCCCCAGCGCGGCCTCGGCCTCTTGCGGCGTCTTGACCAGCATGGCCTGGCGAAGGTCCAGCAACGCGCGCGTGACCCCCAGCTCGGTGCTGGCAATGAGTTCGAGCTGCAGTGCGCGCACGATGCCCACGCGATTGGCCAATTGCCCGACCTGCACCAACTGAAACCAGGAACTGACAGCCAGCGCAGACAGCGCGACGATCAACAAGATGGAAACCGCGTAAAGGCGTTTTCCGATGCCTATATTGCTGAGGATGGTCATGGTGGTGGGTGAGTTGAATGCGGTGTCGGGTCTTTGGTCAAACAATGCGCGGTGCAACCGTCGTCTGGTTCAGGAGTTGACGGCCAATCTCGCCGAAGGTGGCCGGGCCATGCAGACATCGACCACTTGCTTATCGGTTCGGGCCTGCGGGCAGACAGGGCCCGCTCGGCCATTCCATGGACCCGTTCGGCCAATCGACAGGTGAGCGAGCCACGGCGTGCCGGACTGGCTCGGCATTGCCTTGCGTGACCGAATGCTTGAGCCCGGGGCTGGGCGGCTGATCAGTCAGGCTCAGCTTCTGCCTCGGCCTCGGTCGCGGGCGTCGTCAGGGCAGCGGGCCGGTCGCGAAGAGCTGTGGGCGAGTGGCCGGTCCAACGCTTGAAGGCCCGGGTGAAGGCGCGGGTGTCGGAGAAGCCGGCCTCGGCCGCGATCTGGGCCAGGCCCCAGCGTTTGCTGGTCATCAGCTCCAGTGCCCGGGATTTCCGGCTGTCGTCGAGCAGGCTGCGATAGCTCAGGCCTTGCTGGGCCAATTGGCGGCGAAGGGTGCGTTCGCTGCGGTGGAGTGTTGCCGCGACCTCCGCGAGGTTCGCGATGCGTGGCAGGCTGCGGTGCAGTGCACGGGTCACCAGGGGGGCCAAGCCTGTCATTGCGCGCCATTGCGCACAGGCTTGCTCCAGCGATTGCGAGGACACCCGATAGGCCTGGCGATTGGCCCAGGGCAAGGGAAAGTTGTGCCAGTCGGCCCCTGTCGTCAGCGTGTTTCTCGGGCAACCGAAACGCACGGGGCAGCCGAAGAACTGCTCATGGGCGTGGCCCGCCGCGGGGGCTTTGCGGACCAGTTCCACGCCGGCAGGCGTGTAGTTCGCCGCCGTGACCTGCCGGCACACAGCCACCGTGGACGAGAAGGTCAGGTCGACCAGAAAGTCCTGCAGGTCCAGGTCGTCGGGAAACGGTTCCGCGTGCAGTTGCGGGCCTTGGGCAGAGGGCGTTTCCCAGAGGCTCAGCAGGTAGCCTGCACTTTCGGGGAACCGCAGCGCCAGCTTGATCGCATCGCCGAGCGTGGCAGCGGCCAACATGCCCAGCGCCAGGATGCCGCGCTCCGTGACGCAGGCTCGCATGCCCAGGGCCAGTCCGGCATCGTCGATGCGCAGGTCCTGCACGGCGCGGCGCACCACGGTGAGCGCTTCGCTGTGCGATATCGCCGTGCCAGGCGAGTTGAGGTCCTCTGCGGTGATCTGCAGGCCGCGGGTCAGCGTGTGGACGCTGACCCGCTGGCGCGCAGCTTCTGCCAGCACAGGCGCCAGGAAGACCGGGGCCAACATGGCTTGCCTGTCTTGTCCGGGTAGGTCGTGGCGCATAAATGCCGCATTGGGGTGCTGGTGACGGTTGGCCCAATTGTTGGACTGCGGCTGCCTCGGTTGCTTGCGCAGGCGCAAGTGCGGGGCTCGGGGCGCCGGGCTTGCGCCGGGCTTGTTCAGCCTGGCCGTAAAATCCGCCCCCTTCGCGTGCGCCGCCGGCCTGCGCGCAGGCCGCGCCAGCATTGTTGAAGCGCCCGTGCATTCCGCCGGGCGCCAGTCGTCGCGGCAACCGCAACTCGCAGAAAGAGCCGCAGCCATGGGCGCGCAGTGGAAAGCAAAGCACAAGGACCTGGCGGCCAATGCCAAGGGGCGCCTGTTCGGCAAGTTGGCGAAGGACATCATGATTGCCGCCCGCCACGGCGCGGACCCGGCCGCCAATTCGCGGCTGCGCCTCGTGGTGGAGCAGGCCCGCAAGGTGTCCATGCCCAAGGACACGCTGGAGCGCGCGATCAAGAAGGGCGCCGGCCTCACCGGTGAGGCGGTGCACTTCGAGTACGCGCTGTATGAAGGCTTTGCGCCGCACCGCGTGCCGGTGATGGTCGAATGCCTGACCGACAACGTGAACCGCGCCGCCTCCGACATGCGGGTGCTGTTCCGCAAGGGCCAGCTCGGCACCTCCGGCTCGGTCGCCTGGGACTTCGACCACGTCGGCATGATCGAGGCCGAACCGGTGGCCCCGGGCGCCGACCCCGAGATGGCCGCCATCGAGGCCGGCGCGCAGGACCTGGAGCCCGGCGAAGACGGCGCGACGGTGTTCCTCACCGACCCCACCGACCTGGACCTGGTCAGCCGCGCGCTGCAGGGCCAGGGCTTCAATGTGCTGTCGGCCAAGCTGGGCTACAAGCCCAAGAACCCGGTCGACCCGGCGACGCTCAATGCCGAGCAGCTCGAAGAAGTCGAAACCTTTCTCGCCGCGCTGGACGCCAACGAAGACGTGCAGAACGTTTTCGCGGGTCTTGCCGGCTGAGCCTCACCCCCGAATCACCAAGCTCCCATGACCGACGACACCACGACCGCTTCCGCCCCTACGCCTGCCGAGCGCCCCGCGCTGCCCGACCACCTCTCGACGGACGCGCGCAGCCCGCATTACAACGCCAAGGTCTTCGAGCACGACATCGGCATCCGCTTCAATGACAAGGAGCGTTTCGACGTCGAGGAATACTGCATCAGCGAAGGCTGGATCGCGGTGGCCGCCGGCAAGGCCAAGGACCGCAGGGGCCAGCCGCTGAAGATCAAGCTGAAGGGCAGGGTCGAGGCGTTCTACCGCTGAGACCCTCAACCGCGCTGAACTGCCCCGATTCGCGTCAGGGCAGTTCGACAATCTCCACCCAGTTCGGGTTCTTGCCCAGCGCGTAGCGCTGGACCTGACTCAGCGTGCCGTTGGCCGGGTCGATGGCGTGCACCGCCACGCCGTGCGAGTCCTGGCCGGTGGCGAGCAGCCAGCGGCCCGAAGGATCGATCGCGAAACCGCGCGGGGTCTTTTCGGTTGGCACGTGGTTGACCAGTTGCACCAAGCCGGTCGCAGGGTTGACCTGGAAGGTGGCCAGCGTGCTGGTGGTGCGCTCCGAGGCGTACAGGAAGCGCCCGTCGTTGCCCAGGTGCAGGTCCGCCGCCCAGGGCTTGCCGGTGAAGCCGGGCGGCAGCACGCTGGTGCGCTGCAGCTGGCGCAGCGTGCCGGCCGCGGCGTCGTAGGCATAGGTGTAGAGCGAAGCGTCCACCTCGCAGAGCACGTACATGAACTTCTGCGCCTTGTCCCACACGAAGTGGCGCGGGCCGGTCTTGGCGTCGGCCATGGTCAGCGGCTGACTGTTCGCCGTGAGCTGGCCGGTGGCTTCGTCGAAGCGCCACGCGGAAAGCTGGTCGCCGCCCAGGCTGGTGGCGAACACGGTGCGGTTCGTGGCGTCCGCGTGGATCGCGTGCGCGTTCGGCGCGGTCGGGATCAGCTGCTGGATCGCGCCGACGGCGCCGTCCTTGCCAATGCTGTTGACGGTGATCTTGTGGCCCGGGTACGAGGCTGCGAACAGCCACTTGCCGCTGCGGTCGGTGTCGATGTTGGCCATGCTGTCGGCCAGCGGCGCTTCGCCGAGCTTGCGCAGCTTGCCGCTGGCGGGGTCGATGGCAAAGCTCAGCACGCGAAACGGCTGTGAGCGCAGCGCGGCGTAGAGCACCTTCTTGTCCGGGCTGACGGCCAGCGGCATCACGGTGCCGCCCACCGGCACGGTCTCGATGGTGCTCAGCGTGCCCTTGGCCGGGTCCAGCGCCAGCACCGAGATTTCCTGGCTGTCGGCATTGGCGATGTAGGCGTATTCGGCGCTGTGCGCGGCGCTGGCGCACAGCGCTGCCAGGCTGGCGCTGGTGGCAAGCAGCCCGCGGCGCATCCGGCTGTGGCGAGCGAGGGTATGTGAGTTGGTGTTCATGGTTGGTGTCATGTCATCAGTCGTCGTACAACTGGCGGACTATCGACGAGCCGGCCCGGCCGCATCAGGGGGCTTTCCCTGAGCGGCGCGGACGCGGATCAGGTTTCGCCGGGCGCTTCGTCCGCCGACGGGGCCACTCGCAGCGCGTTGACGATCCACGAGCGGCACAGCATCACCTGCGGGCTGCGCGCGTCGTCGGCGGTGGCCAGCAGCGCAATGCCGCGTTTGACATGCGGCGCCCGCAGGGCCCGCACCACCAGCCCGGGGTCGTGCAGTTGCTCGGTGTAGAGCCGCGGCATGATGGCCATGGCCAGCCGGTTGCGCACCAGCGCGTAGATCGGTTCGGTGTATTCCATGCGGAAGGCCACGTTCAGCTCCAGGCCCATTTCCTCGGCTGTTCGCAGCAGGCTGTCGGCCACATTGCCGCGCACGAAGACGGCCAGCGGCCGGTCGACCAGATCGGCCCAGGCCAGCTGCGCGTGCGAGGCCAGGGCATCGTCGGCCCGCATCACGATGATGATGTCGTCGCGGAACAGATCCTCGCAGACCAGGCCGGCATCGGCCGCCCGGCGCTCGCGCGCGCCAATGCCGAAGTCCACCCTGCGGGCCTGAACGGCTTCGATCAGGTCGGAATTGGCCATGTCCTGCAGCGTGAAGCGCACGCTGGGCTCCTGCGCCTGCAGCGCGATCAGGTGGGCGGTGACCTTTTCGGCCACCGAGGGGATCAGGCCGATGCGCACCGTCTGCACACCCTGCGTCACGGCCAGGCTCATGTCGTTGAAGCTGAGCCTGGCGACATTCAGCAGGCGCTCGGCCAGCGGCAGCACCAGGGCGCCCGCGCCGGTGAGCGTGAGCCGATGGGAGGAGCGGTCGAACAACTGCCCGCCCAGCAGGAACTCGGCCTGCCGGATGGAGGCCGTGAGCGCAGGCTGGCTGATGGACAGGGCCTGCGCCGCGCGCGTGAAGCTGCGCAGTTCGGCCAGCGTCACGAGGTGGCGCAGCTGTCGCAGCGTGAGGCCGGGCAGGCGGTCGGCAGAAGGGTTGTCAGCGTCATCGTCCACGCCAAAATATAACTTGAGACTATGGAACCATACAGATAATCATCTGCACTTATTGTTACCTCGTCCTACATTGCAACCTTCCTTCCATGCACCGGCCGGCCGCACCACGAAGTGCCTGGTCGCCGCCGCGGTGCAACAACAACGCCTGGATGAGGTTGCGATGAGAAAAGTGCTGACGCTGTGCTTCGGTTGCGCGGTGATGTCGACCGGAACGGCCCATGCCGAGTCCACGGTCTCGATCTACGGCCTGATTTCGGCCGGCGTGGGCTATGTCTCGGACGAAGGCGGCAAAAGCAACCGCCATGCGGTGAGCGGCACCAACCAGAACCCGCGCTGGGGCCTGAAGGGCAAGGAAGACCTGGGCGGCGGCACCAGCGCGGTGTTCACGCTGGAGCAGGGCTTCAACGTGATGACGGGCACGCTGTCCCAGAACGGCCGCGCCTTTGGCCGGCAGGCCTATGTGGGCCTGAGCGACAACCGGTTCGGCACCCTCACGCTGGGCCGCCAGTACGACACGGTGCACGACTACCTGGGCCCGGTGCTGATCGCCAGCAATGGCGTGGCGATTGGCGACAACGACAACGCCTACAACGACATCCGCATCCAGAATTCGATCAAGTACATCAGCCCGCGCTGGAACGGCCTGAACCTGACGGCTGTCTACGGCCTGAGCGAGAGCACCACCCGCTCGAACAACGAGGCCTACAGCGTGGGTGTTGGCTACAAGCAGGGGCCCTGGGACCTGGGCGCCGTGTATGCGCGCATGAACAATCCCAACAGTGCCAGCAACACGGCCGGTGCCGTGGGCAACGACTACGCCAGCAGCCTGTTGCTGTTCACCAAGAGCGCCGTCAATGCCAGCTTCGGCACGGCCCGGCAATCGATTGCCGGCGCCGGTGGCCTGTACACCCTGGGCCCGGCCTTGATCGGCGCCTACTTCAGCGATGTGAAGTACGAGTACCTGGATGGCAGCGACCTGCACATGCAGAACTACGATGTGAACATCAACTACACCGTGCTGCCCAAGGTCATCCTCGGCCTGGCCTACACGCGCACCAACGGCAAGTACAACGTGATCGACACCGCGCCGCACTGGGATCAGGTGAACCTGCAGGCCAACTATGTGCTGTCCAAGCGCAGCGACCTGTTCGTGAACCTGATCGAGCAGCGCGCCGGCGGCGACGCCACCCAGGCGCACATCTTCGGCTATGGTGCCTCGAGCGACAGCCGGCAGACGATGCTGACGGTGGGCATGCGCCACCGGTTCTGATGGCATTGGCCCCTGGGGCTTGCACGGCTCTTGCGGCCTCACCGAACTCTCCTACAGCAGCATCATGAAGAAGACCTCACGCCTGGGCCTGCTGGCGCTGGCCTTGTCCGGCCTGGCGGCCACCGGCCACGCCGAAGACAGGCGCACGCTGACGCTTTCGACCTACGCCGTCTCGCAGCCCGGCTTCGAGAGGTACGTCTACACCCCGTTCCGCGCCAAGTGCGGCTGCAACCTGGTGGTGGAAACCGGCAACAACGCCGACCGCATCGCCAAGCTGGATGCGCGCCGCCAGAACCAGGTCGTGGACATGGTGCTGTTCTCCGACTTCGGCATGCTGGAGGCCGCGCGCAAGGGCCTGGTCCAGCCGCTGGACTACGGCCGCCTGAAGAACTACGACGACCTGGAACCCTTTGCCAAGGACCCCGTTGGCGGCAAGTTCGCCGTCGGCTACACCGCCTACTCCGTCGGGCTGGTGTACCGCAGCGACAAGCTGCCCGCGGTGACCTCCTGGAAGGACTTGTGGAGCCCGGCGCTGAAGGGCCGCGTGGCGATGCCAGACATCACCACCACCCAGGGGCCGCTGACGCTGCACATGGCCGAGGTCTCGTGGGGCGGCACCAGCCCGAGCTATGCGACCGGCATGGACAAGGTGCTGGCCAATCGCGGCAACGTGGTCACCTTCGTCAAGAACAGCGCGCAGCTGGCGGCGCTGTTTGCCCAGGACGAGATCTGGCTGGCGCCGGTGCCGCGTTTTGTGTGGGCCCAGATGACCAAGTCCGGAATGCCGCTGAAGTGGGCTTCGCCCAAGGAAGGACAGGCCGCCGGGCTGAATGTGATGGGCATCGTGGCCGGCTCGAAGAACGCCGACCTGGCCTACCAGCTGATGGACTTCTGGCTGTCAAAGGAAGTGCAGACGGCGCTGGCGCTCAACATGATCGACTCGCCTGTCAACAAGTCCGTGACGCTGCCCAAGGAGATTGCCGAGGTCAGCACCTATGGCGAGGAGCAGATGGCGTCCTTGAAGTTCGTCAAGCCCGACACCATCCTGGCCAACCGCGCCGGCTGGGTGGACGCCTGGAACAAGGGCATGGCGCGCTGAGCCGCCGTGCCTGCCCTTGCCGTGACGCCGCCCTCGCCAATGCCCGCGCCCGCTTCCGCCGCCAAGCCTGGGCAAGCGCCATGGCGCTGGCTGCTCATTGCGCCGGCGCTGGCCTTTGTGGTGCTGGCCTTCCTGCTGCCGGTGCTGCTGTTGCTGCTGGCGTCTTTCCGCGTTGAAGGCGCGGGCAGTGGTGCCGGCAGCTGGGGACTGGCCCACTTCACCGAGTTCTTCGCCTCCGCGCTGAACTGGCAGATCCTCTGGCGCACGCTGCGCATTGCGGGGCTGGTGACGCTGCTGTCTGCGCTGATCTGCTACCCACCGGCGCAGGCCATCGTGCGGGTGTCCGGCCGCTACCGCAGCCTGTTGATGGCGCTGACCATCCTGCCGCTGATGATCGCGCCGGTGCCCCGCACCTATGCCTGGATCGTGCTGCTGGGCCGCAACGGCTTCGTCAATGACGTGATCGTGTGGCTGGGCCTTTCCGCCGAGCCGCTGCGCCTGCTCTTCACGGAAGGCGCGGTGTTCATCGGCCTGCTGCAGTTGTTCGCGCCGCTGATGCTGATCTCGCAGGTCAGCGCGATGGAAAACATGCCGCGGGACGTGGAGGCCGCCGCGCGCAGCCTGGGCGCCACGCCTTTGCAGGCCTTCTGGCGGGTCACCCTGCCGCTGACGCAAGAGGGCCTGGTGGTGGGCGGCACGCTGGTGTTCACCGGCTGCGTCACCGCCTATGTCACGCCAGCGCTGCTGGGCGGCCCGCAGGTGCTGATGCTCGAAACCCTGCTCTACCAGAAGGTCAATGTGGAGGGCGACCTGGGCGCGGCCAATGTGATTGCCGTGATCCTGATCGTGCTGACCCTGGCCATGAGCGTGCTGCTCAAGCGCCTGGCCCACCGACGGAGCCCCCGCAGACCATGACCCGCGACTCGCTCTTCTCTCGTGCAGCGCTGTTGCTGCTGCTGCTGTTCCTGCTGGGGCCTTTTGTCATCACCTGCATGGCCGGCTTCAGCGATGCCGAAACCCTGGCCTTTCCGCCCAGGAGCTATTCGTGGCGCTGGACGCTGGCGGTGCTCCAGGACGGCGAGTTCCTGCGCGCCTTTCTCACCAGCCTGGAGATCGCCTTGCTGGCCACCGTGGCGGCGCTGCTGCTGGGCGTGCCGGTGGCCTATGTCTTCTCGCGCATGCCGCCGCCGGGCATGGGGGTGATCCGGCTGGTCATCACCTCGCCGCTGATCGTGCCTGGCATGGTGGCGGGCCTGGCGCTGCTGCGCCACCTGGTGCTGCGCATCGACGCGCCGGTCTTCCTGGGCCTGTTCATCGGCCACCTGGCGCTGTCCATCCCGTATGCCATCCGGGTGACCTATGCCAGCTTGTCCAACCTGCGGGTGGACATCGAGGACGCTGCCGTCACGCTGGGGGCGACGCGGCTGCGGGCCTTCTTCATGATCGTGCTGCCCAACATCCGGGGCGCGCTGATCGCCGCCTTCTTCCTGGCCTTCATCACCTCGTTCAACCAGGTGCCGGTCTCGCTGTTCCTGACAGGACCTGGCATCAGCACGCTGCCCATTGAAATGCTGGGGCGCGTGGAGAGCACCTTCGACCCGTCCATCGCCGCCCTGTCCACCGTGCTGGTGGTGTTCTCGATGCTGCTGGTGTTCGCGGCCGAGCGGGTGCTGGGTTTTTCCAAGTACATGTAGTGCCAAGGGTCAGGTCATGAGTTTTCTGGAGCTTCACGGTCTGGCGACCGGCTATGTGCGCGGCGCGGCGGCGGTGAAGGATCTGCACCTTGCAGTCGAGAAGGGTGAGCTGGTCTCGCTGCTGGGGCCCAGCGGCTGCGGCAAGACCACCACCATGCGCACCGTGGCCGGCCTGCAGCCGCTGCATGCCGGGCGCATCGTGCTCGACGGCGAGGACATCAGCCGCAGGCCTGCGCACCAGCGCAACATGGGGCTGGTGTTCCAGTCCTACGCGCTGTTCCCGCACCTGAACGTGTTCGACAACATTGCCTTCGGCCTGCGCTTGCGCAAGGTGCCCGAAGCGGCGCTGCGCCAGCGGGTGGAGAAGGTGATGGCGGCCACCGGTCTCTCCGGCTTCGAGCAGCGGCTGCCGGCGCAGATGTCCGGCGGGCAGCAGCAGCGCGTGGCGCTGGCGCGCGCCATCGTCATCGAGCCCAAGCTGCTGCTGCTGGACGAGCCGCTGTCCAACCTGGACGCCAAGCTGCGGGTGCAGATGCGCGCCGAGTTGCGCCGCATCCAGCGCGAGCTGGGCGTCACCCTGCTGTATGTGACGCACGACCAGGAAGAGGCGCTGGCGCTGTCGGACCGCATCGTCATCATGAACGCCGGCAAGATCGAGCAGTTCGACCGGCCGGAGCTGCTGTTCAACCGGCCCGCCAATCGCTTCGTGGCCGACTTCATGGGCTTCGAGAATCTCTTCTCCTACCGCGACGGCTGCCTCTGCGGCGAGGCCGGCCAACGGGTGGTCTTGCCCGGTGAGTTGCCGCCCGGCACCGCAAGCGTGGGCTGGCGCGTGGGCCAGGTGCGCGTGGGGCAGGGCGAGCTCGCCGGCACGGTGCGGGCGCGCGGCTACCTGGGTGACCAGGTCGAATACCTGCTGGACTCGCCGCTGGGGCCGGTCAAGGGCTTGTGCGATGCCGCCGAGGCTCGCTGGCGCGAAGGCGAGACCGTGCACTTCGCGCTGCCGCTCGCAGCGGCCGTCTGCCTGCGCGACTGACGCACCATGAGCAACCGCAAGATCTGGCTGGACACCGACCCCGGCTTCGACGACTGGTTCACCATGCTGCTGCTGGCCGCCAATCCGGCGTTGGACTGGGTGGGCACCAGCGTGGTCGCGGGCAACGCGCCCCTGGCCGCCACCTTCGACAACGCGCAGCGCATCCAGTCCCACTACGGCCTGAGCGCGCCGCTCTACAGCGGCTGCGACCAGGCCCTGGCGGGTGGCAACGAGACCGCGCAGCATGTGCTGGGCGCCAGTGGCATGAAGACCACCGGCGAGCCGTTGCCACCGGTGGCTGCCACGGCCGCAGGCAGCGGCCCGCATGCCGTGCAAGCCTTGATCGATGCTGTGCGCCGCCACCCGGGCGAGCTCAGCATCCTGGCCATCGCACCGCTGACCAACCTGGCCACTGCGCTGCGCCAGGCGCCAGACATCGCCGCGTCCATCCCCGAGATCCTGCTGATGGGCGGCTCCACCGACGGCGGCAACCAGACCGCCGCCGCCGAGTTCAACATCCATGCCGACCCCGAGGCCGCCAGCGAAGTCTTCAATGCCGGCATTCCGTTGCGCATGTTCGGCCTCAACCTGTGCCGCCAGATCACGCTCACCCAGGCCGAGGTTCGCCAGGTGCGGGCGCTGGCCAGCCCAAGGGCGCAATGGTTCGCGGGCTACCTGGACGCCTACCAGCGCATCCGCAGTGCGGACGGCGCGGTCCCCATGCCACTGTACGACCCGGTCGTGGCCGCCTACCTCAGCCACCCCGAGCACTTCGAGTTCCGGCCGGCGCAGGTGGACATCGAACTGCAAGGCCGCTTCACCCGCGGCATGACGGTCTGCGAATTCCGGCCGGCCCACCAGCGCAAGCCACCGGTGCAGGTGGCCATGCGCATTGATGCTGGCCAGGCCCTGCCGGCCCTCATGGATCGCTTGATCTATTGCCTGGGCTGAGCGCCCTAGGGCGCATCACTCCGCCATTTCCTCACGAACAAGAAGACAGACATGTTCCAGAGCGCCTCGTGCGAGGCGGCTGACCCCCGGTCGCCACTCGAAAGATTCCTGCACGCCATGCCCAAGGTGGAACTGCATTGCCACCTGTTCGGCACCGTGCGACAGCAGACCTTCCAGGCCCTGGCCAGGAAGGCGCAGGCACCCATCAGCGAGGACACCATCGAGGCCTTCTACACCCGCGGCGAGAAGCCCGTGGGCGTGTTGCGCGTGCTGCGAGCGCTGGACCGTGAGCTCATCGTCGCCGCGGACGATCTGTACCGCCTCACCCGCGAGTACCTCGAAGACGCGCGCCAGCATGGCGTGCTCTACGCCGAGTTTTTCTGGAACCCCACCGGCACGATGCAGGTCTCCCGCATTCCCTATGTGGCGGCGCAGAGCGCCATCGTGCAGGCCATTCGAGATGCCGAGCGCGACCTGGGCATCATCGGCCGTCTGGTGCCCAGCATCGACCGTGAAGCCACCACGGACGACGCCGTGGAGATGGTGCGCCTGGTTGCGGCCCATCGGGCGCCCGAGGTCCTCGGCATTGGCATCGACTACAACGAAGTCGGCCACCCACCGGAGCTGTTCTGGGAGGCTTATCGGGACGCGCGCCGCGCCGGCCTCAAGACCACCGCGCATGCCGGTGAATTCGGCACGCCCTGGACCCATGTCGAGACCGCCATCGACCAGTTGCAGGTCGACCGCGTGGACCATGGCTACACCGTGATCGACAACCCGGCGCTGGTGCGCCGCTGCATCGAGCGCAACCTCGTCTTCACCGTCGTGCCCACCAACTCCTATTACCTGCGCACCCTGGCGCCGGAGCGCTGGGCGCTGGACCACCCGATCCGCGAGATGGTGCGCCTGGGCCTGCGCGTGCACCCCAACACCGACGACCCGACGCTGCACCACGTCACGCCCACCCGCGCCTGGCTGATGATGGCCCAGGACTTCGGCTTCGACCTGCCGGCCTTGAAGGGCTTCATGCTCAATGGCCTGGACGCCGCCTGGATGGACGACGATCTGCGGCAGGCCTGGCGCCAGGCCTGGAGTCTGCAGTTCGACAGCCTGAGTGCTCAGCTGCTGCCTCCCGCCGCAGCTCAGGGCCCGGGCGGCTGGCCTCTCAGGCCTCGCTGATCCGTTCCCAGCCCAGGCCGAACTTCTGCAGGTACTTGCGCAGCCGGTCGGCATCGTTGACCACGCTGCGCTGCGTGCGGCTGACGTGGAACAGCTGCCGGCCGGCGTCCGACAGGCTCTTGGCGCTGCGGCACACGCGCAGCACCGATTGCAGTTGCAGGCGGTCGAACAAGTCCAGCGCGTCCGCCGTTTCGTCGCCCAGCAGGGCGTGCAGGTCGATGTCGGTTTCGGCGCCACTGCTCGGCTCGTCCTGCCGCTTCCACAGCCAGCGCAACCGAGCGATCTCTGCGTCCACCAGGTCCACGCCGATGCGCCCGCCCTCGGCCAGCGTGGCCAGCCGCGTGACGGACGCGCTGAGGTCGCGGAAGTTGCCGTTCCAGGTGGCTTCGGCTGACTGCGCGAAGCGCAGGTAGCGGGCCTTGGCTTCGGCGTTGAAGCGCACGGCGCGGCCGGTGTCCTGCGCGCTCAAGGCCAGCAGGTGCTCGGTGTTGGGCTCGATGTCTTCGGTGCGCTGTGCGAGGCTCGGCAGGTCGTAGGTCCAGAGGTTGATGCGGGCGAACAGGTCGTCGCGGAAGCGGCCGGCCGCCACCTCGGCGCGCAGGTCGCGGTTGGTGCCGGCCAGCAGCTGGAAGTCGCTCGCCACCTCGCGGTCGCTGCCCATCGGGAAAAAGCGTTTTTCCTCGATGGCCTTCAGCAGCATGGCCTGCTCGTCCAGCCCCAGCTCGCCAATCTCGTCCAGGAACAGCAGCCCGCCGTCCGCCGTGCGCAGCAGGCCTGCGCGCTCGGTTGCTGCGCCGGTGAACGCGCCCTTCTTGTGGCCGAACAGCGCGGAGGCCGCACCGTCGCCCCGCAGCGTGGCGCAGTTCACTTCGACGAAGCTGCCTTCGAGCTGGTGCCGCGCCTTCTTCAGCTCGTACATGCGCCGCGCCAGGAAGGACTTGCCTGCGCCCGTGGGGCCCACCAGCAGGATGGGTGCCTTCGAGCGCACTGCCACCCGCTCGATCTCGGCAATCAGCGCATTGAAGCGCGGGTTGCGCGTGGCAATGCCGCTCTTCAGGAAGGCCACCGCGTCGCTCTGATCCTGGTGGAAGCGCTTGGCAATGCCGTCGTAGCGAGACAGGTCCAGGTCGATCAGCGCGATGTTGCCCGGCTCGCCCGCGCGCTGCCGCCGCGGCGGCGAGCTTTGCAGCAACACCCCCGGCAGTTGACGCGACTCGACCAGCAGGAACATGCAGATCTGCGCGACGTGCGTGCCGGTGGTGATGTGGGCCCAGTAGCGCTCGCGCTCGGCATCGAAGCGGTAGCCCTTGGCCCAGTCGTACAGCGCGGTGTAGACCTCGCCAAAGTCCCACGGGTCGGCCAGCTCGATGGGCACCAGGTTCACCGTGGTCTCGGGCGAAACATTGGCAATGTCGGCCTTCATCAGCTGCGCCAGCGCCAGGTGCGGCTTGGTGTACAGCAACTCCAGCCGGTGGATCACCGTGTCCTCGTGCTGGACCAGCGAAATCGTCGGCCGCCACTTCTCCCACCGGCCCGCGCCCTGGCCCGAGTCCAGCTGCGTGCCGAGGAATCCGATGACGACGGTCTTCTGGGAGGTTTTCATTTCTGGCTAGTTGGCTAGCTTTAATTCTAGCAATCCGATACTTCTGCCAGCAATTCGTCAGTCGACGAGTTGCTCCGAATTCAATATTTCCTTTTGGATTCAACGGCTTGCAATGTCTTCTGGCTGAGCCGAACCAGGGTTGGCACACCCCGTGCGAATAGAACGGTGTCGACCACGGAAAGTGAACGCTTCACAGGTCAGCGGTTTTGGCGAAAGCCGGCCGCGCCGGTGCGCAAGGCCTGGGTGTTGAGCCCATGGGCGGTGCGCATGCCGCGCCACTGGAAAGGGTTGATCAGGACTGGCAGGTGCCTTCGCAAGAAGCCAGGGTTCGAGTCCCGGTTGTCCACCACTTCAGCTGGACCACAAATCCAGCTTATTGAGAGCAAATAGAACAGTCGAAAGACTCCGCCGAATGCGGTGCCGCGTGGAAGGAAAGCGAAAGTGCTCCTGAAGCTCGCCATCGTCAGCGGCAGCAGCTTGTGCGGAGAGACCGCGCGACGCGCGAACGCAGTCAGCCATGGGAGGGGCGCGCTGCGATTCCCTTGCCGAGGCCCTCACCGTCCGCCGCGGCCCCTGTAACGGCACCCCAACATTGCCAAACGACGACAAGAAAAGAAAGAACGAAATGAACAAGCTGAACCAGAAATTCCGCCGCGTGGTGGTGAAGAAGAACGAACGTGGCCTGTTGTTTCGCAACGGCGATTTCGAGCGCGTGCTCCAGCCCGGCCGCCACCGCGTGTTCTCGTGGTTCGATGAACTTCGCGTGGAGACCTTCGCGATCGACCAGCCGGCGTTTTCGCACCAGTTGGCGGACTACCTGATGGCCAAGGAGCCGGCGGTGGTGGAACAAGAGTTCGTCCGCGTCGAACTCACGGACACCCAGGTTGGCCTGCGCCATGAAAACGGCGTGTTGGTCGAACTGCTGCCGCCGGCCTCGCGCAAGTTGTACTGGAAGGGCCTGACGGACGTGAAGGTCGAGGTGTTGGACCTCGCCGCAGAGCAGATCGAATTGCCGCAGGACCTGGTGTCGCGCATCACGCAGACGCAGTTGCGCCAGCGTGCCGTGGCAGGCCTGCACGGTGTGTTGCAAGGTCAGGTGTCGGAGTTCTCTCAGGGCGTGCTGTCGGTGGACGGCAAGTTCGTGAAGCTGTTGCAGCCCGGCGCGTTCGCGTTCTGGCGCTTCAACCGCACGGTGGCCGTTGAAACCGTGGACCTGCGCGTGCAGGTCTGCGAGGTGAGCGGCCAGGAGATCCTGACCAAGGACAAGGTGGCCTTGCGCTTGAACCTGACCGCCACCTGGCGCTACGCCGACGTGATGCAGGCCTTCGGCCAGCATGCCAAGCCGGCCGAGGCGCTATATCGGGAACTGCAGTTTGCGCTGCGGTCCATCGTTGGCACTCGCACGCTGGATGAACTGCTGGAAAACAAGTCGCTGATCGACGAAGGCGTGCGCGTCCAGGTCCGCGAGCGGCTGATGGAGAGCGGCCTGATGTTGGAATCGGTGGGCGTGAAAGACATCATCCTGCCGGGCGAGATGAAGACCATCCTGGCGCAGGTGGTCGAGGCCGAGAAATCGGCCCAGGCGAACGTGATCCGCCGCCGCGAAGAAACCGCGGCGACCCGATCGCTGTTGAACACCGCGAAAGTGATGGAAGACAGCCCGATCGCACTGCGCTTGAAGGAAATGGAAACGCTGGAGCGCGTGGCCGAACGCATCGACAAGATCTCGGTTTACGGCGGCCTGGAAGGCGTGCTGAACAATCTGGTGAAGCTGCGCTGAACCTGTTGAAAGAAGAATGAAATGAACACCATGAACTACAACGAAGAACAAGTCGAAGGCGGCGTGCCCATCAAGATGTGGACCCGCGGCGTGCCGGTCGAGCCCGAGGCGCATGCGCAGTTGAGCAATGCAGCGCGCCTGCCCATCGTCTTCAAGCACGTGGCGGCAATGCCGGACGTGCACCTGGGGATCGGTGCCACGGTCGGCTCGGTCATCCCGACGCTGAAGGCCATCATTCCCGCTGCGGTGGGAGTGGACATCGGCTGCGGGATGATGGCTTGCAAGACCACGCTGCGTGCCGAGGACCTGCCGGACAACCTGGGGCCGCTGCGTTCGGCCATCGAGAAGGCCGTGCCGCATGGCCGTTCGCCCAAGGGCTGGCGCCGTGACGAAGGCGCCTGGGAGAACCCGCCCAACCTGGTGGACCAGGCCTGGGCGGGGCTGGTGGACGAGTTCGAAGCGCTGTGCGAAGACCACCCGCGCCTGAAGAACACCAACAACCGCAAGCACCTGGGAACGCTGGGCACCGGGAACCACTTCATCGAGGTCTGCCTGGATGAAGCGGGGGCAGTGTGGTTCATGCTGCACTCCGGTTCGCGCGGGGTGGGGAACGCCATCGGCACCCACTTCATCGAGCTGGCGAAGAAGGACGCGGAAGTCCACCAGCGCAACCTGCCGGACCAGGACCTGGCGTACTTCGAGGAAGGCGCGCAGTACTTCGGCGACTACGTGCGTGCGGTCGGCTGGGCGCAGAAGTTCGCGGCGAAGAACCGTGAAGTGATGATGGCCAACCTGATCGCCACCGTGCGCCACGTGATCACCAAGCCGTTCGAGGCGCACGTTGAAGCGGTGAACTGTCACCACAACTACGTGCAGCAGGAACGTCACTTCGGTGAAGACGTGTTCGTGACCCGCAAGGGCGCGGTGAGCGCCAGGAAGGGGCAGCTGGGCATCATTCCCGGCTCCATGGGCGCGCGCAGCTACATCGTGCGCGGTCTGGGGAACCCGGAAAGCTTCGAGAGCTGCAGCCATGGGGCAGGCCGCGTGATGAGCCGCACCAAGGCCAAGAAACTGTTCACCGTGGCCGACCAGATCAAGGCCACCGAAGGCGTGGAGTGCCGCAAGGACGAAGCCGTCATCGACGAGATCCCGATGGCCTACAAGGACATCGACGCGGTGATGGCCGCGCAGAAGGACCTGGTCGAAGTCGTCTACACGCTGAAGCAGGTTGTGTGCGTGAAGGGATAGAGAACGGCGAGCGTTTGCATCGCCGCGGGAGAGTTGAGATGAAGAGCAACAAACAGCGGCGGACGGAGATCATGGCCAGGCGTCATGCGCGGGCTGCGGCGAAGCAAGCCGCCACGGCTCGCCGTTCCTCTGCTCGGCAGCTTTCGGAGATGACGTTCGTCGAGCCTTGGATGGTGGCCCTGAACAACAGCTTTGCTGTGCCACGGCGCCAATACTCAGACTACGCGTTCACTTGCCGCGATTGCGCAAAGCCACAAGTCTGGACTGCTGCGCGGCAGCATTGGTGGTACGAAGTGGCGGGCGGCCACGTCTGGAGCCGCGCGGTCCGCTGCGCACCTTGCCGCGAGGCGGAACGCCTGCGGGTGAAAGTTGCGCGGCAGATCGCCGAAGCGGGGCTTGCGCGCAAGCGAGAGCGTTTGGCGGTTGTCGTGGCCAGCGAGGAGCGCGCGAATGAAGCGTAATTTCCTGAAGCCAGCTACCAGCATCGAAGGTGTTCTGCGTTGCTGCACACCTGATGAAACTCTGGTTTGGGGCGAGCGCTGGCTCGATGTGTTTGGACGGAACCGGCATGGCGTCAATGCTGACGACTATCTCTGGCACGTCTTCAGCGGCGGCCGATATCCAAGCCTAGACGCCGCAGAAGCGCGTGCGGTCTACGCCGCGCATTCCGCCGAACGTTACATCCTGCTGTCGAATGATCAGCGCTCGGCCTTCGTGTTGGACCGAAAGCCTGTGAATTGGCCCGAGCGCGACTACAACGTATTTCCGGAGAACCTGGCCTGGAACATGGCCTTCACCCACGAAGAAGGGTGGCTGGGGCCGTACTTTGCAAAGCATGCCGACTACGTGCAGTTGGAGGCCGCAAACCAACAAAGGCTGGAGAAGCGCCGGCAGGCCGAGGTGGCTCGCGCCAGAGGATGGTGTTGAGCGGCGAGGCAGTGGAAGAGAGAACAACAATGCAAGACGTGATGAACAAGATGATCGAACTCGATGGCGCCGCGGGTGAGGGCGGCGGCCAGATTTTGCGCAGCGCGCTGGCGCTGGCCATGTGCACCGGGCAGGGGTTTGCGCTGCACGACATTCGCGGGCGCCGGCCCAAGCCGGGCTTGATGCGGCAGCACCTGGCTTGCGTGAATGCGGCGCAGGCGGTGAGTGGCGCGACCGTGCAGGGTGCGGAGCTGGGTTCGCGGGAGCTGGTGTTCGAGCCGGGGGCGGTGAAGGCGGGCGAGTACCGCTTTGCGGTCGGCTCGGCGGGCAGCTGCATGCTGGTGCTGCAGACCGTGCTGCCGGCGCTGATGCTGGCAGACGGGCCCAGCCGCCTGACGCTGCAAGGTGGCACGCACAACCCGATGGCGCCGAACTTCCATTTCATCGAGCGCTCGTTTGCACCGCTGCTGCGCCGCATGGGCGTGGGGCTGGACGTGACACTGCGCCGCCATGGCTTCTACCCGGCCGGCGGCGGGGAGCTGACGGCCGAGGTGACGCCTGCGGCGGCGGGTGCGCTGCAGCCGTTCGAGCTGCTGCAGCGCGGGCCCTCGCAGGAGGCCTATGCCGAATGCCTGGCGCCTGGCCTGGCGCGCAGCGTGGCCACGCGCGAGCTGGAGCTGCTGGGCGCGGCGCTGGGCTGGGAAGGCGAACAGTTGCGCACGCCGACTGCGCGGCAGAACGAGGGCCCGGGCAATGCGCTGATGGCGACGCTGGTGCACGCGCATGTCACCGAGGTCTTCACCAGCTTCGGCGAGCGCAGCCTGGCGGCCGAGCAGGTCGTGAAGAAGCTGGTGCAGCAGGTGCGCAGCTACCAGGCCAGCCGGCAGGGCGACGACGCGGCCGCTGCCGGCCCGTACCTGGCCGACCAGCTGACCTTGCCGCTGGCGCTGGCGGTGCAGGCCAGCGGCCGTGCGGGTCGCTACACGGCGACCGAACTGACGCTGCACACGCAGACCAATTTCGAGGTGATCCAGCGTTTCCTGCCAGTGCGCTGCAGCAGCGAACGGGCGGGCCTTGGCTGGCGCGTGACTGTCGAGTCGGCCCCGGAAACCGAGCCGGTCGTTTGACCCGGCCAGGATGTGGCATCGTGTCGGCCTGTTCTCCGGGTTACACGCATGCACATCCTCCTGGTCGAAGACGACAGCCCTCTCGCCGCATCCATCGCGGCGGCCATGCGCGCGCAAGGCTGGCGCGCCGACGTGAGCGACCGTGGCGAGCCGGTGCCGGCTTCGCTGCTGCAGGACGCCTACGACGTGCTGGTGCTGGACATCGAGCTGCCCGGCATCGACGGGCTGGAGACGCTGCGCCGCGTGCGCGAGCAAGGCTCCAGCCTGCCGGTGCTGATGCTCACCGCGCGGGACGGCGTGGACGACCGCGTGCGCGGGCTGGAAGGCGGCGCGGACGATTACCTCGTCAAGCCCTTTGCGCTGAGCGAGCTGCTGGCTCGGCTGCGCGCGCTGGTGCGCCGCCACGAGCTGCGCCGCAGCGAGATGCTGGTGCTGTCCATGCTGAGCTTCGACGCTGCCGCCCGGCGCGCCCATGTGGACGGGCAGCCGGTGCACCTGTCGGCGCGCGAATGCATCGTGCTGCAGTACCTGATGCTCAAGACCGGCCAGATCGTGCCGCGCGACCAGCTGGCCGCGCTGGTGCCGGGCTGGGACGCCGC
This sequence comes from Ideonella azotifigens, assembly GCF_021043325.1. Classification (NCBI taxonomy): domain Bacteria; kingdom Pseudomonadati; phylum Pseudomonadota; class Betaproteobacteria; order Burkholderiales; family Sphaerotilaceae; genus Ideonella; species Ideonella azotifigens. Next base: position 272,863 of record NZ_JAJNKD010000003.1, read on the forward strand.
CACCTCGGCCAACGCGCTGGAGCTGTTGATCTCGCGGCTGCGGACCAAGATCGAGCCCGGCGGCGTGCGGCTGCGCACGGTGCGCGGCCTGGGCTACCTGCTGGACGCTGCGCCGTCGCCATGACCCAGGGCAACGGCACGGCGCCGCCCAGCCTGCGCCGCACCCTGTTGATCTGGTTGCTGGCGCCGCTGGTGGGGCTGGTGCCGCTGACGGCGGCGCTGATCTACCTGCTGGCCCGCAGCCCGGCGCTGGACGCGCTGGACCGTGCGCTGACCGGCACCACGGTGGCGCTGGCCGAGATCATCGAGTTCAAGGACGGGCAGGTGACGCTGCCGCTGAGCCCGCAGACGGCGCGCGCACTGTCGGCCGACGTGGTCGACGAAACCGTTTTCGCGGTGAAGTCGCCGGAAGGCCGCCTGCTGGGCGGCAGCTTCGACCTGGCCGCCCTGGCGCCGCCCGTGCGGGTCGACGAGTGGCACTTCCAGCAGGCCTGGCTGACCGGCAAGCCGGTGCGCCTGGCGGTGCATGGTGCGGCCTGCGGCGCGCAGAAGGCCCAGGTCTGCATCATCGTGGTGGCCGAGACGCTGGGCAAGCGCAACGCCGCGCAGCGTGCCGCCTTGCTCGCCGCTGGCGTGGGGGCCGCCGTGCTGGCGCTGCCGCTGGTGCTGTTCTCGATGCTGGCGATCCGCCGCACGCTGCGGCCGCTGCGCCGCGCGGTGGCCGACGTGGAGTCGCTGATGCCGCACCGGCTGGCGCCCATCGACGCGCAAGGCATGCCGCAGGAGGTGCTGGGCTTTGTCCATGCGCTGAACCGGCTGCTGGCCCGCCTGCACGAGGCCGCCGCGGCCCAGCGGGCCTTCGTGGCTGACGCGGCGCACCAGCTGCGCACCCCTTTGAGCGTGATGCGGGTGGAGACCGCGCAGGCGCTGGCCACGCCGCATTCGCCGGACCTGCACCCGGTGCTGGAGCGCCTGCATGCCGGTGCCGAGCGCGGCTCGCGGCTGGCGCAGCAACTGCTGGCGCTGGCGCGGGCCGAAGGCGCCGCGCTGGACCCGGGGCTGAAGGCGCAACGCCTGGACCTGGCGGCCCTGGTGGCCGGCATGGCCGAGCGCTGGTTGCGGCCGGCACTGGAAGCCGGGCAGGACCTGGGCTTCGAGCTGCAGCCGGCCTGGGTCGAAGGGCACGCCATGCTGCTCGAAGAAGCCATTGGCAACCTGATCGACAATGCCATCAGCCACGCCGGCGCAGGCACCAGCATCACCGTGCGCACTGAAACCCGCGAAGGCCGCAGCTGGCTCAGCGTGGAGGACGACGGCCGCGGCGTGCCGCAGGACAACCTGGACGCGCTGTGGCAGCGCTTCCGGCGCGGGCGGGACGCCAGCAGCCCTGGCAGCGGCCTGGGCCTGGCCATCGTGGCCGACATTGCGCGGCTGCATGGCGCCGAGGCGAAGATCGAACCCTCGGCGCATGGGCAGCGCGGCATGCGGGTGCTGTTGATGTTCCCGTTCGCAGCCGCCGTGCCGTCCTGAAAAAAGAACTGCCCGCAGGCGCGGGCAGTTTCGGGGGCGCTGGGACCTGGCTCAGGCCGTCTTGATCTCTTCGGCCGGGCCGTGTCCACCGGCTTCCGCCGCGGCCTGCTTGCCGCCTCCTGAGCTGCGGAAGAACACCACCAGCTGCCAGACGATGAAGGCTGCGATCAGCCCGATCAGCGTGCCGCTGATGGGCCGCTCGACGAACACCCCGAAGTGCCCGCGGCTGATCAGCATCGCGCGGCGGAAGTTCTCTTCCAGCATCGGGCCGAGGATGAAGCCCAGCATCAGCGGCGCAGCGTCCATGCCAAGGCGCATGAAGACATAGCCGCCCAGGCCGAAGGCCGAGGTGATGAAGATGTCGTCCAGGTTGTTGTTGACGCTGTAGGTGCCGATGCAGCAGAAGAACAGGATGGCCGGGAACAGCGCGTAGTACGGGATCTTGAACACCGACAGCCAGTAGCGCACCAGCGGCACGTTCAGCACCAGCAGGAAGCAGTTGCCGATCCACATGCTGGCCACCAGGCCCCAGAACAGGTCGGCGTGCTCGGTGATCATGTTCGGGCCCGGCTGGATGCCCTTGATGATGAACGCGGCCATCATCAGCGCCATCACCGGGTTCTCCGGGATGCCGATGCTCATCAGCGGGATGAAGCTGGTGCGGGCTGCCGCTTCGTCTGCCGCGGCCTGGCCGGCCACGCCTTCGATCGCGCCGTCGCCAATCTCGTGGCGGTACTTGCTGACCTTCTTGTCCAGCGCGTAGGCCGCGAACTGGGCGATCACCGGGCCGCCGCCGGGCAGGATGCCCAGCGCCGAGCCCACGATGCTGCCGCGCAGCGCGCTGGGGATGATGCGCTTGAACTCCGGCCAGGTCGGCATCAGCTTGATCGCGCCGTTGAAGGGCGTGCGTTGCTGCTTCTCGTCGAGGTTCTTGGTGATCTCGGCAATGCCGAAGCAGCCCAGCGCCACGCTGACCAGGCCCACGCCGTCTGCTAGCGAAGGCAGGTCGAAGGTGTAGCGCGGCATGCCGCTGGTCACGTCGGTGCCCACCTGGCCGAGCAGCACGCCGATCAGGCACATGGCCAGGCCGTTGAGCAGGCTGCCGGTGGTCACGAAGCTCACGCAAACGAAGCCCACCAGCATCAGCGCGCAGTAGTCGGCCGGGCCGAACAGCAGCGCCACTTCACCCAGCGCCGGCGCCAGGCAGGAGATGACGATGATGGACACGGTGCCGCCGATGAAGCTCGACACGCCGGCGGTGAACAGCGCCAGGCCGGTCTTGCCCTTGAGCGTCATCGCGTAGCCGTCGATGCAGGCCACGATGCTGCTGGCGTGCGGGATCTTCATCGTGATCGCGCTCACGCTGTCCCCGTACTGGGCCCCGTAGTAGATGCCGGCCAGCATGATCAGCGCGCCGCCGGTGGGGATGGAATAGGTCAGCGGCAGCAGCAGGCTGATGGTGGCCAGCGGGCCGAGGCCGGGCAGCAGGCCGACCAGCGTGCCGACCGTGCACCCGATGGCGCAATACATCAGGTTCTGGAAGGTCAGCGCCTGGCCGAAGCCGAAAGCGAGGTTGTGCAGGATGTCCATCAGAACAGCGGAAGGTTGAGGCCGAGCAGGTGCTGGAAGCCGAACGCAACGGCGATCAGGCTGGCGGAAATGATGCAGTTGCGCTTGAAGGAATACGAGGTGGCCGCGAAGCCCGCCACGAAGACCATGAAGGTGATGCCCACCGCCATGTCCAGCAGCTTGGAGAGGGTGGCAAAGCCGCACAGCGCCACCATCAGCAGGCCGATGTTCTTCACGCTGAAGTGCATGGCGATCGGCGCGACGAAACGCGAGCGCACGATCATCGCCAGCGCGATGACCAGCAGCAGGCTGCTGACCATCAGCGGGAACAAACCGGGGCCTGCGCGGTTGAAGGTTCCCAGGGGGTAATGCATGTACGCGCCCAGCCCGAAGGCGAGCGAAACGGCGGCCAGGAACACGCCGCGGGCTAGGTTTTGGTCTGTCATGGGTTGGGTCCGCATGGAATGCTGAATTGCGGTACACCAATGTAGGAAACCGCCCTCCCAAGCGTGCGTCGGTTTCCACCTACGACAGGCTTTCGACAGGTTTCTAACAGCTTGCGCCGCAGCCGCCAGGCGCAGCCGGAACCAGGGCTACCTGGCTGGCGGGAAGCTGCGCAGGTAGGCCAGCAGGTCGGCGATCTTCTGGTCGCCGTAGCCCCAGCTGGCAAAGCGCATCCTGGTGCCCGGCACCACGCTGTCCTGGTCCTTGATGAAGGCCGCCAGCGTCTGTTCGGTCCAGACGATCCTCGAGTTTTTCATCGCGGCCGAATAGGTGTAGTCCGCGGTGGTGCCTGCCGGCCGGCCGATGATGCCGTTGAGCTGCGGCCCGAAGCCGCCGCGCGCCGAAGGGCCGACCTGGTGGCAGGACGCACAGGGCGCAAACGCCGCCTTGCCGGCCACGGGGTCACCGGCTGCATGCGCTTCGCACAGCAGCAAGGCCAGGAACGGCACCAGGAAGGGCACCAGGAAGTTCAGCGGCTTCATCGGCAAGCATTCTGACCCGGCCGGCGAAGCCCCCGCAGGAAGCGCCCGCACAATTGCGGCTTCGCCAGCTTTCGCCGCGTGTTCCGCCCCGCATGTTCAGCCTGATCCGACGCACGATTCAACGCGCCCGCAAGGAGCGCCTGGTGCAGGTGGCTGGCAGCCTGACCTTCACCAGCCTGCTGTCCGCCGTGCCGCTGCTGGCCGTGAGCTTTGCGCTGTTCACCCGCGTGCCGATGTTCGGCCGGCTCGAAGGCGTGATCGACGACTACGTGCTCAAGGGCCTGCTGCCGGCGGACATCTCGCGCACGGTGTTGAAGTACCTGAATCAGTTCGCCGCGAATGCCGGCAGCCTGACCTGGCTGGGCTCGCTGTTCCTGCTGGTGACGGCCGTGGCGATGCTGCTCACGGTGGAAAACGCGCTCAACCAGATGTGGCAGGTCAGGCGCAACCGGCCGTTCTTCAAACGTGTGGGGCTGTACCTGCTGATGCTGGCCGTGGGCCCGCCGGTGCTGGGCTTGAGCCTGTGGGCCAGCTCCTACCTGCTGGGCGCCTCCATGGGCCTGATCGGTGCGCTGCCGCCGTCGCTGCATTTCGTGCTCGACCTGGGGCCGGCGCTGTTGTTCCTGGCCGCGCTGACGGCGCTGTTCCGCTTCGTGCCCAACACCCAGGTGCCGCTGGGCCATGCCTTTTTCGGCGCACTGCTGGCCAGCACCGCGCTGGAACTGGGCAAACGCGGCTTCGCGGCCTACCTGGTCAAGCTGCCCACCTACAAGGCCGTCTACGGCGCGTTCGCGGCCTTCCCGCTGTTCCTGCTCTGGCTGTACTTCTCCTGGCTGGTGGTGCTGCTGGCGGCCATGATCGCGGCCAGCCTGTCGGGCAACGGCGCGCGGCGCGGTGGCGGCAAGGCCGGCAGAAGCGCCGTGCCGGCCAAACCGCGCCGCGGCTGAACTCACTGCGCCGTGTAGCCGCCGTCCACCGCCAGCGACTGGCCGGTCAGGTAGCGCGCCTTGTCGCTGGCCAGGAAGACGATGGTCTGCGCGATCTCTTCGGGCTGCGCCGCGCGGCGGGCCGGGATGGTCGCCAGGAAGCCGGCTTTGTTTGCCTCGTTGTGGCCGACGAAGCGGTCCAGCATCTGCGTGGCCACCGGGCCGGGGGCGACCGCGTTGACCCGCAGGCCGGCCGCGGCGCCTTCCAGCGCGGCGCTCTTGGTCAGGCCTTCCACCGCGTGCTTGCTGGCCACGTAGACCGAAGCGCCCGGCACGCCGACCTGGCCGGCCATGGACGAGACATTGACGATGGCGCCCGCGCCCTGCTTGAGCATCACGCGCATCTGGTGCTTCAGTGCCAGCAGCGTGCCCAGCACGTTGGTGCTGAAGGTGGCTTCGTAGTTTTCGGCGGTCTGCTCGGTGACGGCGCCCAGCGTGCCTTCGGTGCCGGCGTTGTTCACGGCCACGTCCAGCCGGCCGAAGCGTTCGACCACCTGGTCGACCAGGCCGCGCACGTCCGCTTCCGCGCGCACGTCGGCCCGCAGGTATTCGGCCTGCACGCCCAGCGCACGCAGCTCGGTGGCCAGCGCCTGGCCGGCTTCGTCGCGGCGGCCGGAGACGACCACGCTGGCGCCTTCGTGGGCAAAGGCCAGGGCCGTGGCGCGGCCGATGCCGGTCAGCGCGCCGGTGATCAGCACGACGGGGGTGTGGGTTGCGGTGTTCATCTGCGGTTCCTTCAAGGGGTGAATCGATGGGTTGGACTGTGATTCACGCCCGCCAAACGCACTAGCCAGTCGGTCCGCCTAACATCCAGTCCCATCTGGAATGAATGAGGGCAGACACATGGACCGGCTGGCGGCGATGCAGACCTTTGTGCGCGTGGTCGAAAGCGGCAGCTTCTCGGCCGTGGCGCGCGAGACGCGGTCCACGCAGAGTGCGGTGAGCAAGCAGGTGGCGGCGCTGGAGCGCACGCTGGGCGCCAGGCTGCTCAGCCGCACCACGCGCGCGCTGGCGCTGACGGAGGCCGGCCAGCGCTACTTCGAGCAGGCGCGCCGGCTGGTGGGCGAGATCGCCGAGGCAGAAGCCGCGGCACGCGAAGGCGAGCAGCAGCTCAGCGGCTGGCTGCGCGTGGCCTCGTCGGTCGCCTATGGCCGGCTGAAGCTGCTGCCGCTGGTCAACAGCTTCCTGGCTGCGCACCCGGCCGTGAAGATCGAGCTGCGGCTCAACGACGGTTTCGTGGACCTGGTGGAGCAGGGCATCGACGTGGCGGTGCGCATCGGCGAGCTGGCCGACAGCTCGCTGGTGGCGCGCCGCGTGGGCAGCACCCATCGCGTGCTGCTGGCCAGCCGCGAGTACCTGCGCGCGCTAGCGCCCGGCCTGCAGGCGCCGCGCCTGCCGGAAGACGTGTTGCAGCACAACTGCATCGTCTACTCCGAACTGAACAGCGCCATCAACTGGACCTTCACCGCCGGCCCCGGTGCGCCTGTGGCCGTGGGCACCCAGGTCTCGCTGCGCGCACAGGGCAACCTGCAGACGGACAGCAGCGAGGTCATCCGCGCGGCGGTGCTGTCCGGCATGGGCATCGGCCAGGCGCCCACCTGGCTGTTCGAAGCCGAACTGGCTTCCGGCGAGGTGCAGCGGCTGCTGCCCGATTGGCCCGCACCGCCGCTGCCCATCCACCTGGTGAGCCCGCCGCAGCGCCGCCAGTCGGCCAAGGTGCAGGCTTTTGCGGCGCACGTGGCCGCGGCGAGTTAGAGCGCCTTTTCCAGCGGCGGCGCCCGGTACACCAGCACCTTCAGCGAACGCTGGTCAGACACGTCGGCAAACGCTGGCGGGTTGGCCACGCGTTCCACGAAGCTCAGCTCTGGCGCCAGTTCGCGCACCTGGTCCTGCAGGAAGGCCGGGCCCAGCTCTGGCGCATTGAGGCACAGCAAGACGTGGCCGTCGGGCGCCAGCAGGTCCGGCAGGCGCTTGATCAACCGGGCATAGTCCTTGGTCGCGACGAAGCTGCCCTTCTGGTAACTGGGCGGGTCCACGATGATCAGCCCGTAGGGCCCGCTGCGCGTCACCTTGCCCCAGGAGCTGAACAGGTCATGCGGCAGGAAACGGGCGTTGGCCGACACGTCATTGAAGCGGTGGTTCTGCTGGCCAATGCCCAGCGCGCCCTGGCTCATGTCCAGGTTCACGACCTGCCGCGCGCCGGCCTGCAGCGCCACCACCGAAAACGCGCAGGTGTAGGCAAACAGGTTCAGCACCCGCACGCGATGGTCCTCGGTGGTGTGCTTGGCCACGTGCCTGCGCACCCAGCGCCGCCCCTCGGCCATGTCCAGGAAAAGGCCGTGGTTCTGCCCCTTGCCCACGTGCACGCGAAAGCGCGCCCCGTCCTCGCTGACCCAGTGCGGGTCCGGCACGGCGCCGGCCATCAGCTGCGTGCTGCTCTTGCCCTCGTGCCGGCACTGGAAGACCCAGTTCAGCGGCTGGCCCGGCGCGAGCTGCTCCCAGCGCTGTGCCAGCGCCGCGCCAGCAGCGGCCAGTTCCTCGTCCGCCACCGGCTGGAAGCTGGTCAGCACCCACACGGGCGGGAAGAAGTCCAGCGACCAGTGTTCGCAGCCCGGGTGCAGGCCACCGCGGCCGTGGAAGATGCGCTGGGCGTCTGTGGGCAAGGCCGTCGAGGCGATGGCGTCTAACAAGGGCTGCATGGGGCGCGCAAGATCGAAAATGAGGATCGGGAGGCGAGGGCGGCGATTCTGTCGCAGTTCAGCCGCGGGCCTTGGCGCGCCAGAACTCAGTGTCGAACAACTGCTCGGTGCCGCTGCGCTCATTCACCAGCCAGAACTGCCGCCCATCCGGGCTCAGGCGCGAAACCTCGCCGGTGTGGCGCCCGGCGCTCACGCGCTGGCCCAGCGCATTGGCCGGGAAGCCGGGCCGGCGCGCCAGCTCCAGCAGCGGCACGGCCTCGCGCGTGTCGGTGCCCAGCTTCAGCCGCTGCACCAGCGCGGCCAGCATCGGGTTCGTGATGTCGGCCGCCGACAGGTAGACCAGCACCTTGGCCTGCGCCCGGCTCAGCGCCACGTTCAAGAGGCGCTGCGCCTCTTCCGTCTGAAGGAAAGGCTGCGTGCCATCGGCAGGGTCGAACAGCACGGCCGGCGCTTCGCTGCCCTGCGCCCGGTGCACCGTGCTGACCTTCACCGTCTCCGGCACGCCATGGGCCCACAGCCGCTGGCGGATCAGCGCCCGCTGCGCGCGGAACGGCGTCAGCACGATCAGTTCCTGCGGCAGCCAATGCCCGCTTTCCAGCGCCGCGGCCACGGTCGCGGCAATCAGCTCGGCAGACTCTCTGCGAGCCGGCCCGCGCTCCATGGCCGACCAGGCGCCATCGGTCTTCAGCCGATGCACATGCACATGCGTGCCCGCGTCCGCGTCGCCCAGCGCGCGCTGCCGCGCGGCCAGCCAATCGGGCGAGGCCAAGGCGTCTTCGGCCACACGCAGCGCGCCGTCGTAGAACAGGTCGCTGACCAGCTCGCTGATCGGCCCGGCCATGCGTGACTGTTCGTCCAACAAAGCCACGGAAGCGCCACGCGGTGGCATCTCGCCAAACGCCGAACGGCCCAGCCAGCGGCGCGCCAGTCGGTCCGGGCTGCGCAGCACCGGCGAGAGCTGCTGCGGGTCACCCGCGAACAGCCGTGCGCGGCCCAGCGGCATCAGCGCCAGCGCATGCGCCAGGCTCACCTGGCTGGCCTCGTCGAAGACCAGCAGGTCGAACGGTGGCTCGCCCTCCTCGGGCGCCAGCTCGCGCAGCGTCTTCAGCGTGAAGGCTGCGCGCGTGGTGGTCATGCTCACCAGCCGGCAGCTGCGCAACACCTTCAGCGACTGCGCGCGCAGCTCTTCGCGCAGCGCGGCCAGCCGGTCGGCCCAGGCCTTCAGCTTCGCCGCTTCCCTCGACGACGGCCGCGCCGCCTCGACCCGCGCCAGGCGGCCAATCAGGTCGTGGTCATCGGTGGGCAGCAGGTGTTCGCGGCCGGCATAGGCCGCCGCGTCGAAGCGCGTGCCCAGGCGGCGCACGGTGGCGCGCAAGGTCTCCCTGCGACCTTTCTGCAGCGCCTTGTCCACGGCGAGGGTCGCCAGGTCCACCGCCTGGTTGGTGGTGGACAGCAGCAGCACCCGCGCCTCTGGCCGGCGTTCCAGGTACTCGGCCAGCATCACGCCCAGCGTGGTCGTCTTGCCGGTGCCCGGCGGTCCCCAGAGGAAGCCACTGCTGGCCTGCAGCAGCGACAGCGCCTGCCGCTGCGCCGGCCGCAGCCATCGAAACGGCTCGCCGGTCAGCACCGGCCCGTCGGCCAGCACTTCCGGCCGCGCCAGGTCCGGCAGACAGGCCAGCGCCCGCTCGGCCCAGGGCGTGTCCCACCAAGCATCCGCCACTGCGGTCAGGAAGCGCGGCGGGTACAGCCGTATCAACAGGTCAGTCCCCGGCGGCGGCGAACTCGCGTTCTGCAGCACCAGCTGATCGTCTTCCACCACCACCGCCAGCACACTGGCCCCGCCTTTCTCCGGCGCGCCCCACCAGGCCGAAGCCCCGTCCAGGCTGTCGTCCAGCAAGGCCTGCGCCGAAGCCTGCCCCGGCCGCTGGCCCTCCGCGAACACGTAGCCCGGCGCCAGCGTCACCCGCCACAGCGCGCCTTCGCGCTCGCTGCGCAGCACCTTGAAGTCGTAATACTCAGGCGTGGCCGCCAGCTCGGCGTTCAGGGCCGTGCGGAGGTCGGCGAGGGGCATGGGGAAGGCGCGCCGCGAGGGGCGGTACAACGAGGAGGGCGGACTATAGCGGGGGCCGCTGGAGGCGAGACCTCGCGTCCAGAGCTGGTGGAACGAAAGCCTTTGGCCAGCTGTCGCCGTTGGCACAACGGGCTGTCCAGCGGCAGGCAAGGCCCGCGCGCATCGCAAGGCTGCGACTGGGTTGATTTGGGCGGTCCCGTCCGCCATGTCGATGAACACTTTGAGAGAGCGGCTTCGCATGGAATTGAGCACCACCGACGGCTACCTGCAGCTCTTGCAGGAGATTTCGGACACCTACCTCAAGGTCGGCTGCGGGCGGTACAGGCGGTCAATGCCCAACTGATCGACACATACTGGCATGTTGGCTGCCACATCGTCGAATTCGAGCAGGCCGGTCAAGCCCGGGCCGAGTACGGCACGGCGTTGATCCAGCGCCTTGCGATCGAGCTGGGCCTGCGTCACGGCAAGGGCTTCAGTCGCAGCAACCTGGTGTACATGCGCCTCTTCTATCTGCGCTATCCAGCGAGCGCGCCAATAAGTCAGAAGCCTTCTCACCAATTGAGCTGGTCGCATTACGTCGAACTGCTGAAGATCGAAGATGCGCTGGAGCGAGGCTTCTACGAACAGCAGGCGCAGGCCGAACGCTGGTCGGTGCCCGAGCTGAAGCGGCAGAAGGCTGCCGCCCTGTTCCTGCGCCTGGCCGCCAGCCAGGACAAGGCAGGAATATTGCAGTGGGCCCAGCAAGGCCAGGTCGTCGAGCGACCCGCCGATCTGTTGCGCGAACCCTATGTGTTCGAGTTCTTGAAGATTCCCGAGCCCCATCAGGTGTCAGAGACCCAGCTTGAAACCTTGCTGTGCGACCACCCGCAGCCCTTTCTGCTGGAACTGGGCAAGGGCTTCACCTTTGTGGGTCGACAGTACCGGGTGACGATCAACGGCACACACCACCGGGTTGATCTGGTTTTCTACCATCGGATCCTGCGCTGTTTCGTGCTGATCGACCTGAAGCTGGGCGAAGTGCAGCATCACGACATCGGGCAGATGAACCTCTATCTGGGCTACTTCGCGAGCGAGGAGAACGTCGAAGGCGACAACCCGCCCATCGGCATCATCCTCAGCCGGCAAAAGGACGAGTTGCTGGTCGAGTACGCGACCTACGGCATGAGCAGCCAACTCTTTGTCCAGAAGTACCAGTTGTACTTGCCAGACCGGGAAGCCCTGCGACGCGAGTTGGAAGACACCTTGCGAGCAGCGGGACAGCGAAGCCCCAACGGGCTTGAGTGAATCGCGACTCGCTGCCGTCCAAGGCCGCTCGGCGGTGCGTTCTGGCCCATTGAGCGGATCGGGTGACCGACACAGCTTGTGTTGGCTGCCGGATTTGGCGTTTGGATTGGCCGTCCCAGCGGTGACGGTCCAAGCAGCATGTCCGTCCGCCACTCATCCCGCGAGACAGCGCTCCGCGCCGCCTTTCCAGCAGTTCGTCGCAAGCCGTTCGCAGTGCTTGGGCTGGCTCCATAAAGTACATCCATCGACACCCCAACAGCCACTGACTGGAGCCACCAAATGACCACCGCCAACATCCGCTTCGCCTCTGTTTCCAGCACCGCTCGCCTGAGCTTCGCCGGTCTGGCTGCGGTGGTCACGTTCGCGGTCCTGGGCAGCGTCACGCAGATCGCGAGCGCCCAGGTCAAGGAGGCACAACTTGCCCAGGCGCGCAGCGATGCCGCGCTGGTTGCGATGGCTCGCATGGCTGATGCAGCGCCGCTGCAGATCGTGGTCGTGACGGGCAAGCGTGCCTGATCAACCAACACCCGATTCGCGCTCCCACTCAAAGCCCCGCATTGCGGGGCTTTGTTGTTTGCGCGACCCGCGCCCACTTTGGGATGCGCATGGAGGTGGCCGACCCGGCGTCCAGACCGCCGGGATGTGAAAGCGTCGGTCAGGCCTTGGCGCGCAGCCTGAAAGTGCCCACCACGCCGGAAAGCCGCACCACCTGGTCTTTCATCGACTGTGCGGCGGCGGCCGATTCCTCCACGAGCGCAGCGTTCTGCTGCGTCATCTGGTCGAGCTGGTTCACCGCCAGGTTGATCTGGCCGATGCCCGCTGACTGTTCGCCCGCGGCGCTGGTGATCTCGCCGACGATGTCGGCGACCCGCTGCACCGAGGTGACGATTTCCGTCATCGTGCGGCCGGCATCGGCCACCAGGCGCGAGCCGCCTTCGACGCTGTCCACAGAGGCGCCGATCAAGGACTTGATCTCGCGCGCCGCGGTGGCGCTGCGCTGCGCCAGGCTGCGCACTTCGCTGGCAACCACGGCGAAACCCCGGCCCTGTTCACCGGCACGCGCGGCCTCGACGGCGGCGTTCAGCGCCAGGATGTTGGTCTGGAACGCAATGCCATCGATGACGCCAATGATGTCAGCGATCTTCTTTGAGCTGGTGTTGATCTGGCCCATGGTCGAGACCACCTGCGCCACCACATTGCCACCACGCTGGGCCACCTCGGCCGCCGAAGTGGCCAACTGGTTGGCTTGGTGGGCTGCGTCGGCCGCCTGTTTGACGTTGCTGGTGAGCTGCTCCATCGACGAGGCGGTTTCCTGCAAGCTGGAGGCCGTTTGTTCGGTGCGCAGGCTCAGATCGTGGTTGCCGGTGGCGATTTCGCTGCTGGCGGTGTTGATGCTTTCGGTGCTGGCGTGGACGTGACTCACCAATTCCTGCAGTCGGTGCTGAGTGCGCTGCAGTTCGCCCAACAGGCTGCCGGCCGGGGGCACCACCGCAAGCTCGAAGCTGAGGTCGCCGTCGGCCATGCGGCGCAAGGCCTCACGGGCCCCAGCGGGGTCGCCGCCGAGTTCACGCACCACCGTGCGGCGCATCGCCCAGCAAAGGCCAACCGCTACCGCAGCCGCCACCACCGCCAGCGCAAGCGTCAGCACCGTCATCTGGTTGGCGCGCTGCTTCGTTTTGGCATGTGTCTCGATGGCGGTCTTGCGACCGGCGTCAATCTGCTCGAGCAGCTTGGCGCGCAGGCTGCGCCAGGCCGGTGTCTCGCCGGCAGTCAAGGCCTTGGCCGCCGAGGCTGGATCGGTGGTCACCAATCCCAGCACCTCCTTCTGTTTGGCGGCCAGCCCCTCGCGCAAGGGCGCCAGGCTGTCCAGGCTGGCTTGGGCCGGCGTGCCGCGCACGGCCTGCCCGGTCTCGGCTCGGGCCTTTTCGTAGCCGGCTTCGGCGTTCGTGAAGTTGTCGTAGGCCTTCTTGTTGGCGGGGTCGAGCACGATGTTGCGCAGCGCTTGACCCATCTGCAGGCCCTGTGCATACATCTCCGACAAACCACTGGCGGCGGCCTGCTCGGTGCTGATGTATCGGTCGAACTCGTCTTGCGTGCGCACCAGGCTCCAGAGACCGGCGGAGAGTGCGGCGATGAACAGGGCTGCCGGCACCGCGGCGCAGACGAACAATCGAGAGCTGAAGTTCATGCAATGCTTCCAGAAGGGCGGCGCCCATGGCGCCGCTGTGGTGGTTGCCGGGCCTCGGATGGCGCTGCAATGCAGGGATATCGGCTGCCCGGTGAGGTATTTGAGTGCGGCCAGCTCGCGGACCATGGCTGGCGTGCCCCTCGCCACCGCTCATCCCGTCCTGGCAGCGCTCCGCGCCGCCTTACCTGCAGTTCGTCGCAAGCCGCTCGCAGCGCTTGGCGTGTCTTCATAAAGTACATCCATCGACACCCCAACAGCCACTGACTGGAGCCCCCAAATGACCACCGCCGCCACCCGCTTCTCTGCCGTTTCCAGCACCGCTCGCCTGAGCTTCGCCGGCCTGGCCGCGGTGGTCACGTTCGCTGTCCTGGGCAGCGTCACGCAGATCGCAGGCGCGCAAGTCAAGGAAGCCCAGCTTGCCCAGGCCCGCAGCGATGCTGCCCTGGTCGCGATGGCCCGCCAGGCTGACGCAGCGCCGCTGCAGATCGTGGTCGTGACGGGCAAGCGTGCCTGATCAGCCAACACCCGATTCGCGCTCCCACTCAGAGCCCCGCATTGCGGGGCTTTGTTGTTTTGGATGGCCACGGCTTGCCGAGCGCCTGCGCGGCACCCCGGCCACGCCTTCATTTCAAGTCGCGGCGGTGCTGATCGAAGAATTGCCAGATCACCTCGTTGGCGTCGATGTCGCGGGTGGTCTTTCCAAGTGGCAGGCCGACGTTGAACGGATCGGCGCCGGGCCAGGTGTGACCGCCTTCCCTGATCGTGACGAGTGCAACGTGTGCCTCTCCATCGCCGCCTTGTTCGGTCCAGGTCACGTCGGCGCCGTCGCTGGTGTCGGCGTCGATGAGGCGACGGCGCGTGGCGGCTGACGCGACGCCGTTGTGCTTCAGCCAATGGGCATGGGAGGCTTCGGCCGACAAATAGCCGGTTGGCTTGCCGCCGTAGGCGACCACCTGGTCTGCAGTGCCGTGAACCAGCAGCACGCCAACCTTGCCGGGCTTCGTGTGATGCTGGACCACGGGTTCCGGCATGGGCCCACCAACAGAGGCCACGGCCGCGAACAGCTCGGGAAGTTCGGCTGCGATGCGCAGCGCGAAGAAGCCGCCCCGCGACAGCCCGGTGGCGAACACACGTTGCGGATCCACGCGGTAGTCCTTGCTGAGCTGGCCCAGGACGGCTGCGGTGAAGCCGATGTCGTCGGTTCCCCCGAGGTAGGGCATGCCAAAGCCGACGTTCCAGTCCTGCTGAATGCCGGCCGGATACACGGCGATGAACTGGTGACGGTCCGCGGCGCGATTCATCTGCGTGTAGAGCATGTGCTCGGCCATGGTCATGCCGCCGCCGTGGAAGTTGAAGACGACCGGAAAGACCTTGCCGGGCTGGCTGCCGTAGGAGGCCGGCGTGTAGACGAGATAGCGGCGCTTCTCTTCCTTGTGAAGCAGGGATTTCACCTGCGCAAATGCCGTGTGAGATGCGAAGGCAAGGACGACGAAGCTGATCCAGATTTTCATGATGCGCAGGCGGTGAACGGCTGCGCAGGATAGAAGGCTGGTGGTGAAAAACGGGTGAAATCCGGCGGGTTTCAGTGGGCGCGCAAAGGCACGATGTGCACCCGGTAGTCGTTGACGCCGGCATGAATTTCAAGCTCCCAGCGCATGGCCTTGGCAATGCGCAACAGCAGGTTCTGGCCATGCGAGAAGCCTTGCACCACGCCCGCCCGGTCAGGGTCGACTGTGTTGACCACGCACAAGGCCCCGTCTGCAAACGAGATCTGAAAAGGCGAGCCTGGTTGGCCGTGGAACAGGGCGTTGCCAAGGCAGTTGTGGAGCAGCAGCGTGGCCAGATGGCGGTTGCCGATCACGTCGATTCGCTCCGGCAGGTCGAGTGCAAATCGTTCGGCGCCATGGTCGGCGTTTTCCAGCAGCCGCAACAGGCATTCCTCGATGCCGCCACGCAGGTCGAAGGTCTCGGTCGCAATGTGTGTCGCGCGCGCCAGCGCAAACAGAACATCGAGGGTGGCGCGCATGTCGTCCAGGCTCGCCTGCAGTTGCGCCACGTCCTGCCTGGCCAGCGTGCGCGACGTGGCCTGACCGAGGAGGTTGTTCATGACGGTCAGCGGCGTGCGCAGTTCATGGCTGACATCGCGCGTGAATGCATGCTCCCGGCGCAGCGCCGAATGCAATGCCGCAAGCGTCGCGGCAAGCTTTTCTGCCAGGTATCCGATTTCGTCCGGCCGCTGCCTGGCGCTGAAGTTGACCGAGGCTTCCGGCGACGAATCTCTCACTTCGTCTGCCAGCACCTGGAGCGGAAGTACCAGCCGCCGGGACAGCCGGTAGGCCAGCACCAGCGCCAAGGCAATCAAGCTCATTGCAGCGGCCACCAGGCCCCCGCCGACTTCACGGAACAGCTTGGACACCACCAGGAGCGGGCCCACGTCCGCCAGCAGGTAGACATGTTGCGGCTCGCCGGTCGCACCGAGGTCCAGGCTGCGGAGGTGATAGTGCTGGCCGGTATCGGTGAATATCTCCGCGCGTGGGTGACCGCTCAAGACCTTGTCGCGCACGACAGGCGGCAGTGATTCGACGCTTCGGTGCACCTGGATCCAATCGTTGCCGGGCGGCCCGACGTCGCCATGCAGGCGGAAATGCGCGGCCATGGCCTCGGCCTCGCGCGCGAGCAGCCGGTCGATCAGCATGTCTTCGGTCACATAGGAAATGACCAGGGCCAGCCCGGTGTAGAAGACGCAGATCAGGACCGTGAAGCCTGCGAGCGCGGCAAACAGGCCGTGCCGGATGGACCTAAACATCGTCCGCGGCGGCAAGTGCGAGCCGATAGCCCAAATGGGGAATGGTGGCGATCATGTTCGGCGCGCCGGCCTGTTCGAGCTGCTTGCGCAGCGCGTAGATGTGCGATTTGAGGGCGTCCGAATCAGGCGGATCAGCACCCCAGAGTTCGTGCATCAAGGCGGACCGGGAAACGGCGTGGGGATGGGCGGTGCAGAGCATGAACAGGACCTTGAAGCAGGCCTGGGTGAGTGCAACCGGCGTGCCGTTGTGCGAGGCGCGCTTCTCCCTTGCATGCAGGCTCAACGGACCGACACGCATCTCCTGGCCGATGTGCAACTGTCCACGCCTTGCCAGCGCTTCGCAGCGCAGCGCAAGCTCGCGCAGGTCGAATGGTTTCGTGAGGTAGTCATCTGCGCCACCGTGGAAACCGCGAGCCTTGTCTTCGAAAGCATCGCGAGCTGTGAGCATCAGCACCGGCACATTGCGTGGCGCCTGCGCCTTGATCGTGCGGCAGACCTCCAACCCATCGATGTCCGGCAGGTTCAGATCGAGCAGCACGACATCGTAGATCTCATGCATGGCGAGATGGATGGCCATTGCGCCGGTGGCGGCATGGTCGGCCTGCCACTTCAGTCCATCCAGGAAGTCCACGATCTGGTGAGCGATCGTTGGATGATCTTCCACCACCAAAACAGTCAGCGATCTTTTGTTCATGATTTCTTTGTGCGCTCCGCCATCATCGCCCGGAATGCCCCCTCGATCGATGCCGCCGCTCATCCCGGCTGACAGCGCTCCGCGCCGCCTTCCCTGCAGTTCGTCGCAAGCCGCTCGCGGCCGTTGGGCTGTCTTCATAAAGTACATCCATCGACACCCGAACAGCCACTGACTGGAGCCCCAAATGACTACCGCCAACACCCGCTTCGCCTCTGTTTCCAGCACCGCTCGCCTGAGCTTCGCCGGCCTGGCTGCGGTGGTCACGTTCGCGGTCCTGGGCAGCGTTACGCAGATCGCGGGCGCTCAGGTCAAGGACGCCCAACTCGCCCAGGTCCGAAGCGATGCCGCCTTGGTTGCCATGGCCCGCCAGGCTGATGCAGCGCCGCTGCAGATCGTGGTCGTGACGGGCAAGCGTGCCTGAGCCAGCATCCAGCACCCGATTCGCGCTCCGACCAAAGCCCCGCATTGCGGGGCTTTGTGGTTTTGGGGCGCCACGGCCTGCGTCGACGCTGTCTCTTGGTACAACCCACGGCGGCGGGGCGCTGTTCCCCGCCGAGCAAGTCGCCAAGGCGGACGCCGCCGCGCTTGCTGCCCATGACGAAACGCTCCTTCGATGAAACACCAACAACAACGCATGTCGTGCGGCGCGCTCCTTCTGTTGGCGCTGTGCCTGCAGGTTCACGCGGCCGAGCCCACGGTCTCCGAACCGCCCGCATCGGCGGCCGACGAGGCGCGCATGTCGCGGGTGGCGCAAGGCTTGTCCACGCGGGTCGTCGTCAAGGATTCGCCGAACCGCAAGATGGCCATCGCCGAGCGCATGGCGTTCCATCAAGTGCCCGCCGTCAGCATTGCCGTGATCGACCACGGACAGGTGGCCTGGGCCCGTGCCTATGGCGTGCTCGATGCCGCGAGCCAGCGGCCCGCGACGACCACCACGTTGTTCCAGGCCGCGTCCGTCAGCAAGGCCGTCAGCGCCATCGGCGCGCTGCGCCTGGTCGAACAGGGCAAGCTTTCGCTGGATGGGGCGGCGAATCGGCAGCTGTCTGCCTGGCAGATTCCGGGCAATGGGTTCACTCAAGGCCGCGAGGTCAGCCTGCGCATGCTGCTGAACCACAGCGCCGGCCTCTCGGTGCACGGCTTTGATGGCTATGAGGTCGGCCAGAAGATCCCGACGCTGCTGCAGGTGCTTGATGGCCTGCCGCCTGCGAAATCTGCCCCGGTCCGTGTCGAGGCGGTGCCCGGCACCGCGTGGCGCTATTCCGGTGGCGGCTTCAGCGTTGTCCAGCTGATGATGAGCGAGGCCAGCCAGCAGCCGTTCGAGCAGTACATGCAGGCGTCAGTGTTGAACCCTTTGGGCATGACCCACAGCACGTTTGCGCAGTCGCTGCCGCCCGGCTGGCGTGAGCTTGCGGCGAGCGGCCACGGCGCCGACGGCACGGCCGTCAAAGGCGGCTGGCACGTGTACCCGGAAGCCGCCGCAGCCGGTTTGTGGACCACGCCCACCGACCTGGCGCGTGTCATCACCGAAGTCCAGCGCGCCGAGGCAGGCCAGTCCAACGAGCTGCTGTCGCGCGGCATGGCCTCCACGATGCTGACCCGCGGCCTGGGCGAATACGGCCTGGGCTTCTTCGTTGAAAACCTGGGCCAGACCACCAGCTTCAGCCACAGCGGCGGCACCGAAGGCTTCCGCGCGCAGGTCTATGGCTACACGCGCTCCGGCCAAGGCGCCGTGGTGATGACCAACGGCGCAAACGGCGCCGCCCTGATCGACGAAATCCTCTGCAGCATCGCCGCCGAATACGGCTGGCCCGAATTCCAGGTGACCGAGAAACCGGTCGCCAAGCCGGATGCCGCCGCGAACAAGGCGGTGGCTGGCACCTACCAACTGCTGGACAAGCCCGCCCAGGTGATCGCCGCAGGCGAGCACCTCTACTTCCAGAGCGACCTGTTCGGCCCCAAGCGCATGGAACTCTTCCCCGAATCCAAGACCGCCTACTTCATGACGGCGCAGGACATGTCGGTTCGCTTCGAGTTGAAAGACGACGGCACGGCGGCTGGGTTCTCGCTGATCCGCGGGGCGAATGCGTACCCGGGGACGAAGCAGAGGTAGGCCGAAACGGCCCCGTCCTCGGATCATCAGCGCTGCAATCTCGCAACCGGGGCGACTTGACCGGGCGCCGGCCCAACCTTTCCTCGGCGCCCTGCTATCCAAATGAAGCCAGTCCAGGCTGTCGTCCAGCGGGGCTTGTGCCGTACCTGCCAAGCTACTGCCCGTTGGCGCACGGTAGGTGACGCCTTTTGCATCAATTCCGATGATGCAAAATTTCTTGCGCCGTACACGTTGATTCCATAGAATGCATCATGCCGATTGATGCAAAAATATTCAAGATCGACAGCCTGGCTTTGCTGCGGGGTGGTCATCCGTTTCGCGGTGCCGTTGAGGAGTTGGCCAATGGCGATGCATTGGCCGTGCAGATGAAGGACGTCGGCCTTGAGCTCGGAGTTGACTGGGCAGGCGTCACCCGAACCTCGCTTGCTGGACGCAAGCATCCCGATTGGCTCAAGGCCGGGGATGTTCTGTTCGTCTCCAAGGGTACGCGCTTCTACGCTGTCTGCATTGATGAGCCGCCCAGCCCTGCCGTGTGCAGCCCCCACTTCTTTCTTCTACAGGTGGCGGCGCATGCGCCGTTGCTGCCAGCCTTCCTTGCGTGGCAGATCAACCAGCCTCCATTCCAGCGCCAACTTCAGCAGGCTGCCGAGGGCAGCAGCCAACTCAGCATCCGCCGACCTGTGCTGGAGTCACTCACGTTGAGCGTTCCATCACTGGCAGACCAGCGGCGCATCGTCGCCTTGGCTGAACTTGCGCGCCAGGAACGCCGCGCGCTAAACCAACTGATTCACAACCGTGAGCGGCAACTCCAGTCGCTCGCCGAGGACCTGGCTCGCTCAGCCCAGGCCACACCCTGAACACCGCAATAGTTCCAGAACGCATGAACAACAAGACCAACACCCCATCCGCCCCCGTCAGCCAGGACGCGATCAATGCCGCCGTCTGGGCTGCATGCGACACCTTCCGTGGCACCGTGGACCCGAGCATCTACAAGGACTTCGTGCTCACAACGCTGTTCCTCAAGTTCGTTTCCGACGTCTGGCTTGATCACTACGACACTTACAAGAAGCAGTACGGCGACCAATCGGAACTGATCACGGAAATGCTCAAGAGCGAGCGTTTCGTTCTGCCCGCGAGCGCCAACTTCTACGCGCTGCACAACCAGCGCCACACTCCCGGCAATGGCGAGCGCATCGACAAGGCCCTGCATGCCATTGAAGAGGCCAACATCAGCAAGCTGCGCGATGTGTTCCAGGACATCAGCTTCAATTCCAACAAGCTGGGCGACGAGCAGCAGAAGAACGACATCCTGCGCCACCTGCTGGAAGACTTCGCCAAGCCCGAGCTGGACCTGTCTCCCAGCCGCGTCGGCCAGCTCGACGTGATCGGCAACGCCTACGAATTCCTGATCAAGAACTTCGCGTCTACCAGTGGCAAGAAGGCTGGCGAGTTCTACACCCCGCCCGAGGTCTCAGCGCTGATGGCAAGGCTGATGGCGCCTCAGGAGGGTGATGAAATTTGCGATCCCACTTGCGGCTCTGGCTCGCTGCTGATGAAGTGCGGCCGCCTGATCCGCGAGAACACCGGCTCGCGCAAATACGCACTCTACGGACAGGAGGCCATCGGCAGCACCTGGGCGTTGGCCAAGATGAACATGTTCCTCCACGGCGAGGACAACCATCGCATCGAGTGGGGCGACACCATCCGCAACCCCAAGCTGCTGGAAGGCGATGTGCCGGGCTACGACTTCTTTGCGGCGGTTCGCGGCGAGAAGAAAAAGCCGTCGCCAGCCACCGCGCCGAAGCTGCAGTTGCTCAAGCACTTCGACATCGTGGTGGCCAACCCACCGTTCAGCCTGGAGAAGTGGGGCTTTGAAGGAGCCGATGCCGACAGGTTCAGCCGCTTCCGCCGCGGTGTGCCGCCGCGCACCAAGGGCGACTACGCCTTCATCCTGCACATGATCGAGACCATGAAGCCCGGCACCGGCCGCATGGCGGTTGTGGTACCGCATGGGGTGCTGTTCCGTGGCGCGGCTGAGGGGCGCATTCGCCAAAAGCTGATCGAGGAAAACCTGCTCGACATCGTGATCGGCCTGCCGGAAAAGCTTTTCTACGGCACGGGCATTCCCGCCGCCGTGCTGGTGTTCCGCAAGAACAAGGCCGACGACAAGGTGCTGTTCATCGACGCCAGCCGCGACTTCGAGGCCGGCAAGAACCAGAACATGCTGCGAGAAGCCGACCTGCAACGCATCCTGGCCACTGCCTTCACACGGCAGGCTGTCGACAAATACGCCTACCTCGCCACGCCCGCCGAGATCGCCGAGAACGACTTCAACCTCAACATCCCGCGCTACGTGGACACCTTCGAGGAAGAGGCCGAAATCGACTTGATGGCCGTGCGCCGGGAGCGCGAGCAACTGAAGGCCGAGTTGGCCAGCCTGGAAGCACAGATGGCCGTGTACCTGAAGGAGCTGGGCTATGAGTAAGCGAGCCAGTGCAGCCTACAAGGAAAACAGCAAGGCGTTGAAGGCTGGCCACAGCATCACGCGCTCGTCAGCAGCCGAATATCTGACTTTTGTGGCCGCTGCCGGCCAGGGCGGCGTGGAGGCCCTCTACGCCGACGAAAACGTCTGGCTCACCCAAAAGATGATGGGCCAGCTCTATGACGTGGAAACCCAGACCATCAACTACCACCTGAAAAAGGTGTTTGCCGACCGCGAGCTGGCCGAGCAAGCAGTTATTCGAAATTTTCGAATAACTGCCGCAGACGGCAAAGGCTACGACACCAAGCACTACAGCCTGGGCGCCATCATCGCGGTGGGCTACAAGGTCAACTCCGAGCGTGCGGTGCAGTTCCGCAAATGGGCCAGTGCCATCGTCGAGTCCTTCACCATCAAGGGCTTCGCGATGGACGACGAGCGTCTGAAAAGCGACGGCTCGGTGCTCACTCGGCAGTATTTCGAAGAGCAACTGCAGCGCATCCGGGAGATCCGCCTCTCCGAGCGCAAGTTCTATCAAAAGATCACCGACCTCTACGCCACGGCGATTGACTACGACAGCCAGGCTCAGGCCACCCAGCGCTTTTTTGCCACCGTGCAGAACAAGCTGCACTGGGCCATTCACGGGCAGACGGCGGCAGAGGTGATCTACAGCCGCGCCGATGCGAGCAAGGAACGCATGGGACTCACTACCTGGAAGGACGCCCCTCTGGGCAAGATCCAGAAATTCGATGTGGTGGTGGCCAAGAACTACCTGACCGAGGGCGAAATGGCGCAATTGCAGCGCCTGGTGTCCGCTTACCTGGACGTGGCAGAAGACATGGCGCTGCGCCAGATCCCGATGACCATGCAGGACTGGGAGACGCGCCTGAACCGTTTCATCGCCGCCACCGACCGGCGCGTGCTGCAGGACGCCGGCCAGGTCACCGCAGAGATCGCGCGTGCCCATGCCGAGAGCGAGTTCGAGAAATACCGCATCGTGCAGGACCGCCTGTACCAGTCGGACTTCGACAGGTTGTTGGAAGGGCCAGGCTCAGAGGATGAGGTGCCTGTAGTTGTGGTGGCGCCGCAGCTGGCAAAGAAGAAGGGAGAGCGTGATGCTGGTTGATGGTTGGAGAGAATGCAGGCTTGGCGAATTGTTCGATAGCCGCAAGGAACGCGGTCGAGCTGGCTTGCCGACCCTCTCAGTCACCATGAGAGAAGGGCTGGTTGATCGCGATGATTTAGACCGCAAGCAAGACACCGCACTTTCACCTGCCGAGCACCTTCTGGTTAAGCCTGGGGACATCGCCTACAACACGATGCGAATGTGGCAGGGCGCGTTTGGGCTTTCTGACCGCGAGGGTATGGTCAGCCCCGCCTACGTTGTCTTGAAGCCAAGGGCCAACGTTGACCCTGCATTTCTTGCGCAGCTACTGCGCACGCCTCGAATGCTTCATCTACTCTGGGCCTACTCATATGGCCTGACTGATGATCGCCTTCGGCTGTACTTTGACGACTTCGCGGCAATTCCAGTTTCGATCCCAGGACTAGAAGCCCAGCAGCGGATGGCCTCTGGCATGGCGCTGTGGGACAAGGCCGCTAAGGTCCTTGAAAAGCTCGCCGCAAATGCTCGCGCTGAGAAGCGTGCACTCCTTCATCGACTACTGCCCACACCAACGCATCATGCGTCGTCAGGCAAGCAGTCAAGGGACTGGCAGCTTGTCCGGCTCGGCGATGTGGTGGACCTAAATCCGAGAAGGCCCGAAATGCCCGAAGACGGCAGAGTTACGTTTTTGCCGATGGAGGCTGTATCCGAACAAGGACGCATTGATACAAGCCGAGTTCGGCAATATTTGGATGCTTGTGCGGGACATCCAGGCTTCAAAGACGGTGACTTGCTGGTGGCAAAGATCACCCCTTGCTTCGAGAACGGAAAGGGCGCGCTGTTGGCCGATCTGACCAACGGGGTGGGCTTTGGAAGTACGGAATTTCACGTACTCCGCCCCAAAGGGGTGATCGAGCCACGATTGATTGCGCAAGTTCTTCAAAGCCGCGAGTTTCGGAACAGGGGTGCCGCGGAGATGGAGGGGTCGGCAGGTCAGAAACGAATCTCCGCCGATTTCCTTAGGTCATTCAGATTCCTCTGCCCCTTGGACAAGTCTCAGCAGCGTGAGATCTGCAACTTGCTGGACGCAGCGGATCGAGTCGCGCACATGTTCGATCTCGCCAAAGGTGCCGTGTTGCGCGAGAAGCAAGCCTTGGTTCAACGTGTCGCGGGGCAGCATGCGCCCGGTGAGGTCATATGAACATCACGCCCAACTCTCGTGAGCAGTACAGCGCCCATCTGCCCGCGCTGCACCTGCTGTGCAACCTGGGCTGGAACTTTCTGACCACGGCGCAAGCCCTGGCCCTGCGGGGCAGCACGCGCGAGGTGCTGCTCAAGCCGAGGCTGATCGAGGTGCTGCAGACGCGGCGCTACCAGTACAAGGGGGAGTGGTATCCGCTGTCGCCCAGCGGCATCGACCAGATCGTGCGGGAGTTGTCGGCGTTGAGCCTGGCGGAAGGGCTGATGCCCGCCAACGAGCGGCTGTACGGCAAGCTGGCGCTGGGCATCACGGTGACGGAGTTCATGCCCGATGGCAAGAGGCACCAGCCCACCATTCCGGTGATCGACTGGGCCGATGCGGCGGCGAACCGCTGGGACGTGACCGAGGAATTGGATGTGCTGGCCGCACAGGGCATGCACCATCGCTCCCCAGATGTGGTGGGCTACGTGAACGGCATCCCTCTGGTGGTGATCGAGGCCAAACGGCCCGAGTCGGGCGGCGGCAGCCATCCGTCCAAGGCGATGGTGCAAGAGGGCATCAGCCAGCACCTGCGCAACCAACGGCCGGACGAGATTCCCAACTTGTTCGCCTACGCCCAATTGCTGCTGTCCATCAGCCAGACCGAAGGGCGCTACGGCACCACGCACACGGCGGCCAAGTTCTGGGCCAAGTGGCGCGAAGAGGAGTTGGCCGACGCACACATGCAGGCGCTCAAGAACGCGGCGCTGAAGCCGGAGGTGCGCGCGGCGCTGTTCGATGGCAAGCCAGCCGGGCTGGCGGCGTACTTCGACGCGCTGTGGAGCGCGCCCATGCAGGCCACGGAGCAGGACCGCTTGCTGGTGAGCCTTCTCACGCCGGCACGGCTGCTGGCGTTCCTGCGCGGCTACGTGCTGTTCGACCGCAAGGTGGGCAAGATCGTGGCGCGCTACCAGCAGTTCTTCGGCATCCGTGCGCTGCTGGCGCGCGTCTGCCAGATGAAGCCCGAGTCACAAGGCGGCGGCCGCGAGGGCGGCGTGGTGTGGCACACCACGGGTTCTGGCAAGAGCTTCACCATGGTGTTCCTGACCAAGGCGCTGCTGCTGGTGGATGCCTTGAAGGAATGCCGTGTGGTCGTCGTGACCGACCGCATCGACCTGGAAACCCAGCTCGCCCGCAACTTCATGACCGGCGGCGCCTTCGGCTCCAGCATGGCCACGCAGAAAGACGGCGAGAAGAGCCGCAGCCTCTCCGGCCGCGACCTGGCGCAGCGCATCGGCAAGGGCACAGAGCGCATCACCTTCACGCTGGTGCACAAGTTCAACACGGCGTCCAGGCTGCCGGACTGCCGCAACGACTCGGCCGACATGATCGTGCTGGTGGACGAAGGCCACCGCAGCCACGGCGGCGAGACGCACGAGCGCATGAAGAAGGCGCTGCCCAAAGCAGCCTACATCGCCTTCACCGGCACGCCGCTGCTCAAGGACGAGAAGACGGCCAACAAGTTCGGCCCCATCGTGCACGCCTACTCCATGCAGCGAGCGGTGGAGGACGAGACCGTGGCCCCGCTGCTGTACGAAGAGCGCGTGCCTGAGCTGGACATCAACGAAGAGGCCGTCAACCGCTGGTTCGACAAGATCACCGTCAACCTCAGCGAGGCCCAACGCACCGACCTGAAAAAGAAGTTCGCCAAGAAGGGCGCCATCTACGGCGCGGCCAACCGCATCGAGCTGATCGCCTGGGACATCGCGACCCACTTCAGCGAGAACATCAAGAAGCTGGCCCTCGGCCTGAAAGGCCAGGTCGCCACCGACAGCAAGCTCGACGCCGTTCGCTACAAGAAGGCGCTTGACGACACCGGCCTGGTGACCAGCGTGGTGGTGATCTCGCCGCCGGACACACGCGAGGGCAACTCTGAGGTGGACGAGGACACGCTGCCTGAGGTGCAGAAGTGGTGGAAGCAGGCCATGGCCACCTGCGGGAACGACCCTGAGGCCTATGAGAAGCAGGTCGTGAACGACTTCGGCACAGACGGTGCTCCGGACTTGCTGATCGTCGTGGACAAGCTGCTGACCGGCTTCGACGAGCCGCGCAATGCCGTGCTGTACATCGACAAGCCTTTGAAGGGGCACAACCTCATCCAGGCCGTGGCGCGCGTCAACCGCCTGCACGACGCCAAGCGCTACGGTGTGCTGGTCGACTACCGAGGGGTTCTTGAGGAATTGGACACGGCCGTTCGCGCATACCAAGACCTGGAGGCCCGCACGCAGGGCGGCTTTGATATCGGTGACCTGGAAGGCCTGTACCACCAGTTCAGCACCGAGTACAAGCGCCTGCCCGCATTGCACGACCGGGTGTGGTCTTTCTTCAAGCTGGTGGCCAACAAGCTGGACCGTGAGCAGTACCGGCAGGTATTGGCGCCGAAGTTCGGGAAGGGCAGCGATGGCGAGGAATACGACGAGCGGCAGAAGCTGCGTGACGACTTCTATGAGGCGCTGACGGCCTTCGGCCTTTGCTTGCAGACGGCGCTGTCGTCCCGCAGCTTCTTCGAGGACAAGAGCTTTTCCGAGGCGCTGATCGCTCGCTACAAGGCCGACCTGCGTTTCTTCACCGAGCTGCGCCAGACCGCCAGGCGTGATGCGATGGAGGCGGTGGACTACAGCGTCTATGAAGAGCAGATCGGCAAGCTGGTGGACAAGCAAGTCATCGGCACCGAGGTGCGCGAACCCGAAGGTGTCTACTTGGTGCACCAGCTGGGCCGAGCGGAAGACCCGAAAGAATGGTCTGAAGAGAAGACGCGCAACGAGACGGACATGATCCGCACCCGAATGCGCAAGACCATCGAGCAGGAACTGGCGGCGGACCCGTTTGCGCAGAAGGTGTTTGGAGAACTGTTGCGGCAGGCCATCGCCGAGGCCGAGGCGATGTTCGACCATCCGCTGAAGCAGTACGCCTTGTTCAAGTCCTTCGAGCAGAAGCTGGCGTCTCGAGCGACGCCGGGTGTGCCGGATGCGCTGGCGGACAAGCCGCACGCCAAGGCCTACTTCGGGGCGGTTCGCCTGGTCATGGGGGAAGAGGCCTTTGCTGCACAGAGAGAGGAGGCCGTCGAAGACCTGGTGCAGCAGACCCTGGCCATGGATGCCGTCGTTCGCGATGCCGTGGCTGAAAACTCGCTCAACCCGCAGAACATCGAGGCGGCCATCCGCAAGGGCTTGCTGCCCTTGTTGTTCGGCACATTGGGCCTGGACAACGCGAAGCAGGTGGTGGAGCAGGTGATTCAGATCACCCGCCTGGGCTTGAGCAAGTCTTGAGCGTGCTCGTACCTGAAGCCGCCAGCCGGCACCGGTTTGTCTACGGTGATGAGGTCATTGACTTCAGCTTGCGCCGCCAGCCTTCTCGGACTGTGACGCGAATTGCGATCCACGTGGAGCCAGACGGACGCGTCTTGGTCGATGCACCGGAATCGGCTTCGGTGGCTGACGTGCTGGCGGCGGTAAAGAAGCGGGCACGCTGGGTCAGCCAGCATGTGGCGGCCGCCAAGGCGCGGCTGGCCCATGTGCTGCCGCGCGAGTATGTGAGCGGGGAATCACTGCACTACTTGGGCCGCCGCTATCGCCTGAAGGTCATCGTTGCCGCCGGTGCCACGGCAGAGGCACGCATGCGCGGTGCATTCATCGCCGTGAGCGTGCCGGAACATGGTGACGCAGCAACGATACGCGGCGCGCTGGACGCCTGGTACCGGCAGCGCGCGCGAGAGCTGTTCGCGGTTCGTCTGGCAGCTGTGGCTGCACCGCTGCGATGGGTCAAGCAGCTTCCACCCACGCGGCTGCAGTTCATGACGGTGCAGTGGGGAAGCTGTTCACCGTCCGGTCGCATCACGCTGAACCCGCTATTGGTCAAGACGCCACGAGAGTGCATCGACTATGTGCTGCTGCACGAGCTGTGTCACCTGCTGCACCACAACCACAGCCCCAAGTTCTACCAGGCGCTGAACAGGCACATGCCGAACTGGCAGGCGGTGAAGGAGAAGCTGGACAACATGGCGGAAGAGGTGTTCAGGACTTGAGCCCGGGTTTTGCTGTTCGTGGCAATGCCAGCAACCACGCCCCGCGGGCCGTCCCCTCTAGTTCGTCTTGGCTGATCGTCAGGTTCCGTGGCGCAATGAAATTGACAAGCGCCGTGCGGAACGCCGCATTCGACGCCAGCGGCCCTTCAAGAAGCAAATTGTTAGCAGCGGCTCGCGGATCCAGCCGCTGCACCATCGCCGCAATGATCTCCGCGCAGTAAAGCGAAGCCAACGCAGGCCGAAGTTTGTGCGGCACAGCGTCGATGGTGGTTTCAACCCCACGCTTGAACACCTGTCCCCGTTGCCCCGGAAACGGCCCCCCGGCCGCCGCAAACGCCGGCACCGCCTTCCACCCCTCCCGCATCACCTCCGCCAGCGCTTCAGCCGTCGCCAACGCAGGCGAAGCCTCCCCACACAGCACCGCAAACTCCCGCCCGCCCATGAACCGTGCAGTGGGCACCGGCCGGCCGTCGACTGCCACGTTCACGAGTTCATCCCGCGTTGCGTCCAAGCCTTCAACCGAAGCCCCCGGTGCCATCAGCACGCACCAGGTGCCGGTTGAAAGCACCAGCGCGTTCGGGTCGCTGCGCAGGTAGCGGGCGAGGCAGGCGTTGCTGTCGTGGGAGCCGGCCATGACTTGGATGTCGGGGGGCAGGTCCAGGCGTTGGGCGAGGGCGGGGCGCAGGGTGCCGATGGCTTCCCAGGCGCGGCGGATGGGGGCGAAGCGGGCGGCCAGGCCGCTGCGGTGGGCCCAGGGGCTGAAGTCGGCTTTGGTGGGGGACCATAGGCCCGTGTGGCAGCCCAGCGATGAGACCTCGCTGCAGGCCACGCCGCTGAACCACCAGGCCCAGTATTGGGGGTAGGGCAGCCAGTGTTGGACGCGGGCGCAGGCTTCGCCGTGGTGGCGCTGCAGCCAGTGCAGTTGCAGGCCGGCGTTCAGGCCCATGGGCAGGAAAGGGGTGCCTGTTTCTTCGAAGGGGTCGGCCAGGGCCTGCCATTCGGCGCGGGTGTCACCGTAGCCGTCCCATTCGTAGTCCATGGGCGGCAGCACCAGGCCCTCGGCGTCATCAATGCCGCAGAAGGCGGCGCCGTGGGTGGTGATGGACAGGCGGCGGATGGCGCGGCGGCGGGGCAGCTCGGGGATGGTGGCGAGCAGCCAGGCTTCCAGGGCGGGCACGCCGAGGGCGGTGTAGCCGGGGCCGGGGGCGCTCTGGTTGGGCTGGACCTGGCGGGCCACGACCTCGCCGGCAGCGTCGATCAGCACCAGCTTGGCGTGGCTCTTGCCGATGTCCAGCACCAGCGTGAGGTCGTTGTCGGGAGGCGGGGTCTTGCTCATGTTGGAATTTTCAAAACGCGCGGCACTGCCTCTGTTCGGGCTTGTCGAAGCCTGACCCTTCGACAGGCTCAGGGTGAACGGTTCAGTAACGGCCCCTTCGACGAGCTCAGGGCGAACGGATCAAGAACAGGCACTTCGACAAAGCCTTCAGTCCTGAGCCCTGTCGAAGGGTCAGTGCGAACGGATCTAAAACTCAGTCGAACGGATTCAAAACGTCTCGAATAAGAGAAACCTCATTCGTCCATGTGAAACATGCAGGGCAGGGGCTCGACGACGGGCGAGCCGTCTTCGTGGGTGCGCATCAGGTCCGCCATGTGGGCCCACCAGCGGCGCATCACCGGGTGCTCGGGCAGCGCGGCGGTGCTGTGGCCGGGGCGCAGGCGTTGCACGGCAAACAGCACGTGGTGCTCGGCGTCCAGGTAGATGCTGTAGTCGTGCACGCCGCTCTCGCGCAGCAGCGCGGCCAGCTCGGGCCAGAGGGCGTCGTGGCGGCGGCGGTATTCGTCGGCCTGGCCGGGGTTCAGGAACATGCGGAAGGCGCGCTTTTCATCGGCCATCGCTTCACGCTCCTTGCACGCGCAGGCCGGTGGGCGCTTTCAGGCGGCGCAGCAGGCGCGGCAACACCATGGCGACGATGAGCAGCGCGCCGACGATCATGGACATCACGATGCCGGGCACGTTCAGCATGCCCAGGGCGAAGGTGAAGCTGCCCAGCAGCACGGCGGCGAGGACTGTGCCCAGCACGCTGCCGCGCCCGCCTTCGATGGCCACGCCGCCGAGGATCACGATGGTCACCGCGTCCAGCTCCCAGCCCATGGCCAGGTTGGGGCGGGTGCTGCCGATGCGGCCGGTGAGCAGCACGGCGGCCAGCGCAGCCATGATGCCGACGAAGACAAACAGCGCGAAGCGGTAGCGGTTGACCGCCACGCCGGAGAAGCGAGCGGCCACCGCGTTGGCGCCAATCGCATAGATGCGCCGGCCGTGCACCGTGCGGTGCAGCAGCAGGCCGACCGCGACGGCCGCGAGCAGCAGCACCGCGAACTCGACGGGCATGATCAGCTTCTCCACGCCCAGCAGGTCGCCCAGCGTGCCGTTGCCCCAGGTGCTCAGGGTTTCGGGGTAGCCGGTGATGGCCTGGTCCCCCAGCAGCACCAGCGCGAGACCGCGGTAGAGCGACAGCGTGCCGATGGTGACGACGATGGACGGCAGCTGCAGGCGCGTGACCAGCCAGCCGTTCAACGCGCCGCAGGCGATGCCGGTGGCGAGTGCGGCCAGCAGCATCAGCGGCACACCCGCGCCGGCCTTCATCGCAAAGCCCATGGCCAGCGAACACAGCGCCATCGTGGCGGCGACAGAAAGGTCGATCTCGCCGGAGACGACCAGCAGTGCCATGGCCAGCGCGATCAGGCCTTTCTCGGAGAAGTTGAAGGTGCTGTCGGCCAGTGCATAGGGCGAGAGGAAGTTGTCCACCGTGAGGCCGAACAGCAGGTAGACCAGCACGATGAGCGCGAGCAGCACGCGCTCCCAGGT
Organism: Ideonella azotifigens; assembly: GCF_021043325.1. Classification (NCBI taxonomy): domain Bacteria; kingdom Pseudomonadati; phylum Pseudomonadota; class Betaproteobacteria; order Burkholderiales; family Sphaerotilaceae; genus Ideonella; species Ideonella azotifigens. Next base: position 303,500 of record NZ_JAJNKD010000003.1, read on the forward strand.
GTCGAAGGCTTTCACGCGGCGGCTCCTGCAGTGGCCATGTGCCTGGTTTCGAGGATCTGCCGGCCGCCCCTGGCCTGGCTGCGCGCGTTCAGCGCCACCGAGAACAGGATGACGGCGCCGGCAATCGCCTGCTGCCAGAAGGGAGAGACCTGGATCACCGGCAGCGCGCCGTTGACCACGCCAATGAACAGCACGCCCAGCACCGCGCCGGTCACGCTGCCAATGCCGCCGGCAATGCTCACGCCGCCGATCACGCAGGCGGCGATGACAGTGAGCTCGTAGCCTGCGGCCAGCTCGGTGAAGGCGATGGAATAGCGGCCCACCCACAACAGGCCGCTGATGCCGGCGAACAGGCCCGAGAGCGTGTAGGCCATCATCACGCGGCGGTTGACCGGAATGCCGGCATAGGTGGCGGCAGACGGGTTGCCGCCCAGCGCGTACAGTTCGCGGCCCTCGCGCCGCCAGCGCAGCAGCCAGGCGGTGGCGGCCACGGCCAGCAGCGCCAGCCACAGCAGGGCCGGCAGGCCCAGCCAGGTTTCGCGCGGCAGGCCTTTGATGAGCGGGTGGATCTGGTGGTCCGAAATCCACGCGCCGCCGCTGGCCAGGAAGATGGCGCCGCGGTAGGCCGACAGCGTGCCCAGCGTGACGACGATGGGCGGCAGCGAAAACGCGGTGATCAGCACGCCGTTGACAGCGCCCAGCAGCGCGCCGATGAGGGCCGCCAAGGCCAGCAGCACCGGCAGCGGCATGCCGGGCCAGGCGCGTGCGGCGAGCGCGCACAGCATGCCGGTGAGCGCCAGGTTGGACGCGGCGGACAGGTCCACGCCGCGAGTGAGCAGCACCAGCATCTGGCCCATCACCAGAATGGCGAGGATGGCCGAGTCGTTGGCAATGTCCAGCGCGTTGCGCAGCGTGAGGAACACGGGCGCGCGCAGGCCGACCGCGATGGCGACGACCGCGATGATGGCGAGCAGCACGCCGTCGCGACGGGAAATGAAAGCGGCGGTGTGCTTCATGCGGCCAGCTCCGGGGTGTAGGCCTTGCCGGCGTGGACGCTGGCGGGCAGCGCATGGCGCGGCGCGTGGCCGCCGTCCAGCCCGGAGGCAGCCGCGACGATGGCTTCGGCGTCTGCCTCGCCGCGTGTGAATTCGGCCACCTGCAGGCCGCGGCGCATGACGATGGTGCGGTGCGCCAGGTGCATCACCTCGGGCAGCTCGGAGGACACCAGGATGACCGCCAGGCCTTGCGCGACCATCTCGGCAATCAGCTGGTAGACGGCCTGCTTGGCGCCCACGTCAATGCCCTTGGTCGGCTCGTCCAGGATCACGATGCGCGGGTTCAGCCCCAGCCACTTGGCGATGACCACCTTCTGCTGGTTGCCGCCCGAGAGGCCGGACAGCGGCGTTTCCGCGCCGGCGCACTTGATGCGCAGCCGCTCGATCATGCGGGCGGCCAGGCCGTTTTCCCGCGCATGCGAGAGCCACGGGCCACGCGAGAGCCGCTCGTTGCTGGCTGCACGCGGGCCGGCGAGTGCGGCCAGGCTGATGTTGTGCATCACCGAAAACGGCAGAATGCCGCCCTGGCGCTGGCGCTCTTCGGGCACATAGGCCAGGCCGGCGCAGATCGCATCAGCCGGCTCGTTGATCTTCAGCGTCTCGCCGTCCAGCTTGACGTTGCCGGTGACACCCGGGTTCAGGCCCATCAAGGCCAGCATCGCCTCGCTGCGGCCGGCGCCGACCAGGCCGTAAAAGCCCAGGATCTCGCCGCGATGCAGCTCGAAGTCCAGCCCGTCGAACTCGGTGGGGTGGGACAGGCCGCGCACCTGCAGCAGCACCTCGCCGCGCTGGTCCGGCACGTGCGGGTAGATGTCCTCGATCTTGCGGCCGGCCATCAGCGCAACCAGTTGCTGCTCGTTGGCCTTGTCCATCGCGCCGGTGCCGACCGAGGCGCCGTCCCTCAGCACCACGTAGCGGTCACACACGGCGAAGATTTCGTCGAACTTGTGGGTGATGAAAAGGACGGCGACGCCGCGGCTTTTAAGGCCTTGCACGATGCCGTAGAAGTCGCGGATCTCTGCCTGCGAAAGCGCAGCGGTCGGTTCGTCCAGGATCACCACGCGGGCCTGCTGCGACAGCGCACGGGCGATCTCGATCAAGTGGCGCTGCGCCAGGCTGAGCTGGCGCACCGGCGTGGTGGCCGCAAAGCCGGCGCCCACCTGGTCCAGCGCCTGCTGGGCCTCGCGGTTCATGCGCGCCCAGTCGATGACGCGGAAACCGCGCGGGCCTTTCATCGGCTGGCGGCCGATGAAGATGTTCTCGGCCGCACTCAGCTCGTCGAACATCACCGTTTCCTGGTGCACTGCGACGATGCCGGCCGCCTGCGCGGCCTGGGCATTGGCAAAGCGCAGCGGCTGGCCGTCCAGCAGGATCTGGCCCTCATCCGGGGCGTACACGCCGGTGAGCAGCTTGACCAGCGTGGACTTGCCGGCGCCGTTTTCGCCGATCAAGGCCAGTGCCTGGCCGGGCACCAGTTCCAGGTCCACGCCGCGCAGCGCGTGCGTGGGCCCGAAGCGCTTGTGAAGGCCCCGCAGCGATAGCAGGGGAGGAGATGCGTTCATGAGAAATGCTGTGTTCCGTAGCAGCTGAGCGTGCGCCCCCCGTTCGCCCTGAGCTTGTCGAAGGGGGCTTCGACAGGCTCAGCCCGAACGGAATTCGGGTGGTCGAGTGTTCCAGGCGCGTGGTCCCACCATCCGTTCGGGCTGACTACCCCTCCGTTCGCCCTGAGCTTGTCGAAGGGGGGCTTCGACAGGCTCAGCCCGAACGGGGAGGTCGGCTCAAGGCTAACGGTTCGGGAACCTTTCGACGGGCTCAGGGAGAACGGAGGAAGGAATCAGAAAATCTTCGCGAAGCTGTCCACGTTGCTGGCGTCGTAGGTGAAGGGCTCGGCCATCGCGGCTTCGTTGTCCTTGTCCAGCGTGGCGGTGCCCACGCGGCCCATGCTCAGCTTGGCGCCCGGCTCGGCCTTGGCGCCCTTGACCAGCGCCTCGGCGATCTGCACGCTGGCATAGCCCAGGTCGATCGGGTTCCAGATGGCGAAGGACTTGACCGCGCCGCTGTGCACATGGCCGGCCATTTCCGAAGGCAGGCCCAGGCCGGTGACGAACACCTGGCCGACCTTCTTCTCGTCCTGCACCGCCTTGCCTGCGGCGGCCACGCCCACGGTGGTGGGCGCGACGATGGCCTTCAGATTGGGGTAGCTCTTGAACAGGCCTTGGGCCTCGCGGTAGCTCTTGTCGGTCTGGTCGTCGCCATAGACGACGTTGACCAGCTTCAGCTTGGCATGCGAGGGCTGGGCCAGCACCTTTTTCATCTCGGCGATCCAGACGTTCTGGTTCGTGGCCTGCGCGGTGGCGGACAGCACGGCGATCTCGCCGCCGCCGCTGCCGGTGACCTGCTCGGCCATCTTGACCAGCTTCTCGCCGATCAGCGCGTTGTTGGACGGCGCCAGGTGCATCAGCCGGCCGTCCTTGCGGATGCCGGAGTCGAACGAGATGACCTTGATGCCGCGCTGCATCGCCTTCTTGGTGACGGGCACCAGCGCGTCCGGGTCGTTGGCCGAGATGATGATGGCTTTGACGTTCTGGTTGATCAGCGAGTTGATGATCTCGATCTGGCCCTCGGCCGTGGGCTTGGCCGGGCCGGTGTAGATGATTTCCACGTCCTTCAGCTCCTTGGCGGCTTCCAGCGCGCCCTGGTGGGCCGCGTCGAAGAAGCCGATGCCCATGGACTTGACGACCAGCGCGATCTTGTCGACCGCGAAGGCCGGGGCCGTGAGGAATGCGGACAGCGCTACCGCGGCGAGCTTGAATTGAATCTCCATGTCTTGTCTCCTGCTTTCTCTTCTGTGGTGTCCGGCCTTGGATGAAGAATCGGCCGGTGGGGACGGGCCGCAAAGTTGGGCGGCTTTTCTGGTGTCTTCGGTGTCTTGGTTTGTCTCGTATTCCGTTCGCCCTGAGCCTGTCGAAGGGTTGGTTCCTGAACCGTTCGTCCTGAGCTTGTCGAAGGGGGCTTCGACAAGCTCAGCCTGAACGGGGAAGGGGCTCAGTCCCAATGAAAGGGGGCTTCGACAGGCTCAGCCCGAACGGACCTAGACGATCCCGCCGCTGCCACCCTTCACCGCTGGCCGCTCCTCGGCCACGCGCTGACGGTAACCGCTGGCGCGGTAAGTGGCGATGGGGTCGATCGCGCCCCCGGCGTCCAGGCGCACGCGCTGCAGCAGCGGCGTCACGTCGGTCTGGAAGGCCTTTTGCAGCAGGCCGGTGGCGGTGAGCGCGTCGTTGGCGTGCTGGGCCGCGTCGAGTGCTGCGCGGTCGACCAGCAGGGCTTGGGCGCAGGTGCGCTGCACTTGCGCGGCGCTGCTGATCAGGCTCTCGATGGGGTCGGTCACGTTGTGGCTCTGGTCCAGCATGTAGGCCGGGTCGAAGCCGGTGGCCTGCTCGTGTTCGGCGGCGATCAGCTCGTTGAAGACCAGGAACAGCCGGTAGGGCGAGACGCTGCCGGCGTCCAGGTCGTCGTCGCCGTACTTGCTGTCGTTGAAGTGGAAACCGGCCAACTTGCCGGCGGCAATGAGCCGGGCCACGATCAGCTCGATGTTGACGTTGGGCGCGTGGTGGCCCAGGTCCACCAGGCACTGCGCCTGCGGGCCGAGTGCACTGGCCGCCAGGAAGCTAGAGCCCCAGTCCTGGATGACGGTGGCGTAGAAGGCCGGCTCGCAGATCTTGTGCTCCAGGAACATGCGCCAGTCGCCCGGCAGCCCGGCGTAGATCTGGCGCGTGCTGTCCAGGTAGCGGTCAAACGCACGGCGGAAATGCTGCTGGCCGGGGAAATTGCTGCCGTCGCCAATCCACACGGTGAGGGCCTTGGAGCCCAGCTTGCGGCCGATCGCTATGCATTCGAGGTTGTGGGCCACGGCCTGCTCTCGCACTGCCGCGTCCACATGCGTGAGGCTGCCGAACTTGTAGCTCAGCGGCTGGCCGGGCTGGTCCGAGAAGGTGTTGGAGTTCATCGCGTCGAAGGCCAGCCCGCCGGCCTCGGCCGCCTGGCGCAGCTCGCTCCAGTCGCTGCAGCGGTCCCAGGGAATGTGCAGCGAGACGGTGGGCGTGGCCCGGCCCAGCTGCTGGATGACGGCGCAGTCCTGCAGCTTGTCGAACACATGCCGCGGTTCGCCCTGGCCCGGAAAGCGCGCGAAGCGCGTGCCGCCCGTGCCGACGCCCCAGCTCGGAATGGCGACGCCAAACGCGGCGACCCGCGCCCGCACCGTCTCGATGTCAATGTTCCGCCGCGCCAACTGCTCGCCCAGGTGCTCGTAGTCGTGGTGCACATGCCGCGCCAGCTTGTCGTTCTGCGCCGCAATCAGCGATGGATCAATCGTCTTCATGTCTTGTGTCTCCTTCCAGGAACCGCGCGAAGCGCAGGTTCAAATCCAGCAGCCGCCGCGGAACTGGCTCTGCCAGGCCGCTGGTGGCGCCCCCTGGGGGGAGGCGGCTTGCCGCCTCGGGGGGGTCTACCGGGTGAATGCAGCGAGATTGCCGGCATCAACGTTCAGGATGTTGCCGGTGCTCTTGGCCGACAGGTGCTCGGCGGCGAAGAAATAAGCCGCCTCGGCAATGTCCTCCGGGTAGACGCTGCGCTTGAGCATGGACCGGTCGCGGTAGAAGGCTTCCAGGTCGGACTCGCTGATCTTGTTGGCCGCAGCGCGTTCCTCGCTCCATTTGCCGGTCCATATCTTGGAGCCGCGGATCACGGCGTCCGGGTTCACCACGTTGGAGCGGATGCCCAGTGGCGCGCCTTCCAGCGCGAAGCTGCGGCTGAGCTGGATCTCGGCGGCCTTGGCGGCGCAGTAGGCGCTGGCCTGGTTGCTGGCCACCATGCCGTTTTTGCTGGCGATGATGATCATGCAGCCGCCTGTGCCTTGCGCCTTCATCTGCCGGAAGGCTTCGCGGCCGACCAGGAAGTAGCCGGTGGCCAGGATGTCCTGGTTGCGCTTCCACAGCGCCAGCGTGGTGTCCTCAATCGGCGCGGCCGAGGCGATGCCGGCATTGCTGACGAGGATGTCCACGCCGCCGAATTCCAGCGCGGTGCGGTCCAGTGCGGCGATCACGCTGGCTTCGTCGGTCACGTCGCAGCGCAGGCCGCGCACGGCGTCCCGGCCGAAGCCCTTGGCCAGCGAGGCCTCCACCTCGTCCAGCGCTTCCTGGTCGATGTCGGCCAGTACCACGCAGGCGCCCTCGGTCAACATGCGCCGGGCGATTGCCTGGCCAATGCCGCCGGCGCCGCCGGTCACCAGCACCACCTTGCCGACCAGCGGTTTCGGTTTGGGCATGCGCTGCAGCTTGGCCTCCTCGAGCAGCCAGTACTCGATGTCGAAGGCCTCCTGCTCGGGCAGGCCGACGTAGCGGTCCACCGCATTGGCTTCGCGCATCACGTTGATGGCGTTGACGTAGAACTCGCCGGCAATGCGGGCGGTGGCCTTGTCCTTGGCAATCGTCACCATGCCGATGCGCGGCAGCAGGATCACGACCGGATTCGGGTCGCGCAGTGGCGGGCTGCTGGGGCGCTTGCAGCGTTCGTAGTAGGCGGCGTAGTCGGCGCGGTAGTCGGCCAGCAGTTCGCCCAGGCGGTCGCGCAGCGCGTCGCCCTGCAGCGTGTAGACGGCTTCGGGCACGACCAGCGGGCGGATCTTGGTGCGCAGGAAGTGGTCTGGGCAGGAGGTGCCCAGCGCGGCTAGCGGCGCCAGGTCCACCGAGTTGACGAACTCCAGCACCTCGGGCGAGGTGTTCAGGTGCAGCAGCTTCGGAGCCCCCTCGGCGCTGAGGCCGCGCAGCACCGGCAGCAGCCGTGCCAGGGCCTGGTTGCGCTGGTCCTCGGGCAGCGCGCTGAACTGCACGCCGCCAAAGGCCTGGGCCTGGCGAGCCGAGCGCTCGCGGGCCAGCCAGCCCTGGGCGCGCTGGATCAGGTCCACGGTGTTCTCGTAGCAGGCCTTGGACGTGTCGCCCCAGCTGAACAGCCCGTGGCCGGCCAGCACGATGCCTCGCAGGCCCGGGTGCTGGGCGTCGTATTCCGCCAGGCGCCGGCCCAGCTCGTAGCCGGGCCGCAGCCAGGGCAGCCAGCCGACGGTGCCTTCGAAGACCTGTTTGGTCAGCGCCTCGGAGTTGGCCATGGCCGCGATGGCGATGACCGCGTCCGGGTGCATGTGGTCCACGTGTGCGTAGGGCAGCAGCGAGTGCAGGGGCGTGTCGATGGACGCGGCGCGGCTGTTCAGGTTGAAGGTGCAGTGCGGCAGGTAGCCCACCATCTCGTCTTCGTGTTCCAGGCCGCGGTACAGGCTGCTGAGCGCGCGCAGCTTGTCCATGTAGAGGGTGGAGAAGCCGTCCAGCTTCATAGAGCCCACGTCGCCGCCCGAGCCCTTGACCCACAGCACCTCGACTGGCTGGCCGGTGAGCGGGTCCGGCTGGGTGAGCTTGGCCGAGGTGTTGCCACCGCCGTAGTTGGTGATGCGCAGGTCCGAGCCCAGCAGGTTGGAGCGGTAGAGCAGCAGGCCGGGTTCGTCCAGCGTGGCGGCGCGGGTGTCGTCCCAGCGGGGGAAGGGCTTGATCGGCGTGGGGGCCATGGCGGTGTGTGCGTGAGGGCTTGAGCGGGAATGAGCCGAAGGTTAGAAGCCAAGTCCTTCAGCATCAATTGATGAAGCTTGATGGTGAAGTTCAGGCAATACTGATGCTGCAGCGCTCCGGCCCTCGCCTGGGCCTGTTTCTCGGGGTTAGCCCGCGCAAAACTGCTCGATCCGACCGTCGACATGCCGGGAAACCCCCAACCGTCTTTTCATCTGGACATGAAGACCTTCAACCTGCGCCACCTGCACCTGTTCGAAGCCATTGCCAGCGGCGGCAGCTTTTCGCGCGCGGCCGAGTCGCTGGCGATGACGCAGTCGGCGGTGTCCATGCAGATGCGCCAGCTGGAAACCGACCTGGGCCTGAAGCTGTTCGACGGCCCGCGCCGCCAGCGCCTGACCGATGCCGGCCAGGAACTGCTGCAGCACGCACGCCTGCTGCTGGCCCAGGCGCGCGCAGCCGACCAGGCGCTGGCGCAGCTGCGCGCCGACCCGGCCGAGCAGGGCAGCCCGCGCGGCCTGCTGCACCTGGGCGTGGTGTCTACCGCCCACTACTTCGCGCCGCGCCTGCTGCACGCCTTCTGCCAGCGCCACCCGCAGGTGCGGCTGAAGCTCACGGTGGCCAAGCGCAGCGAGGTGCTGGCCATGCTGCAGGAGCACCGCATGGACATCGCCATCGCCGGCCATCCGCCTTCGGAAGCCGACCTGGAAGCGACCCGCTTCGCGCGCCATCCGCACTGCATCGTCGCCGCGCCCAACCATCCATTGGCCGGCCAGCGCGGCCTGAGCTGGGCCGAGCTGCGCGAGGAAAACTTCATCTTCCGCGAGCCCGGCTCGGCCACCCGGCAGTTCCTCGAACACCTGCTGCAGCAGCAGTCCATCCAGGTGCGCGCCGGCCTGGAGCTGGCCGGCAACGAGACCATCAAGCAGGCGGTGATGTGCGGCATGGGCATCAGCTTCCTGTCCGCCCACAGCTTCCAGGTCGAAGCCGAAACCGGCCGCCTGGCCGTGCTCGACGTGCGCGGCATGCCCAAGCACATCGACTGGTGTTTCCTGCAGCGCAGGGACAGCCAGCTGACGGGTGCGAACGCGGCGTTCAGGCAGTTCGTGCTGGATGAAGGGGCGGGGTATGCGGCGTGCCGCTATACCTGATCACCGCTGCGAGGTGTAGGCTTGCACCCGCCCTGCAACCCTTGCCGCGGACTGCACCATGAAGCTTGCCGAGGAAACCATCCCCAGCGGTGAGGCACAGGTCATCGAGGACCTGGTGGCGCGGCTGCAGGCCAAGATCACGCGGGACAACGCGGGCGGGCCGATGCGGCGGGATGCGCATCCGAAGATGCATGGGCTGGTGAAAGCCGAGTTCATCGTCGAGCCCGGCCTGCCGCCGGAGCTGCGGGTGGGCGTGTTCGCCGAGCCGCGCAGCTATCCCGCGTGGATACGCTTTTCCAACCAGGACGGCAGCCTGAACCCGGACAAGGGGCGCGACATCCGTGGCATGGCCATCAAGCTGATGGGCGTGCCGGGCGACAAGCTGCTGGACGAGGAACGGGATGCGCCCACGCAGGACTTCATCCTGATCAGCACGCCTGTTTTCGTGACGCGCGATGCAGCCGAGTTCGATGCGCTGCTGGCCAGCCTGACCGGCAGCGGCTGGGCCAAGCTGGTCTTTTTCCTGACGCATTGGCGGGTCACCTGGAACCTGCTGCGTTCGATGGTGCGCTTTGCCAATCCGCTGCAGATCCGCTACTTCAGCACCACGCCCTACCTGTTCGGCAACACGGCGGTGAAGTATTCGGCCATGCCGCATGTGAGCGTGCCGGACCGCATCCCGGACCGGCCGGATGACGACTACCTGCGCCTGGCGATGCGCCAGCAACTCACGGTCGGCGAGGCGCGCTTCGATTTCGCGGTGCAGCTGCAGGTAGACGCGCAGGCCATGCCGATCGAGGACCCGGGCCATGAGTGGTCGCAGGCCCTGTCACCGTTTCGCAAGGTGGCCAGCATCGTGATTCCAGCGCAGGCATTCGACACCGAGGCGCAGCGCGAGCTGGGCGAGAACCTGTCGTTCACACCCTGGCACGCCTTGCCAGCGCACCGGCCGCTGGGCGGCGTGAACCGGGCGCGCAGGGTCGTCTATGCGGCCATCTCGAAGTACCGCCACGCCTGCAACCAGCAGCCGCGGCGCGAGCCGCAGGGCTGGGACGGCTGAGCGCCCGCCGTGATCAGGTCGGGTCGATGACGCCGGCCGCGATCATGCGCAGCGCCGTGAGGCTGGGCACGAAGAAGTAGTCGCCGCCGCGGGTCTCGACGAAGCGCGGGATGCGGGGCAGGAAGTGCGGGGCGTCGTGGCCGGCGGGGTCGGTCTGCAGCACGGCCTTGCTGGGCTGGGTCGGGTCTTCGCTGTGGTTGCCCAGCAGGATGTCCTTGTCGTTGCCGGCCTTGAAGTCGTTGCCATAGTTCATCCATTGCTGCTGGACGAATTCGAACTGGCGGTTGATGTCGGCATTCACCAGCATGATGACGATGCCGTGGTTGCCGTCGTCGCGGCTGCGGTCCTTCACCTGGCCATAGGGCAGGCCGCGCCGCAGCATGCGGCGGCGGTTGGACAGCGCGCCCGGGGTGTCGAAGGCGTCCACACTTTGCTTCAACGAACCCGGCAGGTCGCCCGGCTCGTGGATCATCTGCAGCGAGCCACGCGGGTTGCAGCGGCGGATGTGGGCGCTGAACGGGCACTTGGCGCCGCTCATGTCCTGGTTGTAGTCGAAGTCGCTCAGCAGGTCGTCGACCTTGGCCATGTCGCCGGCTTTCAGAGCCGCGTAGAACTCGGCGTCAAAGCGCTGCTTGGACGCGGCGTCGGGTGCGCGGGCCAGTGGTGCGCCGTTGTCTCGCCAGCGGCCGGCGAACTTGGCGGCCAGCAGCTCCTTGCCGCCGGGATAGGCGCGGCCCTGCTGTTCGAGGTAGGCCTCGAAGGTGCCCACGTTCTGGTGCAGCTTGCGGTAGATCAAGTAACTGCCATTGCGCGCCAGCAGCCCCGGCTTCGGGCCGGGTGGGTATTCGTGCGCCTCGTCCGGATGGCCGAGCAGGAACTCGCCGGTGGCCAGCGGCGCCCAGGTGCTGCCGGGCATCGGTTTGCCGCGGCCCTTGGTGCTTTGCGCGGACGGCGGCATGCCTTCGAACACCGGGTCGCTGATGCCGTCGGTGTAGCCGAAGTGTTCCTTGGCGACCACTTGCCCGTTCTCCACCAGCGCGTGGGCATCCTGGTAGTCCAGCAACTCGCCATCGTCGCCCACGTTGCCGCCGAGGATCTGCGCGCCGTCGCCGTAGGTCTCGACGATGGACTGCAGCTTTGCGTAGCCCTTTGCCAGTGCTTCGGGGCTGACGGCGTTCAGCGAGGCGAACACATGCACGTCCTGCGTGTCGCGGTGCTTGCGCCAGATCGGGTCCCAGTGCTGCGGCGCGCTGCTGCCGGTGTCGCCGAGGATGTCGCGGCGCTCGCGCATGCCGGCGGCGAACTCGGGCGAAAAGCTCATCAGCGAGGCGGTGGGCAGGCCGAGCTGGGCCAGGCCGGGGTAGGTGAAGGCGAGGTTCAGGGTCCAGTCCGGGCGCGGCATCTGGCCGGGACCGGGGCCCCAGTCCAGCGAGCCGGTGACGTAGCGGGTCAGGTCGCCCACCAGCGCCCGGCCGGCGGCCGGTTGGTGAACGGCCAGGAACACGTAGCGGGCGAGCGGGTAGCCGAAGCGGCCATAGGCCCGCACCAGGTTGCCCTGGATGTCCAACAGGTCCAACTGCTTGGTCATGGGTTGCTCCGGGGATCAGCGGCGATCAAAGGCATTCAAAGGCGGTAGCGGCCGGGCGACCAGGTCGGCCCGGCGATGTTGGGCGGGTCCACGCGCTGCATGAACTCGGCCATGCGCCGGCGCAGCGTGGCCGGGTCCAGGCCCTGGCTGTCGACCGCGAAGCGGGTGAACTCCTGCTTCAGGTAGAGCGCCTTGAGCTGCTCGGCCAGCGGGTCGTCGTTGCTGCCGTTGAAGAACAGCGCGGCCGGCAGTTGGCACTTGCGGATGTAGGCGGCAAAGCTCGAACCGTCGGTGACCTGCTCGAAGCCATGGCACCAGCCCCAGACTTCGCGGATGCGGCCTTCGATGGCGCCCCACATGCCGCGCAGGTAGGCATCGACATCGCCGTCCACCCCGCCATGCAGCTCCGACGAAAAGACCAGGTAGCGGCTCTTCAGGTGATCCTCGGCCGGCAGCACGCTCTTGCGCAAGGCGTTGGGCAGCACCGGCAGCAGGTCCGACAGCGTGTCCAGCACACCGGCACCGGGCAGGGATTGGTGGTAGACATCGTCGAGCACGAAGAAGCGGCACAGGTAGGTGTTGGGCACGCCTGTCATCGGGCTGTTGGGCTCGGTGTTCCAGCCTTGCAGGCGGTCCCGCACGACGTCGGCGTAGGCAATGCCGTCCGAGGTCCAGCCTTCGCGGATGGGGGACAGGGCCGTCAGGGCGTAGGCCCGGCCGCTCACGTTAGCTGGCATGGCTTGCCTCCTGGCCAGCGGTGGGTGCCGGCGGTTTGCCTTCCTTGGGCAGGCTGGCGTGCCAGCGTTCGCGGCGCTCGACCTGGTAGGCCGACATGCTGACGATGGGCGTGGGCGCCATGTCGCCCAGGTCATGCTGCAGCGAGCGCAGCAAGGCCTTGTAGCGTGTCATGAAAGCCTCGTCGCTGACGTCCGAACCTTGCTGGAAGGCCAGCAGTGCGTTACGCACTGCATGCGCGCTCTTCACGTCGTTGGAGGTCGCCAGCGGGTAGGCGTTGTAGTAGTGGATCGTCTCGATCTGGTTGAAGCGGATGTACTGGTGAAACGGCGTCAACGCGATGGAGCGCGGGTAGCGCAGGTTCCACTTCCAGAACATGTCCAGGCCAGCGGGAATAGCGAAGGAGAACGAGTCGACGTACTGGTCCCAGCTGCCATTGAAGTTGCTGAAGAACAGCATGTAGGCGTACTTCAGTTCCTCCCTGGGCTGCTGCGGCGACAGGTGCGGGAACTGCTTCGGACCGATGATCACCCAGCGGGCATAGTGGATCAGCGACAGCGTGATCAGCCCCTTGAGCGTGGACGGGATCTTCAGCGCGACCCAGAAGATCAGCTTGTTCAGCCACGCCGTGTACCAGCGGATCGGCGTGAGCACGTTCATCGCGTAGGCCTTGCCTGCCACGTTCGACATGGGTCCTCCCTCGGATTGCGGGAAAGAATGCCCCCTGAACCGCGGGACGGCGCTTGAGTTTCCTCAAGAGCGCGGCGATGGTACGGCCAAGGCCTTGCCGCCGATACCCCTGATTTCGCGTGGTTCGTGCCGCAAAGAGGCGACGCAGCGACCATCCGTCCTCAAGGCAGAGGGCGCGGCGCGTCGATCTCGTCAATGGGCCAGCCGATGCGCGCCCCGGCGACTTCAGCGCGGTTTGACGAACTTCAGCGTCATGCGGTCGGACTCGCCAATGGCCAGGAACTCGGCCTTGCCCACCTCGCCGCCTTGCAGCGTGGGCGGCAGCGACCAGACGCCGTTCGGGTGCTCGTGCATGTCCTTGGGGTTGGCATTGACTTCGCTGCTGCCGGCCGGTTCGAAGCCGGCGGCACGGGCGCGGGCCACGACGAAGTCCACCGGCACGTAGCCGGTGGCTATCACCTTGGCCAGCGGCGTGCCTGGCGTGGCGCGGTGTTCCTCCACGCCGAGCACGCCACCCGGCTTCAGCACCGCGTAGAAGGCGCGCAGCGTGTCGTCCAGGTTGCCGGCTTCTATCCAGTTGTGGATGTTGCGGAAGGTGAGCACCAGGTCGGCGCCGCCGGGCGGGGCGATGTCGGTGAAGCCCACGGCCGTGGGCATGCTGCCGACCTTGGCATGGCCGTAGACCGCCGGCTCGGCGGCCAGCTTGGCCTCGAAGCGGGCGCGACCCTTGCGCGCGCCCTCGCTGCCGCCGGTGGCGCTGTTGTGCGCCGCGTAATAGTGGCCATGGTCGCGCAGGTAGGGCGCCAGGATCTCGGTGTACCAGCCGCCGCCCGGCGCGATCTCGATCACCGTCTGCCCCGGCTTCAGGCCGAAGAAGCGCAGCGTCTCGAACGGGTGGCGGTAGACGTCGCGCGCGCGGTTGGCGGCGCTGCGCTGCGGTCCGTCGATCACGGCCTTCAGCAGCGCGCCATCGGCGTCGGCCGGCGTGGCGGTGGCAGCTCGTGCGGCCAAGGGCAGCGCGGTCAGCAGCGGGCTCAGCAGCAGCACGCTGGCGGCACGGCGGTCGGGGCGAAAGCTCAGGGTCATGTCGGGGCGCCTTGGGTCGGATGATCGGAGCGGAGGGCGGCCTGAGTGTCCGACAAGTGCCGCATGCCAGCCATGGCAGGGGCTTTTGGCGGCGCTTGCCTACACTTGCGGCTGTTCCTGCCTGCTCCGTTGCCATGTCCGCCCCTGCCGCCGCGCCGCCTCAGCCCCTGCCCAACACCATTGCCGCGCTGCGCCAGCAGTTCGCCGCCTTGGGCGCACAGCCGGCGCACGCCCAGCGCCTGCTGCGCCACTGGGCTCAGGCCCAGCCGCTGGATGCCGGCAAGCGCCGCGTGGAGGACTTCCTGCCCAAGCCGCTGCGCGAGGCGCTGCCGGCGCTGCAGCGGCAGCTGGAAGGCCTCGTCAGCCTGCGCTCCAGCCACCCGGGCGAAGACGGCTCGGCGCGGCTGTTGGTGGACCTGGCGGACGGCCAGGCGGTGGAGAGTGTGCTGCTGCCGCGCGACGGGCTTTGCGTGTCCACGCAAGTGGGCTGTGCGGTGGGCTGCGTGTTCTGCATGACAGGCAAGGAAGGGCTGATCCGCCAGGTCGGCAGTGCCGAGATCGTCGCCCAGGTGGCGCTGGCGCGGCGCCAGCGGGTGGTCAAGAAGGTGGTGTTCATGGGCATGGGCGAGCCGGCGCACAACCTGGACAACGTGCTCGAAGCCATCGAGCTGCTGGGCACCGGCGGCGCCATCGGCCACAAGAACCTGGTGTTCTCGACCGTGGGTGATGCGCGCGTCTTCGAGCGCCTGCCGCAGGGCACGGTGAAGCCCGCGCTGGCGCTGTCGCTGCACAGCACGCGGGCCGACCTGCGCGCCGAGCTGCTGCCACGCGCACCGCGCATCGCGCCGGCTGACCTGGTGGACGCGGGCGAGCGCTACGCGCGGGCCACCGGCTATCCCATCCAGTACCAGTGGACGCTGCTGGACGGCGTCAACGACAGCGAGGAGGAGATGGATGGCATCGTGCGGCTGCTGCAGGGCAAGTACGCGCTGATGAACCTGATCCCCTACAACACCGTGCCCGAGCTGCCGTACCGCCGGCCGGCCTGGGACAAGGCCGCGGCGATGGCGCGCCGGCTGCACCAGCGCGGCGTGCTGACCAAGCTGCGCCACTCGGCCGGGCAGGACGTGGACGGTGGCTGCGGCCAGCTGCGCGCCCGCGCGGCCGATGGCAGCCAGGCCCAGCCGGTGCATGTGCTGCGGCGCCGCGCGGCGACCTAAGGCAAGTTGGCAAACTGCCGCCGGTAAGCCGCCGGGCTGACCTGCGCCAGCCGGCGGAAGTGTCGGCGCATGGATTCTTCGGCGCCAAAGCCGGCCAGCTCGGCGACCTCGGCCAGCGCGCGTTCCGGGTGGGTTTCCAGCAGCTCCTTGGCCAGGCCCACGCGCTCGCGGATCAGCCAGTCCACCGGCCCCAGCCCGCTGGCCGCCTGGAACTGGCGCTGCAGGCTGCGCGGGCTCATCGACGCCTCGGCCGCCATGCTGGCCAGCGTGTGCGGCAGGCGCGGGTTGGCGCGCAGCCAGTCCATCAGCCTGGCCACGCGGCTGCCTTCGTCGCTGGGCAGCGGCCGGGGCACGAACTGGGCCTGGCCGCCGTCGCGGTGCGGCGGCAGCACCAGGCGCTGCGCCACCTGGTTGGCCACGCGCACGCCGTGGTCGCGCCGCACCAGGTGCAGCAGCATGTCCAGCCCTGCGGCAGAGCCGGCCGAGGTGAGGATCTGGCCCTGGTCCACGTAGAGCGCATTGGCGTCCACCTTCAGCGCCGGGTAGCGCGCGGCGAGCTTCTCGGCGTAGCGCCAGTGGGTGCTGACGGTCAGCCCGTCCAGCAGGCCGGCCCCAGCCAGCACGAACACACCCGAGCAGATGCTGCACAGCCGCGCGCCGCGTGCATGGGCGCGGCGCAGCGCACGCAGCAGCGGCTCGGGTGGTGCTTGGTCCGCACCGCGCCAGCCGGGGACGACGATGGTGTCGGCGCGGGCCAGCGTGCGCAGCCCATGCGGCGCCAGCACCTGGATGCCGCCGGCCGCGCGCAGCGGGCCGGGCTCGGCCGCACAGACCTTGAAGTCGTACCAGGGCACGCCCAGCTCCGGACGCTGCAGTGCAAACAGCTCCACCGTGCAGCCGAACTCGAACGTGCACAGCTGGTCGTAGGCAAGGGCGGCGACGAGGTGATCCTGCATTGGCGCATTGTTGCCGGAGACTGTCGTGTGCGCCACTGGGCGGAAATGCGGCGGGTGCCGACACTGAGGCATCTTTCAACACCCCAGGACCCACCGATGACCACCGCCGTGACCGCCATCCCCGCCGCCGCTTCAGACGAAGCGCTGCGCCACTTCGAATCTGCCTTCCGTTTCGAGACCGATTGCTGGGACGTGCACGACGCGCTGTCCCAGGCCGAGCCCGGCTTCGTGCTGCTGGACGTGCGCAACGCCGAGCTGTATGCCGCCGGCCATGTGCCTGGCGCGCTGCATTGGCCACACGGCAAGCTGACCGAAGGCAAGCTGGCGGGCTATCCGGCGGGCACCTTGTTCGTCACCTATTGCGCCGGCCCGCATTGCAACGGCGCACATCGCGGCGCGGCCCGGCTGGCGAAGCTGGGCCGGCCGGTGAAGATGATGATCGGCGGCATCACCGGCTGGCTGGACGAGGGCTTCGAGCTGGCGCGGGGGGCGGGCATCACGCCGACTGATAGAGCGTGACGACGCAGGCCCCGCCCAGGCCTAGATTGTGTTGAAGCGCGGTGCGTGCCAGCGGTACCTGGCGCTGCTCGGCCGTGCCCCGCAGTTGGTGGGTCAGCTCGTAGCACTGCGCCAGCCCTGTCGCACCGAGCGGATGTCCCTTCGACAGCAGTCCACCCGACGGGTTGGTCACGACCTTGCCGCCATGGGTGTTGTCGCCTGCGTCGATGAACGCAGCGGCCTCGCCTTCGCGGCACAGGCCGAGCGCTTCGTAGGTGATCAGCTCGTTCTGCGCGAAACAGTCATGCAGCTCGACCACGTCAAGGTCTTCGGCACCGATGCCGGCCTGTTCGTAGACCTGCTTCGCTGCAGCCTGGCTCATGCCGTACCCGACCAGCTTCATCATGTCGTGGCTCTCGAACGAGTCGGGCCGGTCGGTGGTCATGGCCTGCGCCGCGATGAACACGTCGGTGCGTAGGCCATTGCGCTTGGCGAAGGCTTCCGACACCAGCACGGCAGCCGCTGCGCCGCAGGTCGGCGGGCAGGCCATCAGGCGTGTCAGCACGCCGGGCCAGAGCATCGGTGCGTTCATCACATCGTCCACCGAGAGTTCCTTGCGCAGCAGCGCGAGCGGGTTGCGCGCTGCATGGCGGCTGGCTTTCGCGCGCACCTTCGCGAAAGCTTCGAGCGGCGTGCCGTGCTTGCGCATGTGCGCTTGGCCGGCACCGCCGAAGTAGCGCAGTGCGAGCGGCAGATCGGGCATGCCGACGAGTTCTGCGGCCTCGCGGTCGAAATCCTCGAATGGGCTCGGCCGGTCGTTGAACACGGTGCCGATGGCGCCGGGGTTCATCTGCTCGAAGCCAAGCGCCAGCACGCATTCGGCCGCACCCGACTCGATGGCCTGCCGCGCAAGGAACAGCGCGGTCGACCCGGTCGAGCAGTTGTTGTTGACGTTGAAGATTGGAATGCCGGTCATGCCCAACCCGTAGACCGCCTTCTGGCCGGCGGTGGAGTCTCCATACACATAGCCGACGTAGGCCTGCTGCAGCGCGCCGAACTCGATGCCGGCGTCGGCCAGCGCGAGCCGGCCGGCCTGGGCGGCCATCTCGGGATACGGCGCGTTCGCGCCGGGCTTGACGAAGGGGATCATGCCGATCCCTGCGATGAATGCCTTGTTCGACATGGCGTCCTTCAATGTGGCGCCGGCATGCGTTGCAGCATCTCGGCGCGGATGTCCTTCTTCATCACCTTGCCGACCTTGGAGCGCGGCAGGTCGGCCCAGATCTCGACCAGCTTGGGCGCCTTGACGCTGCCGATGCGCGCCTTGACGAACGCGACGATCTCCTCGGGCTGCACGCTGCGGCCGGCATGCAGCTGCAGCACCGCCACGACCTTCTCGCCCCATTTGTCATCGGGCAGGCCGATCACCGCGCTGTCCTGCACATCGGGGTGTTGCATTAGCGCCTGCTCGACCTCGACCGAGTAGACGTTGAAGCCGCCGGTGATGATCATGTCCTTGGCGCGGTCGACGATGTACAAGAAGCCGTCAGCGTCGAGCCGGCCGATGTCGCCGGTGTGGTGCCAGCCGAAGCGGCCGACCTCTTCGGTGGCCTTCGCGTCCCGGTAGTAGCCCAGCATCACGAGCGAGCTGCGGATCACGATCTCGCCGGTCTCGCCCGCCTTCAGTAGCTCGCCCTCGCTGTTCATGGTCGCAACCTGCACCAGCGGGCCGGGGCGTCCGGCCGACGACAGGCGCGACTGCGCGACCGAGCCGTCGGCGTTGAAGTGGTCCTTCGGCGCCATCATCGAGATCATCATTGGCGCCTCGGTCTGGCCGAAGAGCTGTGCCATCACCGGGCCGATCTTCGCCAGCGCTTCTTCGAGCCGCGCGGCCGAGATAGGCGCAGCGCCGTACCAAAAGCACTGCAGCGAATCGAGTTGGGTTGTCGCCAGCTTCTCGTGCTGCAGCAGCATGTAGATCAGCGTTGGCGGCAGGAAGGTATGCGTCACGCGGTGCTTCTCCACCAGCGCGAGGAAGTCGGTGAGGTCGGGCTTCGGCATGATCACCAAGCGGCCGCCCAGCGCCATCACCGGGAAGGTGAGCACGCCGGCCGCATGCGTCAGCGGCGCAAGCGCGAGGTAGGTCGGGCGGCCGTCGAACGGGTAGCCCATCAGCGTCAGCGCGCTCATGGTCTCGAGGTTGCGGCCTGAGAGCATCACGCCCTTGGGCTGGCCCGTCGTGCCGCCGGTGCCGGCGATCATCGCGACATCGTCGACCACCGGCACATCGAGCGCCTCATCGCTCATGCCCTCCAGCCACTGCGCCAGCGAGACCGCGAACGGCCACGGCTGGTCGAGGCAGACGAACAGCTTCACCTTCGGCAGCTTCGCGCGCATCTGCTCGACCATGGGTGCGTAGGCGCCTGCGAAGATGAGGCAGCCGCAGTCGAACGCGTCGAGCACGAAGCGGTTCTCGGCGGCCTCGTTGCGCGGGTTGACGGGGCACCACACAGCAGCGGCGCGCGAGATGCCGAACACGCAGGCGAACGCGGTCGCGTCGTTGCTGGCCAGCACGGCAACCTTGTCGCCTGCGTGAATGCCCGAGCGCTGCAGCGCGCGCGCGACGCGGTGGCTGAAGCGCTGCACGTCGCCGTACGAGAGGTCGGTGGTGCCCATCGTCAGGCACGGCGCGCCCTCGCCGAGCGATGCGCCCTTGTCCAGGTAGTCGATCAGTCTCAATGGAGCCCCTTGTCCGGTGAGTACACCGGCCGATCCCCCGAGGGGATGCGGGCCGGCTTGGGGCGGCCCGGCACTCGGCCAGCCGCGACCTGATGCATCACTTGTGCACGGTCAGTATGGGCGCCTGCACCAGCCCGAAGCTGCGCAGCGCGCCGAGCAACTCGCGGTGCCCGAACGCCTGGCAGCCCGACGCAAAACCAACCCGCTTCGGCGCCTGCTGCAGCAGCGAGGCCGCGGCGAAGGCCTGCAGCAGCCCCGTCTGCTTGTAGTTGCAGTTGCCGTAGATCACGCAGTGCGCGCGTGCCAGCGGCCCCTGTGCGTGCACCGAGTCGACCGACTTGTTGATGCGTGGGTTCTCGCGCGGCGGCATCGTGTTCATCACGCTCGCGGCGGTTTTCGAAAGGGCGACGTAGCGGTCCTCGTCGTTCATGCCTTCGGTCGCCTTCAACGCCGCCGCGACGATCTGCGGCACCCCCAGCATCAAGGGCTTGTTGAAGACGCCGCCGAGCACCTTGACGTTGGAGACGCGGGGATCCTTGCGGAACCAGACCGGGTGCGAGGTGCCACCCCACGGCAATGCGAGCGCCGCTTCGTGCTGGCCGGGGATCGTGACGTTGTAGAGGCCCGCATCCGGCTGCCACTCGACGAGCTTGTTCTGCTCCAGGAAGAAGGCCTTCGAGGTGGCCGCGTTGACGAGGATGGTCTGCGTCGACGCGATCGTCGGGCTGCCGCCCCAGAAGACCGCAATGTCCAAAGTGTCGAGGCCGGGCGTTTCGAGGCACAGTTGTGCGGCGATCTCGCCGGTCGTGTACATCTGGGCGAGGCCGGGCGAAAGCAGCAGGCCGGCGGCGGCGAACCTGGCGCCGTATTCGTCGTCCAGCGTGATCAGCCAGTCCTGTTCGCCGGTCGTGTCGGTGTAGTGGCACTTCGCGGCCAGGCAGGCCTGCACGACCTCGTGGCCGTACTTCGAGAACGGGCCGACGGTGTTCAGCACGACGGAGGCGCCGCGGAACAGCTCGGTCAGCGCCTCGGCGGTGTGGATCACCTCGACGACTTCGTAGTCGGCCGTCTCGATGCCCGCGACGTTCGACTTCATTGCCGCCTGGATCTTCTCGCCGCTGCGCCCCGCTGCGATGAACGGCACGCCGTACTCGCGAAGGTACTCGCACACCAGCCGGCCGGTGTAGCCGGAAGCGCCGTACACGACCACGGGTTTCTTGTTCTTGCTCATGGTTTTCTCGTCCTTTGTTTGTGAGGCTTACATGCCCATGCCGCCGTCGACCGGCAGCCCTGCGCCGGTGATGAAGCGCGCCGCATCCGAGCACAGGAACACGACCGCATCGGCCATGTCGGCAACCTCACCGAGGCGGCCCGAGGGCGTCTGTTCGATGATCGCGCCCACCGCTGCCTCGGGCGAAGAGAACAGGCCTGCCGCGACCACATCGGCGGCGAGCTTCATGCCCATCTCGGTGGGCACCAGCCCCGGATAGATGCAGTTCACGCGGACGCCGTAGCCCAGCTTGCCGGCCTCCATCGCGGCCACGCGCGTCAGGCGGTCGACGGCCGACTTGGTCGCCGAGTAGCCGGCGATGGCCGGGAACGCGATCGTCGCGGCGACCGACGAGAGGTTGACGACCGCGCCGCCCTTGCCAGCCGAGCCGTTCGGCCGCATCGCGCGGAACGCGTGTTTCAAGCCGAGCGCGGTGCCGACGATGTTGACGTCCAGCATCTTGCGCAGTTGATCCGGATCGATCTCCGAGACCAGCGCCGTGACCTCGATGCCTGCGTTGTTGATCAGGATGTCGAAGCCGCCAAGCGTGTCGATGGTGGTCTTCACGGCGGCTTCCCAGTCGGCCTCCTGCGTCACGTCGAGCTTCACGAAGCCGACCTTCGCGCCGTCCGCGGTCAGTTTGCCGGCGGTATCGCGGCCGAGCGAGGTGAGCACGTCACCGATCATCACCGAAGCACCGGCGGCGGCCAGTGCCTGTGCCATGCCTTCACCGAGGCCGCGCGCGCCTCCGGTGACCAGGGCCTTGCGGCCGGTCAAGTCGAACTTCGTCATTGCCTTGTCTCCTACTGTTTTTGGACGCTCGTCAAAGAGCGCGATTCGATGCTAGGAGTGGCCTTGACGAGTGTCAAGATTTATCCTTGACAGTTGTCAAGATCGCGGGTTTGCACCGAGAGGTGCTGGCCTTTCGGCGCGCTTCCTTCCTACAATTCATGGCATGGAGAAACTCGCAGCCCCCCGCGCGAAACCGCGCGACGAAAAGTTCACCGAACGCCGTGCGCAGCTCGGCGAGGCGGCGCTGCAGACGTTGGCCGAACTCGGCTACGCGCGCACGAGCCTGCGCGAGATTGCGCAGAACTCCGAGTTCTCGCACGGCGTGCTGCACTACTATTTCACCGACAAGGTCGACCTGATCCTTTGCAGCGTGCGCCAATACAAGGCGCGTTGCGTGATCCGCTACGACGCGGTCACCACCACCTCGACCACCTTCGAGCAGTTGCTCGATGGCTTTGTCGCTGCGCTCGGCCAGACCGTGCGCGACGAAGCGCCGATGCACCGGCTTTGGTATGACCTGCGTTCGCAGTCGCTGTTTGAAGAGGCCTTTCGCGCCGATGTGGCGGCGATTGAAGCGAGCCTGGAGAAGATGATCTGGCGCGTCCTCACGCGCATGTCGAGCCTTGCCGGCGCGCCGTTGCGCGCTCCCAGCAACGTGGCCTACGCGATGTTCGACGGGATCTTCCAGCAGTGCCTGATCAAGCACCTGTCTGGCGACCGCAAGGCGATTGCCGCGATGCAGTCGAACGCGCGATTGCTTGTTTCTCAACTGCTGGGGTTGCCGGTTTCGGTCGAGCGCAAAAGGCGCGCATGACGCCGGGCCGCGCAGCGGTCAACGCGGTCGCCATCAGCGCCACGCCCGCCAGCTGCACCGCGCTGAGCGCGTGCCCGTACACGGCCCAGTCCATCACGATGGCCGCAGCCGGGTACACGAACTGCAGCAGTGCGATGCGGCTGGTGGCCAGGCGCGTCATGCCGGCGTAGAGCAGCACGTAGGCCAGCCCGGTGTGGATCACGCCCAGGCCAGCCAACCAGGCCCAGCTGCTGCCAAACGCCGGCCAGCCGTGCAGGACGGGCCAGGCCAGCAGCGCCAGCGTGCCCAGCGCACATTGCCACCACGCGAGCGCAAACGAGCTGATGCCGCGCGCCTGCTTGGCGATCAGCGTCACACCGGCGTAGCAGAGCGACGCGCCCAGGCACATGGCCAGGCCGCTCAGGTAGCCCGGCTGCTGCAGGTGGCCGGTGGCGCCAGCGTCCAGCAGCCCGGTGGCCAGCGCCAGCCCGGCCAGTGCCGCCAGCGCGGCAGCAGCCTGGCGCCATGACACCGGCTCGCGCAGCCACCATGCGCCCAGCGCCAGCACCCACAGCGGCTGCACGTGGAACACCACGGTGGCCACGCCGATGGAGGTGCGCGTGATGGACGCGAAGAACAGCGCCCAGTTGCCCAGCATCAGCGCACTGGCTGCCAGCGCGGCTGCGAACGCCGTGCCTCGCAGCCGCAGTTCCGCCAGCCGACTGCTGGCCGCGCCCCAGGCCAGCAGCGCCAGCATGCCGAACGCACAGCGAAACCACACCGTGGTCAACGGGTCCTGGCCGGCGTCTTCGACAAAGGCGCCGATGCTGCCCAGCAGCAGCCCGCCGGCCACCATCAGCAGCACGCCTTGGCGCTCGCGCTGCAAGGCCTGGGGAAGGGCCGGGTTCGGCAAAGGTGAAACAGCGGTGCCGGGGTTCGATGAGCGCATGGTGCGAGCCATTGTTCGGCCCTGCCAGCCAGCCAACAAGCGCATTGTTTTGGCTGCTAGCATTCGAAAACCGAATACATGAGCTTGCCCAGCATGCCTGCCGCCGACCTTCAACTCGACTGGATGCGCGCCTTTGTCGCGGTGGTGGACGCCGGCTCCCTGACCGCCGCGGCGCCGCTGGTGCACCGCTCGCAGTCGGCGCTGAGCATGCAGCTGAAGAAGCTGGAAGACGCCGTGGGCCGGCCGGTGCTCAACCGTGGGCCGCGCCACCTCGAACTCACGCCCACCGGCCTCGAACTGCTGGGCCATGCGCGGCGGCTGCTGGAAGTGCATGCGCAGGCCCAGGCGGCGCTGCACGGCCCGGCGCTGAGTGGCCGCGTGAGCCTGGGTGTGCCTGACGACTATGCCGCCACCTACCTCACGCCGGTGTTGCGCAGCTTTGCCACGCGGCACGCCGGCGTGGAGATCACGCTGGTCTGCGAGCAGTCCACCTCGCTGCTGCCGAAGATTTCGCGCGGCGAGATCGACCTGGCGCTGGTCTCGCGCGACCGGGCCAACCGCGGCACGCCGCTGTTCCGTGAGCCGCTGGTGTGGGTGGGCGCGCCGCAGCACGAGGCCTGGCGGCGCGACCCGCTGCCGGTGGCCACCTACGAGGTCGGCAGCCTTGTGCGCAAGCATGCACTGGCCGCGCTGGACGCCCAGCGCCGCGCCTACCGCGTGGCCTACAACAGCGCCAGCCTGGCCGGGCAGCTGGCCGCCGTGGAAAGCGGGCTCGCGGTGGCCGTGCTGACGCGTTGCTGCCTGCCGCCCGGCTTGCAGTTGCTGCAGGACAAGCACGGCCTGCCGGCGCTGCCTTCAGTGGAAGTGGCGGTGGTGCGCAGCCGCGCGTCGGCGGGTTCGGGCGCGGTGGATGCGCTGCATGCCGAGGTGCTGCGCACGCTGCGGCGGGCGGGCTGAACAGCTGGCGCGCCAGCTGCCCGTAACATACGCGCGGTCTCATCGCCCCACATCGCCATGCCAGCCAAAGCCGCCCGCGCTGGCGCGCCCCGTCCCGAAACGCCTGCCAGGCGCGGTGCCGCCAGGCGCGTCACGATGACCGATGTCGCGACGCAGGCCGGTGTGTCTCAGTCCACCGTCTCGCTGGTGCTCAACGGCATGACCGGCACGCAGCTCGCCGAGGAAACCCGGGCCCGTGTCGCGCGCGTGGCGGCCGAGCTGGGCTACCAGTTGCCCGAGCGCAAGCCGGAGCGGCGGGTGGCTGCGGCCAGGCGTGTGCCGGCAGGCGCGGGAGCCGGCACCGGGCTGATCCTTTACCTGGTCGACGAGGTCTCGACCAGTCCGCATGCGGCGCTGTCCATCGACGGTGCGAAGGACGAGGCCTGGCGCCAGGGCGCGCTGGTCTGCGTGTTTGCCACGCGCTCGAGCAGCGCGGTCGAGGCTGCGGTGCTGGCCACCATGCTGGCCAACCCGCAGCTGCTGGGCGTCGTCTACTCGACCATCTTCACCCGCGCGGTGACGCTGCCGGCGCCGCTGGCCGGCGTGCCCACGGTGCTGCTGAACTGCCACCCGGTGGACGAGGGCACGCCGCCAGCGGCGCTGTCGATCTCATCGGTGGAGCCCTCGGAGGTGACCGGCGGCCAGGTGGCGACCGAATGCCTGATCGATGCCGGCCACCGCCGCATTGGTTTCATCAACGGCGAGCCGTGGATGGACGCCGCGCACGACCGGCTGCTGGGCTACCGCCGCGCGCTGGCCAGCGCCGACATTGCCTTCGACCGCAAGCTGGTGCGCGAGGGCGACTGGCACGTCGCCTCCGGCCACGAGTGCACGCTGCTGCTGATGCGCCAGGAGCCGCCGCCCACGGCGATCTTCTGCGCCAACGACCTGATGGCCGTGGGCTGCCTGGAGGCGCTGCACGAGCTGGGCCTGCGCGTGCCGCAAGACGTTTCGGTGATGGGCTACGACGACCAGGAAATCGCCCGCCACACCAAGCCGGCGCTGAGCACGCTGGTGCTGCCGGACTACGAGATGGGCCGGCTGGCGGTGGAAATGCTGCTGGCCGAAGTGGCAGACCCGGCGCGCCGCAAGCGCCGGCACAAGGTCGAAGGCAGCCTGGTGGCACGCGCCACTGTGGCGCCGCCCAAGCCGCGTTGATCAGCTGACTGCCGGCGCGTGCCCGTTGCCGCGCGGGTCATGCCAATGCCTCTGGCCGCAGCTCGCTGCCGGCAAACCACCACATACCAACGCTTACATCGTTTCGCTGGTGTCGCCATCGCCCGTTTACTAATAATCTGAGTATTAGCAAATTATTAGTGACGACCGCATGGGGCGAGTCGTCCGGCACACGACAGGAGACAAGATGGACCTGAGATTGAGACACTGGCTGGCAGCCTTGACGCTGCCGCTGCTGGCCGCCGGTTGCGGTGGCGGAGCAGGGGACGGCGAGGATGCCGCTGCCGCCGATGCGTCGCGCATGCAGGCGCTGGCGGCCAAGACCGCTTCTGCGCCACAGGCGCCCACTGCACGCCTCACCACGCCGTGGACCGACGCCGCGCAGCAGGCCGAGGTTCCGCTGCCCGAATACCCGCGTCCGCAGGTCGCGCGGACCGACTGGCTGAACCTCAACGGCAGCTGGAGCTATACCGGCGGCGCCGCCGCGCCCGATGCCGACAACCCGCCCGCCACCGCGCCGGCCTTCCCGGCCCAGCCCGAGCAGATCCGCGTGCCGTACCCGGTGGAGTCCTACCTCTCCGGCATCCAGCGCATGAACGAGCGCAACCTCTGGTACCGCCGCAGCTTCACGGTGCCGGCCGGCTGGGCCGGCAAGCACGTGAAGCTGAACTTCGGCGCGGTGGACCGCAAGGCCACCGTCTACGTCAACGGCCAGCAGGTCGGCCAGCACAGCGGCGGCTACGACGCCTTCAGCTTCGACATCACGCCCTACCTGAAGAGCGGCGAGAACGAACTGGTGGTCGGCGCCTTCGACCCGACCACCGGCGACGACATGCTGGGCAAGCAGACGCTGAACCCCGGTGGCATCTTCTACACACCCACCTCCGGCATCTGGCAGACGGTGTGGCTGGAGCCGGTGACCAGAGCCCACATCACCCGGCTGGACATGACGCCGGACCTGCCGAACAAGCAACTGCGCATCATCGTGCGCGGCGACAACCTGGACGGCCTGGTGGTGGATGCCGTGGCGTCCTCCGGCGGCAAGAAGGTCGGCACTGGCAGCGGCGTGGGCGACGTTGAATTCACCGTGCCGGTGCCCAACGCACACCTGTGGTCGCCCAGCGATCCTTTCCTCTACGACCTGAAGGTGCGGCTGCGCAAGAAGGCCGGTGCCAAGGTGCATGACGAGGTCAGCAGCTACTTCGGCATGCGCTCGATCAGCATCGGCATCGTCGACGGCGTGCCGCGGCCGCTGCTCAACGGGCAATACGTCTTCCAGTACGGCCCGCTGGACCAGGGCTTCTGGCCCGACGGGCTCTACACCGCGCCGACCGACGACGCGCTGAAGTCCGACCTGCAGGCCATCAAGGACCTCGGCATGAACATGGTGCGCAAGCACATCAAGGTCGAGCCGCAGCGCTGGTTCTACTGGGCCGACAAGCTGGGCCTGATGGTCTGGCAGGACATGCCACACGCCTGGGACGCCGAAAGCAATGCCGACGTGCAGGCTCGCGTGAAGGTCGAGGACAAGGAGATCGTCGACGAGCACCGCTCTTCGCCGGCCGTCGTCACCTGGGTCATCTTCAACGAAAGCTGGGGCGACTTCGACATGGTGGGCATGGCCAACCAGTTCAAGGCCTGGGACCCGAGCCGGCTGATCAACACCCACTCGGGCATCAACTTCGCCCCAGGCGATTCGGGTGCCGGCGACCTGATCGACCTGCACGACTACCCCGGCCCGTCTGCCCCGGCCTGGCAAGCCAACCGGATCTCGGTGCTGGGCGAGTTCGGTGGCAACGGCCTGCGCGTGGACGGCCACATGTGGAACCCGGATTCGACCTGCTGCTACAACCTCTATCCAGACTCGGCGACGCTGACCAATGTCTACGCGGCTCAGGTCGACAGCCTGCGGGAGCTCTCGGCGTCCAAGGGCCTGAGTGCGGCGGTCTACACCGAGATCTCCGACGTGGAGGACGAGCTCAACGGCTTCCTGACCTATGACCGCCAGGTCCAGAAAATGGACTTCGCGCGCGTCAAGGCAGCGCACCAGGCGCTGATCGCCGGCGTGCCTTACCTGCGCAAGGGCAGCTCGTACTCGTTCAGAACCGTGAGCCCCGGCGTGACCGACCGCTACCTGCGCCATGGCGACAGTGGCCTGGGCGTGACCGACGTGGTCAACGCCGGCAGCCCCGCCGGCCTGAAGCAGGACAGTTCCTGGAAGGTGGTCAACGGACTGGCCGACAGCAGCTGCCTGTCCTTCGAGGCGGTGAACCTGCCCGGCCAGTTCCTGCGCCACGCGGCTGACCGCTTGCGCATCGACGCCAGCGACAACAGCGAAGGCTTCCGCGGCGACGCGACCTTCTGTCCGCGCAAGGCGCTCAATGGCGGCGGCGGGCTGTCGCTGGAGTCCAAGAACCTGCCGGGGCAGTACCTGCGGCACATGAATGCCGAGCTCTGGCTGAATGCCTTCGAGGACAGCAGCAGCTTCCGCGCCGATGCCTCCTGGGCGCAGGCCACCGGCTGGTGGCGCAGCAGCGTGCTGATCAATCCGGGCGACATGCATTCGCTGCGGGTGCTGACGCCTGGCTACGACAACCGCTACGTGCGGCACCAGGACGGGCTGGCCTTCACCGAAGTGGTGGCTGCCGACAGCAGCGACACGCTGAAGCTGGACGCGACCTGGCACATCGTGACCGGCCTGGCCGATGGCAGCTGCTACTCGTTCGAGTCGCGCAACTTCCCTGGCGAGTACCTGCGCCACAGCAACTCGCGCGTGCGCCGCGATCCGCTGGAGGACTCGGACCTCTACCGCGCCGATGCGACCTTCTGCGCCGAAGGCACGCCCGACGGCAGCAGCGGCACGCGCTTCTCGGCCAGCAACTTCCCGAACCGCTACCTGCGCCACTACGCTGCCGAAGTCTGGATTGCTGACGGTACCGGCGGCAGCGACTGGAACACCTCGGGCAGCTACCTGAACGACACGCGCTGGGCGGTGGAGAACGCCTGGGCGCCTTGATGTCGGCCCGGTTCATCCCGGGCCTTTTTGGCTCAGCCGGGCGTCACTGCCAGCCGAAGTGCTGGCGGATCAGCTGGGCCGAGCTGTTGACCGGCTGGTGCAGCACATTGGGAAACTGCGCCACGCCGCTCTTCAGGTCCAGCCGCAGCGGATGGGCGCCCAGCACCGCGACCTTGCTGATCTTCCAGCCAGCGCTGCGGAATGCCGCGAGGTAGGCCTGCGCATCCGGCAGCCGTTCGCTGTCATGCGGATGCGCTTCGGGCCACAGCGAAAACGCCACCTGCTGGCAGCGGCTGCGCGCCACCTCGTTGATGAACTCGGCTGGATCGGTGCGCGAGTCCTGCAGCGCGGCCACCCGCACATAGAGCTTGACCTGGCCGCCGCCGTGCAGCGCGATGTCGCGCACGTTGCGGTTGAAACAGCCGGTCAGGCAGCGCAGCAGCGTGGCCTTGCGGGTGTGGGGATTACCGACCAGCACATGGGCTTCCACCATCCGCGAGGCTCCTTCAAGAGGTGATCAGGATCGGGTGCATCAGAACTGGGTCCATTTGCCGGGGGTCATGCCCTTCACGGCACGACCCGAGCCTTCGCAGGTCTTGCGCAGGCCTTCCAGCCCACCGGCGCCTGCATCGGCCAGGTAGTAGTGGCGCGAAATCACCACGTCGCCGCCCGGCGTCGTCACGTCGCATTTGGCCAGCGCACCCGGAGCGCAACTGGCCAGCATCGTGACCTTGGGCGGCGCCGCGCCTTCGAAGGGCGCGTGGCTGGCCTGTTCGCACCAGCTCTTGCCGACCTGCGCGGCCATGGCGCCGCCGCTGAAGCTGGCGCATTCGTGGATCTGGATCGGCTTGGGCGCGACGGGCGGCATGGCCGGCAGCGAGCCCTGCTGGTCGCAGGCCATCACCGGTGCCGGCTCGGCGGCCTGTGCGCTGCCGAGGCAGGCGACCAGGCCGGCCATCAGGCTGGCCATCAAGCTGGCGCTAGCGAGGAAGCGGCGGGAAAACATGGGGAACGAAGGGCGGGTGGTCATCGGGCGAATGTCTTTCAAGGTCCTGGGAATGCGGCGAGGCCGCAGCCTCGGACCATGCTAGCCAACATCGCGAGCAGGAGCCGTGCCCGGTGGTGACAGCAGCCGCACCAGCCAGCGCAGGCCCACCCCCATCAGGATCAAGGACAGCACCCACCAGCCCATGCCGATGTCGCCGTCGCTGCCGGGCGGCGGTGGCGTGTTGTCGCTGGCCAGCCAGGTGATCAAGCTGTTGTAGGCGACGTGCAGCAGCAGCCCCGGGCCAACCGAGCGGGTGCGCTCGTACAACCAGCCGGTCAACACGCCCAGCAGCAGGCCGACCATGAACTGGTAGATGTTCAGGTGCGCCACGCCAAACAGCACGGCCGAGCCGACGATGGCCGGCCAGGCGGCGTACTGCGCCAGGAAGCTGCGCAGGATCACGCCGCGGTACAGCAGCTCTTCGAGCACCGGGGCGATCAGGCAGGCCGTCAGCACGGTGGACAGCGAGGTGTCGCTCATGCGCTTGAACAATTCGGTGTCGTGGCTGGACAGCGGCACCAGGCGGACCAGGATGTCGTCCAGCGTCGAGATGCCCATGACCAGCCCCGGCGTCATCAGCAGCAGCGGTGCCGCGGTGACGCCCAGCGTGGCCATCGCCGAGCTCGGGCCGGCATGGAACAGCGCGCCGTAGCCAATGCCCTTGCGGTACAGCAGCACGCTGAACAGCAGCCCGTAGGACAGGATCAGCACCAGCGCCGTGACCTCAGGCTCCGCCAGCCCGAGGTCCTGGCTGGCGCCGTACAAGGCCTCGCCGATCAGGGCCTGCAGCAGCATCAGCACCAGCATCAACCAGACCGCACCGACGGCCGACGGAAAGCGCGCATCCCGCTCGGGCGGCGGTTCCAGCGGGGCGGGCGGGGGCAAGGGTTCAGGCATGAGGATGTGCCAAGCTTATCCGCATCCGGTGCCCGGCGTAGACTGACCGTTTGACCGCTGCCACAGTCTTTTGCGCATGACCAGCCGACTTCTTGCTGCCCATTCGTTGCCTCGCCGCTCCCTTTCAACCCGCTTGCTGCCTGCCGCCGTCGCCTCGCTGCTGGCGCTGGCCAGCCTGGCCGCCGCTGCCGACGAAGGCATGTGGACTTTCGACAGTCCGCCGCTGGCGGCGATCCAGCAGCAGCACGGTGTGGCACTCAGTGCCCGCTGGCTGCAGCAACTGCAGAAGGCGGCGGTCAACTTCGGCGGGGCCTCGGCCTCTTTCGTGTCATCGCAAGGCCTGGTGCTGACCAACCACCACGTGGCGCGCGGCTGCATCGCCCGGCTCTCCACGCCCGAGCGCGACCTGGACGGCCACGGCTTCCTGGCGCGCACGCAGGCCGAGGAACTGCGCTGCCCGGGCACGGTGCTGAAGGTGTTGCAATCCAGCGACGACGTGAGCGACAGCGTGCGCCTGGCCACCTCTGCCGCGGCCGACGACGACGCGACCCGCAACCAGTCCCGCAAGCGCGTCATTGCCAAGCTGGAGCGCGACTGCCAGCAAAACACCCGGCTGCATTGCCAGGTGGTGGCGCTCTATGGCGGCGCGCGCTACGCGCTGTACCGCTACAAGGAATGGGACGATGTGCGCCTGGTCTTCGCGCCGGATGCCCAGGCCGCCAACTTCGGCGGCGACGACGACAACTTCGTCTATCCGCGCTTTGCGCTGGATTTCGCGCTGGCCCGCGTTTACGAAAACGGCAAGCCCGCCAAGCCCAGCGGCGTGCTGAAGCTGGCCAGCAAGCCGCTGGCCGAGGGCGACCTGGTCTTCGTTGCCGGCCACCCCGGCAGCACCGACCGGCTGCGCACGCAGGCCCAGCTGCGCTTTGCCCGTGACGTGGACTACCCTCGCACGCTGGCCCGCCTGGAAGCCCAGCAGGCGCTGCTGCACGCGTACGCCAAGCGCTCGCCCGAGGCCGCGCGCCAGGCGGCGGACGCGATTGCCGGCGTCGAAAACCGCCTGAAGGCCAAACGCGGGGAATACGCGGCCCTGCGCGACCCGGAGGTGATGGCCCGCAAGGAGGCCGAAGAAGCCCGGCTGCGCGCTGCCTGGACCCAGCGCAACCTGCCCGGCGACCCATGGGCCCTGGTCGAAGCCAGCGTCGCCCGCCATGCCGAGCGCTTCGATGAACTGACCGCCACCGAATACACCTACGGCAGCTTGCTGTCGCTGGCCGGCCTGCTGGTGGACCTGGCCCAGCAGCGCCCGCTGCCCGAGGACCAGCGCCTGGCCGCCTGGCGCGACAGCGAGTTGGTGCAGAACGAGCGCAAGCTGCGCGCCAAGGCGCCGTTCTACCCCGAGCTGGAAACCGTGCGCCTGGCCTGGGCGCTGGGCGAGGCGAAGAAGGTGCTGGGCGACAGCCATCCCTTCGTGACCACTGCCCTGGGCAGCGACACGCCCGAGGCCGCCGCGCAGCGGCTGGTGCGCGGCACCCAGCTGGCCGACCCAGCCGTGCGCGAATCGCTGATGCGTGGCGGCCAGGCGGCGATCGAAGCTTCGACCGACCCGATGATCGTGCTGGCCCGCACGCTGGCGCCGCAGAGGCTGGCGCTGGCCCACTTCAAGGAAGAAGCGCTGGACACCCCGGCCGAAAAGGCTGCCGCGATGATCGGCCAGGCCCGCTACGCATTGGGTGGCGCCAACGTCCCGCCGGACGCCACCGGCACGCTGCGCCTGTCCTACGGCACGGTCAAGGGCTACAGCGAACGCGGCATCCGCACCCCGTGGAAGACCACCTGGTCCGGCCTGCTGGACCGCGCCGACAGCTTCGACGACCGCATGCCCTTCACGCTGTCCACTCCGGTGGCCACGGCCCGGGCCAAGCTCAACCCCCGCACTGCGCTCAACTTCGTCAGCACCGCGGACATCATCGGCGGCAACTCCGGCTCGCCCGTGGTCAACGCCAAGGGCGAACTCGTCGGCCTGATCTTCGACGGCAACCTCGCCTCGCTCGGCGGCCGCTACCTCTACCGCGACGAATCGGCCCGCGCCGTGGCGGTCCACATCGATGCCATCCTGCAGGCGCTGGAGACGGTGTATGGCGCGCCGCAGCTGGCGAAGGAAATTCGCGGCGGCAGGTAGCACAGGGCCCAATGCAACAGGGCCCCCGCGCCAATGGCTTGGGGGCCCTGTGCTCACCGCGGGGGCGAGTCCGTCAGGCGCCGGCCGAGGGCCACAGCACCTGCGGGTCAGGTCAATCGCTCAGATGCGATCGATCGCGTCCTTGACCTTTTCCTTGGCGTCGCCAACGGTGGCCTGGGTCTTGCCGGCAACCTGGTCCACGCGGCCTTCGTTCTTCAGGCGATCATTGCCCACGGCCTTGCCGGCGGCTTCCTTGATCTTGCCCTTGACGTCTTCGACACGGCCTTGCACTTGATCCTTGTTCATGATGATCTCCTTTGAGTCGGCGCCGCGGGGTTCGCAGCGCATGGGCTCACTGTGCCGCCGAGGCCGCGAGGCGTCTGTCGTCCCTGGTCTTGCGTGTCTGTAGGCCTGGTCTGGTGCTGGTGAGCTGTCTCAGCTTCCCGCGATGAAGCGGTCCACGCGCGCGGCTTCGGCCACCAGGTCGGCCCGGCCGTCCAGCAGGTCCACCGGCCGGCGATGGCGCAGCCAGGCGTTGGGCGAGGCGAACCACTGGGTCCGGCCCCAGCCGTCCAGTGCCCTGGGCAGCTCGGCCAGGATGCGCTGCACTTCGGGTCGCAGGGAAATGCCGCCGGCGCTGAACTGGAACATTGGCAGCCAGGTCCAGCCTGACCAGTCGAAGCGGACCAGCTCGGCGCTGCCGGCAACGGCAGGCCTCAGCTGGGTTTCCCGTGCCAGGCCGCCGGAGTGCCGGTAGGCGGACAGCAGCGCGATGAACTGGCTGTCCTCGCAAGTGCCGCTGGCGTCTTCCAGCTGCAGGGCCGGCCGCGGCCTGGGGACGGGCAGCGGCGCGCCGCCGAAAGCCAGCAAGGCGTTTGGCATGGCATTCGGAACGTTGACGGCAAGCGATGAGGCGATCACGGCGGGCTCCTGCAATCCAGTCGGTGGGCAGGCCCATGATCGGCGCCGCGCGGCCGGCGCGCACCCCTCAGGCTGCGGGGTGAGAGGCCCTACTTTTGGCTGAGGCCGAAAAACAGGGCCTGCAGGCGTGAAGCCTGCAGGCCAGCGGCAAATGCGCAGGCGCGACCGGGCGTCTTCGTGGTCATGGCGCCCTGGTCACGCTCCCTCTCACATGCCTCCTGGCCTGCGCGATGATGTAGCAGGGCACTCGCGACCTGCCGTCCTGCGCAAGATCGGCCAGGTGCGGTGCAGCATTGAGCTTTGTTACAGCGATGCCGGGGCCTGGTAGGCCATCGCCCAAGGTGCCGACGCGGTCAAGTCCTACGCAGCGGGGGAGGGCGCGGCGCGCATCCTGCTGGGACCGCGCCTTGGCGCCAACAGGAGCAGTCGCCCATGAACAAGATTTCCTTCAAGTCCCATCGCCCGGTCACCCAGGCCGCTGCGGCAGCGCTTGCCTTCGGCGCCTTGGTGGCAATGGCGCCGTTGGCCGGAGCGGCCGGCGCGCCGCCCACGCTGCGTCCCGATGGCGTCGGCCCGGTGCGCGTGGGCATGGACACCTTCCAGATTCGAGCCGCGCTCGGCGAGAAGACCGTCAAGCTGCCCGACAACGCGCCGGACGCGCAGTGCTTCTACCTGCGCGCCCAGCAATACCCCGAGCTGCGCTTCTTGATGGAAGGCGGCACGCTGCGCCGCATCGACACACGTGAGCCCGGCATGAGCACCGCAGACGGCATTCGCCGAGGCGACACGCTGGCCAAGGTGCAGGCGCTGTATGGCGAACGCCTGAAGACCGAATCCAGCAAGACCGGTGGCGGCAAGGACTGGACGCTGACCGTGCAGGACCCGGACGGCGTGCACGCCACCCGCTTCGAGACCCGCGACGGCTACGTCGAGCACATCGTGGCCGGTTTCACCGAGCAGGTGGAGAACCCCGGCTGCGTTTGACAGCCTGAGTTCAGCGCGGCGCCTTGAAGGCCGGCATGTGCTGGCCTAGCCGCGCGCCCATCTCGGCGCCCAGCGCCTGGAGTGCACTCGCAGGGCGCACCATCACCTCGAACTCGGTGATCAGGCCGTCCGCGTTGAAGCGGATCAGGTCCACGCCCTTGAGCTGCTTGTCGCCCACGCGGGCGCTGAATTCCAGCGTCACGTCCAGCCCTTCGTCGCTGGCGAACTGGCGGTGGTATTCGAAGTCCTCGAAGACCTGCACCACGGTGCGCAGCACCAGCTTCAGCGCCGGCGCGCCGGCATAGGGCTGGTGCGCCATCGGCGAGCGGAACACCGCCTGCGGGTGCACGATCTCGTCCAGCCCGCTCAGGTCCTGGGCCGCAACCATGCGGTGCCAATGTGCCAGCGAGCGGGCGGCTGAGGCTTGCAGATGGGCGGGGGCTGTCATGGTTTGTCTCCTGTTGGATTGAAATGCCTCAAATGGCGAGCAAATGGCGAGCAAAGGGCGTTCAAAGGGCGTTCAAAGGGCGGCGCCGAGCTGCGTGCCCTGCAGGATGGCGCGTTTGGCGTCCAGCTCGGCGGCCACGTCGACGCCGCCGATCAGGTGCGGCGTGATGCCGCGCGCCTGCAGCGCCGGCAGCAGCTCGCGCTGCGGCTCCTGGCCGGCGCAGATCACCACCTGGTCCACCGGCAGCAGGCGCGGTTCGCCGTCCATGCGCAGGTGCAGGCCCTCGTCGTCGATGCGCTCGTACTGCACACCCGCCGCCATCTCCACGCCGCGCGCCTTCAGCCCGGCGCGGTGGATCCAGCCGGTGGTCTTGCCCAGTTGCTCGCCCACCTTGCTGGCCTTGCGCTGCAGCAGGTGCACCTGGTGCGCAGGCACGGGCACTTGCGGCGCCTTCAGGCCGCCGGGCCGCGAGTAGGCGGTGTCCACGCCCCATTCGGCATGGAAGCGCTGTGGCGATGGGGCTTCGCCGTCACCTTCGTGCACCAGGTATTCGGCCACGTCGAAGCCGATGCCGCCCGCGCCGATCACCGCGACCCGCTTGCCAATCGACACATGGTCGCGCAACACGTCCAGGTAGCCCAGCGCCTTCGGATGGTCCAGCCCAGCGATGTCCGGCACCCGCGGCGTCACGCCGGTCGCCAGCACCACCTCGTCGAACCCGCCCGCGGCAAGCTGCGCTGCGCTTACGCGGGTGTCCAGCTTCAGCGCCACGTCCTGCAGCTCGATCTGGCGACGGAAGTAGCGCAGCGTCTCGTGGAACTCCTCCTTGCCCGGCACCTGCTTGGCGATGTTGAACTGCCCGCCAATCTCCGGCCCGGCCTCGAACAGCGTGACCGCATGGCCGCGCTCGGCCGCGGTGATGGCGCAGGCCAGCCCGGCCGGCCCGGCGCCGACGATGGCGATGCGCTTCGGCGCTGCCGTCGGCGCGACGATCAGCTCGGTCTCGTGGCAGGCACGCGGGTTGACCAGGCAGGAGGTGATCTTGCCGCCGAAGGTGTGGTCCAGGCAGGCCTGGTTGCAGCCAATGCAGGTGTTGATCTCGTCGGCCCGGCCCTCGCGCGCCTTGCGCACGAAATGCGGGTCTGCCAGCAGCGGGCGGGCCATCGAGACCATGTTGCAGAAGCCGTCGGCCAGCAGCTGTTCGGCCACTTCCGGCGTGTTGATGCGGTTGGTCGCCACCAGCGGGATCTGGACCTGGCCCATCAGCCGCTGCGTGACCCAGGCAAACGCGCCGCGCGGCACCTTGGTGGCGATGGTCGGCACACGGGCCTCGTGCCAGCCGATGCCGGTGTTCAGGATCGTGGCGCCCGCCGCCTCGATGGCCTTGGCAAGCTGGATGACCTCGTCCAGCGAAGAGCCGCCTTCGACCAGGTCCAGCATCGAGAGCCGGTAGACGATGATGAAGTTCGCGCCGACCCGCTCGCGCACGCGGCGCACGATCTCCACCGGGAAGCGCATGCGGCGCTCGTAGCTGCCGCCCCATTCGTCGTCGCGCTGGTTGGTGCAGGCGGCGACGAACTCGTTGATCAGGTAGCCCTCGCTGCCCATGATCTCCACGCCGTCGTAGCCGGCGTGCTGGGCCAGCGCCGCGCAGCGCACGAAGTCGTCAATGGTCGCTGCCACTTCCTCGCCGCTCAGCGCATGCGGCGTGAACGAATTGATCGGCGCCCGCAACGCGCTGGGTGCGACCAGCGTCGGGTGGTAGGCATAGCGCCCGAAATGCAGGATTTGCATCGCGATGCGCCCGCCTGCGGCATGCACCGCTCGCGTGACGAGTCGGTGCTTCTCGGCTTCCTCTTCGGTGGTGAGCATCGAGCCACCGCGCATCGGGCGGCCTCGTTCGTTCGGCGCAATGCCGCCGGTCACCATCAGCCCCACCTCGCCGCGCGCCCGCTCGGCATAAAACGCTGCCATGCGCTCGAATCCCTGTGGCGCTTCCTCCAGGCCCACATGCATCGAGCCCATCAGCACGCGGTTGCGCAGCGAGGTGAAGCCCAGTTCCAGGGGCTGAAGCAGGTGAGGGTAGGCGGTGGTGGTCATGGGCGGCGGCTTTATGCAACGGGTTGCAAACTCGATGGACCGCAATGTAGTGCGCCGCGCCTTTCAATGCAACTGGTTGCATAAATTGGCCAATTCCTCGGCTCGGATGCGGCTTCGGGCAAGATGCCGCCATGTCCCTGCCGCATGCCTTGTTGACCGCGCTGGCCGAGCGCCCCTGCTCGGGCCTGGAACTGGCCCGCCGTTTCGACCGCTCCATCGGCTACTTCTGGCACGCCACGCACCAGCAGATCTACCGCGAACTCGGCCGGCTGGAAGAAGCCGGCTGGGTGTTGTCCACCGCCGTGGCCCAGAGCCGTGGCCGCAAACGCAACTACAAGCTGCTGCCTGCCGGCAAGCGCGAACTCAAGCGCTGGGTCGCCGAGGCGGAAGACCCGAAACCCCAGCGCGACGAGCTGATGGTCAAGCTGCGCGCCGAAGCCGCCATCGGCCCGGCCGGGCTGGCGCCCGAGCTGCGCCGCCGCCTGGCGCTGCACGAGCAGAAGCTGGCGCTGTACCTGGAAATCGAGGCCACGGACTTCGCCGACCCGGACGCCAGCCGCGAGACGCAATTGCAGCACCTGGTGCTGCAGGCCGGCATTGCGCATGAGCGGCAGTGGATCGCCTTGAGCCAGCGTGCCTTGGCCTTGCTGGAGGTCAAGCGTGAAGAACAAGCTTCCTGAAGCCGCGCCCGCAGCGGGCTCGCCAGCCGAGCGGCGCAACAAGCCGCCGGTGCAGATGCCGGCGCCCAGGCCGTCGAAGGAAGAGATTGCGCTGCTGCCGCCCTACCAGGCGTTGCCGCCGAGCCGCATCCTGCTGGTCACCGAGGCCTCGCACCTGGCCTTTGTGGCGGCGGAGGTTGCGCGCGCCGGCATGGTGGGTTTCGACACCGAATCCAAGCCCATCTTCGGCGCAGGCCTGAAGTCCGACGGCCCGCACGTCATCCAGATCGCCACCCTGGACCACGCCTTCATCTTCCAGACCTTCCGCCGCGACACGCTGGCCGTGCTGCAAGAGATCCTGGAGTCGCCACACATCCTGAAGGTCGGCTTCGGCCTGAACTCGGACCGTGGGCCGCTGCAGGAGAAGCTCGGCATCGGACTGCAAAGCTGCATCGACGTCGCCCGCGCATTCCGCCCGCTGGGCTACCGAGAGGCCGTCGGCGTGAAAACCGCAGTCGCCATCGCCCTCGGCCAGCGCCTGCAAAAGTCCAGGAAGGCCACGACCTCCAACTGGGCGCTGCCGCAGCTTGCGCCTCGTCAATTGCAATATGCGGCAGACGATGCGCATGCGGCGCTGGCGGTGTTCATGGCGCTGGGGTGCCCGCAGAACCAGCCCGTGCGCGAAGCGAAGATTGAATAGGCGGCTCGGCAGCGGACGGGCGAGCACGACGGCCGGTCCTGAACCGATCGCCCGGTCAGGCGGCAGTGCGCGGCTTTTCGAGCAACTTGGCCACGTCGTCCGCGGTCTTCTGTTTGAAGTCCAGCCCGCCCAAGGCGGCGATGCTGCCGTCGCATGGTTGCACTCAGGCATCGCCCAAAGTGCGCGGCATGTGGCTCAATCGCAGTGCGCCGAATTCGTTTGACCTATCAGGAGGTTCAACATGCAAAACGTCTACCTGCCACTGCAATTGCCACTGCAGATGGCTCCATCCAGTCTGAGCCAGTCGATACTGCCGAATTGGTCGTTCAATCTGTTCAATGTCAACGTTGGCGCGTCTTCAAATGCCGCCGTCGAGCAAGAGGCACTGCAAACGGTGGGTAGCTACGGCAAGCAGATCGGCCACTTGGCTGAAGCCCTGGAGGTCGTCATTGGCCAGCTCAAGCTGCTCGAAGACCGGGCCCTTTCCCAGAAGGACAAGGATTCCCTTCGGATTTTCCTTGGCGATATCTCGGCCATCAGGAAGATCAAGACATCGTACGCATAGTCGTCTGGTTGGGTGAATGACATGAAGGCCGAGTACGACCTGTCGAAGATGAAGTCGCGTCGCAATCCGTATGCGTCGAAGCTGAAAAGGCCGGTCACACTGCGCCTCTTGCAGGACGTGGTGGGGTACCTCAAAGGTGTGGCTGCGAAGCTGGCACGCCTTCTCGGAGCCTGACCAATCTCTATCCCAGGGATCGCCTTGCCTAGAACCGCAAGATCGAGATCAGGTGGCCGGGCGCAGCGATGCGAGGCACGGCTGGATTCTTGGGACTCGGTTCGGGTTCGGTCAGGCGCTCGCGTCGATCTGCTCGACGCATCGGTGGTTCAAGCCAGCCTCGGCGGATGCCCTTTCGCTGAAATTTTGACTTCATGAATAAAAAACGTCTTGCCACTGCATCGGCCGCCTGGGGCCTCGCTATGTTTGTGGTCTATTGGTTCATGGCTGGATCGAAGGCCAACGCCCTTCTCCTGGCACTGGTGTTCTTGCTGTGCATGGTGGGCGGTGCTGTTTGGGGTGTCGGGATATACGCATTCAACAAACTGATCGTTCGCTATTCCGGACTACACGGGCAGCAGACCCGGCGAGCAATACAAACGCCCGCGCAGCGCAGACTTCAATTTGCTTCCATCGGGTTCAGCGTCCTGCCGGTGTTGTATGGGGTGTTCAACGACCCATTTCTTTGGCCGGCGCTGGCCGCTGCAGTGGGCCCTTCGCTCACCATGCTTCCGTTGGCTTCACGACCCGCGAGTTCGAGCCAAGTATGGGTTCGCTGTGGATGCGGCTTTCTATTGGGATTTATAGCCGCAGTCGCCACGCATTGGCTTGTAGTTGGGGGGGCGATCGGCATCTCTTCGTTGAAGCCGTGCGTGATTGCAGCGTTGTGCGCTGGGTCCTGGTCTTTCTCGTACGTGCTTTCCGCCAGAGCACGATCTGTCTAAGGTGCGCTCACCTCGGATCGACAACCCGGTTGCTGTCGCGTCGCCTGCGTGCACTAGCGTCGCTGTTCGGCTCCGCCGAGCTGGGTCGCTGACCCATTCACGGCTGGTGGTTACGCCTCCGTGTTCACCGCCTCAACCTTGCGGTGATCCAGCGCCTCCGCCGGCCCCGGCCGGCCCAGCAGGTAGCCCTGCAACTCATCGCACCCCAGGCTCTGCAGCATCGCCATCTGCGGCTCGGTTTCGACGCCTTCGGCGTTGACGCGCATGCCCATTGCGTGGGCGAGGGAGACGATGGAGCGGACGATGAGGGCGACCTTGGCGTCGTGGACCAGGCTGCTGGTGAAGGCGCGGTCGATCTTGATCTTGTCGAAGGGGAAGCGCCAGAGGTAGGCGAGGCTGGAATAGCCGGTGCCGAAGTCGTCCATCGCGATGCGCACGCCCATGGCCGACAGCCCGCCCAGCGTGCGCAGCACTTCGTCGGTGCCGCTCATCAGCAGGGATTCGGTGATCTCCAGTTCCAGCCGGGCTGCGGACAGGCCGGCCACTTCCAGTGCCCGCTCGACGACGCGCACCAGGTCGTGCGTGGGCCGGAACTGCGCAGCCGAGAGGTTCACGGCCACGTGCAGTGGTGCCGGCCAGCTGGCGGCTTCGAGGCAGGCGCGTTGCAGGGCCCAGGCGCCCAGCGCCTCGATCTGGCCGGTCTGCTCGGCCAGTGGAATGAATTCGGCCGGCGGCACCATGCCGCGCTGCGGATGGCGCCAGCGCATCAGCGCTTCGTAGCCGAGCAGGGTTGTGCCGTCATTGGCCCACAGCGGCTGGTAGTGCAGCGACAGGTGGCCGTCTGCGAGTGCCGAGCGCAGGTCCTGCGCCAGCGAGCGGCGCTCGGCCAGTTCGCGGTCCAGCGCGGGGTCATAGAAGCTGAAACAGTTGCGGCCGCCGGTCTTGGCGCGGTACATGGCGACGTCGGCCTTGTGCAGCAGTTCGTCCACCGCCTGGGCGTCCACGCCAAAGCGCGCTGCGCCGACGCTGGCGCCGCAGAGCAGCGTGTGGCCGCTGAGCTCGAAGGGCAGGGCGATGGCATCGACCACGCGCTGGGCCAGCCGGCCCACGTCTTCCGGGCTGTTGACGGCGCTTTGCAGGATCGCGAATTCGTCGCCGCCCAGGCGGGCCACCAGGTCGCCATGGCGGACCAGCGCTGCCAGCCGCGCGGCGGCCTGGCGCAGCACTTCGTCGCCCGCGGCATGGCCGCGCGCGTCGTTGATTTCCTTGAAGTGGTCCAGGTCGATGCACAGC
The DNA here is from genome assembly GCF_021043325.1 of Ideonella azotifigens. Lineage (NCBI taxonomy): Bacteria > Pseudomonadati > Pseudomonadota > Betaproteobacteria > Burkholderiales > Sphaerotilaceae > Ideonella > Ideonella azotifigens. Next base: position 344,616 of record NZ_JAJNKD010000003.1, read on the forward strand.
ACCGCGAAGCCCGCCCCGCCCTTGCCGTGGCGCCAGCCGGCCTGTTCCAGCGCCTGCTGGAAGCTGGCCCGGTTCAGTGCGCCGGAGAGCGGGTCGTGTTCGGCCAGGTAGCGCATGCGCTGCTGGGTGCGGCGGCGTTCGGCCAGGCGCTGCCAGGCCTGCGCGCCCATCGCGCCGCCTATGGCCAGCAGCAGCGCCACGACGATGGCCGAGACCTTGGCAAACGCGGCGCGGATGCGGGCCGCATGCCCGGTCTGGTCCACATAGACCTCGACCACGCCCAGCACCCGGTCGCCTGCCATCACCGGCACATAGGCTTCGCTGTAGACCGGTGGGTGGGCGGTTTCGCCTGCCCCTGGCGCATCGTCGTCATCTTCGTCATCGGCACCGTGCAGCTCGATGAAATTGCGCCCGCCCAGCACGATGGCGCTGACATGCGTGTTCGGATGTTCCTGGCCCAGCGCCTGGCCGCCCTGGCCCACGCGGGGTTCCTGCGCCGCGAGGTCTTCCGAGCTCAGCAGCGCCCGGCCATCGCGGTCGAACAGCTGGAAGCGGAACACGTCGCCCATGTGATGCAGCCGGCGCAGCTCGGTGAGGGTTTCGGGTTCCAGGCTGCCTTGGTCGAACAGCAGGCTCAGCTTGGGCACGGCCCCGGCGATGAAGCCGGCATATTGCAGCGCGGCGTGTTCGGCTTCGTCGACCAGCAGGCGCCCAGCGGTGCGGCTCATCAGCATGGCTGCGCCGCCGATCGCGGCGACAAAGGCGACGGACCAGATCAGCGCACGAAGGACTCGGGACGACAGCAGGGATTTCATGGGCATTGCAACGCACCGCGGTGACCTGGTTGGCCGCTGGCACTGTGACGCTATCGGCTGCCGCAGGCGGGGCTTGAGTGCGCTGCTGCCATGCGCGGGATGCGTGGCTTCCTTTATCGCGGGCCAGCGGCACTGCAGCACAATTCGCGGCGGCCGAGCCGGCCTTTCACGAAAACCGGAAGTCGTTGAATGTTTCACAACTGGGTGGTGGCGCATGGCGCTTGACCACGAGCCCGGGCGGGTCATGCCGGCCGGGGCGATCACGCTGGGGGTCGAGGAAGAGCTGCAGGTGGTCGGGCCCGACGGCGGGCTGGCGGCGCACGACGTGGCGAGCGGCCAGCGCGATTTCCCGGAGCCGCTGGGCAGCTCCTGCGGCGAGATCCACCGCTGCGTGCTGGAAATGCAGACCCCCGTCTGCGGCTCGCCGGACGAGATCGTGGCCGCGCTGGCGGTGCTGCGGCAGACGGCGGCGGCACGTGCCCGGGCCCAGGGCCAGCGCGTGCTGGCCGCGGCCCTGCACCCGTTTTCGCGCTGGCAGGCCCAGGCGCTGCACGAGGACCCGCTGCACCATCCGCACTACGTGCACCTGCTGCAGGAATACGGCGACATTGCCCGCAGCGCGATGTCGTTTGCGCTGCATGTGCACCTGGGCGTCGGCCAACCCGAGTGGCGCATGCCGGTGATGAACCGATTGCGCCACGTGCTGCCCGAGCTGCTGGCGCTGTCGGCCAGCGCGCCGCTGTTCGAGGGGCGGGACACAGGGCTGCAGACCTGGCGCCACAGCCTGCTGGGCCGCTACCCGCGCATGGGCGTGCCCGAGGTCTGGGCCAGCGAGGCTGACTACTGGGCCCATGTGCGGCGGCTGCAGGCGGTGGGCAGCGTGGAGCAGGGCCACGGCCTGTGGGAAGACCTGCGCATTCATCACCGCTACGCCACGCTGGAAGTGCGCGTGTGCGACGCGGTGCACGGGCTGGACCGGGTCTGGCTGATCGTGGCGCTGCTGCAGGCCGAGGTGGCCACGCTGCAGGCCGAGCTGGCGGCGGGGCAATGCGTGCCGCCGCTGCCGCGCGCGCTGATCGAGGACAACAAATGGCGCGCCCGCCGCCACGGCCAGCAGGCCCGGTTGGTGGACTGGCACAGCGAGGAGCCGCTGCCCTTTGCGCAGGGCATGGCGCGCTGGCTGGCCCGGCTGGCGCCCGCAGCCGCAGCGCTGGGCTTCGGCCGGCGCCTGCCGCTGGCCATGGCTGATGCGCTGCGCCAGGGCACGCCGGCCGACCAGCAGCGCCGCTGGCTGGCCGAAACTGGCGGCGAACTGCCGGCCTTGGTGGACAGGCTGGTGCACGAGACTGCGCAGCCGCTGTCGCGCTGGCTGCTGGCCGAGCCCGGAGGTGCCGCATGACGCCCATGCAGCGCCTGGACGGGATCTTCGATTCGCCGCCAGCCGGCCAGCGCGAGCGCCTGCAGGCCGCCTGGCTGGCCAGCGGCCTGGCCGATGCGCGCGCGCCGCTGCCCTTGCACAGCATGGGCGAAGCGCCGCTGGTGATGTCCGAGCGCCTGAACGCCGAGCTCGGCCAGCGGCTGCGCGGGCTGTGCAGCTGGCTGCAAGCGCGGGTGGAGGCCGGCGCCTGGGCCGATGACGCGCGGTGGCCAGGCATCACCCAGCCCGACGTGCTGGCGGCCGACCTGGCCGTGGTGCAGGCGCCCGGCGCGCCCGGTGGCTGGGCATTGCGCTGGGTCGAGTTCCAGGCCTTCCATTCGGTGACGGTGACGGCCCAGGCGCTGCACCTGGCCTGGCAGGCGCTGCATCCTGGGCTGTTGCAAGGCCTGCAGCCGCACGAGCTGCCGGCCGGGCAGGCGAGCTGGCACCAGGCCATGCACGACTGGCTGGCGCCGCTGCCCGGCGGCGTGCTGCTGGAGCATGCGCCGCTGGCCCAGACCACGGCGTTTGACCTGCTGCCGACTGCGGCGCTGCTGGGCCTGACGCTGGCCGAGCCGCATCAGCTGCGCAGCGAACAAGGTGTGCTGCAGCGCCAGGTGGGCGATGAATGGGTGGACGTGCCGCAGGTGCTGAACCGGTTGATCCTGCACGAGGACCCGCAGGGCGAGGCCACGGCGCGGCTGCTGGCCCAGGCCCGCGCGGTGCGCTGGCGGGGCCATCCGGCCTGGTTTGACCGCATCCACAAAGGTTTGTTGCCCCAGCTGCCGCTGCCGGCCGAGGAGCGCTGCGCGCCGCTGGCGCAGTGGCGAGCCTTGGGCCGGCCGGCGCAGGCGCTGGTGCTGAAGTCGGCGCGCTCCTGGGGTGGCACCGGCGTGCGGCTGCAGGTGGATGCGGCCGAGCTGGATGCGCTGGCTGCCACGGCGGACGCACCGCACTGGATCGTGCAGCCGCGCTACCAGGCTTTCCCGTTGGCCACCGCTCGTGATGGCGCGCCGCTGTACGGCGAGCTGCGCTGCATGCTGGCGCTGCCGCCCGACGGGCCGCCGTGGATTGCGGCGCGGCTGGCGCGCCTGAGCCGGGGCGGCATGGCCTCGGCGCGCAGCTGGTCCGGTCTGCCTGGCGAGGGGCTGGCGCCGGTGTACGCGCCGCCCGGCTCGCCAAGGACTTTCCAGGCGGACAACCGTCCGCCTCACGCCTTCAAGGCTTCTTGCGTTCCTTCGGAATGATGGGCACGGCCGGTGGCGGTGCCACGGTGCCGGAAGGCTTTGGCGCCGGCGCGTCTTTCTTCGGCTTCTTGGTTTCCTTGTTGCTGCGCTGGGATTTCATGGGCTTTCCTCAAAGGTCTAAGTTCGCTCATCATGCCCTGGGTCTGGCCGGTTTCTGGCGCGGGCGCTGATTTCAGCGCCCGTGACGACGCCGCAGCCGGCCGTGCCAGAAGGGCCTGGCCTTGCCGGCCTGGGTCAAGGCCTCTTGCGCCGCCCGCACAGCCTCGGCATGGCCGGCGCTGAGCCAGCCGACGGCGAACCAGGCCTCCGGTTGCGCCGCCGCCGCTTCGCGGTAGGCGGCTTGCGCTGCCATCTGGTCGGTCAGCCTGCCCAGGCAGTCCTGGGCGGGTGCCAGCACTTCGAAGTAACGGCTGACCTCTGAGCGGCGGAACAGCGGCGCGGTGAATTCGGCCAGGTAGCGCAGGCGCTTGAGCCGCTTGCGGGCGCGGTGCTGGTGTTCGGGCGGCAGTGTCCCGAAATGCCTGGCGTCGCGGCGCAGCTGGCGTTGCAGCTGGTCCAGCCGCTCGGCCAGCACGGGCAGCGGCGGGCCGTCGCAGGCCTCGGGGGTGACCGGTGGCGCCTGCATCGCCAGTGCCTGCGCGGCCAGCAGCACCTGCTGGAAATCGCTGGCCTGCAGCAGCGAAGGCAGCGGCGGGTCCTCGCTTGGCGGCTGCAGGCGACTCAGCGGCGGCGCACCCGCAGCGATCAAGGCCTTGCGGGTCTGCGTCTCCAGCACTTGCTGGTCGCGCAGCCGGCCCAGCGCGCCGAAGACGCCGGCCAGCGGCGCTTCCCAGCCGGGGTCCAGCCCGGCGTCCAGCGGCGCCATTTCGCGCAGCACGGTGCGCAGCCGGCGCAGCCCCACGCGCAGCTGATGCACATGGTCCGGGTCGCCTGCGCCGTTTCCATCGCGGCCCGCCAATGCGCTGAGGTTGGGCAGCACTTGTGCCAGGCAGGCCGCGACGGCGGCGCGCGCGAAGGCCGCGGCGCCGAGTTTTTCGTCAAGCTCAGGCGGCTGCGCCTTGACCGGCGGCGCGCTGGTTTTGCCCAGCGACAGCCAGTGCCCGCGCTCGGCCTTGGAGACGCTGTCCAGCCACAGGCCGTGCTGGGCGACCCAGTCGGCCGCCAGCGCGAACAGCCCGGCCAGCGGCCCGGCCTTCCACTCGAATTCGATCTCCCACAGGGCATGGCGGGCCGGGCCTGCCTGCAGCTCGCCCCGGTCCAGCGCCGCTTCGACGACCAGGCCGCCAGGCCCTTTCATCAAGCGCACTTCGCGGGTCACGTCGGTGCGGAAGACTTCGACCAATGTGGCGTGCTTTGCCGGCGCCAAGGCCTTCAGCAAGCGCTGGTGCGCAGGCGTTCCGCCGTGGCGCGCGGGGTCTGGCGCTGGCATGGCCTCGGCGGCGCCAAGCGCCACGTTGTCTTCCAGTCGCAGCGGGCGGTGGCCGCTGCCGGCTTTCAGCGTCTGCACCCAGCCGCCGGGCTCGTGGCGCAGCCGCAGGGCCATGCCGTGGCGGGCCAGCAGCCGGTCTTCGGTGTCGAAGTAGACGGCGAGCAGCCGCTGCTCGGCGACGTGGCCGCGCCGGAAGGCCTGTTGCAGCCCGCGCCGCCGCGCTTCGGGCACCTGGAACTTCAGTTCGATCTCATGCATGCGGGCTGGCCGGCAAGTGGGGTGCCGGCCAGCGGCCAAGTATGGCCGCGTTTGCCAGGCGTCGTTTGCGCCATCGCATGCAGGCGCCGCGCGGGCAGCTCAATGGACCTGCGTTCTGAAAGCACTCGGCGACACGCCCTTCCAGCCCTGGTACGCCCGGATGAAGGAGTTGGGTTCCTGGAAACCCAGCAGGAAGGAGATCTCCCCCAGCGAGAGTTTCGATTGCTTCAGGTAGTGGTCGGCCAGTTCGGTGCGGGTGGCCGCCAGGATGTCCTGGAAGCCCTCGGCTTCGGCGGTCAACTTGCGCTGCAAGGTCCGCTTGCTCACCGCCAGCCGGTCGGCCACCGCCTCGATGCTGGCCTCGCCACTGGGCAGCGCCTCCAGCAGCACGGCGCGAACCCGCTGCGCGGTGCTGGCGCTGGCGTCCAGGTCGGCGAGCTTCTGGTTCAGCCTGCCTTCGAAGAAGTCCCACATCGCGGCGTTGAAGGTCAGGAAGGGCTTGGCCGCGTCGGTCGCCGAGAAGTGGATTTCGGTTTGATCGGCCCGGCGCAAGGCGCAACCAAAGTAGGCGGCATAAGGCGCGACATCCCGGGGCAGTTCGGCCAGCTGGACGACCCGCGGCACGATGCGCTCGCGCGTGCCGAAGCGGATCAGCTGGCAGAAGAACACCAGCTCGGTCAGGCTGAGCGAGCGCGGCATTTGGCCTTCGGCGCCATAGCAGGCCAGGCTCAGGCGCGTGAGGTCCCTGCCCTGGTCCACGTCCAGCAGCAGCGGGCCGATCAAGGGCTTGTAGCTGCTCAGGCGCCTGGCGGCCACGTTGAAGTTCGGGCTGCAGAGGCTGGCAAAGATCGGCGCGTCAAAGGCTTCGGCCTTGAAATGCTCGGCCAGCAGCAAGCCCACCTCGCGGTTGCCCGCAGCCCGCTCGATGCCGTGCCAGAAGCGAAAGTACTCGGCCGGAGACAAGGCAGCGTCGCCGCGATGGAGCAGGTCGGCCGGCAGCCCCGCGTGGGCCAGCACGGCGGCAGGATCGATCCGCATGTCGCTCAGCATCAGCTTCCAGCTGCTGGCGACGACGAACCGGCTGGCGCGTTTCATCGCGTGCCGCCTGAGTGCAACCCGGCGGGCATGTCATTTCCCTTCTCCATTGCCTGGCGGGACATCTTGAGCACCACCTTGCGCGGCAGCAGCGGCACGATCCAGTTCAGCATGAACCGCAGCCGGCCCTCGTTGAACGCGACCAGCTCGCCGCGTTGCATCGCGTCGTAGCCGCATTGCGCCACCGATTGCGCCGACTTCGCCTGCTTCCACAGGTCAACGCCCTGCAGGTTGCCGGCTGCCACGAACCCGGTGGCCACGGCGCCGGGGCACAGCGCGGTGGCCGTCACGCCATGGGCGGCCACCTCTTCGGCGATCGCCTGCGTGAACGAGGTCACGTAGGCCTTGGTAGCGTAGTACACCGCCTGCAGCGGGCCGGGCATGAATGAGGCGGTGGACGACACGTTGAGGATGCGGCCGCGCTGGCGCTGGACCATGCCCTTGAGGAATGCGTGTGTCAGCTCGGTCAGCGCGGCCATGTTGACCTGCATCATCGCTTGCGCGTCGGCCAGGCGCTGTTCGTGGAACAGGCCGTGGCCGCCAAAGCCGGCGTTGTTGACCAGCACATCGATCACCAGGCCCTGGGCCTGCGTCTGCTCGAAGATGCGTTGCGCCGCACCTGGCTTGGCGAGGTCTTCGGCGATCACGGTCGCCGAGATGCCGTGCGCGGCCTCCAACGCCAGTTTCAGCGCGTCGAGCTTGTCGCGGGACCTTGCGACCAGCACCAGGTCGCCGCCTTGCCGTGCATGGATCTTCGCGAGTTCCAGCCCGATGCCGCTGGATGCGCCGGTGATCAGCGCGGTGTTGGATGGCTTGTTCATGATGTCCTCAAGGAGTGGGTTTCGATGAGGTGATCGTAGGAATTCGGATCGCGCCACGCACTGGCAAACGACGACAGCCTGCCATCCGATCGTGCCATCACGCATCGCGTCCACGCTTGGCATTCAGGCGTCCGGCAGCGGGCAGCCTTCTGGCCAACGATAGGCCAGCACCGTGTCGACGGGGTAGCTGTGCGCTCGTACGGCGCCGAGCTGGTTGCCACCCAGCAGCCACACCTCGCGGTCGTCGTGCGCCAGGTAGAAGCCCACGTGGCCCTTCCAGCTGGCCGGGTCTTCGCGCCACAGCACCGCGATGCAGCCAGGCACCGGCTGCGCGAGCGCCACGCCCCAGTCCAGCCACGAGCGCGCCAGCGCCGAGCCGGTGCCGCGCAAGCCGGCTTGCGCCAGTGTCCAGTGCAGGAAGGAGCTGCACCACGAGACCTTGTCGTCGTAGCCTTCGATGTTGGTGCCGGCGTGGTACGCGGTGATGCGCGGGTTGGACTGGCCCGCTGGCGCGGCGCACACGCCCAGTTCGGCGCGGGCGGCCGTCAGCCAGGCGGGTTCTGGCGAGGAGGGAGCAATGAGCGGCATCGGTTCGGGCTTGCCCAACGCCAGTCGATCACTGGCGCCGCAGCGGGACCTGCAGGTGGATGGGCCGATTCTCTTCCTTGGCGAAGCCGCGGCCGTCGGTGTGGCGTGCGCCCCCGAACAGCAGGTCGCCGTCGCTTGTGGAGAATGCAGAAGCGGGCGAAGCCGCCGCTTCGCCGTTTCTTGCACCCAGGTCGCACCGTGAACCTTCCGAACTCGCCATTCCTTCTCCGGCCATTTGTGGCCGCCGACGCGCCCACGTTCACCGCTGCCGTCCGCGAATCCACCGCCACCGTTGGCCGGTGGATGCCTTGGGCGCATGCGGGCTATGCGGACGCCGACGCGCTGGCCTGGTTTGCGCACTGCGAGCAGGTGCGGGCAGACGGCTCGGGCCACGAGTTCGGCATCTTCGACGCTGCATCCGGCACGTTGGTCGGCGGCTGCGGGTTGAACCAGTTCAACACCGTCAACGGCTTCTACAACCTGGGCTACTGGGTGCGCGAGTCGTGGCAGCGTCGCGGCGCCGCTTCCGCCGCCGTCCAGGCCCTGTCGCGCTTCGCATTTGACGAGCTGCGCCTGGGCCGCGTGGAGATCGTTGTTGCCGAGGACAACGCGCCCAGCCTGGCGGTGGCGGAACGCGCCGGCGCGCTGCGGGAATGCCTGGCGCGCAACCGGCTCAAGCTGAACGGGCGGTTTGCGAACGCGTTTGTGTTGTCGCTGGTGCCGGGCGCTCCCAACACAATCGGCGGCCCCTTGTCGCCGAACACAGCATTGACATGAACCCAGTCCTGCTCCAGGCCGAACAGCTCGGTTTTTCCATTGCCGGCCAGCCGCTGTTGAAGTCGCTGGACTTCGCCATGCGACCCGGCCTGAGCCTGGTGCGCGGCGGCGATGGGCGTGGCAAGACGACGCTGCTGCGCCTGCTGGCCGGTGAGCTTCAGCCTGGCAGCGGCCGCCTGCACCGCCAGGCCCAGGGCCTGAGCTTCGAGCGCCCGGCAGACGAGGCGCACGACCCGGTGCCGGCCCGCGCCTGGCTGGCCGCGCGGCACGAAGTGTTCGCTGCAAGCTGGCAAGCCGCGCTGGCCGACGCCCTGGTCGCCGACTTCGGCCTGGCCGAGCACCTGGACAAGCCGATGCACATGCTGTCCACCGGCAGCCGCCGCAAGGTCGGCCTGGTGGCCGCCGCAGCCAGTGGCGCGCAGCTGACCTTGCTGCACACGCCGTTTGCCGCGCTGGACGCCCGCTCCAGCCGCCGCCTGGTGGCACTGCTGGCCGAAGCGGCCACCGACACCCGGCGCGCCTGGGTGCTGGCCGACTACGCGCTCCCTGCGGCACTGGCCGACCTGCCGCTGGCGGCGCTGGTCGACCTGGGCGATTGAGCTTCAGCCTGCCGCTGGCCGGGACAGCCAGTTCAGCAGGTTCGCATACAGCTCCTCGGGCTTGACCGGTTTGCTCAGGTGGTCGTCCATGCCGGCGGCCAGGCAGGCGTCGCGGTCTTCGGTGAAGGCGTTGGCCGTCATCGCGATGATGGGGGCCTGGTAGCCGCGGCTGCGCAGTTCCCGGGTGGCGTCCAGGCCGTCCATCCGCGGCATCTGCACGTCCATCAGGATCAGCGCGTAGGGCTGGTCGACCGCCCGGTCCAGCGCCATCTGCACGGTGCGCACGCCGTCTGCGGCCACGTCGACGGCCAGGCCGACCGATTCCAGCAGCGCCTTGGCAACCTCCTGGTTGACCAGGCCGTCTTCGGCCAGCAGCACTCGCCTGCCGGCATGCAGTTGGCGCAGGCTGGCCTCGGGCCCGCCAGGGGCTGCGGGCTGTCGAGGGGGCGTGGGGTGGGCCCGGCCCAGCACCCGCAGCAAGCTGTCGTGCAGCGCAGAGGCGGTGACGGGTTTGACCAGCACGCTGCTGAACCTGGCTTCGCGCACCTCGCGCTGCAGGGCGGCATCGGCGTCGGCCGTGACCAGCACCGCCGGGGGCAGGCCGGCCCCGAGCCGCTGGCGCAACAGCGCCAGGGTCTGCACGCCGTCCAGCGGGGCCATGCGCCAGTCGATCAGCAGCAGCTCGAAAGGCTCGCCGCGGCGCGCGGCTTCGTCGACGCAGGCCAGCGCTTCTTCGCCTGAAGCCGCCGTGGTGACCAGCAAGCCGAGCCGGCGCAGCTGTCCGGAGAGTGCTGCCAGGGCCTCGGGCAGGTCATCGACCAGCAGGGCGCGGCGCCCGGCCAGCTGTGGCGCGTGACGGGTCGACGGCGCTGCCACGCGCAGCCAGGCGCTGAACCAGAACTCGCTGCCCTGGCCGGGCGTGCTGCGCACGCCGGCGTCGCCACCCATCAGCCTGGCCAGCCGCTGCGTCAGCGCCAGGCCCAGGCCGGTGCCGCCGTGCCGGCGGGTGGTCGAACTGTCGGCCTGCTCGAAGGCGAGGAACAGCGCGCCGATGCGCTCCGGCGCAATGCCGATGCCGGTGTCCCGCACGCTGAACTTCATCAACGCGTGGTCGCCTTTGCGGGCCAGTACTTCGCCGCCCAGGCGAACAAAGCCCTGCGCGGTGAACTTCACTGCGTTGCCGACCAGGTTCAGCAGCGCCTGCGAAAAGCGCGTCGGGTCGCCGACCAGCCGGTCGGGCAGGTGATCGGTGTCGACGATCAGCTCCAGGCCCTTGGCCTGCGCATGGTCGGCCACCATCTCGAAGCTGCGGCTCAGCACCGCGTCCAGCGAGAACTCGATGTCTTCGAGCTGCAGGCGGTTGGCCTCGATCTTGGAGAGGTCGAGGATGTCGTTGATGACCTGCAGCAGGTGCTGCGCCGAGTGCGCGATCTTGCCCAGCCGGTCGCGCTGGGCGGGTTCCTGGGCCTCGCGCTGCACCAGGTGGGTCAGCCCGACGATGGCGTTCAGCGGCGTGCGGATCTCGTGGCTCATGTTCGCCAGGAACTCGCTCTTCGAGCGGTTTGCGGCCTCGGCGCGGTCGCGCGCGGTGGCCAGCTCGCCAACGGCCTGCGCCAGCGCCTGGGTGCGCGTGTCGACCATCTGCTGCAGCCGGTGCCGGTGGTCCTGCAGCTCGGCGACCAGCGCCCGGTGCTCGGTGATGTCGTGATTGATGCCGATCATGCGGGCCGGGCGGCCGTCCGCATGCCGGTAGAGCTGCCCCTGGCCGGCCAGCCAGCGCGTCTGGCCGTCATGGCGGACGATGCGGAATTCGTCTTGCCAGGGGCTGGTGGGTACCTCGGGCTGAGGCTCGAACAAGGGCTTCAGCCGCAGTTGCAGCCGGCCCCGGTCATCCGGGTGGACGAGGCGGAAGAAACAGTCGGTGGGAACAGGTCCTTCGCCCGGTGGCAGGCCCAGCAGCTGGTACATCTGCGGGTTCCAGATCGACAGTTGGGTGTCGATGTTCCATTCCCACAGCCCCATCTGGCCGGCTTCCAGCGCCAGGTGCAGGCGTTGTTCGCTGGCTTGCAGCACGCGGGCCTGGGCCAGTGCCGCTTCGCGCTCCAGCGCGGCCTGGTGCATCTGGTCGGCCTCGCGCCGCATGCGGGCCAGCGCCAGGTGGGCCTTGACGCGGGCCAGCAGCTCGCGGGCCGAGAAGGGCTTGGTCAGGTAATCGTCGGCCCCGGCCTGCATGCCTTCGACCCGCGCTTCCTCGCCGGCCCGGGCCGACAGCAGGATCAGCGGGATCGCCGCGGTGCGCGGTTCGGCGCGCAGCGCGGCCAGCAGCTCGAAGCCGTCCAGCCCGGGCATCATCACGTCGGACAGGATCAGATCTGGCGGCAGGGCCAGCGCGGCGGCCAGCGCGGCGCTGCCGTCACCCACGGCTTGCACCGTGTAGTGCTCGGCCAGCAGGCGGCGAAGGTAGTCGCGCATGTCGGCGTTGTCGTCGGCCAGCAGCACGCGGGCTTGCAGTTCCAGCGAAGCCGGCAACGGTTGCGAGCGGTCAATGACCGGGGCGTCCGGGGCGACCGGGGCGACTGATGCGTCCGGGGCCGCAGGCGCGTCCGGCAGCCAGCGCATGGCCTCTTCGACAAACGGCGCAGCGTCCAGCGCGGTCGAGGCCAGGGGCTGTGCGGCGCCAGTGCGCTCGGCGGACGGGTGGGTGTTGCCCAGCGGCACGCGCACGGTGAAGGTCGAGCCGCGGCCAGGCTGGCTTTGCACCGCGACCTCGCCGCCATGCTGGCGCGCCAGCTCACGCACCAGCGCCAGGCCGATGCCGGTGCCCTCGAAGCTGCGGCCGTGGGCGCCACGCACCCGGTGAAAGCGCTCGAAGACCCGCGGCAGCTCGTCTGGCGCAATGCCGATGCCGCTGTCCGCCACTGTCAGCACCGCCATGCCGTCCTGCGCCACGAGGCCGACGCGGATCTGCCCGGCGTGTGTGAACTTGAAGGCGTTGGACAGCAGGTTCAGGACGATTTTTTCCCACATCTCGCGGTCCACCTGCACGGCGGCCGGCAGTGGCGCGCAGTCGACCTGCAGCGCCAGGCCGGCGCGCTCGACGGTGGCGCGGAACACGCTGGCCAGGTCAGTGGTCAGCGCGGCCAGGTCGGTGGGCTCGAAGCTGGCCTGCAGCCGGCCGGCTTCGATGCGCGAGAAGTCCAGCAGGCTGTTGACCAGGCGCAGCAGCCGCAAGGCATTGCGGTGCACCAGGGCCAGCGTGGCCTGGTCCGCAAGCTTGCGCCCGCCGGGCTGGGCCAGCAGGTCTTCCAGCGGGCCCAGCATCAGCGTCAGCGGGGTGCGGAACTCGTGGCTGACGTTGCTGAAAAACGCAGTCTTGGCGCGGTCGATCTCTGCCAGCGCCTCGGCGCGCCGCCGCGCCTCTTCGTAGGCCAGCGCATTCGCCAGCGCGGCGGTGATGGTGGCGGCGAACTGCTCGCACAGCCCGCGGTAGACCTCGTTGTGCGGCAGCCGGGGGCTCAGTGCCGCCACCAGCACCGCCATCGGCCGGCCCGCGCCGGGCGGCGAGATGGGCAGCAGCAGCGCGCTCTGCGGCGGCTCGTCATAGGGCCCGGCGGGCACACCGCGCAGCCGGGCCGGCACGTCGTCGACCTGCAGTGGCTGGCCTTCGGGCAGCAGCCGGGCCAGCGGCCAGGGCGCGTCCGGGTCGTCCAGCAGCAGCACCGTGGGCGTGGCCGGGGTGCCGGCGACCACACCGGTCGTGCCATGCAGGCGTGCACTGTCACCGGCCTCGTCCAGCTCGTACAGCAGCGCAAACGGCAGGTCGAAGCTGTGCTCGGCCAGGACCTCGATGGCGCAGGCGAAGACTTCGGCCATGCTGTGGCCGTCGCCGGTGCGGGCGGTCAGGTCGCGCAGTGCGCGGGCGCGGCGCTCCCCCAGCATGCGGGCGGTGGTTTCGGTGACCGGGTGGAACAGCCCGCCAATCTGGCCGGATTCGTCGCGGATCGGGCTGAACGAGAAGGTGAAGAAGGTCTCCTCCAGGTAGCCGTTGCGGTCCAGGAACATGCGCTGGTTTTCGAGGAACGAGGTCTCGCCCTGCAGCGCGCGATCAAAGGCCTCGCCGACGACCGGCCAGGCCGAGGCCCAGCAGGCGCGGAAGTCCTGGCCCATCGAGTGCGGATGCTTGCCGCCGCAGATCGGCCAGTAGCCATCGTTGTAGATCTGGACGTGCTGCGGGCCCCAGGCCAGCGAGATCGGGAAGTTCGATGCCAGGCACAGGCCGACGGTCGTGCGCAGGCTTTGCGGCCAGGTCTCGGGCGGGCCCAGCGGCGTGGCCGACCAGTCCATGCTGCGGACCAACTTGCCCATTTCGCCGCCATCGCCGAGAAAGGCCAGCGGGTCCTGTTGTTGTGCTGTCCGCATGTGCGTCCGGTCGATTCGAGGTTGGCCGAACGACCGCGGTTGGCACGGGCCGCGGTTCGACAGCCGCTTTCAGGTTGCGTGATCCCTACTGCCGAAGTCACTGCGTCAGGCCACACAGCACCGAAGTGGTGTCGATGGACACCGCCTGTATGTACCCGAATTCGACGGCCCTGCCAACTCCTTAAAATGCCCCATGAGCTTGCAAGACGCCGACGAGGCCGCCGAGGGCACCACGCCCGACACCATCCACCAACCTGGCCTGTGGCGCGACAACGGCTGGACGGCCAAGGTCCTCAAAAGTGAGGAGGGCGACGGCTGGGCCGTGGCCATGATCAAGGACGGCGAGCCCGAGCCGGCGCTGATCGGCCCGTGGACCATGGGCCGCGACAAGCGCAACCCCAAGCCGCTGGACACCGCTGCCTTCAACGTGCTGGTGAAGACCGCCTCCGAGGTGATCCGCCGCCACGAGCAGCACCTGCACGCGATCAACCACCAGAACGTGGTGGTGGAGGTCAACGGCGAGCGCATCACCGTGACGCTGGACTTGGTGGCCGACGAATACGAACCGCACGCCATCCTGGCCGCGCAGGACGCCTACGGCGAGCCTCTGGCCAGCGTCAAGGTGGCGGCGAACTTCAAGCTCAAGGCCGCCAGCGCGGTCGCCTGGATCGAGAGCGACTACGCCAAGCCGGGCAGCTCGCGCAGCAGGTAAGGCGCCGTCGCCGAACCTTCGGCCCGCGCGACTTCGGCTGGCGGGCCGGCCACGACAATGCGGCCGCCCGCGCTGCCCGCGCCCGGGCCTACGTCGATCACCCAGTCACTGGCCGCCACCACGCGCATCTCGTGCTCGACCAGCACGACGGTGTTGCCCGCGTCCACCAGTCCCTGCAGCTGCGCCATCAGCTTGTCCACGTCCGACGGGTGCAGCCCGGTGGTCGGCTCGTCCAGCACATACAGCGTGTCGCCGCGCTGGCTGCGCTGCAGCTCGGTGGCCAGCTTGATGCGCTGCGCCTCGCCGCCGGACAGCTCGGTGGCCGGCTGGCCCAGGCGCAGGTAGCCCAGGCCGATGTCGCGCAGCAGCGTGAGCGGGCGCGCGAGCGCTGGCTGGTCCGCGAAGAAGGCCAGCGCCTGGTCCACCGTCATGCCCAGCACCTCGGCAATGTGGCGCTCGCGGTAGCGCACCTGCAGCGTGGCCTCGTTGTAGCGTGCGCCGTGGCAGGTCGGGCAGGGCGCGTAGACGCTGGGCAGGAACAGCAGCTCCACGCTGACGAAGCCTTCGCCCTCGCAGGTCTCGCAGCGGCCCTTGGCGACATTGAACGAGAAGCGGCCGGCATCGAACTGGCGCTTCTTCGCTGCAGGTGTCGCCGCGAACAGCTTGCGCACCTGGTCGAACAGGCCGGTGTAGGTGGCCAGGTTGGAGCGCGGCGTGCGGCCGATGGGCTTCTGGTCCACCTGCACCAGCCGGCGGATTTTCTCGGCACCTTCGGCGATGCAGCCAGTGGTGACGGCCAGCGGCGGTTCGTCCAGCAGCTCGGCCGAATCTTCGGATACAGGTGCCTCTTCCTGGCCCAGGTGGCGGCTCACCAGTTCCACCAGCGCCTGGCTGACCAGGCTGGACTTGCCTGAGCCCGAGATGCCGGTGACGGCGGTCATCGCGCCCAGCGGAAAGGCCACTTCCACCGCCTGAAGGTTGTTGCGGCCAACGCCGGCCAGCTTCAGCCAGCCGCTGGGCCTGCGCCCGGCCCGGGTGGGCGCCGCGCGGTGGCCGAAGAGGTAGGGCGCGGTTCGCGAAGACGTGACGGTTTCCAGCCCGGCCGGAGGTCCGCTGTACAGCACCTGGCCGCCCAGCTCTCCGGCATCCGGCCCCACGTCCACCAGCCAGTCCGCCTGCCGCATCAGCCCCACGTCATGCTCGACGACAAACAGCGAATTGCCGGCCGCCTTCAGCTGCCGCAGCGCGGTCAGCAGCGCTTCGCCGTCCGCAGGGTGCAGGCCGGCGGTCGGCTCGTCCAGCACATAGACCACGCCGAACAGGTTGGAGCGGATCTGCGTGGCCAGCCGCAAGCGCTGCAGCTCGCCGGAAGACAGCGTGGGCGTGCTGCGGTCCGGCGACAGGTAGCCCAGGCCCAGCTCGGTCAGCGTGTGCACGCGGCTCAGCACGTCCTGCGCGATGCGCTGCGCGGCCAGCCGCTTTTCCTCGGAGTCCCCCGCGGTGCGGCGCACGTCCGGCGTGGCGGTGTGTGCAGCACCGCCAGCGGCCACGCGGCGCGCGTTGTCGGCCTTGGCCGCACTGCGGCTCAGCACCTTGCCTTGCGCTGCGAGCGCGCCTTCGGCGTGCGCGGCTGCCGGTGCCAGCACCTCGGCCAGCTGCGCCAGCGGCAGCTGCATCAGCTCGCCAATGTCCCGCCCGGCAAATTTCACCGAAAGTGCCTCGGGCTTGAGCCGCTTGCCGGCGCATGCGGGGCACAGCCCGCCCACCAGGAAACGCGCCACGCGGCGCTTCATCAGCGCGCTCTGCGTGGTGGCAAAGGTGTGCAGCACGTATTTGCGCACGCCCATGAAGGTGCCCTGGTAGCTGGGCTCCAGCTTGCGCTTCAGCGCAGCCTTGGTTTCGGCGGGCGTGAAGCCGGCATAGACCGGCACCGTGGGCTGCTCCTCGGTGTAGAGGATCCAGTCCTTGAGCTTGCGCGGCAGATCGCGCCATGGCCTGTCCACGTCGTGGCCGAGGGTGACCAGGATGTCGCGCAGGTTCTGCCCGTGCCAGGCCGGTGGCCACGCGGCAATGGCACGCTCGCGGATCGTCAGCGTGTCGTCCGGCACCATGCTTTTTTCGGTCACGTCATAGACATGGCCCAGGCCGTGGCAGGTGGGGCAGGCGCCCTGCGGCGTGTTGGGCGAGAAGTCTTCCGCGTACAGCATGGGCTGCCCAGGCGGGTAGCTGCCGGCACGCGAATACAGCATGCGCAGCAGGCTGGCCAGCGTGGTCACGCTGCCGACGGACGAGCGCGTGCTCGGCGTGCCGCGCTGCTGCTGCAACGCCACGGCCGGCGGCAGCCCGTCGATCGAATCGACCGCCGGCACGCCGACCTGGTCGATCAAGCGCCGCGCATAGGGCGCCACCGACTCGAAATAGCGCCGCTGCGCCTCGGCATACAAGGTCCCGAAGGCCAGCGAAGACTTGCCCGAACCCGACACCCCGCTGAACACCACCAATGCGTCCCGTGGGATGTCCACGTCGACGTTCTTCAGGTTGTGTTCGCGGGCGCCGCGCACGCGGACGAAGGCAGAGGGGGCGCGTGGGGGCTGGTTCGCGGTCGAGGCTTTGGTCACGGGTTCAAGCGGTGGGCTGTCGCGGTCCGTCATGCTGGCGTTTCGGGGTGCTGGCGCCCGAGGGCACGGTGTTGCAGGTAGATTCTCGGCTTCGATTTCAACTGTGCGCGCCTCGCATCGTCATGCCTCTGCTCATTGTCTTGCTGGCCCTCGTGGGCCTGAACATCTGGATCACGCGCCGGATCATCGGCCTGGGCGATGCCATGGACCACAAGGGCATGCACATTGCGATGGTGTGGATGGTGCCATTCATGGGGGCCCTGATGGGCCATGCCCAGGCCCGGGCACACGAGCAGGCAGCTCGCGCCGAGCTTCCGGTGCGCACTGGCGTGCTGGACGCGCCGCCAGCGCTGCTCGAGGCGCCGGGCGCCGAGAACTGGGTGATGGCCCATGGCCTGCAGCTGGTGCATGGCCATCCGCTGATGGATTGGCGCGCGTTCGAGGCCTGGCTGGGGCCGCTGCCGCCTGCCCTGCAGCCAGGCCTGCGGCTGGCTGCGCACCGCGCCTGGCTGCTGCACATGCGGGATGCCCTGGGCGCGCATGTCTCGCTGCGAGAGAGCGTGGCCGCGTGGGTGCTGTCCTCGCTGGAGCCCGCCAGTGCTGACGCCGTGGCGGCCTACGTGGCCAGGACGCGAGGGCGCATCGAGCGCGTGCTGGGCCCGCTGGCGCGCTTTCCCGCCGGGATGAAAAGCATCGTGCTGGTGCTGGACCACGAAGACGATTACTACCACTACGTGGCCGCGCATGACCCAGGAGAAGGCGAAGCCGCTTTCAGTGGCGGCATGTTCATCGACGCTGGCTGCCCGCACTTCGTGCTGTGCCGTGCTGAGCTTCGCGACATCGAGCCGGTGATCGCGCATGAGCTGACCCACAGCGCGCTCGCTCATCTGCGCCTGCCGGTGTGGCTGGACGAAGGGCTTGCCGTCAACACCGAGCACCGGGTGGCCGGCGCCCGGCCAAGCCTGCACACGCCGCATGCCTTGCACGCCATGCATGTGCGCTTCTGGAACGAAGAGACCATCCAGCAGTTCTGGACCGGGGAGTCCTTCCGCAGGACCGATGACGGCAACCTGCTGTCCTACGACCTGGCGCGCCTGGTGGTCTCGCAGTTGTCCAGCCAGTGGAGCCTGTTCCAGGCTTTCGTGGCGGATGCCCGGCGAGCAGATGCGGGCGAGGCGGCCGCGGCCCGGCATTTCGAGCTGTCCCTGGGACGCTACGTTGGCGCACTTTTCGGTCACCAGGATGCAGATGCCTGGTCGCCATCGGCCTTGGCCGGCAGCTGAAACAAGGCGGGCTTGTGTCGCCAAGAACAATCGGGGGAGTGGATGATGGTGAATGAAGCATCGGCCGGGCAGGGCTCGGCAGTGCCTGAAGAGACAAACGCACCACCGCTCGTCGCCGTGGCGCCGAAGGAGCCCTTGCTGCCCCGTGGCGCACTCGGCGCCTGGTGGGCACAAGGCTTGCGCGCGGCCTTGCTGCTGCGGGCCAACGGCGAGGGCCTGCCGCTGTCAGCGGGCGTCCTGTTGCTGCTGTGGCTGGTCGGGCTGGGCGCGGAACTGGGGCTGGCGCGCCTGTTCATCGACGGCCCGGCGCGCTTCTACTGGCCGGCGCTGCTGATGAATCCGTGGATGGCCTTGGTGGTGTCTGCGCTGGTGGCCTGGCTGGCGGTGCGCGACCCTGCGGCCGAGCCGGGCCAGGTGCTGCGGCAGGCGGGCGCGCGCCTGGCCTTGCTCTGTGCCTTGATGTTGCCGCTGGTGCTGGGCAGCGCGCTGGTCTTGGTGCCGCTGATCCGTGGCATGGACAGCCAGGACGAGCAGGCCGTGGCGCTGGTGCAGTGGGTCAGCTGGATCTGGATGGGCTGGGTCTTCGCGGCGCAGGGCCGGCTGCTGTGGCGGGGTGGCACGGCCAATGGGCTTTCACGCTTTGCGGCGGTGCTGTTGCTGGTCGGCTCGCAACTGCTGCTGCAGTTCTACCAGCCGGTGCACTTCTGGTACCCGCAGCGCCCGCCCGCGGAGACCGAGGCTGACAAGGAGCCCCCGTTCAGCCTCACGCAGGAAGTCTTCGAGGCGCAGGACGATGTGCTGGCGAACGCGCTGGACGCGGTGCCGCCCCAGCACCCCGGCAAGGTCGAGGTCTACGCCATCACCTTCGCGCCGAATGCCGACGAGGAAGTGTTCCGCCGCGAGAGCCACATGGTGGCCGAGGTCATGCAGAAGCGTTATGGCGCGGCGCCGCTGGAACTGATCAACCAGCGCGAGGAAACACCTGACTGGCCCTGGGCCACGCCGATCAACCTGGAGCGCGCGATCCAGCGTGCGGGCGAGCAGATGGACGTGGACGAAGACGTGCTGTTCATCCACCTGACCTCGCACGGCGGCCGCGACGGCGAACTCGCGACCTCGTTCTGGCCGCTGGACGTGGACTCGGTGACGCCGCAGGACCTCAAGTCCTGGCTGAACGAAGCCGGCATCAAGCACGCGGTGATCTCGATCTCCGCCTGCTTCTCCGGCAGCTGGATCGCGCCGCTGGCGGACGACGACACGCTGGTGATGACGGCAGCCGACGCCGACCACACCTCCTACGGCTGCGGCCGCCGCTCGCCGCTGACCTTCTTCGGCCGCGCGATGTACGACGAAAACATCCGCGCCGGCATGCCGTTCGAAGCAGCGCATGCGAAGGCGCGCGAGGTCATTGCGCAGCGCGAGAAGGAAGCCGGCAAGGACGACGGCTATTCGAATCCGCAGATTGCGATGGGGGCGAGGATGCGGGAGAAGTTGGCGGAGCTGGAGAAGCAGCAGGCGGGTGGGCGCTGAGCGATGCGTATCTTTGCCAGCACGCTAGCGCAGTGGCCTACCGGCCTGCGCCCGTCACCTCCGGTTTTCCAGGTGCTGCTCGGCGCCGTCGATCGGCCTCAGCCACGGTTCGCGGCGCTTGATCCACAGCTCGTAGCTCGGCACCAGAGGGGTGGGGGCTTGCGACAGGATGCCGAGCTTGATCTCGGCCTCTTCGTCGTCCACTGAGAACAGCCGCGCGCCACAGCGGGGGCAGAAGTGGCGGCCTCGGAATTCGGACGTGTCACCCGCGTGTTCGAAGCGTTGGACGGGCCAGATGCCGTAGAAGGTGAAAGCCGAGCCGCTTTCCTTGCGGCAGTCCATGCAATGGCAGATGCCCACACGCAGCGGTTCACCGCGAACAGTGAGCTGTACCTGCCCGCAAAGGCATTGTCCTGACAGCAGGTTCATGGCGGCTTCCTTTCTTGTTGGTGGGCCACCGCAGATGAGACAGGGTGGCTGGCCGTTTGTTCCATGGCGCCGAGGAGGGCGGGTGCCCTCCGCCGTGATCGCTGCAGGGACTCACACCGCGCCGTGCGCCTCCACATACAGCGCATAGACCGAGTGGCTGCTGGTCATGTAGAGGCGGTTGCGCTTGGGGCCGCCGAAGACCAGGTTGGGGCAGCGTTCGGGCAGGCGGATGAAGCCGATGGCCTTGCCTTCGGGGTTGAAGACCATCACGCCGTCCAGGTCCTCCGAGCGGCCCTTCAGCGGGTAGACCTTGCGGCCCGGCAGCAGCGGGTTGTCGACCGGTTCGGCGGCCAGCGCGCCGTTGCTGCCCCAGCCGCACCAGAGGTTGCCGTCGCGGTCGACCTTGAAGCCGTCGAGCGCGCCCTGGTCGGCCGCGTCGATGAACTTCATCTTGCCGCTCAGGGAGCCATCGGGGTTCACGTCGTAGCGCCAGATGCTGCGGTTCGGCGTGCCCTTCCATTCGACGACGTAGAGCTTCTTCTCGTCTGGCGAGAAGGCCAGGCCGTTGGGGTTGACCAGGTCGGTCAGCACGGCGCTCAGCTTGCCGTCGGTGCCCAGGCGATAGACGTTGGTCGTCGCCTGCTCGGGCTTGGCCTTGCTGCCTTCCCATTCGCCGTTGATGCCGAACAGCGGGTCGGTGAACCAGATGCTGTCGTCGGACTTGACGACGATGTCGTTGGGCGCATTCAGGCGCTTGCCTTCGAAGCTGTCGGCCAGCACCGTGACCTTGCCGTCGCGCTCGGTGCGGGTGATGCGGCGGGTCACCGAATGCTCGCAGGTGACGAGCCGGCCCTGGCGGTCACACACATTGCCGTTGGCGAAGTTCGAAGGATTGCGGAAGACGCTGAAGCTGCCGTCCTTCTCGTCGTACTTCATGATCCGGTTGTTCGGAATGTCGCTGACCAGCAACCAGCCTTTCTCCGGGAAATACGCCGGCCCTTCGGCCCAGCGCAGGCCGGTGCCGATCTGCTCCAGCGTGCTGCTGTAGAGCCGGTACTTGGCAAAGCTCGGGTCCAGCACCATCACGGCAGGGTCCGGGTAGCGCTGGTTGGGCTTGAAGTCGAAGGACTGGGCCAGCGCGCTGCCGGTTGCGGCGGCGAATGCGGTTCCTGCCGCGGCTTGCAGCAGGCTGCGGCGGGGCAGGGTTGCACGGGTGTCGTCTTGCATGAGAGGTCTCCGATGTCATTAGTGTTATGACATCGTACAAGTCGAATGCGCGTTGGGCTACCCGGTAGATGACCGTGATTCCACGGATGCGGGACGGGCGGAATCGGTGGTCATCGTATGACTTGTTCAGCGTCCGTCCAGCTGCTCGGCCAAGGCCTTTGCCAGGCTGGGCGCGTGGCCGAGCACGCGCTTGAAGGCGCGGCTGAAGGAGGCTTCGGAGTCGTAGCCCAGCCGGTCGGCGGCCACGGTGATGCGCATGCCGTCCTGCGCGATCCAGCGGCGGGCCTGGAACATCTTGATCTTGGCGACGTAGCGGGCCGGGCTTTCGCCGACCGAGTCCTTGAAGGCCTGGGCAAAGCGCGAGCGCGAGGTGCCCATCACATGGGCCAGCGCGGGCACGCTCCAGTCGCGCTCGGGCGCGGTGTGGATGGCGGCCAGCACCTTGCCCACGCCGGGGCAGCGCAGCGCGGCGATCCAGCCTGTCGGGTTGCTGCAGGCGCATTCGACCCAGGCGCGGATGATGCTGGCGGCCAGCACGTCGGCCATGCGCGCCAGGATGCCACAGGCGCCGATGCGGTTCAGCGCCACTTCGCGCTCCATCGCCTCCAGCAACACTGGCACGGTCGGGTCGCGCTGGGCCAGGTCGCCGGCGCGGATCACGTCCGGCATCATGGCCAGCAGCGGGTGCAAGGGGTCCAGGTTGAACTGCATGCTGCCGCAGAACATCACATGGCTGGGCGGCCCGGCTTCGTCGGCGGCGTCGCGCACGAGGTAGAGCTGGTCGACCACCGTGTCGCGTCCCAGCGAATCGATGTCCAGGGCCTGCACTTCGGGCGCACTGGCCAGCACATGGGCGCTGCCGCGCGGCAGCAGCACCGCGTCGCCAGCGTTCAGCTGCACCCAGTCTTCGGCCCCCGCGCGCAGCCAGCAACTGTCGCTGGCGACGAAGTGGAAGCGCGCCGTGGGTTGCTTCGGGAATGAGATCGCCCAAGGGGCGTGCATCAGGCAGCGGCCGTACTCCACGCCTTCCAGCCTCAGGCCCAGCAGGATCTGCGTCAGCGGGTCCGGGCCGGACGTCGGGGCCGGGGCCGTGGCGGTGGGCGGGCTGGAGAAACGGTCAAGCATTTGGGCTGTTCCGGCATGGAAAGCACTGGATGCTAGGCCTAAGCTGATCAACCTCAGGACCCACAAGGCTTCGCATTCCGTGTCATCCAATTCCTGCTCCGCGTGCCTGGCTGCCGCCAGCGAGCTTCCCGCCGCGCCCCCCGCAGCACCCGAACAAGACGCCGCGCGGTGGCCCGCCGTGGCCTCGCTCTCGCTGGGCGTGTTCGGCCTGGTCACCGCCGAGTTCCTGCCTGCCAGCCTGCTCACCGCGATGGCGGCCGACCTGCATGTCTCGGTTGGCGCTGCCGGGCAGGCGGTCACGGCCACCGCGCTGGTCGGCGCCGTGGCCGCACCGGCCGTGCCGCTGCTGACGCGGCGCCTGGACCGCCGTTGGGTGCTGCTGGCGCTCACCGCCTTGCTGCTGCTGTCCAACGTGCTGGCGTCCACCGCGCAATCGCTGGGCGTGCTGCTGGCCGGGCGGGTGGTGCTGGGCATTGCCCTGGGCGGCTTCTGGTCCATGGCCGCGGCGCTGACCATGCGGCTGGTGCCCGCGCCGCTGTTTCCGCGCGCCATGTCACTGGTGTTGACCGGCGTGTCCATTGCCACGGTGTGCGCGGCGCCGGTGGGCGCATGGATGGGCGAGCTGTGGGGCTGGCGCAGCGCCTTCGTCGCGGCCGGGGCGGTTGGCGTGCTGGCGTTTGCAGTGCAGCTGATCACGCTGCCGGCCCTGCCGCCGCATGGCGAGTCCAGCCTGCGGGCCATGGGCGAGCTGTTCACGCGGCCGGCCGTGCGCTTTGCATTGCTGGCAGTGCTGCTGGTGATCTCGGGCCACTTCGCCGGTTTCACCTACATCCGCGCCGTGATGGAGCAGGTGACGCGGCTGCCGGTGGAGGCGATCTCGGCCGTGCTGCTGGGCTATGGCATTGGCGGCTTCTTCGGCAACTTCGCGGGTGGCTGGTTGGCCGGGCGCAGCGAGCGCCACGCGATCGCGGCTGGCGGTGCGCTGATCGTGCTGCTGGCCGCGAGCCTGCTGGTGGCCGGCAGCTCGCCTGTCGTCACCGCCGTCGCCGTCAGTCTGTGGGGCTTTGCCTTCGGCGCCTTCCCGGTCGGCTTCCAGACCTGGATCGTGCGCGCCGCGCCGGACCAGGCTGAGGCGGCAGGCGGCCTGATCGTGGCCGCTTTCCAGATCGCCATCGCGTCGGGCGCCATCGGAGGCGGCTTGCTGGTGGACCATGTGGGCGCGCTGGGCGCACCGGCCTTCGCCGTGGTCGCCGTCACGCTGGGCACCTTGCTCACCTGGCGCTGGGGACCGCGGGTGGTGCCGGCACCCGCTTGAAGCCATCCATGAAAAACGCCCCGCCGATGACGGCGGGGCGTTTGCGATGGGGGCCTTCAGGTTGATGCAGGGGCGGTCGCCAGCCCCCGCTTCAGTTCACTGTGCGCCCAGCCGCGTGCGGGCCTGGGTTTTGCGCTGCGTGGCTGCGCTGGCGGTGCTGCGCGCTGCAGGGCGGATCTTCAGGGGGCTGGCGGTGCTGCCGACCTTGGTCAGGCCGGCGGTGCCGCTGCGGTAGGCGTACAGGTCGGTGCTGGTGTTGCTGCTGCGGACCAGCACGGCGGGCTGGCCGAGTTGCAGGGCGCGGTCGAAGGCGTTGGGCTCCATCGACCAGGCGGGGTCGTTCGGCGCCGGGTCCGCATAGCTTGTCAGCGTGCGCGTGGCACCCTGGGCGACGAGGACGCGCGGTGCGGCGGTGCTGCCCTGGTTGGGGCCTTGCACCAGCATCACCGCTCCCACGTTCGAGCCGAAGACTTCGGCCGGCGTGCCCAGCGCCGGGGCGATCTCGTCGTAAGTGTCGGTGAAGGGCAGCACTTCGGGGCTGCTGCCATCCGAGCCGACGACCAGCGTGTTCGCCGTCGCGAAGTCGTTGCTGTAGAGCGGCATGTACAGCGTTTCGGCCGAGGCGACCATGTAGCCCTGCGTCTCGCCACCGGACAAGGCGCGCAGCACGGTGACGGCGCCGCTGGCCTTGGCCACGCTGACCAGCTGGCCCGCGGCGGTGGACAGGTAGTCGTCAGTGGCGGGGGTGGACAGCACCACCGCGGCGACCGTGGTCGGCGTCAGGCGCAGCTGCGTCAGCCGGCCGCTCATCGTCGCCAGCGTGCTGGTGCTCAGGTCGGCGTTGAATCTCACGATGCGCGTGGTGACGCCATCGGTGATGCCGATGTAGGCCGTGGTGCCGTCGCTGGCATTGCGCGTGATGAACTCGCCGGACGACAGCGTGGTCACCGGCACCCGCACGGACGGCTTCTTCAGGTTGACCGCCCACACCTGGCCGACATCGCTGAACAGCCACAGGTCCGGTTGGGCCGGCATGGTGTCGCGGTAGCGGAAGCTGCCGTCACCGGCAATGGTGTAGAGGTCCGCCTTGGGCTTCAGGTCGGCGTCCAGCAGCCTGATCTGGTTGCCCTCGAGCACGACCAGGCCGAGGAAGGCGCCGGAGGCATCCGACACTCGGGCCATGGGCTTGCCGATGGCGACGGGCGCATCGGTGGCGCTCATGTCCATGCGCACGGCCTTGGCGCTCTCCGTCGTCGCGGCGGTGCGGCATTTGCCGTCCGCGGCCGGCGTCGGCATGAACAGCCAGCCCCTGGACGGCACCGCTGCATCCTGGCCTTGCGGCGTGATGTACTGCAGCGAGCAGACCTCTTGCGTGGCCAGCGTGGACAGCTGGCGCGAGCTGACGCTGCCGTCCGTCGCGCCCAGGTGGTCGATCACGTAGTAGTGGTCGTTCTTGGCATAGAAGTCGAAGCGCTTGCGCAGCGCGCTGACCTTGCCGTCCTTCAGGCTGTACTCGATGCTGTGCTGGTAGTTGGTCAGCGGGTAGGCGCCGGTGGCGGGCTCGATGGCCAGGGCGGCTGCCGTCGGCGTGTCGGTGCTGACAGCCACGATGGCCGCCGGTGTGCGGCTGCGGTTGGTGTCGGCGAAATGCAGGACGGTCGAGGCCGCGTAGTTGTCGATCGAGGCCAGGATGTGGCCACCGCTGGCGGCCACCTGCAGCACCACGCTCAAGCTGGCCGATGCGCTGGCCAGCGAAGTGCCGCCGCCGGAAACCAGCACCGAGTAGACCTCGCCGTTGTTGGCGTAGGCCACGGCACCGGTCTGGTAGCTCGCAGCGGTGGCACCGTCGATGGCCACGCCGTTGCGGCGCCATTGGTAGCTCAGGTCCGAGGCACCGGCCGCGGTGACGCTGAAGCTGGCAGTCTGGCCAACGGCCACGCTGGCGCTGGCCGGCTGGGCCGAGATGCTCAGGGTGGGCGTTTCAACCGGCGGCTGCGGTGTCACCGGCGGGGTGCCGGTGCCCGAATCCACCGGCGTCACCGTCAGGCTGGCGGGCTCGCTGGTCACGGTGCCGGCGGCATTGGTCACGGCCACGCGGAAGGCCGCGCCATTGTCGCTGGCCTGCAGGTTGCTCACCAGCAGGTGCGGCCCGGTGGCGCCGGCAATTGCCGCGCCATTCTTGAGCCACTGGTAGCGCAGCGGGCCCTGGCCGGCTGCCACCACGTCAAAGACCGCAAAGCCGGCCTGCTGGGCGGACTGGGCCGAGGGCGATTGCACCAGCGTCGGCAGTGCGACAGCGGTGGAGACGACCAGGCAGTTTTCGAGGTTGATGGCCGAGGCCGAGGGGCCGACCCGCAGGCCGTCGGAACTGCCTACGCTGCTGTCGGCGGTGAGCAGGGCCAGGCCGCCGTTGCGCACGCTGAGGCTGAAGCTGCCGTCCGCTGCGGTCACGGCGGTGGTGCGGCCGACGTAGTCGATGCCGCCGGCCACCACGTTCGCGCCGGCCAGGCGTGCACCGGTGCCGTCCTGCACGCAGCCGGTCACGGCCACGGTGGTCACCGCGCGTGCCACCATCCAGTAGGTGAAGTGCGACACGGTGCCCTGGTAATACTGGTTCGGTGCGTCACCCACCAGCACGGCCGCGCCTTCTTCCACCCACAGGCCGGTGGCCTCGTTGAAGTAGAACAGTGCGGCATTGGCCGGAGGCGTGTTGCCTACCACGGCGGGTATGCGAAGTTCCGCTGGCTTGCCGGCGGCGAGCTGCAGCGGCTGGCCGGCAGCGTCGCTCAGGTTCACGCTCACGGCGCCCAGGCTTTCGAGCGTGCGCGCGGGGTCGCTGCCCACGGCGGCGGCCACGAAAGTGCCCGGCAGGTTGGCGGCGTTCGCACCGCCGTCGATGGCCGTGACCGAGACCGTGGCGGTGCCGGTGAAAGTGGTGCCATCGGCAGCGGTGAGGCTGGCCGCTTGCAGGCTGACCTGGGCGGGAGACACGGTCGAGGCGACGGTCGCTGGCTGCGAGGCGTCCACTGCAGCGCTGGTGTCGATCGGCGTCAGGCGCGCATCGAGCGACACCGTCGTCTGGTCGGCCACGGCGACCACGGCCACGCTGGGTGCATAGCCGGTGCGGGTGAAGCGAACCGAGGCAGTGGCCGATTCCGGCACCTGCGTGAGCTGGTAGTGCCCGTCGTCGGCCGTGGTGGCGCTGCGGTCTGCGCTTTGCACCGTGACACCCGGTAGCACCAGGCCGCTGCTGGCATCGACCAGCACGCCGCTGACGGTGCCGACCTTGGCCACGGCAGGAGGCGGCGAGGTCGACGCGGTGTCGTCGCTGCCGCAGGCCGTCAGGGTCAGCGCGGCACAAGCGCCCAGCGACACCGCAAGCCGGTAAATCCAGTTCGAGATCATGTATTCCCTCTTGACGGCACACGCCGCTTTGAGCGGTGAACGTTAGTGGCCCGACCCTCGCGTGAGCGGCAGAGAAGGCGGCCAAACCACGGCCATTCATTTGCCGGGCGACGACGCGACAGCGGCGAAGCAAAGCCGGCCAGCACGGCACCTGCGGTGGCAGGCTCATCCGGTAAGCCAGTGGCTGCGACCGTTGATCGAGAACGCGCCATGCCTCCCCTAATTTGAGTTGTGCAGCGGACACCCAGGCGCTGCTACCGTCGCGCTCGCCAGCGATGGCCAGCGCGGCGGAGACACCGCGCTGCACACGTCTTACAACCAAAGTCAGAGAGGCTCGTCATGTCGATTCCCTTCACGTTCTCTTCCGCGCTGCTGAGCGCCGCGCTGCTCGCCACCGCATTGCCTGCCGCAGCCGAGAGCTTCGTCACGTTCCAGGTGCCGGGTGCCACCAGCTTCTCGGTGGCCCAGATCAACAACAGCGGCGTGGTCGCCGGCTCGTACACCTCGAGCGGCGGCCAGTCGCGCGGCTTCGTGCGCAGCGCGTCCGGCGAGATCACCGGGTTCGACGTCAATGGACTGAGCACCACGGCGATGTCCATCAGCGACGACGGCACCGTGGCCGGCTATTACACCGACGGGGGCGGCCTGAAGGCCTTCACGCGCAGCCCTGCGGGGGTCATCACGTCCCTGGTCACGCCGGGCTCCTTCAGCGTGGCCTACGCCATCAACAACCTTGGCAGCACTTCGGGCTTCTACCGCAACGAGCAGAACGATGACTTCGCCAACCGCGGCTTCGTGGCCACCGCCAACGGCGGCTTCACCAGCATCAGCATGCCCGCCGGCATGAGCGGCTCGGTGGCCAGTGCGCTGAACGATGGCGGCGACAGCGCCGGCAATTTCGAGGTGCTCTACCTCAACACCTTGCTGAAGTACGTTGGCTTCGTGCAGACGGCCAGCGGCGTGTTGACCAGCTTCGAGGCTGGCACCGTGAGCGACCCGGCCGGCATCCCGCAGACCGAAGTGGCAGGCCTGAACAACGCCGGCACCGCGGCCGGCGTGTTCAGGACCGTGGTGTGCCCGTTCAACTGCGCCACCAAGTCCTCGCAAGGCTATGTGCGCAGCGCAGGCGGCCAGATCACGCTGTTCAAGGTGGGCGCCACCCGCAGCCTCATGAACGTGGCGGGCATCAACAATGCGGGCCAGATCGTGGGTGACTACACCGCCTCGCGCGGCGCCAGCGGTTTTGTGCGCGCCGCAGACGGTGCGGTCACGACCTTCAAGGTGCCGAAGATGCTCTACACATCGCCCAGCAGCATCAATGACCAGGGCGTCGTCGCCGGAACCTGCTTGAAGTCCGGCAGCAGCACCTACCTCGGCTTCCTGCGTTTGCCCTGACGCGCGACAGCCCGCCACGCGTGCGCTTGCCGCGCGGATGGCGGTGCTATCGTGCCCGCCATGACATGGTGGATGCGAGTGCGGCCCTGGCTGGGCCGCCGTTGGGTGCAGCTTGGCGGAGGTCTGTTGGCCCTGTACCTGCTGCTGGGCTGGCTGGCCGTCGGGCCCTTGTTGAAATGGGCGGCGCCGAAGTGGTTGTCCGGGCGAGGCGGCTACACGCTGGCCATCGAGCAGGCGCACTTCAATCCGCTGGCCTTGTCGCTGGAGCTGCAAGGCCTGTCGCTGAAGACGCCGCAAGGCCAGCCGCTGCTGGGCCTGGGCCGGCTCTACGTGAACTTCCAGGCCAGCAGCTTGTTCCGCCGCGCCTGGACCTTCAACGAGCTGCTGATCGAGCAGCCCACGGTGGCGGTGACGCTGCTGGCCGACGGGCGACTGAACTGGCAGCTGTTCGTGGACGCGCTGGCCGACAAGGCTCAGCCTGCGCCGCCACCCGATCCAACGGCCGAGCCGCCCCGCTTGTTGGTGCAACGGCTCGCACTCAGCGATGGCCGCATCGACTTTTCCGACCAGCAGGTGAGCGGTGGTTTCAGCACCCAGCTCGCGCCGCTGGCACTGGAACTCGATGATGTTTCGACCTTGCCGAATGCGCAAGGCGAACACGAAGTCACCGCGCACGTGGGCCTGGGTGCCGACCTGCACTGGCAAGGCCGCTTCGGCCTGAATCCGCTGGTCTCCAGTGGCGAGTTTTCCATCCAGGGCCTGCCGCTGGGCCGGCTCTGGCCCTATCTGCAGCAGCGGCTGAAGATGGCACCGCCCGAGGGCCAGGCTTCGCTGTCCTTGCACTACGAAGCGGCCTATGCGCAGCGCCAGCTGTCGCTGAAGCTGGCGCAGGTGAATGCCAAGCTGGCCGAGGTGGCGCTGCGCGGCACTGGCCAGACCGAGCCGGCCGTGGCGCTGGGCGCGTTGACGCTGAGCGGCGGTACGCTGGACCTGGCGAGCCGCCACATCGGCGTCGAAAGCCTGGCACTGCAAGGCGGTGCGTTGCACCTGGTGCGCGCGGTGGATGGCCGGCTGGACCTGCAGGACTGGTTTGCTGCCGCGCCGGCGGCCGCTGCACCTCCGGCGCCTGCCCCTGCGGCTTCGGCGCCTGCCGAGCCATGGACACTCCAGCTCGCCAGGGCCAGCGTTGAAGGCCTGGGCCTGCGCCTCGAAGACCGCGGCCTGGCCACGCCGTTGATGGCCGAGCTGGGCGAGTTGAAGCTGGGCTTCCAGGCCGAGGCCAGCACTGCCGGCGATGGCCAGTTCAAGCTGCAAGGCCTGCAGCTCTCGGCCCGCGAGCTGGCGCTGCGCTCGGGTGCTGCCGAGCCCTGGTTCAAGCTGGCCGGTGCCACGCTGAGCGATGGACAGCTGGATTTGGCCGAGCGCACGCTGGGCATCGGCCGGGTGGCCTTTGCCGGCGGGCAGCTGGTGGCCCTGCGTGATGCGCAGGGCGAGCTTTCCCTTCTCACGGCCTTCAAGCCCGCGGCGGCCAAGGCTGCGGTGGCCGCACCAGCACCAGCGGCCAGTGCGCCGGCCTGGCACTACCGCATTGACCAGGTGGCCGCGAGCGATTGGCAGGCCACGCTGCGCGACGAGGCGGTGCCCGGTACCCAGCCGCTGGTGCTGGAGGGCATCCAGGGCCAGGTCGAGCAATTGAGCGACGATCCCAAGGCCAGGCTGCCGGTGCAACTCGCGCTGGCGGTGCAGGGCAACGGCGGGCGCCTCAGCATCAACGGGCAGGTGCAGCCCGCGAGCCAAGCGGCAGACCTGCGCGTGTCGCTGCGCGGGCTGGCGCTGGCACCGGCCAAGCCTTACCTGGCCCAGCAGGCGGCGATCACGCTGCTGGGCGGGCTGCTCGATGCCGAAGGCCGGCTGCGCCTCTCGCAAGGCCAGCCGCGGTATGAAGGCAAGCTGGCGCTGCGCGAGCTGCGCATTGACGAGACCGTCAGCGGCGAGCGTTTCCTGGCCTGGCGCCAACTGAACGCACCGCGCCTGGTCGTGACGCCGCAGTCGCTGGAAGCCGGTGACGTGGACCTGGACGGCCTGAACACCAAGCTGGTGATCTTCAAGGATCGCTCGATCAACCTGACCAAGGTCTTGCGGCCACAGGCCGTGGCAGCTGCGGCACCCGCCGCTTCGGCGGCCAGCGCCATGGCCGCCACCAAGGTGGCGAGTCCCGCCGCCGCGCCGGCCTTCCTGGTCGACGTGAGCCGCGTGCGGGTGCGCGACAGCGAGCTGGACTTTGCGGACCTGTCGCTGGCGCTGCCGTTTGCCGCGCGCATCCACGGCCTGCAAGGCCAGCTGGCGGGGCTGTCCACGCGGCCCGGCCGCTCGGCGCAGATCGAGCTGGGCGGGCAGGTCGACGAATACGGCCTGGCCCGTGCAAGCGGCCAGGTCGAGCTTGGCAACCCGACGAATGCGATGGACATCGGCGTGGTCTTCAAGAACGTCGAGATGACTTCGCTCACGCCTTACGCCGCGACCTTCGCCGGCCGGCGCATCGCCTCGGGCAAGCTGTCGCTGGACCTGGCGTACAAGATAGCCAAGCGCCAGCTCAGGGGCGAGAACCAGGTCGTGATGGACAAGCTCACCTTGGGCGAGAAGGTTGACAGCCCGACCGCCGTGAACCTGCCGCTGGACCTGGCGCTGGCGCTGCTGCAGGACAGCGACGGCCGCATCGACCTGGGCCTGCCCATTTCCGGCAGCCTGGACGACCCGCAGTTCAGCTACGGCGGCATCGTCTGGAAGGCCATCGTCAACGTGCTGACCAAGGTCGTCACTGCGCCGTTCCGCGCCATCGGCGCGCTGTTCGGCGGCGGCGACGACGAAGCCGCACCCCGCATCGCCTTCGACCCCGGCCACGCCGAGCTGCCGCCGCCCGAGCGCGAGAAGCTGGACCAGCTCGCCCAGGCCCTGGCCAAGCGCCCGGGCCTGGCCGTGAAGATCAGCGCCGGCTACAGCCTGCAGGCCGACACCGCCGCGCTGCAGGACCTCTGGCTGCGCCAGGCCGTGGCGGCCCAGCGCAAGCAGGAAGTGGCCCCCGGCGAACTGCCAGGCGCCGTGAACCTCACCCAGCCCGAGGTCCGCCAGGCACTGGAAGCGATCTACACCCAGCGCCTGGGCGGGCCCGCCCTGGAGGCCTTGCGACAGCAGATCAAGGCTGCCGCTGCCAAGCCAGCCGAGCCCGCCAGGACAGCAGAGGCCAAGCCGCCAGAGTTCCCGCTGCATGCCGCGCTGCAGCAGCAATTGATGGCGCAGAGCGCCGTCACCGAGGACCAGCTCACGGCACTGGCCACGTCACGCGCAGAGGCCGTCAGCAGTCGGCTGATTTCACGCAATGTCCCGCAGGACCGCCTGCTGCTGGTTGCGCCCAAACGACTGGACGCTGAGCAAGCGTCGCAGGTCGAGCTGGGATTGAGCGTCAAGGCGAGCCCTGCGGTGGAGGCCGCGTCATCCGCCGCTGCCCGTTGAGCCTGCGCTACACGCTCAGTGCCTGCTGCAGGTGATCGACCAGCGCCCGCTGCGGCGCGGTCAGCACCGCACCTGAAGCCGCAACCAGTGCCAGCTCTGTTGGCGCCAGTTCGGGCAGGCCTTCGCACAGCCGGTGCTCGGGCAGCAGCGCGGTGGTGGGCAAAACGCTGATCGCCAGGCCCGAGGCGACTGCGGCCTGGATGCCGGTGAGGCTGTGGCTGCCAAAGGCCTGGCGCCAGCGGCGGCGCGCCTTGTCCAGGCCGCGCAGCGCGCGCTGGCGGTAGACGCAACCTTGCGGGAACAGCGCCAGCGGGATGGGCTCGCCGGGGGGCAGCGCAAAGCCCTGGCCTTGCACCCAGACCAGGGTTTCAGGCCAGGCGGCCAGGCACTCGCCTTCGCCCGGTGAGCGCTTGACCAGTGCCAGATCCAGCTCGCCCTGCGCGAGTTTGTGTTTCAGGTCCGTGCTCATGCCGCTGATGGTTGCCAGGCGCAGGCCGGGCTGCTGCGCGCTGAAGCCCGAGAGCAGGGCGGACATGCGGCGCGCGTCGAAATCTTCCGGCACGCCCACGCGCACCGGCAGCACGGCGCCTTCGCTCGCGAACACGTCCTCGGCCTCCTGGGCCAGTGCCAGCAGGCGGCGGGCGTAGTTCGTCAGCAACTCGCCCTGGGCGGTGGGCGTGATCTGCGTGCCGGTGCGGTCGCGCAGCAGCAGCGGCCGGCCCACGCGCTCTTCCAGCTTGCGGATCTGCTGGCTGACGGTGGACTGGGTGCGGTGCACCCGCTCACCAGCCCGCGTGAAGCTGCGCTCGTCCACCACGCAGACGAGGGTCTGCAGCAACTCCAGGTCCAGCACCTCGGCACTCCTTCCACTTTGAAGGTGTCATTAGACATTCAACTGAGGTGTTGCATCAAATCGAATTTCCAAATTACAGGATGGCTGCCTACGATGCCACCCATTCCTTGTCTTGCACTGCAGAAAGCCCATCGCCATGTCCCTTTCCGGCTCCCGTCCCCGCTGGCTCACCTTCGACTGCTACGGCACCCTCATCCAGTGGGACGAGGGCCTGCAGGCGGCCGTGCGCGAGCTGCTG
Organism: Ideonella azotifigens; assembly: GCF_021043325.1. Classification (NCBI taxonomy): domain Bacteria; kingdom Pseudomonadati; phylum Pseudomonadota; class Betaproteobacteria; order Burkholderiales; family Sphaerotilaceae; genus Ideonella; species Ideonella azotifigens. The sequence goes on from NZ_JAJNKD010000003.1 coordinate 377,721, forward strand.
GCCGCCAAGCAGGCCGACCATGTCTCGCCCGAAAGACTGATCCAGGTGTATGACCACCACGAACACGCGCTGGAGCAGACGCCACCGCACCGCTCGTTCCGCGAGGTGGCCGGCCAGGGCTTGCAGATGGCCTTGCGCGAGCTGGGCCTGCCGGTGGGCGACGGTGACATGGCCTCGCTGGCCAAACGCATCTCGGCGATGCCGCCGTTTCCCGAGGTGGTGACCACGCTGGCGCGGCTGAAGGCGGCGGGCTGGCGGCTGTGCATCGTCTCCAACACCGACGACGACATCATTGCCGGCAACGTGGTGCAGCTGGGCGGCCACATCGACCGCGTCATCACCGCGCAGCAGGCGGGCGCCTACAAGCCCAACCGCCGGCTGTTCGACCATGCGCATGAGGCGCTGGGCGTGACGAAGGACGAGGTGCTGCACATCTGCGCCAGCCCGCACCTGGACCATGCGGCGGCACGGGACATCGGTTTCCGCTGCGTGTGGATCGACCGCGGCACCGGCCGCCGGCTGCTGCCCGACTACGCGCCTGACGCGACGCTGCCCACGCTGGCTGGCGTGCCGGAATTGCTGGCAGCGGCGGGCTGGTGAACAGGCATCATCTCGCCATGGCCCACACCCTTGCCGCATCCGTTGCCCCGTCTGCCGAACTGCCCGAGCTGGACAACGAAGCGATCCACCAGGCCCGCATCGAACTGGCCGCCTGTTTCCAGCTGGCCGCTCAGCACGGGCTGGAGGAGGGCATCTGCAATCACTTTTCAGCCTTGCTGCCGGGCAGTGACACGCTGTTCCTGGTCAATCCTTATGGCTTGGCCTTTGCCGAGGTCACCGCTTCCAGCCTGCTGATCTGCCATGTGGACGGGCAGGTGCTGGCCGGCCAAGGGCAGCCCGAGGCCACGGCCTTCTACATCCACGCCCGGCTGCATCGCCAGCAGCCACGCATACGCGCCGCGTTCCACACCCACATGCCGCATGCGACGGCATTGAGCATGCTGCAGGGCGAGCCGCTGCGCTGGGCAGGCCAGACCGCGTTGAAGTTCCTGGGCCGCACCGCCGTGGACCCGCACTACAACGGCCTGGCGCTGGACAACACCGAGGGCGACCGCATTGCCAAAGCCATCGGCACTGCCGACATCGTGTTCCTGAAGAACCACGGCGTGCTGGTCTGCGGCGCCAGCGTGGCAGAGGCCTGGGACGACCTTTACTACCTGGAGCGCGCGGCCCAGGTGCAACTGCTGGCGATGAGCACCGGCGAGCCGCTTCAGCTCATTCCAGGCGAGATCGCCCAACGCACTGCAGCGCAGATGCGGCTGGGCGATGCCGACAGTGCCCGCGCGCACCTGGCCAGCGGCTTGCGCCGGCTGCGTGCTGCGGGCAATCCGTTCGAGCGCTGAGTTCAGCGACCTGCGGCTTCAGCGGGCCACGCCGTAGACCGACAGCGCCGGCAGCGTGGCCGAGGCGGCCTTGATCCAGCTGCCGCTGGTGCCGTAGGTGGCGTAGCCGCCGGTCGTGCCGTTGGCGTTGTTCAGCCAGATGGCGCTGACGTCGCTGCCTGCCGTGGTGACCGTGCCGACCCAGTACTGCACGCCGGCCGTCAGTGCGATGGTTTCGGCCGTGGTGACCTGCACATAACTGCAGCAGGGGTAGATCGCGCCTTTCTCGGTCTTCCAGTCGAAAGGCGTCACATCGGTCCAGGTGAACAGCGGCGCGCCCGGCACGCCATTCGCGTCGGCATACACCACGATGTTCAGCGTGCTGCGGTTGCCGGCGCCCAGGGCCACCGGCAGCACCATCTTGGTCAGGTTGGCGTTGATGGCGGGCGTGAACGGCACCGCGGCGTTCTGCAGCGGGTCGCTCGCGCTGTCGCCGGCGATGCTCAGCCCGGCGTCGGCCTTGTACATCGCGACGTTCGACGTGATCGTCGAGTACAGGACCTGGGTGTCGGCCTTGGCCTGGGACTTCGCATCCGCCGTCGGTGCGACCGACTGTGCGGGACCGACTCGGCGGATGATGGGCTCGGCGCTGGCCGAGGTGGCTGTGGTCGCTGCGGCGAGCGCGAGCAACGACAGCAGCGCTGTCAGGGTTTGCGGGATTCGCATGGGAAAACCTTTGTCGGATGACGGAAAGCGGGGAGGGTGAAGGCGGGGACGAGTGCGAAGACGCGCTTGCTCACTCGGTCGGCACGCCGTAGACGCCCACGGCCGGCAGCAGCACTTCGCTCTGGCTCTGCCACACGCCGCCGCCGTCCAGGTAGGCATCGGTGCCGGTCAGGCCGCGCGAGTTGAAGTACCACATCGCGGTGATGCGGCTCTTGGGCGTGGTCGCGACGACGATCCAGTACTTCTTGCCTTCCACCAGCGGCACTTCGCCGGCTGCAGCGCTCGGGGCGACATAGGTGCAGCACTGGCGCGCGGTGTTGTCGGCGTTCAGCGTGTTCTGGATCGGCATGTCCTGCCAGGTGTAGATCGCTTCGCCGGGCAGGCCCTTGGCGTCTGCGTTGATCGAGATGAGCAGGGTGCTGGCGTCTTTGACGCTGTCCTGCGAGAGCGGCACGATGACCTGCGTCACGCTGATGTTGGACTTGGCCTTGAACGGCACCGCGAAGTGCTGCTGCGGCCCGCGCGAGCCCGGCACGCCCTGCATGTGCCACAGCGGCCCCAAGATGGCCGGGCCCCAGCCGTAGTCATAGACGTTGGTCGCGTCCGTGTTCAGCGTGCTGTAGATCTTGGTGGTCCCGGGTGGCGCGGCGGTCGGGGTCCGGGCTGGGCCTGATTGTTTGACGATTGCTTCGGCTGCAACATGGCTTGTGGCGATGGCCAGCAGCGACAGGGCAACCCATTGTTTGAGTCTCATGGAACACCTTGTGAAGAAGGGGGAGTGAGGTCCGTCGTGCCGGCTTGTGACCGTTGCGCGCCGGCTTCTGCAAGGGTCGGTCATACAACAACCGGCCCCGCCGAAGTGAGCCGCAGTGTGCGTGGCATGCCCCGAAACAGGGCCTCGGCTGCGCCATGAAAGGGCAACGGAAAAGCCATGGTTGCCCGGTAAAAAGGTGTGTCGGGGTGGAAATTCGGCGGACTTATTGAATTTTTCTAGCTTTGCCTGTTGACGGTTGTATGACGTCAGTCAGGCATTGTTTTTGCGCTGTGTCATCACATCGCCGGCCATGCACCGCGCCAGCCTGACCCGCTCATCCAGCGGGTTTTGGCCAGCGCGGAGCGATTGCTCCCAACCCGGGAGCGCGGTGCGTTCCAAGGAATCGTGTTCATGCAAGAAGCTGGGTTGTCCCAAGCGCTCGCCGGGTCCATCTGGACCTTTGGCGAGGTCGAGTTCGATGAAGTGCGCTGGTGCTTGCGCGTGGCCGGCGCACCGGTCGCCCTGGAGCCCAAGCCGCTGCGCATCCTCAGCATGCTGCTGCGCCGCGCCGGCGAGGTCGTCACCCGGGATGACCTGCTGGCCGAGCTGTGGCCCGGCACGCCGGTGGTCGACAAGGCCGTCACCAATGCGGTGGGCAAGCTGCGCCAGGCGCTGGGGCCGGACGGCGTGAACTGCATCTCCACCGTGCCCAAGCTGGGCTACCGGCTGATGGCTGAGGTGCAGCGCCAGGGGGCCGTCGCAGAAGCCAGGCCGTCTGTGGCCGAAGAACCCGCCGAGGCGCCGCACACGGACGCACCCGTGGCCGTGGCGCCGGAGGTTCCGCAGGACATGCCGGCCGCGGCCCGGCCCTACAACCCGCCGCGCGCGGCTCGCTGGCGCGATGCGCTGCGGCAGGGCGAGCAGCTGCGGCGGGTGTCCGCAGGCCTGGCGCTGCTGCTGATGGGCCTGGGCTTTTGCGGCGCGCTGGGCTGGGAGGCCAGGCAAGCCCAGCGCACGGCAGACGCCGAACGCCGCATCACGCATGCCCTGCAGCTGCGCCTGCTGGGCGCGATGGCCCAGGCCGGCCTGGTGGACGAGGCGCAGCGCGAGGTCGAAGCGCTGCGGGCACGCCTGCCGGAAGACGATGCCGACATCCAGGCCGAGGCCTCGCGGGTGCAGCAGCGCGTGCTGGCGCTGCGCTCGCAGGGGGCCGCAGCGGCCACGGTTCCCGCGCTCGGGCGCTTGAGCGCAGCGGACCTGTTCATCCCCCCGCCGCCGGCCCGGCAGCGGGACAGCGAGACCTTGCTGCAGGCCGCGCGTTAGCCCTTCTGCCGTGCGGGCCGCGCAGGCAGTTTCAGCACAATGGTGGGCCTCAACGACAAAGGTCCGCCATGTCTGAAAGCGCCATGTTTGCCGGCGGCCCGGCCAATCGGTCCATGCCGGACGCTGCGGTGATGCCAGTGCTGCTCTACCCGGACGTCCCGGCCGCCGCGCAGTGGCTGTGCCAGGCTTTCGGGTTCGCCGAGCGCTTGCGCATTGGCAGCCACCGGGTGCAACTGCAGGTGGGTGATGGCGCGATCGTCGTGGCACAGGCCGCGCGGCCGGACCTGGCGCCGGCCGGCTTCGGGCACTCGGTGATGGTCCGGGTGCGGGATGCCCACCGGCACTGCGCCGCCGCGCGCGCGGCAGGCGCCGTCATCATTGGCGAGCCCACCGACCAGCCCTATGGCGAGCGCCAGTATTCGGCGCTCGACCCCGCAGGCCACGCCTGGACCTTCTCCCAGTCCTTGCGCGACGTGGACCCTGCGAGCTGGGGCGGCGAGCTGGTCAGCGCTGCGAGCTGATCAACGCGCCCCTTTGCCTCAGGGCTTGGCGGCGTCCACGCTGGCCTGCGTGAAGGTCGGGTAGCCGGACGGCTTGTAGGTGTTGAGGTTGCCGAGGAAGTTGCTGTCCTTCAGCGGGATGGTGGCCGAGCCGTAGTCGAAGCTGTTGAGCTTGCTGCGCATCGTGGCGTTGTCGATGCCGTCGCCGTGCAGTTCGTACCAGCTGGTGATGGTGGGCGTGACGAACTGGCCGTAGGGGTTCTCGGCCGGCTCGGTGGCGCTGGCAAAGCGCATCGCATGGGTCAGGCCGCCATCCTTGTGATAGATGATCTTCACATGGTTGCCCTGCATCGCGATCTCGGCGACCGGCTTGTTGTAGAGGTCGCCGTGGGCGCTGTAGCCGCCGTGGGTGACGATGCCGTTCGTCGTCCAGACGGCCGCGTGTTCCCAGTCGTGGCGGTGGCCGCCACCGAGTGCGGTGGTCTGGTCCTTCTCGAAGTACAGCGCGTAGAAGTGGCCGCAGTAGGTGTTGCCGCCGGTGGTGAGGCAGGCGTGGCGGTGCAGCGTGTTCGAGCTGTCCAGGAAGTTGCTGGAGCGGCAGTTGCCGGTGATGCTGCCGGTGGGCTTGAGGCCACCGTTCTGCACGCCGGCGCGGCTGATGCCAGCGCTGGGCAGGCAGCCGTCGGTGTCGAAGTCGAACACCGGGTAGGTGGCCAGCACGTTCTCGGTGCTGGGCAGGGCTTCGTCGAGCTTGGCGAAGTCATCGGCCAGCGCGGCCTGCGCGAGCACGAACAAGGGGGCGAGGCACAGCGCGGCCCAGGGGCGATTCGTGGACATGGAAAGTCTCCCAACGGTGGATGTGAAGGGGCACCGGCCATCGTGCACGGCCGGGCTCGACGCGATGTCGGAGCCCAGCCAGTGTCCTGAGCCGGTTTGAAACTCACGTGACGGTTGGTTGACGGTGCCGGACCGCCTGCGCCGCGAACATCAGCGCGCGGCGAGTCCCTTGGCACGCACGGCCGCCACCTCGCGTTCCGAGACGGCGCTGGCCCGGTTGCCCCAGCCCTGGCGCAGGAAGGTGGCCAGCGTGGCCAGTTCGCTGTCGCTCAGGCGCTGCGCGAAGCTGGGCATGACCAGCACCGATGGGGCTTTGTCGGTGGACGGGGTGCGGGCGCCGGCCAGGATCACCTGGATCAGCCCGTGCGGGTTCTTTGCGTTGATCACGGTGGCGCCGTCCAGCTGCGGGAAGATGCGCGTGGCGCCCTGGCCGGTGACGAAGTGGCAGGCGGCGCAGTTGTCCAGGTACAGCCGCTCGCCTAGGCTCAGGTCTTTCGCGGCGGTGAGCTTCTGGATGGTCTCGGCCTTGCCTTGCGGCGTGACGCCGGCGGCCTTGTCCGGCCCCGGCGGCAGGGCCTTCAGGTAGGCCGCGATGGCCTGCAGGTCCGGGTCCTGCAGGTAGGCGGTGCTGTGCTGCACGACCTGGGTCATCTCGCCGGCGACGGCGGCGCTTCGGTTGCGGCCGGTCTGCAGGTAGTCGACGATGTCCTGGCTGTTCCAGCGCGGCATGCCACGCAGCGAGGGCGTGGGCCAGCCGTTGAGCTCGCCGCCGGCCAGGAAGGCGGTGTCCGCGCTGCCGCTGGCCTTCTCGTTCATCGCGAAACCGCGCGGCGTGTGGCAGCTGCTGCAATGACCCAGGCCTTCGACCAGGTAGGCTCCGAGCTTGACCTGCTCGTTCCAGTCCGGCTGCGGCTGGAAGGACTTGCCGGAGAGGAACAGGAAGTTCCACAGCGACATGCCCCAGCGCAGGTTGAACGGGAAGGCCATGTTGGTGGCCGGCGGCACCGCGCTGCTGGGCTTCACGCCGTTCATGAAGTAGGCGTAGAGGGCGTGCGTGTCGGCGTCCGAGACCTTGGCGTAGTTCGGGTACGGCATCGCAGGGTAGAGGTGCGTGCCGTCGGCCCGCAGGCCCTTGCGCATGGCGTCGGCAAACTGCTGCTCGGTGTAGTTGCCGATGCCGTGCTGCTTGTCGGGCGTGATGTTGGTCGAGTAGATGACGCCGTGGCCGCTGTCGATCGCCAGGCCGCCGCTGAAGGCCGGTTTGCCCGGCGCGCTGTGGCAGGCCACGCAGTCGCCCACGCGGGCCAGGTACTCGCCGCGCTTGACCAGGGCCGGGTCGACTTCGGCCTGCGCAGTCTGCAGGGCCGCCAGGCACAGCGCGGCCGCGCCGATGAGCCGCGGAAGGAAGGTGTTCTGGTTCTTCATGCTCATGCCTGCACCAACGGCCCGGGGTTCTTCAGGTACTGCTTCTTGATGGCCTCGGCGGCGAACAGCGTGATGGCGCCGATGGTGGCCGTCGGATTGGCCTGGAAGTTCTGCGGGAAGGCGTTGCCGCCTGGCACGAAGACGTTGTGCACGTCCCAGGACTGCAGGTAGCGGTTCAGCGCCGAGTCCCGGGGCGAGGTGCCCATGATCGCGCCGCCCACGTTGTGGGTGGAGACGTACTTGGTGATGTCCCAGTGCGAATCCAGCGCCAGGAAGTTCTCGGACAGCGCGTCCGGCTTCATCTCCTTGGCGATCTTCAGCACGATCTCGCGCAGGTAGCGCTGCAGCTTCAGCTCGTTCTGGCGCCAGTCGAAGGTCATGCGCAGCAGCGGCATGCCCCAGGGGTCCTTGTAGGTCGGGTCCAGGTCCAGGAAGTGGCCGCGGTAGGACATGCAGGTGGTCGTGATGCCGATGGTCATCGAGCGGCCATACCAGTCCATCATGGCCTCCTTCCAGCCCTTGCCCCAGCCGGGCGTGCCGGGCGGCAGCGCGGTGCCGATGGGCGCGCCGGTGGACTGCGAGCTGTGGATCTTGGCGCCGCCGATGAAGCCCTGTTTCGGGCCGTCCTCGAAGTTGCCGGGCGAGATGTCGTTGAACATCTCGCCGGTGGCACCGGCGGTGGCAAACGGATTGAAGTGCTTGTCCTTGAAGAACAGCGTGGCGTTGCCGTTGCTGAGGAAGGCGTAGTTGCGGCCGATGGTGCCGGTCTCGCTCACCGGGTCGTAGGGCTTGCCGATGCCCGAGAGCAGCATCAGCCGCACGTTGGCGAACTGGAAGCTGGCAAGGATGACGATCTTCGCCGGCTGGAAGACCTCGCGCTTTTGCTCGTCGATGTAGGTCACGCCACGCGCGGTCTTCTTGTCCTCGTGCAGGTCCACGCGGATGACGTTGGCGTTGACCCGGTAGTCGAAGTTGGGCAGGCGCTTGAGCACGTCCAGCACGGCCGTCTGCGGGGAGGCCTTGGAGGCGTTCAGGCAGGGGTACTTGCTGCAGTAGCCGCAGTAGTTGCAAGGCGCGATCTGCGCGCCATAGGGGTTGGTCCAGGGCTGCGAGACATTGGCCGAGGGGTTGGGGAAGGGGTGGTAGCCCATGCCGCGCGCCGTCTCGGCGAACATCGAGCAGTTCAGCGTGTCCTGCAGCGCCGGCAGCGGATAGGGGTTGGAGCGCGGGCCCTCGAAGGGGTCGCCGCCTGGCTGGACCTGGCCCTTCAGGTTGCCGGTGGTGCCGGACAGGCCGCAGACCTTGTCGAAGAAGTCGTAGTGCGGCTCGATTTCTTCCCACGTGAACGGGAAGTCCTTGATGCGCATTTCCGGGTCCAGGCTGCCACGCTTGTAGGCCTGGTCGGCATAGGTCTTGAGCTTCAGGTCGGTGGGCGTGGGGCGGATCAGCACGCCCGTCCAGTGCAGGCCCGAGCCACCCACGCCGGTGCCGGGCGCGAAGGCGCCCCACTTGCGCGTGGGCAGCGCCGTCTGCGTGGTGTCGTAGCGCACCGTCAGCGCGGCATCGCGCGGCGTGGCGAAGACCTTGTTGCGCGTGGCGTAGGCGTACTGGTCAGCCGGCTTGGGATAGGCAAAGTCCTCGGGCGGGCGATCCGGGCCGCGCTCCAGCGCGCGGACCTTCAGGCCTTCCTTCGCGAGTTCGATGGCCATGAGCGAGCCGGCCCAGCCAAGGCCGACGATGACGACGTCGACTTCGTCGTTGGTGATTTGGGGCATGGGGTTGGGGGTATGTGACAGCCTGCGGGCGCTGCCTGGGAATGACGATGAAGGCGGGCGGCGGAAGGCGGGTCAGGCGCGCTTGCCGCTGACGCTCACGGGACCCAGCGGGTAGGGCACGTTGTGCTGGTCCACCCATTCGACGTACTGACCGCGCGCGCCGGGGAAGCCAATGGCGACCCAGGCCAACATGTCCTTGTTGCCGCCGTACATCGGGTCCGCCAGGTAGCCGTTCTTGGTGTCGTCCAGCAGCTGGCCGAAGAACTGCGAGGCCTTCAGCACCGGCTCGCCGAGCGCGGCAAAGTCCACGCCGTTTTTCTGCAGCGCGGTGAGCAGCGCGTCGCGCGCCTTGGCGTCCAGCTGCTCGAAGGGCTTGCCGTGCTGGGCCTGGCTGTGCTGCTGGGCCAGCTTGATGCCGATGCGGTAGACGTCCTGCGGCGCGTACGGCAGCTGGAAGCCCAGCGTGGCGACCGCATCGTTCTTGTACGGCCCCTGCAGGTAGATGTCGGCCCCCAGGCCGGTCTGCAACTGCTGGTCGATGAAGACCGGCACGTTGGTCTCGATCGCGCCCGGGCCCTTGCCCTCGGCCGGGATCAGCCGGTCACAGGCGGCGAGGATGAACTGCCACTCGGCAGCGGAGAAGAACACCGGCTTGTACTGGCTCAGCGAGGTGGCTTCCAGGCCTTCGGCTCGGGCGCCGTACAGCGGGATGGCGGCGACGGGCACTGCAGCGGCCGAGGCCATCAACACGGTCCGGCGGGTGGGCTTGAATGGGGTGGACATGGGCGGCGATAAGGCGAGTCCAGCCGGCGTGCTGCCGGTGTCCTGGCCCGCCAGCCGAACCCTGTTGTTCGGCGAGTTGTACGATAACTCTCTCGCCGAAATGACTCAGGGTTTCCACTTAACCCTGAGCAAAGTTGTCAGGCTTCGGTGATTCGCCAGGTTGCCGCCAACGGCCTGGGGATAGGGTGATTTTCATAGCTAAATGTGAACCGGTTTCGGCTGCCGATGCTGCTGTCAATCGGCCATGCGAGAGGCTTCTGAGGCATCCATCGGGAGGGCTTCAGACCAGGTCCATTGGGTTTGGTGTGTGCGTTTTCGGCCATGTTGTACGATGACTTGGGTGATGGGTCGCGAGGCGCCCGGCATGAAAAAGGCCCGGTGGGCGAACCCACCGGGCCTGTGCGGCGTCAGCCTGGTCGGCTTACCAGCCGATGTCCTTCAGCAGTTCCAGCGTCAGGTCCTTCGGGGCCGAGACCTTGAAGGTCGGCAGGTCGTCGTTGATCGCCGGTTCCATCAGCAGGTTGCGCGTCGCCGAGGTGTCCCAGTGCGAGACGGACGAGCCGCCCTGGAACGGGTTGGGCGTGAACAGCATGACCCGGCCGGCCGCGTCGGCACCGGCGTAGCGGGTCTTGTCGATGCCCAGCACCGCGGTGATCTTGTCGGTGGCCAGCACGTTGCCGGTCAGCGCGGTCTTCAGCGTGGCGCCGTCGGCCTGGGTGATCATGACCGAAGGAATGACCACCGTGTCATCGCTGCCCGGCAGGCCGGTGGGCGGGCCGCCGGCCACGTTGTTGACGACGATCACGCCGATGGCGCCTGCGTCCTGCGCGTTCTTCACCTTGACGGAGAAGTTGCAGGTGCCGCGGTCCAGCAGTGCCACCCTGCCGGCCACCAGCGCAGCATTGGCCGAGCTCAGCGGGTCGCAGGCCAGGCCGATCACGCCGTCTGCCTGGTCGATGACACGCGCCATGCCGCCCTTGAGCACCGTGCTGCTCAGCGGCGGGCCAAACGCGGCCGGGCCGACCTGGTAGACACCGGCCACGTCCGGGAACTGCTTGGACTTGACCGTCAGCATCGGCGTGCCCTTCTTGAGCACCGAAGGCATGTCCGCGACGACGTTCGCACCGGTCCACACCAGCCCGCGCGGGTTGATGGCCGACGCGCGGCGCTCGGCAGCGCTCATCTCCAGCCAGGTCTTGCCGGCGGTGTTGTCGAACATCATGCTTTCCCACACGGTGGGGTAGCGCGTGCCGTCGGTGTCGCGGGGTTGCAGGCCGGTGCTGCCATTGGTCGGCGTGGCGAAGCCCAGGCCGTGGCCCACCTCGTGGGTCAGCACGACGGCGAAGTCGATGCTGCCGGCCGGCGCATTGCCGTCCAGGCCCAGGTACCAGGGCGTGCCTTCCAGGCAGTTGGCCTTGCCCAGGTTGACGTTGAAGCTGGAACTGATCTCGGGCTTGGCGCCGTCGTCCAGGTCGACCTGGGCCAGGGTGTTGGCCAGGGCCGCTGGGTACCAGGTGCCGGTCTTGGGCGCGTTCGGGAAGTCGTGCCAGGAGGTCACGGCGCCCGCCTGGCCGAGCACGGCCTGCGACGCGTTGCAGTCCAGCGCCGGCCAGTTGGCCGAGATCTGGATCACCGGGCCCGCCGGCAGCTGCTTGCCCCAGACGGAGGCGACCTTCTTGTACACGTTCATGCGCTGTTCGCCGAGCGTGCTGCCTTCGTTGCCACCCACAGGTGCGACGGCGGTCTTGTCATTGAAGCCGACACCGGGCGAGTCGGTGTTCAGGATCTCGATCGTGGCGCCCCAGGCCGTGAAGGCGGCCAGGGAGGCAGCCAGGGCCACCAGGCTGCGGCCGGGCATGCGAATGCCGCTCATTTCAGGCTCCCTTCGGTGTGGACCGGGTGTTCGTGCACATCGGCGGCGTCGTCGCCGTCGACGCAGTCGGTCGCCAGCTTGCCATTGGCGCCGATGGCCGCGCGCGAATACGACATGTGCTCCGGGCCCATGACGATGCCGCGCGCACCGGTGGTGCGGGACACGATGCCTTGCAGCACGGTTTCGGCGCGCGGTGCCTTGGCGGCGGTGGCGGCAGCGGCGCCCAGCGCGTCGGCCTCGGAGGGCGTCAGCGGGCGGATGCGCTTGGTGACGGGGTCGATGCTGACGCGCAGGCCGTCGGTGGACGACGCGGACGCGGGCGCCGCGGGAATGTCGCTGTCGGCATGGGCGGATGTGCCCAGGCCAACGCTGATCACGGACGCGCTGATCAGCGTCCAGATCGACATGGTGAATAAGGAGGACATGAAAGGGACTCCAGGGAAGAAACGAAAGTTGAGTCTATTTTCGGATTCCCCTGTAATCAATCGTTAACCCTCAGAAACCTGCCTTCAAGTTTGGGGGGATAGCGTTGTCCCCAAGGAAATGAACCTCATAGGTGCACAAATGGCGAAAGATGGGCGAAATCGGGGAGGGGAATGCCCAACTCCGTGCAATATGGAACCGATCCCATATGCGAGCTAGGGGGTTTGGCGAGGCTGCTGCGGCTTGGATATGGAACCGATTCCATATTCAAGCCAAAAAAAGGGTGGCCAGGGCCACCCTTTGAAAACATGGCGTGTACAGCCATGCATCCCAAACTCGATGCTGGTGCTCAGGCCTGCGTGTAGGCCGTCTTGACCACGGTATAGAACTCCGCCGCGTAGCGGCCTTGCTCGCGCGGGCCGTAGCTGCTGCTCTTGCGGCCGCCGAAGGGCACGTGGTAGTCCACGCCGGCGGTTGGCAGGTTGACCATCACCATGCCGGCTTGCGCGTGGCGCTTGAAGTGCGTGGCGTGCTTCAGGCTGGTGGTGGCGATGCCGCTTGCCAGGCCGAAGGGCGTGTCGTTGGCCAGGTGCAGGGCTTCGTCGTAGCCCTTGGCGCGGATCACGCTGACGACCGGGCCGAAGACTTCCTCGGTGTTGATGCGCATGGCCGCGGCGGTTTCGGTGAACAGGGCCGGCTGCATGTAGTAGCCCGGCGCGCCTTCGGCATTCGTCGGCATGGCCGCGCCGCCCCAGGCCAGCTTGGCACCTTCGGACTGGGCAATGCCCACGTATTCCAGGTCTTGCGCGAGCTGGCGGTCGTCCACCACCGGGCCGATGTCGGTGCCGGCGGTGCGGGCGTCGCCCACCTTCAGCGTCTTCAGCTTGGCGACCATGGCTTCGACGAAGCGGTCATGGATGCCTTCGGTGACGATCAGGCGCGACGAGGCGGTGCAGCGCTGGCCGGTGGAGAAGAAGCCGGAGTTGATCGCGGCGCCCACGGCCACGTTCAGGTCCGCATCGTCCAACACCACGAACGGGTTCTTGCCGCCCATTTCCAACTGGAACTTGGCGCCGCGGCTCACGCAGGCCTGGGCCACCTTCTGGCCGGTGGGCACCGAGCCGGTGAAGCTGATGCCGGCAATGCGCGGGTCTTCCAGCAGCACGGCACCGACTTCGCTGCCGCGGCCCATCACCAGGTTGAACACGCCGGCCGGAATGCCCGAGCGGCTGATGATGTCCGACAAGGCCCAGGCCGAGCCCGGCACGACTTCGGCCGGCTTGAAGACCACGCAGTTGCCGTAGGCCAGCGCCGGGGCGATCTTCCAGGCGGGAATCGCGATGGGGAAGTTCCAAGGCGTGATCAGGCCGATCACGCCCAGCGGTTCGCGGGTGATTTCCACGCCGACGCCAGGGCGCACCGAAGGCATCATTTCGCCGCCCGGGCGCAGGGCCTCGCCGGCGAAGAACTTGAAGATGGCGCCAGCGCGGGCGACTTCGCCGACGGCTTCGGGCAGGGTCTTGCCTTCTTCGCGCGCCAACAGGTCGCCCAGTTCGGCCTTGCGGGCAATGATCTCGCTGCCGATGAAGTCCAGCGCGTCAAAGCGCTGCTGCGGCGTGCTGAGGCTCCAGGCCGGGTACGCGGCCGCAGCGGCGGCCACGGCTTCTTCGGCCTGCGCGCGGCTGGCCACCGTGTAGTCGCCAATCGTGTCGCGGGTGTCCGACGGGTTGATGTTCTGGTAGGCGCGCACGCCTTCGGTCCAGGCGCCGGCAATCAGGTTGAGTTTCATGGTGTGAGACCTCGTGGAGTGTTTGGGATGGGTGGAATCGGACGCAGCGAAAACCGTCAGGCCCGCGGCGCTTCGCTGACCAGCGGCTTGCCGGCCTGGAAGGCCGCGATGTTGTCGAGCACACGCTGCGCCATGGCCTGCCGGGTTTCTTCGGTCGCGCTGGCGATGTGCGGCAACAGCACCACGTTGTCCAGCTTCAGCAGCGCCTCGGGCACCTGCGGCTCGTTGGCGAACACGTCCAGCCCGGCGCCGGCAATGCGCTTGTCCCGCAGCGCGGCGACGAGTGCGTCTTCGTCGATCACCGAGCCGCGGGCAACGTTGATGACAAAGCCGCGCGGGCCCAGCGCGTTCAGCACCTCGGCGTTGACCAGGTGCTGGGTGGACGGGCCGCCTGCGGTGATGACGACCAGGTAGTCGCACCAGCGCGCAAGCTCCAGCAGCGAGGACTCGTGGGCCCACGGCAGGCCTTCGACCGGCCGGCGCGTGTGGTAGCGCACCTGCATGTCGAAACCCGCGCCGCGGCGGGCGATGGCCTGGCCGATGCGGCCCATGCCCAGCACGCCGAGCTTGGCGCCGCTGACCTTGCGCGACAGGCCGAAGCTGTTGAGCCCGCCCTTGGCCCAGCCGCCGGCGCGCACGAAGCGGTCGGCTTCGGAGACGCGGCGGGCCACGTCCAGCAGCAGGGCCAGCGCGGTGTCGGCCACGCAGTCGTTCAGCACGTCGGGCGTGTAGCCCACGCTGATGCCGCGTGCCTGCGCCGCGGCCACCGGCACCTTGTCCAGGCCCACGCCGAAGCTGGAGATCAGCTTCAGGTTGGGCAACGCAGCGAGCTGGGCCTCGTTCATGCCGACCGCGGCCGAGGTGACGGCGATCTCGAACTCGCCGCCGTGCGCGGCCAGGAAGGCCGCCGGGTCGGCCTCCTCGACCAGGCGATGGATGGCGAAGCTTTCGGCCAGCGCGCGGTTCAGCACGGGCACCAGGTTGCCGACCAGCAGCAGGCGGGGTGTGGTCATCAGGTTCCTCAATCGATCAATCAGTCGAGCTTGACGTTGCCCTTGACGACCACCTCGGCCCAGCGCTTGCGCTCGGTCTCGAAGAAGCTGCTGAACTCGGTTGGCGACATCGTGCGCACCTCGGCGCCTTGCGAGACCAGGCGCTCGCGCACCTCGGGCGAACGAATGATTCCGGTCAGCACTGCGTTGACCTTGGCGATGACGGCCGGCGGCGTGCCCACCGGCATCAGCACGCCTTGCCAGGTGCCGGACTCGAAGCCCTTCATGCCTTGTTCGGCCAGCGTGGGCACGTTGGCCAGCAGCGGCATGCGCGTGCCCTTGGAGAGGGCCAGCACCTTCAGCTTGCCGGACTGCACGTGCGGCAGCGTGGCCAGCATGCCGTTCATGGTCAGGTCGGTCTGGCCGGCGATGGTGTCGGCGACGGATTGCGAGCCGCCCTTGTACGGGATGTAGGTCCACTTGGCGCCGGTGGCCTGCTGCACCGCCACGGCGGCCAGGTGCGGCGCGCTGCCCAGCGCCGTCACGGCGAAGTTCAGCTCCTTGGTCTTGGACAGCGCGACCAGCTCCTGCAGGTTGTTGGCCGGCACCGAGGGGTGCACCACCAGCATGTGCGGCGAGTAGGCCAGCATGGTCACGCCGCGCAGGTCCTTGCTCGGGTCGAAACCCAGCTTGGTGTAGACCGAGGGCGCAATGGCCAGCGCGCCCACGTCGCACAGCAGCAGCGTGTGGCCGTCGTTGGCTTTGGCGACGAAGTCGGCGCCCATGTTGCCGCTGGCGCCGGGCCGGTTGTCGACGATGACGGTCTGCTTGAGCGCCGTGCCAAGCTGCACGCTGATGGCGCGGGCAATGATGTCCGACGAGCCGCCGGGCGGGTACGGCACGATCAGGCGGATCGGCTTGCTGGGCCAGGCGGCGTCGGCCGCGGCGGCATGCTGCGGGGCCAGCAGCGTGCCCAGCGCGAGGGCGCCCAGGCCGGTGGCGGCCAGCAGTTGGCGGCGGGACAGGCGGTTGTCGATGCGAACGGAACGGGTCATGTGAATCCTTGCGGTCGTCTGGTGCGGTCGTCTTGTGCGGACGGAAATCAATCGACGGTGATCTTGCGATCACGGATCACCACGGCGTAGCGCTTGCGGTCGTCGTCGATCAGCTTGGTGAACTGGGCGGGCGTGTTGCCGGCGGGTAGGCCGCCCAGCTCGGTGATGCGGGTCTTGACGTCATCGGACGCCAGCACCTCGCGCAGGTCGCTGGCGATCTTGTCGACGATGTCCTTGGGCGTGCCGGCCGGCGCCAGCATGCCGACCCAGCTGCTGACGTTGACGCCGGGCACGCCGGCTTCGGCCAGCGTGGGCACGTCGGGCAGGTTGCTCAGCCGCTTGGGGCTGCTCACGCCCAGCGCGCGCAGCTTGCCGGTCTTGATGAAGCTGCTGGCTTCCAGTGCGGTGACAAACGAGAGCTGGACATGGCCGGCGATCAGGTCGCTGGTGGCAGGGCCGCCGCCGCGGTAGGGCACGTGCACGATGAAGGTTTCGGTGGTCGCCTTGAAGATTTCGCCGGCCAGGTGCGGCGCGCCGCCGGCGCCCGAGCTGCTGAAGGTCAGCTGGCCGGGCTTGCTGCGCGCCAGCGCGACGAATTCCTTCGCCGTCTTCGCCGGCACGCCGGGGTTGACCAGCATCACCAGCGGCAGGTCGGCCACCAGCGCGATGGGGGCGAACGCGGTGTCGGCGTTGTAGGGCAGCTTGGCGTAGAGCGAAGGGTTGATGGCCTGGGTGCCGAGGTTGCCCATCAGCAGCGTGTAGCCGTCGGGCTTGGCCTTGGCGACCGAGTCCGCGCCGATCTGCCCGGCTGCGCCGCCCTTGTTTTCGACCACCATCTGCTGGCCCCATTTCACGCTGAGCTTCTGCGCGATCAGGCGGGCGGTGGTGTCGGTGCCGCCGCCGGGCGGGAAGGGCACGACCAGCGTGACCGGCCGGGCCGGGAAGGCCTGGGCGCTGGCCGCGGCCGAGGCGGTGAGCGCGGCCACACAGGCCAGCGCGGTAAGAAGTCGTTTCATCCAAGAGTCTCCGGTATTGTCGACAAGCACCGGTCTTGACGCCGGCTCAAGAGTTCGGGGCCGATCTCGGCCAGATGGTTGACGCCCAGCAGGCCCATGTCGGCGCGGATCTCGCTTTTCAGCAGCGCAATGGCATGGGCCACGCCGGCCTCGCCGCCAATCGCGGCGGCATGGTTCATCGGCCGGCCGATGAAGACGCTTTTGGCGCCCAGCGCCAGCGCCTTCAGCACGTCGGTGCCGCGCCGAAAACCACTGTCGGCCATCACCGTCATGCTGCCGGCCGCTTCGGCCACCGCGGGCAACACGCGCAGCGGCGAGACGGTGCCGTCCAGCTGGCGGCCGCCGTGGTTGGAGACGATCACGCCGTCGACACCCAGCTCGCGGGCGCGGCGGGCGTCTTGCGGGTGGCAGATGCCCTTGAGCACCAGCGCGCCGCGCCAGCGCTGGCGCATCAGCTTCAGCGCGTCCCAGTCCAGGTGCTCGCGGCCGGAAAAGTCGCGCGTCACGTCCTTGGCCACCAGCGGTGCGCCGCGGCCAGCCTCGACGTTCTCGAAATGCGGCATGCCATGCCGGACCAGCGTGCGCAGGAAGGTGCCCAGCGCCCAGCGCGGATGGGTGAGGCCGTCCCACAAGAGGCGCAGGTCCGGCCGCAGCGGGGTCTTGAAGCCGTTGCGCGCGTTGTTCTCGCGGTTGGGCACCACGGCCGAGTCCACGGTGATGACCAGCACGTCCACCCCCGCCTTGGCCACGCGGTCCACCAGCGCCAGGCCGGCGTCGAGGTCGCGCGCCAGGTAGGCCTGGAACCAGGTGCCGGGCGCTTCGGCCAGCACGTCTTCCATGCGGATCAGCGCCGAACTGCTGAGCACCATCGGCACGCCGGCTTGCGCGGCAGCGCGGGCCTGCACGATGTCGCCGCGGTAGGCCGTCAGCGCGCTGATGCCCATGGGCGCGATGCCGAACGGCGCTTCGTAGCGCCGGCCGAACAGCTCGACCGACTGTTCGCGCGCGGACACGTTGACCAGCACCCGCGGCACGAACTGCCACTGCGCAAAGGCCTCGCGGTTGCCCTGCAGCGAAGCGTTGGTTTCGGTGGCACCGGCCACGTAGCCGAACAGTGGGCGCGGCAGCCGGCGCTGTGCGGCGGGCTCGAAGTCATCCAGCGACAGGAAGCGCCGGGCCAGCCGCTGCTGCTGCCGTGCCGCGCGCTGCGAACGCGGTGTGTCCGCGTGGGCAGGCGCAGCGTTGGCAGGCACGGTGGCGGCAGCCGTCATGGTGCTCAGTCGACCTTGATGTTGGCGGCCTTGATGACCTCGGCCCACTTGGTGACTTCGGCCTTCTGGAACGCCTGGATCTGGTCGGACGTCATGGGCTGCGACAGCATGCCCAGCTTGGTCAGGCGCTCCTGCATGTCGGCGGTCGCCAGGATCTTGCCGATCTCGCTGTTGAGTCGGTCCACCAGCGGCTTGGGCGTGCCGGCCGGCGCGAAGATGGCCTGCCACGAGACGACCTCGAAGCCAGGCAGCACCGTCTCGGCAATCGTCGGCACGTCGGGCAGGCTGCTGACGCGCTTGGCCGAGGTGACGGCCAGCGCGCGCAGCTTGCCGGACTCGATGAACTGCGCCGCGGCCACCGTGGTGTCGAACATCATGTCGACCTGGCCGGCCAGCGTGTCCTGCAGCGCAGGGCCGCTGCCCTTGTACGGCACGTGCACAACGTCCTTCAGGCCCAGCTTGTACTTGAACAGCTCCAGCGCCAGGTGCTGCGAGGTGCCGTTGCCGGCGGAAGCGGCCGTCAGCGGCTTGCTCTTCGCGGCAGCGGCCAGGTCCTTGGCGGTCTTGTACGGGCTGTCGGCCTTGACCAGCAGCACCAGCGGGTTGGTGCCGATCAGCGTCACCGGCACAAAGGACTTGACCGGGTCATAGCCGAGCTTGGGGTAGAGGCTGACGTTGATCGCGTGCGAGCTGATGGTGCCGCCCAGCAGCGTGTAGCCGTCCGGCGCCGCATGCGAGACGATTTCCGAGCCCACGCTGCCACCGGCGCCGGCCTTGTTCTCGACGATGACCGTGCCCTTCAGGGCCGGGCCCAGCTTGTCGGCGATCAGCCGGGCCAGGATGTCCGAGGTGCCGCCGGGCGGGAAGGCCACGGTGTAGGTGATGGGCTTGGACGGGTAGGCGTCCGCGGCGAGTGCGCGCAGCGGGAAAGCGCTGCCGAATGCAGCCAATGATGCGGCCGAGGCCAGCACGGAACGGCGAGTCGTGTTCATGGGGTGATGTCTCCGTTTGGGATGGTTTGGAACCAGGCTCAAGGCGCGCGCTTCAGCGCACCAGGCAGGGTCGCTTGTTGTCGAACTTCCAGCCAGGGATCAGGTACTGCATCGCGGTCGCGTCGTCGCGGCTGCCCAGTCCGTGCTGCAGGTAGAGCTGGTGCGCCGCTTCGACGGCGGCCATGTCCAGCGTCACGCCCAGGCCGGGCGCGGTCGGCACGGCGACTTCGCCGCCGACGATCTGCAACGGGTTCTTCGTCAGCTCCTGGCCTTCCTGCCAGATCCAGTGCGTGTCGATCGCGGTGACGCGGCCGGGCACCGCGGCCGCGGCATGGGTGAACATGGCCAGCGAAACGTCGAAGTGGTTGTTCGAATGCGAGCCCCAGGTCAGGCCGAAATCGCGGCAGGTCTGGCCTACGCGCACTGCCCCCTGCAGCGTCCAGAAATGCGGGTCGGCAAGCGGGATGTCGACCGACTGGAGTGAGAGCGAATGCACCATCTGGCGCCAGTCGGTGGCGACCATGTTGGTGGCCGTGGGCAGGCCGGTGGCGCGGCGGAATTCGGCCATCACCTCGCGGCCGGAAAAGCCGGCTTCGGCCCCGCACGGATCTTCGGCATAAGCCAGCACGCCGTGCATGTCGCGCATCAGGCGGATCGCGTCCTTCAGCAGCCAGCCGCCGTTCGGGTCCAGCGTGATGCGGGCCTTGGGGAAGCGGGCCTTCAGTGCCTTGATGGCTTCGACTTCCTGCTCGCCGCTGAGTACGCCACCCTTGAGCTTGAAGTCCTGGAAGCCGTAGCGGGCCTGCGAGGCTTCGGCCAGCTTGACGATGGCTTCGGGCGTCATCGCCTCTTCATGGCGCAGGCGCAGCCAGTCGTCGGCCTGGTCCGGCTGGGTGTCGTAGGGCAGGTCGGTCTTCCTGCGGTCACCCACGTAGAAGAGGTAGCCCAGCATCGGCACGCTGGCGCGCTGCTGGCCTTCACCGAGCAGCGCGCAAACGGGCACTTCCAGGTGCTGGCCCAGCAGGTCCAGCAGCGCGGTTTCCACCGCGGTGACCGCGTGGATGGTGGTGCGCAGGTCGAAGGTCTGCAGGCCGCGGCCACCGGCGTCGCGGTCGGCGAACTGGGTGCGCACCGCATTCAGCACGCGCTGCCAGTCGCCCACCTTGGCGCCGACCAGCAGGCCGCGGGCGTCTTCCAGCGTCTGGCGGATCGGCTCGCCGCCAGGCACCTCGGCCACGCCGGTGCGGCCGGCGCTGTCGGTCAGGATCAGCAGGTTGCGGGTGAAGAACGGCGCGTGGGCGCCGGACAGGTTCAGCAGCATGCTGTCGCGGCCCGCAACGGGCACGACACGCACTTGCTGGACGGTGGGCGTGGCAGAGGAGGTCATGGGAAGAAGCTCGGTTGAGGCCGCTGTGCGGCTCAGGTCGGGAGGCGAACGGCCTGGCGGGCCAGCAGCGTCCACGCGCCGGCCTGGCGGGTCCACACGCTCAGCACATGCAGCTTCACGGTGCCCGGGCCTTTGCCGGCGTCGTTGGTGGCGGCCTGCAGCACATGGCGCACGGTGGCCACGTCGCCGGTCACGGTGACCTGCTGCTCGGTCAGGCTGATGCTGACGAAGTCTGAATTGCCTTCCAGCAAGTCCTTGATGAAGCTGGCCTTGGTGTCGACCTTGCCGCCGGAATGGCCGTAGGTCAGGTTGTCGGCGACGATGGCTTCGAGCGCGGCGCGGTCGGGGTCGACCATCAGCGTGCGCAGCTTTTCGACGGCTGCGCCGACGGCACGGGCTTCATCGCTTTGCGCCATGGCGGCCTCCGGCAAGGTGACAAGGGGCAGCGTGGCGGCAAGCGTCAGCAGTGCGGAAAGCGCAGCGCGGCGCGAGCGTTGGATCAGTTTCATCAGGTGTCTCCTGTAGGGATCATGGAACATGCCGCGCCCCGGCTCTGCGGCCGTTGGGGCGGTGGCATGGGGAGGCGGCGCGAGGCCGCCGGGGACTTGGCGCCTTACTGCGGGCCGAGCTTGGCCATCAGCGCGGCCAGTTCGTCGTACTCGGCCTGCTTCAGGTCGGAGATGGGCGGGCGCACCGGGCCGGCGCTGTGGCCGATGATGGTGGCGCCAGCCTTCACGATCGAGACCGCATAGCCTTCGCCCTTGTTGCGGATCGCGATGTAGGGGATGAAGAAGTCGCGGATCAGGCGGTCGCAGGTCTCGGTGTCGTTCGCGGCATGGGCGTTGTAGAAGTCCATCGCCGTCTTCGGAATGAAGTTGAAGACTGCAGACGAATACACCGGGCAGCCCATGGCCTTGTAGGCACCGGCGAACAGCTCGGCGGTGGGCAGGCCGCCCAGGTAGGCGAAGCGCTCGCCCAGGGTCTGGCGCACCGAGACGAACTTCTCGATGTCGCCCACGCCGTCCTTGAAGCCGATCAGGTTCGGGCAGGTGTCGGCCAGCACTTGCAGGCTGGCGGGCGTCAGGCGGCAGTTGGCGCGGTTGTAGACGATGACGCCGAACTTCACGCTCTTGCAGACCGCCTGCACGTGGGCGATCAGGCCTTCCTGGCTGGTTTCGGTCAGGTAAGGCGGCATCAGCAGGATGCCTTGCGCGCCCAGGCGCTCTGCTTCCTGCGCGTACTGGATGGCCAGGCGGGTGCCGCCACCGGCACCGGCGATGATGGGCGTGCGGCCCTTGCAGGTCTCCAGCGCCACCTTCATCACCGCGCTGAACTCGACCGGTTCCAGCGAGAAGATCTCACCGGTGCCGCCGGCCGCGAACAGCGCCGAGGCGCCGTAGGGCTGGAGCCATTCCAGCCGGTCGGCGTAGGCCTTGGGCGCGAAGTTCAGCTCGCTGTCGAAATCGGTCAGCGGGAACGAGAGCAGGCCGGATTGCAAGACGGCTTTGAGTTCTTGGGGGGACATGAGGGCTCCTGGCAGCGAAGGACTGGGGAAGTGAACAGAACAGCCAGGCAGAACAGCGAACAAGGGCCTGGCTTCGAGATGTTGTCAGTCATCGTACAACACCAAAGCCGATTGGGACTTGGTGATTCCACTGACGCGGCAGTGGCTTGTTTGAGTTCCGCGCCGAGGCCACCAGCAACGACCAGTCCCCACCGGTCGTTCAAACAAATGGGGTCAGAGTCAATTTATCTGGAAATGGTGGTGACCATGGTTGACTCATCCGTTGGATAAATTGACTCTGACCCCATTTGTTTGCTGACCCCATTTGTTTGCTCGCGACCTTGGTGGTAGTCCCGCCGCGTGCGAAACGTGACCGACCAGCGCAGCGCCGCCACCGGCGGCACGCTGTGCTGCCAGTCCCAGCGCGACGGGCCACGCATGGCATAGATCGAGCGGGGTGCCACCGGCACGCGCAGCACATCTTCGCGCCTGGCTGTCTCCGGTGGATACGGCCGGAAGCGCAGCATGGCCTCGCTGCCCAGCGAGACGCCGAAGACGTGCTCGAAGTTCGGCACGTCGCGGTGCCAGCCTAGCGGGGTGCCCGGTGCGTATTCGGCAACCAGCGCATGCACCAGGTCTTCCGGCGCCACGCCGGCCCAGGCGGCGACGCGCTCGCGCAGCGGCTTGAGTTCGTCGACAAGCGGGGCGGCGGGCAGCAGGCGGTTGGCGTCGTAGTCGTAGCTGCCGCCGTAGCTGACGACGCGGCGGCGGGCGGTGTATTGCTTGTACTTCGCGGCGGCCAGCGGCAGGCTGCGGATCAATTCGATCAACCCGGCCTCTTCGGCTTCGGTGAGGAACTCAGGCTGGTAGCTCAAACCCGGCGGGAGCCGCGAAGGCAGCATCTCGGCGGGTTCGAACAGCGATGGCTGGTGCATCGCCGAAGTCTAGGCCCGTGGCTGGCTCATGACGTGAGCCTGGTCTTGCGCTGGGGCCAGAGCCGGAAGGCGAGCGCCAGCAGCAGGATGACGACTGGCACGGCGTAGCTGGCAGACGTCGGGATGCGCTTGCCGAAGGTCACCATGAAGCTGATCCACAGGTAGTAGATGCCGGCCGTGTGCAGCCGGCCCCAGGTCTTGCGGCCGAGCCAGGCGGCAACCGTGTCGGACGAGCTCAGCGCCATCAGCGCGATGAAGCCGTAGGCAATGCCACCGGTGATCTGGTTGCCCAGGCTGCTGGCCTGGTGGAAGCCGGCGGGATCGAGGTTGGCGAAGCCGAGGATGGCGGCCAGGTGGACGGTGTGCGAAACCGCGAAGGCCAGGCCCAGGTGGCGGCGGTTGCGCAGCTGCCAGCGGGTCAGGGCGCCGGGCCAGTGGCGGGCGGCGGCCGAGGCGGTGAAGACCAGGAGAAACAACAGCCACGAGCTGCGCGCGGTCAGGCGAATGGCCAGGCGCAGCGCAGGCACCAGGTCCGGCAGCACCAGCAAGGGAGTCGCCGCCATCAGCAGCAGCGCCAGCGACAGGCAGGCCAGCAGGCGCCGCCCTTCGAGCAGCCTGGCGCGGGCAGGGGTGGGGCAGGGGGCGAGTGTGCATGGTGGTGGCCGGTGACTTCAATGTGATCGGAGATTACATTTCGGCCCAGGCGCCGGCCCAGGCGCCGGTCCAGGCGCCACACAAGGTGCTTACATGGTCAAGCCAGCCAAGGCTTCTGCTTCTCACGCTGCGCCCGCAGCGCGTGCCTACCACCACGGCAACCTGCGCCAGGCCTTGCTGGAGGCTGCGCTGGTGCTGGCGCAGCAGCGCGGGCCGGAAGGCGTGAGCGTGCGCGAGGCGGCGCGGCAGCTGGGCGTGTCGCCCGGCGCGCCGTTCCGGCATTTCCCGAACCGGCGGGCGCTGATGACGGCGATGGCCGAGGAGGCCAGCGCGCGGTTGCAGATCGAGGTGCGCAAGGCCATTCGCCCGCGGGACAAGACACCGCTGGCGCGGCTGCGCGCGCTGGGCCGCGGCTACCTGCAGTGGGCCAGGGCGCACGAGGCGCATTTCCGCATTGTCTCGGCACGGGACCAGATCGACCTGGCGGGTTCACCGGCGCTGCAGGCCAGCATGCAGGCGGTGCGTGCGCTGACCGAGCAGACGCTGCACGAAGCGCAGGCTGTGGGTGAAGTGAACTCGGCGCACGACGCGGCGGCGTTGGCGCTGCTGTCGCGCGCGACCGTCTATGGCCTGGCGCGCATGCAGCTGGACGGTCACCTGCCGCAATGGGGTGTGAAGCCCGGCGGCGAAGCGGCGGCCACCGAGGCGACGCTGGCGCTGTTGGTCAGGCTGATGGCGGCAGGTGCAAGCGGCGCGCCAGCTGCTTGAGGCAGCTCAGCCCTGCTGCGCGCGGCGGCGGCGTTCGCGGCTGTTGGCCAGGTGGGTGCGCATCGCGGCGCGGGCGGCGTCAGGGTCCTGGCTGGCGATGGCGTCGAAGATGCTTTCGTGTTCGCCGTTGACGCGGCGCAGGTAGAGGCTGCGCTCTTCGGTCAGCGCGTCGCTGAGCGCGGTGGTCGGCTGCAGGCGGGCGCGCGGGATGATCATGCTGCCCAGCGTCTGCATCAGGTCGGCGAAGTGGTGGTTCTGCGTGGCGCGGGCGATTTCCAGGTGGAACTGGAAGTCCGGTGCAATCGCATCGCCACCGTTGGCCACCGCCTGGGTCACCGCGTCGAGTGCCTGGCGCATGGCCTGCAGGTTGGTGGGGCTGCGTCGCACGGCGGCCAGCGCGGCGGCTTCGGTCTCGAGGCCGATGCGCAGCTCCAGCACCGCGATCACGTCGTTCAGCGTACTGAACTGCTCTGGCGAGATGCGAAAGCCGGTGCCCTCGGAAAAACCGATCACGAAGGTGCCGATGCCGTGCCGCGTCTCGACCATGCCGGCCGCCTGCAGCTTGGAGATGGCCTCGCGCACGACGGTGCGGCTGACCTCGAATTCGGCCATGATGGCCGCTTCGGTCGGCAGCTTGTCACCGGGTGCCAACCGGCCATCCCGGATGCGGTCGCCCAGGGAGTCAACCAGCTCCAGGGCAAGGGTGCGGGGCCGCCGGCGGGCGGGAAGCGTGGAATTCGGTGCAACAGGCTGCATGCGGGGTATTGTCCCTCGTCGGATCGGTGGAATCCCAGGTCGGGCGCTGGCTTCAACGCGCTAAAGTGCCGTTCCTGGTTATGTTGTACGACGACATACAACTATCATCTCCGGGCTGTGATGCCTGCGCAAGTCAGCAAAGACCCGCAGCGCAACAGCGCCAGAGCCAGCTTTTCAGTTCCTGACCTGAGCGAGTTTGCCTTGACCAACGCCGCCGCCCCGACCGCAGCCCCCGTGGCTGCCCCTTCCATCGCCTCGCTGACCGCCAGGCCGCCGCTGACGCTCAGCATGCACCCGGCCGACAACGTCGCCATCGTCGCCAACGACGGCGGCCTGCCTGCCGGCACCGAGCTGCCGCCCGGCCTGCCCGGCGCCGGCCTGGCGCTGCGCGAGAAGGTGCCACAGGGTCACAAGGTGGCGCTGGAGGACATTGCCGAAGGCGCGGTGGTGCGGCGCTACAACGTGCCCATCGGCTACGCGGTGAAGGACATTCCGGCCGGCAGCTGGGTGCACGAGCGGCTGCTGAAGATGCCGGCCGCGCGCGAGCTGGACGACACGCTGCCGATTGCCACCGTCAAGCCGCCGCACCAGGACCCGCTGGTCGGCCACAGCTTCCAGGGCTATCGCAATGCCGACGGCTCGGTCGGCACGCGCAACCTGCTGGCCATCACGACGACCGTGCAGTGCGTGGCCGGTGTGGTGGCGCTGGCGGTGGCGCGCATCCGCAGCGAACTGCTGCCGCTGTACCCGAACGTGGACGGCGTGGTCGGCTTGGAGCACACCTATGGCTGCGGCGTGGCCATTGACGCGCCGGACGCGATCATCCCGATCCGCACCCTGAAACACATCTCGCTGAACCCGAATTTCGGTGGCGAGGTGATGGTCGTCAGCCTGGGCTGCGAGAAGCTGCAGCCAGAGCGCCTGCTGCCGCCTGGCAGCTTCGCGATCCAGCCGGCCGACGACGGCAGCGAAGCCGGGCTGGACGTGGTCTGCCTGCAGGCCGAGGCGCATGTGGGCCTGATGTCCATGCTGGACGACATCGTGCAGAGCGCCAAGCCGCACCTGGCGCGACTCAACGCCCGCCAGCGCGAGACCGTGCCGGCCAGCGAGCTGGTGGTGGGCGTGCAGTGCGGCGGCAGCGATGCGTTTTCCGGTGTGACGGCCAACCCGACCGTGGGCTTCGCGGCCGACCTGCTGGTGCGCGCCGGCGCCACCATCATGTTCAGCGAGAACACCGAGGTGCGTGACGCGGTGGACCAGCTGACCAGCCGCGCCGCCACGCCCGAAGTGGCCGAGGCGATCAAGCGTGAACTGGGCTGGTACGACCGCTACCTGGACCGCGGCCGTGTGGATCGCTCGGCCAACACCACGCCGGGCAACAAGGCGGGTGGCCTGTCCAACATCACCGAAAAGGCGATGGGCTCCATCATCAAGAGCGGCAGCTCAGCCATCTCGCATGTGCTGCCGCCCGGCGAGAAGCTGCGCCGTGACCAGCGCGGCCTGGTCTTCGCCGCGACGCCGGCCAGCGACTTCATCTGCGGCACGCTGCAGCTGGCCGCCGGCATGAACCTGCACATCTTCACCACCGGCCGCGGCACGCCTTACGGCCTGGCCGAATGCCCGGTCATCAAGGTCGCCACCCGTAGCGATCTGGCGCGCCGCTGGCACGACATCATGGACGTCAACGCTGGCCGCATCGCCGACGGCGAGCAGACCATCGAGGAAGCCGGCTGGGCGCTGTTCCAGCTGATGCTGGACGTGGCCAGCGGCAAGAAGACCTGGGCTGAACACTGGAAGCTGCACAACTCGCTGGTGCTGTTCAATCCGGCGCCGGTGACCTGAGTTTCACTGTCCGTCCGCCGGCACGCGCACCAAGTCGCCTTGCGTCGGCCCGTGGCGGGTTACCAAGGCCAGGCCTGTCTTGTCGATGGACAGCGAGCGGAACGGGCCGATGGAGGCGCTGGGCAGGGTGAGCAGGGCATGGTCGCGGCCGGTGGCGTCGCGGCGGATGAGCTGGTCGCCAGCGGCGCCGCGCGAGATGCGCCAGAGTTCGCCGTCGTGCCAGGCCCAGTTGCCCCAATCCTGTTGCGCCAGGTCGTTCAGCACCAGCTCGCCTGGGGAGGCGGGACGGCCCTTGTCGTCCAGCCGGCGGCGCCACAGGCCGCGTTGATTTTCCCTGGCGTAGTACAGCCAGCGTTGCGTGCCGAGCATCACTTCGCGGCCGAAGTGGGCGTGGTCGTCGGTCAGCAGGCTGAAGGTTTGCGTGGCGGGGTCGAAGCGCCAGAGTTCGGGGTGGTTCTCGCGGGTGCTGTAGACGATCAGCGTGCGGCCGTCCACGCCCCAGCTGGGGCTGGCGACCTCGGCTTGCACGGGGATCACGGTCGGTGCTGCACCGCCGTTCAAGTCGCCGATCACCAGCTGGTTTGGTCCGTCGCTCGGGCTCAGCACGGTGGCGTAGCGGCGGCCATCCGGGCTGCAGGCGGGCGGCTCGGGCGTGCCGGCGGGCAAGGGCAGTTCGCGGGCCTCGGCGTTGGCGCCGTCGCGGTACCAGACGCCGATGCGGCGTGCCCGGAAGGACACGAAGATCGGGTGCTCGGCGTCCTGGCAGGCGTCGGCATACAGGTCGCGGCCGCTGGAGCGGATGCTGCTGCGCAGCGCACCATCGGCCAGCGTGTAGAGCTCGATGTGGTCGTCGTAGCGCAGCACGCTGGCGGCCACGTCGCCGGAACCGTCGGGGATCGCGGCCAGGCTGCCGACGTTGTCGATGCGCGCGAAGCGGCTGGGCGTGCCGCCGTCGGCGTCCACGCGCCATAGCGCGAAGTCGCCGGCCAGCCCGGCCGAGAAGACCAGGTCGCGGTCGCCCTGCCGCCAGGCCAGGGCCCAGATCGGAGCGGTCTCGCGCGTCAGCCGCAGCACCTCACCGCTGCGCACGTCCAGCCGCACCAGGTCGCCCACGGTGTCCTTCAGCTGCAGCACCGCGAGGTGGCGGCCGTCGTGGGACCAGGCCATCTCGCCATAACCCAGGCCTTCGCCGGCCTGCGCCAGCACGCGTTCCTGGCCGTCCGCCATGTGGTGCAGCATCAGCGCCAGGCCGCCAGGTGCACTGGAGGAGCGGCGCGAGAAGGCCAGCCACTGGCCGTCCGGCGAAGCGGCCAGCGTGGCGGCGCCGGTGAGGTAGTGGCACTCGGCCAGGTCGCGCCGGCTGTCGTTGCGCAGGTCCACCAGCATCACGCGGCAGCTTTCACCGTGCTGGCCTTGCAGGTAGGCCAGGTGATGGGTGTCCACCCAGACCGGCCGGTAGAGGCGGTCCTGCGGATCGGTCAGCTCACGCGCAGGCGCCTCGGGCCGCTGCAGGTCGACCACGCGCAGCCGCGGCGGTACGCCGGTGCGCCGCCACACATAGGCCAGCGAGTGCCCATCCGGTGAATAAGCGGGCGACTCCTCGATGCCTTCCAGCGTGGTGATGGCGCTCAGCGAGCGCTGCGCGACGGTGTTCGCACCGTGGCGAGCCTGCCAAGCCAGCGCCAGGGCCATGACCAGCAGCACAGAGACTCCACCGGCCAGCCAGGGCAGCTTCGACTTGCGGGCGGGCGCCGGCGCTTCCGCTTCTGCCCCGGTGACCTGAACCGCCGGCCACAGCAGCCGGTAGCCGGACTTGGAAATCGTCTCGATCGGGCCGGTGTCTTCGTCGGCCTCGCTGTCTGGCCGCACCGGCTCGGCGGACGACGCCTTGCGCAGGCTGCGCCGCAGTTGCGAGACGGTGTGCGTCAGGCCGCTGGAGCCGGTGTAGCTGTTGCCGGCCCAGACTTCGGCGATCAACTGCTCGCGGCTGACCACCTTGCCGGCATGCTCCGCCAGCCTCAGCAGCACCGCAGCGGCCTTGCCTGAAATGCGCTCGCTGCTGCCTTCGGCCTCCAGCGTGCGCGCGGCTGGATCGAACACGAAATGCCCGATGCGCCAGACGGCGTTGGGCGGCGATGCGGGCGCGGCTTCGGTCAACCCATCCAAGTCCTGCAACCCGCCCTCCGCCTTCTTCACAAAACATTCAAAAGTCGGACTTTAAGCGAGCGTGCGCTGCCCATTGGCGTCTGATTCGACGTGCTGCGGTAAAGGCTGGCCCTGCGGTGGGGGCGAAGACCGGGCAACAGCAGGCGGCAGGCCGGCTGCATACACTGCGCCGGATTCAAAGCCTTCTCCCGGAGCTTGCTGCATGGTCGATTCGTCCAACTACACCCCACCCGCCATCTGGACTTGGCAGCGCGAGAACGGCGGCAGGTTTGCCAGCATCAACCGCCCCATTGCGGGGGCGACACATGACAAACCGCTGCCGGTGGGGCGGCATCCGCTGCAGCTGTATTCGCTGGCCACGCCGAATGGCGTGAAGGTCACGGTGATGCTGGAGGAACTGCTGGCGCTGGGGCATGCAGGCGCGGAGTACGACGCCTGGCTGATCCCGATCAACGAAGGCGCGCAGTTCGGCAGCGGCTTTGTCGAAGTCAACCCGAATTCCAAGATCCCGGCGCTGATGGACCGCAGCGGGCCTGAGCCTGTGCGTGTGTTCGAGTCCGGCGCCATCCTGCAGTACCTGGCGGAGAAGTTTGGCGCCTTCCTGCCGGCCGGCGGCAGCGCGCGGGCCGAGTGCCTGTCCTGGCTGTTCTGGCAGATGGGCAGCGCGCCGTTCCTGGGTGGCGGGTTCGGGCACTTCTATGCCTACGCGCCGACCAAGCTCGAATACCCGATCGACCGCTACGCGATGGAAGTCAAGCGCCAGCTCGACGTGCTGGACCGGCATCTGGCCGAGCACCGCTACCTGGCGGGAGACGACTACACGATTGCGGACATGGCCGTGTGGCCCTGGTATGGCACGCTGGTCAAGGGCCAGCTCTACGAGGCCGGCGAGTTCCTTCAGGTGCACGAATACAGGCATGTGCTGCGCTGGACCGACGAGATTGCGCTGCGTCCGGCCGTGCAGCGTGGCCGCATGGTCAACCGCACCTGGGGCCAGCCGTCCAGCCAGTTGCACGAGCGGCACGAGGCCAGCGATTTCGACACGAAGACGCAAGACAAGCTGGGCGCCGCATGATCACGCTTTACGACTGCGCCACCGCGCCCAGCCCGCGCCGCGCCCGCATCCTGCTCGCCGAAAAAGGCGTGGCGCACGAGACGGTGCAGGTCGACCTGCGGGCCAACGAGCAGATGGGCGAGGCCTACCGGCGCATCAACCCGCAGTGCACCGTGCCGGCGCTGCGCACCGAGGAAGGCGGCCCGCTGCTGACCGACAACGCGGCCATTGCCGCGTGGGTCGAAGCCGCGTTTCCGCAGCCGCCGCTGCTGGGCAGGACGCCGCAGGAGAAGGCCGAGATTGCCAGCTGGCAGTGGCGCATCGAGTTCGAGGGGCTGATGGCGATTGCCGAGGCTTTTCGCAACAGCTCGCCGGCCATGGTCAACCGAGCGCTGCCAGGCCCGGTGGACCATGCGCAGATTCCAGAACTGGCGGCGCGCGGCCTGGCCCGGGTGCAGCAGTTTTTCGTGGACCTGGACCAGCGCCTGGCCGGACGCGAGTTCATCGCGACCGAGCGCTTCAGCCTGGCCGACATCACCGCGGTGGTGGCCGTGGACTTCGCGCGGGTCGTGAAACAGAAGCCCGGCGAGCAGCACCCGAACCTGCTGCGCTGGCGGGCGGCGATGGCGCTGCGGCCGTCAATGTCCTTGTAAGCTGCTCTCCATCCCTTGCGGGCATTGCGGCCGGCCTCCCTACAATCGCGCCCCTTTTCCCTGTTTTCCCTCACATCGCGCACATGGACATCGTCGTCAACGAAGAACTCAAGGCTTACATCGACCCGTTGACCGCGGAAGAACATGAAGCGCTGGAACGCAGCATCCTGGCCGAAGGCTGCCGGGACGCGCTGGTGCTGTGGGGCAATGTGCTGGTGGACGGGCACAACCGCTACGGCATCTGCCAGCAGCACGGCGTGCCGTTCCAGACGGTGCAGAACACCCGCTTCCAGAGCCTGGAAGACGTGCACCTGTGGATGATCGACCAGCACC
Organism: Ideonella azotifigens; assembly: GCF_021043325.1. Classification (NCBI taxonomy): domain Bacteria; kingdom Pseudomonadati; phylum Pseudomonadota; class Betaproteobacteria; order Burkholderiales; family Sphaerotilaceae; genus Ideonella; species Ideonella azotifigens. The sequence goes on from NZ_JAJNKD010000003.1 coordinate 408,689, forward strand.
TGGGCCGGCGCAGCGTGTCGGACTTCCAGCGTGGCGTGCTGGCGCTGCGCAAGCGCGAGATCGTCGCCACCCGGCGGCTGCGCAAGCAGGCCGAGCCGGCCGCGGAATTCAAGGCGCCGGTGGGCGACGAGCGCTTCGTGCCGCCCGAAAGCCAGCCCACGCCCAAGCCCGCCGACACGCTGGAGACCCGCGAGGCGCTGGCCAAGGCTGCCCGCCTGAGCAACAGCCAGGTGGTGATGATCGAGAAGATCCAGAAGCAGGCGGCGCCCGAGCTGGTGGCCGCGGTGCGCGCCGGCACGCTGTCGCTCAGCGCCGCGGCGGCAGTGGCCAGCCTGCCGGCCGAGGAACAGGTCGCAGCGGCCAATGCAGGCAAGGACGAGTTGAAGCAGGCCGCCAAGCGCGTGCGCGATGCCAAGCGCAAGACGCCGGTCGAAGTGGCGGTGATGCCCGCAGCGCAGGCTGCGCCCACGCTGCCCGCGGACGACACCGACGACAACGTCGACTCGCTGCGCCAGCGCGTGGCCGCGCTGACCGCGGAAAACGCCACGCTGCGCCAGCAGGTCGCGGAACTGCATTCGCAGCTGCAATACGCTGCCCAGAACGGCGGCGACACCTCGCCTCCGTTCTGATGCTGGCGCTGCGCTACCTGAGCTTCGACCTCAGCGACAACGATGAAGGCGTGACCACGCTGGAGGCGCTGGCCTCCACCTCGGCCGCGCAGCACGCCGCCGTGCTGGCCGAGGTGCAGCAGGTGCTGGACTGGGCCCGGCAGCATTTCCCGCACGGCCATGGCCCGCTGGACGACGGCATGGACTGGGACGAGGATCTGCAGGTCAGCGTCGAAGGGCCGTGGCACTCGGTGACCTTGACCCTGGCGGCTTCGGCCCGCTTTGTTGAGGCCTTCCTGCCGGTGTTCGGCGGGCCGCCGGAAGATTGAAGGCGGCGCTGGCTTGCCTATCATCTCGGGCCAGTGTCACTCCTGCTGTCTGCCATGCGCCCGATTCGCCTCGCGTGCCTTGCTTGCCTCGCGCTCGCGCTGCCGCTTGCCGCCACCCTCGCTGAAGCCAAACCTGAAGCCAGACCCGACGCACCGCCCCGGCCGGTGACGCCGCGCGGCGTGCTCGGTGCCGACGAACTGAACAACATCGCGGTCTTCAAGGCCGTGTCGCCCTCGGTGGTCAACATCACCGCGCTGGGGCTGGAGCGCGATTTCTTCTCGCTCAACGTCCAGCAGGTGCCACAGGGCACCGGCACCGGCTTCGTGTGGGACACGCAGGGCCACGTTGTCACCAACTTCCACGTGATCCAGGGCGCCAGCGGCGCGCGGGTCACGCTGGCGGACCAGTCCAGCTACAAGGCCGAGCTGGTCGGCGCCTTCCCGGACCGGGACATCGCGGTGCTGAAGATCCCGGCGCCGGTGGCCAAGTTCAAGCCGGTGACCGTGGGCACCAGCCGCGACCTGCAGGTTGGCCAGAAGGTCTACGCCATCGGCAATCCATTCGGCCTGGACCAGACGCTGACCACCGGCATCGTCAGCGCGCTGAACCGCGAGATCGAGTCGGTCACGCATCGCACGATCAAGGGTGCGATCCAGACCGACGCGGCCATCAACCCCGGCAACTCCGGCGGCCCGCTGCTGGACTCCGCCGGCCGGCTGATCGGCGTCAACACGGCGATCTACAGCCCGTCCGGCGCCAGCGCCGGCATCGGTTTCGCGATCCCGGTGGACGAGGTCAACCGCATCGTGCCGCGGCTGATCCGCGACGGCCGCATGGTGCGGCCTTCGCTGGGCGTGACCGGTGGCGGGCCGGAGATCAACCGTGCGCTGGGCCTGCCCAAGGGCGTGGCGCTGGTGCGGGTGCAGCGCAACGGCCCGGCGGCCAAGGCCGGGCTCAAGGCCTTCAGCCGGGGCGACGGCGGCATCCTGGCCGGCGACGTGATCACCGCGGTCGATGGCGAGCCGGTCGAGACGCAGGACGACATGCTGACCGCGCTGGAGCGCCTGCAGCCCGGCGACAGCTGCACGCTGAGCGTCTGGCGCAGCGGCGCGACCCGCAAGTTGACGGTCACGCTGGCCGAATCCGACGACTGAAAAAATCTCGAAAAAAGTCTCTTGAAAACCTGGCGCGGCGCTCCTAGTTTTGGAGCCAGAAGCGCTGGGGGCCAGTCTTCGGCGCTTCGTTCCACCCTTGTTTGACGCAAGAACGAATGGAGGTTTCGCCATGTATCGATCCCTGTTTCCCCGCGACATGTTCGCCGAGCTGGATCGCCTGCAACGCGACATGCAGCAGGCCTTCGACCTGTCTCCCAGCATCCGCGGCTTCGGCCGCCAGAGTTTCCCGGCCTTGAACGTCGGCGGCACGCCGCAGTCCGTCGAGATCTATGCATTCGCCCCGGGCCTGGACCCGGCCACACTGGAGGTGCAACTCGAGCGCGGGCTGCTGACGATTGCCGGCGAGCGCAAGAACTCACTGGCCGAGGCCGGTGACAGCAAGTCCGCGGTCCACATCAACGAGCGCTTTGCCGGCAGCTTCCGGCGCGTGTTGACCCTGCCGGAAGATGCCGATCCGGAAGCCGTTGAGGCGCGTTGCAAGGACGGTGTGCTGCACATCACGGTGCAGCGCCGTGCGGCCTCGCAGCCGCGGCGCATCACTGTGCAGTGAGCCGTCTTTCCTGAACTTCAGCATCCAGGAGATTGACCATCATGAACAGCTTCAATCTTTCGTCCAAAACGCCCAACAGCTCGTCGCTTGCAACCCGCCCCGGCAACCAGGCGGCGGACAGGCCGCAGGACCAGTCTCAAGGCAAGGCGAACTACAGCGACGCCGCGCTGACCCCGCCGGTGGATGTCATCGAGGACTCGCAGGGCATCACGCTGTATGCGGACTTGCCCGGCGTGTCGCGTGACAAGCTGAACCTGCAGGTCACGGCCGACACGCTGACCATCGAGGCCGAATCCGGCCTGACGGTGCCCGAAGGCCTGCGGTCCAGTCACAGCGAGGTCAGTCTGGGCCGCTATCACCGGGTGTTCACGCTCAGCAAGGAGCTGGACACCGGCAAGATCGCCGCCGACCTGTCCAACGGCGTGCTGCGCCTGCGCATTCCCAAGGCCGAGCATGCGCAGCCCCGGCGCATCCAGGTGCAAGCCGGCTGACCGGCAAAAGCCCGCAGGGTCGCCCAGCCCCGCTCAGCCGAGCTGGCTGGGCGACAGGTAGTCCTTCAGGAAGTCGTCGAAATTCTGGGTTTCGGCGGCTTCGATGCGGGCCTGCTCGGCCAGCGACTCGCGGGCCATCGCGGCCCAGCGTTCGGCCGCAGTGGCGGGCAGCGGCTGGGCCAGGAAATGGGTGCGAACGGCGTCCGAGCGCTCGCGCACCCAGCCGACGAACGATGCGTCCGGCCGGGCCTGGATGGCCGCCAGCACGCGGGCTGAAGGCGTCAGCGCCGGGTTGGCCAGCATCTGCCGGGCGGCGCCCAGCGCGGCCTGGTGCGGCCTGCCGTCGCCGGCCAGTCGCTGGTCCAGCAGATCGGCGATGGGGCCCATCTGCGTGAGCAGCTCGGCGGCCCAGTCGGTCAGCGTCAGCGTCTGTTCGCCGCGCTCGAGCAGCAGGCCGGGCTCGCGGCCACGTGCGGCCGTGCGGTGCTGGTTGCGGGCCAGCGCAGCGACTTCTTCGGGCGTGTCCTGCGGGCTGTCGCTGAGCAGGCAGTGCAGCAGGAAAGCGTCGAGGAAATGCGAGGTCTGCGCGCCAATGCCGGCCGGCTCGAAGGGGTCCAGGTCCATGCAGCGCACTTCGACGTATTCCACGCCGCGCTGGCGCAGCGCATGCAGCGGGCGTTCGCCGCTCTGGATCGTGCGCTTGGGGCGGATCGTGCCGTAGAACTCGTTTTCGATCTGCAGCAGCGAGGTCGAGAGCTGCTGGTAGCGGCCGTCGGCGCTCTTGACGCCCAGCGCTTCGTAAGCCGGGTAGGGCTGGGTCAGCGCGTCCTGCAGCGAGGCGCCGTAGCCGGCCAGGTGGTTGTAGCTGACGCGCAGGCTGGCCTGGGCATCGCTCTGGTAGCCCAGGCGGCCCATGCGCAGCGAGGTGGCGTAGGGCAGGTACAGCGTGTCGGTGCCCATCGCATCCAGGCCATGCTGCAGGCCGGCGCCGAAGTCGGTGCTGGTGGCGGGCGAGGCGCCGAACAGCCACAGCAGCAGGAAGGAATGGCGGCGGAAATTGCGGATCAGGCCGAAGTATTCGTCGTTCGACAGCCCTGGCAGCGACCAGTTGTAGTGGATGCCGGAGATCGTCTGCATGCGGCGGCCGTAGCGGTGGCTCAGGCCGTGGCGGTAGACGGTCTTGGCCTGGCCGACGTTCGAGCGGCCGTACTGGCCGATGGGAATCTGCGCATCCGGCGGCAGCCGGCCGGGCATGCTGGCCACCCACAGGCGCTCGTCGCCAATGGCGCGGTAGCTCAGCTGGTGCAGCGTGGCGAGCTCGTCCAGCGTCTGGCCCACGGTGGTGTTGGCACCGGTCACCAGTTCGACCTGCGACTCGCTGAAGTCGGTCGTGATGTGCGGGTGCGTGAGCGCCGCGCCCAAAGCGGCAGGGTGCGGCGTGGCGGCGAGCTGGCCATCGGCCTGGGTGCGCAGGCTCTCTTTTTCAATGCCGCGGCGCATGCCGGCCAGGCGGGCCGCGCTCAGCGCTTGCAGTTTCAGTTGCAGGGATTCAAAGCTCACCGATGCCTCCTCGGCAGATTTTCTAGTTCAAAGCCGACTTGGCGGTCATCCAGTCGGCTGCTGTCGCGTTGCACTGGGATGGCAGCTTGCCCGGAAAGTGCGTCATTGGACGCCAATTTCAAGGCCACCGCATGGCAGCCCGATTAGGCCTCGCCAGGCTGGGGTTGCCGCGAGCAGCCGTGCCAAGGCTGCTCGAAATGTGGAAAGCGATTTGCCTCGGTGCCCCGAGGAGGTTTTTCGCGGCACGGAGGGTCGGCCAGCAGACTGTTGCCCAAAAGCAATTGTCGGCCCCGAACTTGCTAGCTTTTTCGGTGTGTGCACGCTCGCTTGCCCTGCTTCAATGTCAGCATTGGACCGAGCTTCCGCCTGAACCGCCATGTGCCTGATCATCAAAAAGCCCCGGGGCCGGCAGATTACCGCCGACTTCCTTGAAAACGCCTGGCGTGGCAACCACGACGGCTGGGGCTTCTTCTACCTCGACGGCAGCGGCCACCTCGCCACCACCAAGGGCATGCAGCTCAACGAGTTGCTGGCGCTGAACCAGGGCCTGCCGCTGGACTGCGAGGTCTACCTGCACCTGCGCAAGGCCACCTACGGCCACGTCAACCATGAGATGGCCCACCCCTACCAGGTGCGCGAAGGCCTCATGTTGATGCACAACGGCAGCATCGAACACCTGGCCCCCACCGACACTCGCCGCAGCGACACCTCCGAGCTGGCCCGCATGCTGGCCTGCATGTTCGACGGCCTGACCGACGCGCAAGTGGCCAGCATGATGCGCAGCGAAGGATTCAACCGCCTGATCACCCCGGCCATCAAGGGCTCGATGGTGGTGCTGCTGGACCGCGAAGGCGCGGTGCGCCTGGGCCGCGACTGGCACGTGGTCCAGCCGCGCGAATGGAACGGCGTGATGCCCGGCATCGAAGTCTCCAACACTCACGCCTGGGCCCCGCTCTGGGACCTGCAGACGCCGGCCTGGCGTCGCGTGGCCCGCAAGGCCTGGCAATGGCTGACCGGCCGCAAGGTCAAGCTGGTGATGCAGCGCGGCTGAGCGCCCGCTGCCGTCAATCGGTCAGTCAGCCCGGCCGTCGCAGCTTGAACTTCTGCTCCGGCGCTATGCGGAAATAGTCTGCCGGGCCGCCGCCACGCAGGATGGGCTGGCCGGCCGCTGTGTCGTACACGCCGTTCACCAGCAGGCGCTGCGCGATGTGCACGCCCACCACCTCGCCCAGGATCAGCCAGGTCGGCACGAGTTCGCCCGCGGCGCTCTGCAGCTGGACGATTTGCGTCAGCTTGCACTCGAAGCTGACCGGGCTTTCGGCCACGCGCGGCGGCTTGACCAGGCGCGAGGCCAGCGGCGTCAAGCCCGCCAGGCCGAACTCGTCGACCTCGGGCGCGACCATGGCTGACGAGGCATTCATCGCCTCGGCCAGCGGCTCGGTCGCCAGGTTCCAGCAGAACTCGCCGGTTGCGCGGATGTTGCGCAGGCTGTCCTTCTCGCCCACGCTGGCAAAGCCGACGATGGGCGGCGTGTAGTTGAAGCCGTTGAAGAAACTGTAGGGCGCCAGGTTCAACGCACCGGCCGCGGAAATCGAGGAGATCCAGCCGATCGGCCGCGGGCCGACGATGGCGTTGAACGGGTCGTGCGGCAGGCCGTGGCCTTTGGCGGTCTCGTAGAAATGGAGGTCGTGCATGAGGTGCGCATCCAGGTGGGCAGTGTGTGCTCTGCGACACGGAGGGTGTAAGGAAATGAATGAATGTAAGCGCTCGGCTTCGGCGCACGGGGCAGCGCCTGAAATGCCGGGCTGCAGGCTGGGGTGGCGATGATTGACGCCGCGGAGTCTGCGCCCGGATCATCGCGCCGGGCCGCGCATGTGCCGGCCATGGCCCGGAGGGATCACATGAACACCAAGACGCTGTTTCGCGCCAGTCTGCTGACTGGCTTTGCCCTGCTGGGCCTGGCGACCGCACCCGCCTGCGCGGCGAAGACCGGGCAGGCCACCTTTTACGGCTACAGCGGCGGGGGCAACTGCATGCTGCCGGTGCCAGGCGACGTGTACACCGCTGCCATCAACGGGACCGATTACCAGGGCTCCAAGGCCTGTGGCGGCTACGTGCTGGTGAAGAACAGCGACACCGGGCAGACGGTGAAGGTGCGGATCGACGACCAGTGCCCCGGATGTCCCGCGGGCAATCTGGACCTCTCTGCCGAAGCCTTCAAGCAGATCGCCGATCCGGCGCAGGGCATCATCAACATCAGCTGGAAATACGTGCCGTACGACCAGCCCAGCATGCAGCTTTTCATTGCCGACGGTTCCAGCCAGTACTACACGGCGGTGCAGGTGCGGCACCATCGCTACCGCATCAACAAGCTGCAGTACCGCCTCAGCGCGCAAGGGGGCGCGTGGACCACGGTGGCGCGAACCGATTACAACTATTTCGTCAAGCAGGACGGCATGGGCCCCGGCCCGTACGACTTCCGGCTGACGGACGTGAACAAGCAGGTGGTGGTGGTGCCGAACGTGCCGCTGCAGACCGGCGTGGAGATCGAGACCGGCAAGCAGTTCCCGGTCTACGCGCCCTGATGATCATCCAGGGCATTTCGCTTCCCGTGTCGGCCTCATGAGAAAACGAAGGGTCGCCCCAGGTTTTCTCATCCTCCTCGGGGGGCCTGACGCGAAGCGGCAGGTCTGGGGGCGCTCTCAGCCCCGCTCGGCGAGTGCCTTGGCAATGCGCTGCCGGCCCACGGTGGGCCGCGGCACCTTGCCCTTGACCTCGTCGAACCAGGCGCGCACGTCTTCTTCCAGCATGTTGCCGTGCATGTAGTTGTAGATGGCCTTCTTCAGGCCGCGGCCGAGGGCGTCGTGGTCGGTGCCGGTGGGGTCCAGGAAGCCCACGTCGTTTCTCGCGAACTTGCCGTCCGGCAGCGGCAGCAGCGTGATGCCGTAGTCCGCCGGCTGCTGGCCCACGGGTGAATGCACGGTGCAGGCGAAGCGGTGGAAAAAGCCGCTGTGGATGCAGCCGTTCTCGAACAGCTGGCGCACGTATTCCAGCGCGTCCACCGTGTCCTGCAGCGTCTGCGTCGGAAAGCCATACATCAGGTAGGCGTGCACCAGGATGCCGGCATCGGCAAAGCCCTTGGTCACGCGCGCGACCTGCTCGACCGACACGCCTTTTTTCATCAGCTGCAACAGCCGGTCCGAGGCCACTTCCAGGCCGCCCGAGATCGCCACGCAGCCGCTGTCGGCCAACAGCTGGCAGAGGTCTGGCGTGAAGGTCTTCTCGAAGCGGATGTTGCCCCACCAGGAGATGCCCAGCTCGCGCTGGATCAACTCCTGCGCCAGCGTCTTCAAGGCCTTGGGCGGCGCGGCTTCGTCGACGAAGTGGAAGCCGGTCTGGCCCGTCTCGGCGACGATCTGCTGGATGCGGTCCGTCAGCACCGCGGCCGAGGCGCCCTCGTAGCGCGAGATGTAGTCCAGGCTCACATCGCAGAAGCTGCACTTCTTCCAGTAGCAGCCGTGGGCCACGGTGAGCTTGTTCCAGCGGCCGTCGCTCCACAGCCGGTTCATCGGGTTGAGCATGTCCAGCAGCGACAGGTACTGGCCCAGCGGCAGCCCGTCCCAGGTCGGCGTGCCGACCTCGGCGAAGGCCACGTCGGCCTCCATCATGTTGACGTAGCGGACCTCGCCAGACTCGGCATCGCGCACGAAGGTGCGCACCAGGCGCTGGCGCGAGCGCTGGCCTTTGACATGCTCGATCAAGGCCAACAGCGGGCGCTCGCCGGCGTCCAGCGTCACGAAGTCGACGAAGTCGAACAGCCGCGGCTCGCCCAGCTCGCGCAGCTCGGTGTTGACGAAGCCGCCGCCCAGCGCAATGGCCACGCCGGGGAACTCGCGCTTGATGGTCTGCGCAATGCGCAGCGCGGCATATACCGCGCCGGGGAAGGGCACCGAGAGCAGCACCAGCTGCGGCTGGTGGCGCGTCAGCGCTTCGCGCGTGAGCGCGGCAAGCGTGTCGTCCAGCAGGTTGGGCGGCTGGGCCAACGCTTCGGCCAGCGGGTCGAAATGCGGCTGGCTGGTGGCGAGCTGCTCGGCGTAGCGAACGAACTCGAAGCGTGGGTCCACCGCGTCGCGCAGCACGTCGGCCAGGTCGTTCAGGCACAGCGTGGCCAGGTGGCGGGCGCGGTCCTGCAGGCCCAGCGCGCCGAAGGCCCAGTGCAATGGGTCGCCGCTGCCGTCGTCGATGTAGTGTTCCAGGCTCGCGAAGCGTGCACCTTCGGGCAGCCAGAAGCGGGTGACGATGCGGTGCGCCAGCGTTGCGTCCGTCCCTTGCAGGAAGCGGATCAGCGATGCGATGCAGGCACGGTAGCGCCGGAACTCGTTGATGAAGTGCCGCACCTGCGCCGAGCGGCGCGCTTCGGGCAGCGCCTGGCAGGCGGCCAGCACCTGCTCCAGCCCGCTGGGCGAAAACAGCCGCAGCACCAGCGCCAGCGCGAAGTCTTCCTGCACGGCCTCAATCTGGCGCGAGCGCAGGAAGCCGGTTAGATAGGCGGTGGACGGGTAGGGCGTGTTGAGCTGCGTCATCGGCGGGATGAGGCTCAACACCTTGAACTCGGAAGCGGCGGACATGGGCGGGCACAGGGCAACGAGGGGGTGGCCCAGGCCACCAGGCCGCAGTTGCGGTTCGCCCGAATTGTGCCAGCCGGCTACCGGCCCGCTTGCTCGGCCTTGCCCTGGCGGGGAACTGCGCCCATCAGGAACATCTCCACCGCCCGGTGGACCTTGGCGCGCACCTCGGTCTCGGACACCGGTGGCGGCGGGTTCTGGAACACCCGATTGTTGATTTCGGCCGTCAGCAGCGCAAAGAACTGCTGGGCCATGACCTTGGGGTCGGTCCGGCGCAGTTCCTCGCGTGCCATGGCCGCGGAGACGAGCTTGGCAATGGCCTCGATGCTCTGCGCAGGGCCGGATTCGTGGAACAGCTGGCCCACCACCGAATGGCCGGATTCCGCGACGACCATGCGGTAGACGGCGATGGCCTTCTCGTCGTTGACCAGCACGTGCAGCATGCGTTCACCAAAGCGCGTGAGCTGCTCTTTCAGCGGGATGGACTTTTCATCGACCTGCGCCAGGTCATCCACCGCGTCTGCCAGGTTGGCGGTGGCCAGGGTCTCTACCACGGCCACGAACAGCGCTTCCTTGGACGGGAAGTACCCATACAAGGTGGCCTTGGAGCCGCCAAAACGGCGAGCCAGCTCATTCATCGAGGCCCGCTCGTAGCCCACCTCCTGGAACAGCTCCGCCGCCGCCAGAACGATGGCGCTGCGGCGCGCCTCCGTGCGTACCTTCATCCTTGCTCCTCAAAAGTGAACCGGATGGTACTTTTTTCTTGACGCGCCGGAAAAGCAAATCAATAATGAACCGTACGGAGCGGTTTTGATTTCGTCGGTGAATGGCTGGCAGCGCTGGCGAGCAGCCAACAGGTCGACTCCGCAGCTTCGTGGTCTTGTCTCCGTTGACCGCTCCCTCAATGCGACCTCACCCAGGAACCGCCATGTCACTTTCCAACCCTTGGTTTTCAGGCGCCGCGCTCGCGCTGTGCGTTGGGCTGACGGCCTGTGCCGGCACCCAACCGGTGCCATACGCCGGCATCGCCTCATCCGAACAGCTGCGCCGCAACACCCTCGATGAGACGGGGCGCATCCCGCTGGCCTATCAGTCCGGGGTGGCGCTCAAGCGCTACGGCAGCGTCAGCCTGGATCCGGTGGTCATCTATCGCGGCGCCGACAACCAGTTCGAAGACATCGCCGAATCCGACAGGCGCGAACTGGCGGCCTACATGCAACGCCAGTTTTCCGATCGGCTCGATGACTACGCCCGCCATGCATCCGGTGCGCCTGGCAAGGCCCTGCGCATCCAGCTGACGCTCACGGGCGCCAAGAGCAGTACCGCGGTGCTGAGCACGCTGTCGCGCTTCGATCTGGTAGGCGGCCCCTACAACGCGGTGCAGGCCGCGCGTGGCAAGGAGGGGGCGTTCACCGGCTCGGTGACCTATGCCGTCGAGGTCTTCGATGCCAACACCCAGGTGCTGCTCGCGGCCTATGTCTCCAAGCAATACCCCGGAGCCTGGGACCTCAAGGCGGGCATGGGGGCTTTGAACGCCGCCAAGACCGGCATCCGCAGCGGGGCAGACGAACTGGTGAGTTACCTCCAGGACAACTGATTCCTGCACCTCTTTCCTGGCATTGCCTCCTCATTTCAAGGACACCAGCATGAACTTCCTCTCCAAAGTCGCCCTGTTCGGCGGCACCGTACTCGCCCTTGCCGCTTGCGGCGGTGGCGATACCGCCGAATCCCTGAACATCGGCCCCGGCCAGGTGCGTTTCGTGAACGCCGTGCCGGGCAGCCCCAGCCTTGCGCTCTATCGCAAGGACGACATGGAAAACGAGGCCGGTGTGCAGGCCTATGAAGGTGCATCGAAGTACTACGACACCGTCAACGTGACCTCTGACTGGAGCGCGCGCGACGCCATCACGGGCACGCAGCTCGGCGTCACGTCCATGCGCGTCGAGAACGGCACGCTCTACACGCTGGTGGCCCTCCCGGGTTCCGGCAGCGCCTACAAGCTGCTGCAGATCTCCGACCCCTACAACAAGCCGCTGGATTCCGACCGGGCCCGCGTGCGCATCGTCAACGGCACCCCGGAAGTCGGCAGCTTCGACGTCTACATCACTGCAGCGGGCGCCGACATTGGCAGCGCCACGCCCGCCATGGCCGGCGTCGCCGGCCAGATGCCCAGCCCTGCCTCGGGCTCAGACTCCTTCATGATCGGCGACGGCACGTACCAGATCCGCCTCACCGGCGCAGGTTCGAAGTCCGTCTTCTTCTCCGGCACCTTCAAGCTGGGCAACGACGACGACGTGCTGTTGATCACCTTGCCAGGCGCCGCCAGCGGCGAGGTCAAGATCCTGGACATCCCGGCCGGCAAAACCCAGTCGAACACCGAGATTCCCAACGAGGCCTGACGCACCGCAACCGCATGAACCGCGAGGCCGCGCACCATGTCCCACCCTGCCGCCGCCACCCCGCGCGTGGTGCCGCCCGTGCTGCAAACTGCAGTCGTCATCCTGGCGCTCGCCGCGGCGCTGGCGCTGCTGCACTTCGGCCGGGCAATCCTGGTGCCGGTGACGCTGGCCGTCGTGCTCAGCTTCGCCGTGACACCCTGGGTGCGCACCCTGCGGCGTTGGCGCCTGGGGCCGCGATCGGCGGTATTCGCGGCCGTGGCTTCCGTGGTGCTGGTGGTGTCGTGGCTGCTGCTGCTGATGGGCACGCATGCCCTGCACATGGCCGAGCGCCTGCCTGCCTACCAGGCGACCCTGAGCGCCAACCTGGATGCCTTGCGTTCGGGCGCGCTGCTGCCGCAGCAGAAGACCTGGGACGCGGCTGACGCGCTGCTGGACGCGCAGCAGGCGGACAGCGGCACGGGCCAGCCTTTCCAGGCTTCTGCCGGGGGCCCTGCGGCACCTCCGACAAGCACGCCGCTTCGACGCCTGCAGCAGTTGCTGTCTTGGCTGTGGGGCCCGCTGGTCAGCGCGGCGGTGGTGGGCATCGTGATGGTCTTCGTGCTGCTTGAGCGGGAGTCGCTGCGGGACCGGTTCATCCGCCTGATCGGTCAGGCCGATCTGCGCGTCACCACGGCGGCCATCGACGATGCGACGGAGCGGCTGTCGCGCTACCTGGCCCGGCTGTTCGTCGTCAACCTGGGGGTCGGTGGGGCGGTGTGGGTGGCCTTGTCGCTCATCGGCCTGCCCGACGCCTTCCTCGCCGCCGCCTCTACCGTGGTGCTGCGCTTCGTGCCGTTCGCCGGCGTGCCTTTGGCGGCGCTGCTGGCCATGGGACTGGCGCTGGGCGCCTCCGCGGGTTGGCACCTGGTGCTGATGACCGGGGCAGCCTTTGCGGCCGTCCAGCTCATCACCTCGCAATTCATCGAGCCCCGGCTGTATGGCCGGGCCACTGGTCTTTCACCGCTGTCGATTGTCCTGGCCACGCTGTTCTGGGGCCTGCTCTGGGGACCTGTCGGCGTGCTCATCTCCACACCGCTGACGCTGTGCCTGGCCGTGGCCGGGCGCCATGCCAGCTCGCTGGGCTTCCTGGACATCCTGCTGGGCAACGGCCCTGCGCTGACGATGGCGCAGAAGTTCTACCAGCGGGCCCTGTCCGGCGACTCCGACGAGATCATCGGCGACGCAAAAGGCTTCATGAAGCGGCGCACGCTGGCCGTCTATTGCGACGCGGTGCTGATGCCCGCGATGCAGCTGGGCGGGCGTGACTTCGAAGCCGGTGCCATCAGCCTGCGCCAGCAGGCCAAGATTCGTTCGGCCGTGGTCGACGTGGTGGAGGCGCTGGACGGTGCGCGGCGCGAGCCTGGCCTGGCCGGCAGCCGACCCAGGCCGGAGGCAGAGGTGGAGGGCCTGAGTTCGGGCCTGCTGCTGCGTCACAAACGGCTGGCGCGCCAGCGCGCACGGACCCTGGGGGCCCCTGGACCCGCGTCGGCTGCGGCGCGCGTCGTCGTTTGCGTCGGCATGGGTCTGCCAGGTGACGAGCTGGCCACCGAGCTGTTGGTGCGCATCCTGCGCCACCTCGGCCTGGACGCCTACCACCTGACCGCGTCGGACCTGCACTCGCTGCAGACGGCGCAGCCGCCGGCTTCGGCCATCGGCACCGTCTGCATCGTCAGCATGGCAGCCCGTGGTGAGCATGCACCTGGTGATGCCTTGTGCGAACGCCTGGGCGCGGTCGCCCCGGAGGCCGCTCGATTTGCCTTGCTGCTGCCCGGGCCGGAGGCCGAGTCGCTGGGCAACGCGCTGCGCGAATCGGTCGACAGCATGGGCCACGCCTTCGAGCGCATTGCTGGCGAGGTTCTCGCCCACTCGGTGGGCGGCGTGGCGCCCCTCGCCGCGCCGCAGACCCACCTTCACATGTGAATCCGTGACGCAGGAGCAGACCTTGGACCGACTGTTGAACGAGATGACGCCGTGGGCGCCGCAGTCCTGGCCCTCGGGCCTGCCGCTGCTGGTCACGCTGCCCGGGCTGCGCGCCCAGGACGCCGCTCGAACCGGGGCGGCGCTGTACGCCGCCGGGTTTCGCGTGATGGCAGTGCCATGGGCGGGTCTGGCCACGCTGGCCACGCTGCAGCAATTGGTCCGTGCCTTGCCAGCCGATTGCGTGGTCGGCGCCACCGGTGTCAATGATGCGTCGCAGGTGCGGGACATCGCTCGCGTGGGCGGGCGCGTGGTGGGGGTGCAGGCCTTCGAGCCCGAGTTGCTGCTGCTCGGGCTGCGCTTGCGCCTTTTCGTGGTGCCGCAGGTCTATTCATTGCGAGAAGCTTTGCAGGCGATCCAGTCGGGTGCGCAGGCTGTTCGGCTGCACCTCGCGGATGACATCACCCGCCGAGCGCTGATGGACTTCGAACCCTTCTTGCCCGAGGGCGTCGAGATCTGGCCCGCGGGCAACTGCCCCTTGGATGTGCTCCCGCTGCGGTTTGCGCTCGACCACCATGTCTACCGGCCCGATCAGCCCGACGCTGCGAGCCAGAGGCTGGCGGCGTTTGGCTTGGCCAACTGGACGCGCGCTCGGTCCGTGATGGAGGCGGCGATGCCGAGAAATTCCTCGAAGGCCCGGCCTGGCGAAGCTTCGGGTGCTGGCCTGGAAGATTGAACGACGACGTAGCCCGCACGCACCATCACCAGCCGAAGCCGGGCACTGCCAGGCAGTGGACCGGCTGGCCGGCGGCGCAGCAGGACACAAGCGGAAACACGGATTGCCGGCCTGCGCCTACAAGGCTGCGCGGCAGCAGCTCACACGCCAGCGGGTGGCGTCAACGGTCTACTTCCAGCACTGCGAACACCGCGCCTGCGCTGTTCAACCGTGATCACAACGAGAGGCTGTCCCATGACCATTCGCTCCAAACTCGCCCTGCTGGGCTGCACCCTGTTTGCCGTGTCTGCCCTGTCCGCCTGCGGCGGCGGTGACACCGCCGATTCGCTGAACCTGGGCTCGGCCCAGGCCCGTTTCATCAACGCTGCGCCTGGCAGCCCGAGCCTCACCCTCTATCGCAAGGGCAACTACGAGACCAGTGCTGGCGTTCAGGCCTATGAAGGTACCTCCAAGTATTACGACACCCCCAGCGTGACCTCCGACTGGGCGATCCACGACTCGACTGTCGGCACCGTGCTGGCGACGACCTCGCTGAACACCGAAAACGCCACCAACTACACACTGGTCGCGCTGCCCGACGGCACCGGCTACAAGCTGATGACGATCTCGGACCCGTATGACAAGCCGGTGGACTCCAACCGTGCCCGCGTGCGCATCCTGAACGGCTCGCCGCTGACGGGTACCTACGACGTCTACATCACGCCGCCCGGCACCGACCTCGCCACCGTTTCGCCGAACATGGCTTCGGTGGCCAGCCAGGCCGCGGTGCCAGCCTCAGGCGCCAACTCGGTGTTCATCGGCAGCGGCACTTACCAGGTCCGCCTGACGCCCGCCGGCTCGAAGACGGCGTTCTACAGCGCCAGCATGACCGTGGGCGATGACGACGACGAACTGCTGATCAGCCTGCCCAGCGACGACGGCCTGAACGTGCAGCTGCTCGACGTGCGCCATGGCAGCACGCAGGACAACCTGCTCATCGCTAACACGCTGTAAGCCAGCACCGGCTGGTGCAGGCCTGTGCCTTCAGCGCCAGGCCTGCGCCAGCAGTTCGTAGGAACGCAGCCGCGCACCGTGCGCATGCAAGGCCCCGGCGACGATGAACTCGTCGGCCCGGGTCTCCTTCTGCAAGGCCAGCAGCTTCTCGCGCACCGTCTCTGCGCTGCCCACCGCACTGGCCGCCAGCATGCGCTGCACGCTGTGCTTCTCGTGCGGCTGCCACATGGCTTCCATCTCGGCTGGATCGATGGGCGGCGGCAGCGGGCCGCGTTGGCCGCGCTGCATGCCCAGGAAGCGCTGCTGGATCGAGGTGAACAACCGCGCCGCTTCGGCATCCGTGTCGGCCGCGATCACGTTGACGCCCACCATCGCATGTGGCTTTGGCCATTCGGCCGAGGGCTTGTAGCTGTCGCGGTAGATGTCCAGCGCCTGCAGCAGCATGTCTGGCGCGAAATGCGAGGCAAACGCGAACGGCCGGCCCAGCCAGGCGGCGAGCTGCGCGCTGAACAGGCTGGAGCCCAGCAGCCACACCGGCACCTGCGTGCCCATGCCGGGAATGGCGCGCACCGCCTGGCCCGGCTTGGCGTCGTCCAGGTAGGCCATCAGCTCCTGCACCTCGCGCGGGAAATCGTCTTCGCTGGTGGCCATCGGCCCGCGCCGCAGTGCGCGGGCCGTCGGGCCATCGGTCCCCGGCGCACGGCCCAGCCCGAGGTCAATGCGACCCGGATACAGCGTGGCCAGCGTGCCGAACTGCTCGGCAATCACCAGCGGCGCATGGTTGGGCAGCATCACGCCGCCGGAGCCCACGCGGATGCGCGTGGTGCCACCGGCCACGTGGCCGATCAGCACCGCAGTGGCCGAGCAGGCCACGCCGTCCATGTTGTGGTGTTCGGCCAGCCAGTAGCGCTTGTAGCCCCAGGCTTCGGCATGCTGGGCCAAGTCCAGGCTGTGCTGCAGCGCTTCGCGGGCGCTGCTGCCTTCGGCAATGGGGGCGAGGTCGAGTACGGACAGAGGAATCATGGCGCCCATCTTGGCCCTGTCGGCCTGCCCTTGGCTGGCGGACGGTTTTTGCGGCCATTGCACGGCGCAAGGCCGCGCAGGCTTCAAAATCCCGTCCCATGTCCTCCTTGTCTCTCTTCCTGGCCCGCGTGGCGCTGGCCATCCGGCGTGTGGTGCTGGCGCTGGCCGGCCTGGTGTTTGTGGCGGTGCTGCTGCTCGTGGGCCTCACGCTGGGCCTGGTCCTGCTGCTGTGGGCATTGCTGCGCGGCCGGCGCCCATCGCCGATGAACCTGCGCTGGGGCCGCGGTGCCCGTGGCATGCCCGGCTGGGCCACCGGCCGCCAGCCGTCCGCAAACAGCGCCGAGGTGGTCGACATCCAGGCCCGCGAGGTGCCGGCGGCTGTCGACGCGAACGCCCCCGTGTTGCCCCGTCAGCCACGCTGAGCCCCTGCATGCCTGCCAACCGACCCGAGCGCTGGGCGCTCGATGCCGGCGACGGCGATGTCGCCGTGCTCACCATCCCGGCCGTGCTGCTGCAGCACCGCGTGTTCGAGATCGACGTGCGCTTCGTCGTGCGCAACCCGGCCCAAGATGCCCAAGCCTGGCACGCCCTCAGCGTGGAGCTGGACGGCAAACGCGAATGGTCCCGCCGCCTGCCCACCCACCCAGGCACCAGCACCGATTCGCTGGACTACCACTGCCGCCGCGAACTGCCCGCCGGCCAGGCCCTGCGCATCCGCGCCGTCACGCAGATCGGCCCCGGCACCCGCCGGCAGAAGCTGGTGATCGAGGCCGAAGAATCGGTGGATTGAAGCGGGTCTGCCGGCCCGGCAGCGCTCAGAAAAGCCCCGGCTGGTCCGGTGAAGCCGCTGCCCCGAGACCAGCACCTTCCAACTGCAGCAACTGCAGCTTCAGCGGCACGCCGCCGCTGGCCGAGAAACCGCCAGCCAGCCCGCCTGCGGCCAGGATGCGATGGCACGGCACGATGGGCGCAAACGGATTGCGGCCCAGCGCCTGACCCACCGCACGCGCCATGGCCGGCGGCTGATCCAGCAACCTGGCCATCTCGCCGTAGCTGCGCGTCTGCCCCGGCGGAATCTGCCTGGCGAGCTGCCACACCTGGACATGGAACGGCGCATGCCCGTCGAAGTTCAAGGCCACATCCGCCAGCGTGTCCCGGCTGCCTTCGGTCAGCACTGCCAGCCAGCGCCGGGCGACCACCGCCATGGCCGGCGGCAGCGTGTCGTGCCACGGCAGCTCCGGAAACTGGTGGCGCAGGCGGCGTGCCGTGTGCGCCGGGTCGGCTTCGGGCAGGCAGCAGCCCCGCAGCCGCCCGTCATCGCCCCAGCCCAGGCCACAGGCGCCGACGGGTGTGTCGAACAGGGCGGTGCCACCGGTCATGGAGGTGCTCATGGTGTGTTGCGCTGCGTGTCCACGGGCGAACATCATCGCTTGCATTGCGCTTGGAGCGTGCGCTATGAGATGTATGCCGGCGGACCATTCCGCGACGAAATTTCAAAAATGTCTGAGCTGCCTGCGCGGCAGTGAACGCGGATGCTTGTTCCCTCGCTGGGGAGGTCGAATTTCTGGGCTGCCTGCGCGGCAGTGAACACTCGGCCCACCTCGCCTGGGTCCAGTACTTCTTTCTGAGCTGCCTGCGCGGCAGTGAACGTTGACGAAGCGGAAGTTGCGCCCCCACATGATTTCTGAGCTGCCTACGCGGCAGTGAACGGGCCACCAGATCGGCACGCCGGCCAGCTCCATTTCTGAGCTGCCTACGCGGCAGTGAACGTCCACTGGGCCACGTCGAGAATGAACTCGATTTTCTGAGCTGCCTACGCGGCAGTGAACTTACGGCCGGTTCACGTCGCCGCGGGCCAGCAGTTTTCTGAGCAGCCTACGCGGCAGTGAACATGCCGCACGCGACGAGCTGGGCAACCGTGATTTTCTGAGCTGCCTGCGCGGCAGTGAACTCACTGCTTGCATGTGGCCTCCTACGCCATCTTTTCTGAGCTGCCTACGCGGCAGTGAACTCGCACCACGCGGCCTGGCCTGCCCTCTGTAGTTTCTGAGCTGCCTACGCGGCAGTGAACGGGGCAGGCGCCGCTGATCTGTGGGATCACCATTTCTGAGCTGCCTACGCGGCAGTGAACCTGGCCACGTCCTGGCGGTTGTCTTCCAGGAATTTCTGAGCTGCCTACGCGGCAGTGAACGCCGTGATCTGTTCGCGCAGCGTCGTCATGGCTTTCTGAGCTGCCTACGCGGCAGTGAACCGCGACATCAAGCTGCTTTATGGCCAGCAGCATTTCTGAGCTGCCTACGCGGCAGTGAACGCCCTCGCTGCCGCACCCGTAGCAGCGCCAGGTTTCTGAGCTGCCTACGCGGCAGTGAACCTACGCCAAGATCACCTACGCGGACAGTGAATTTTCTGAGCTGCCTACGCGGCAGTGAACGAGCGCCACGAGGCGCCGCCGCCGGCATTGGTTTTCTGAGCTGCCTACGCGGCAGTGAACGGTCTCCAACGCCTGCCGCAGCAGCGCGGTGTTTTCTGAGCTGCCTACGCGGCAGTGAACGCGGTTGCGCGGGATCAGCCACCAGCGGCGCATTTCTGAGCTGCCTACGCGGCAGTGAACTCATCTTGGCCTTCAGCTTGCCGGTCAGGATATTTCTGAGCTGCCTACGCGGCAGTGAACGGACGCCATAGCGCGGGAAATGGGCGTGCAGTTTTCTGAGCTGCCTACGCGGCAGTGAACGAACAATCCGGTTCATCATGGTGCTCCTGCATTTTCTGAGCTGCCTACGCGGCAGTGAACGCGGACAAGAGAAAGTCCTTCGCGCCGCCAATTTTCTGAGCTGCCTACGCGGCAGTGAACAGCGAATTCCTTGGGCGCCCAGCGGCTGGTCTTTTCTGAGCTGCCTACGCGGCAGTGAACCCAGCGCACATACTTGCCTTCCATCTCTGCATTTTCTGAGCTGCCTACGCGGCAGTGAACACTGAAGGCTGTCACCTCGGCGGTTTCGACCGTTTCTGAGCTGCCTACGCGGCAGTGAACCTGGGCGGCGTCGTCACTGGGCAGCGTGCCGATTTCTGAGCTGCCTACGCGGCAGTGAACCGCGATCAGCCGCGCCTTTAGGCGCTCGGTCTTTTCTGAGCTGCCTACGCGGCAGTGAACATCAGGTGCGCATTCGCGATCTCTTCTTCGATTTTCTGAGCTGCCTACGCGGCAGTGAACGCGAGCGCCGCTACGCCGCCAGCCGCTTTGATTTTCTGAGCTGCCTACGCGGCAGTGAACGTTGGGCAAGGTGGTCATGGCTTCTTCCCCCATTTCTGAGCTGCCTACGCGGCAGTGAACGAAATCACAGTCCGATACCAACCGAACGAAGATATTTCTGAGCTGCCTACGCGGCAGTGAACCGCGGCGCAAGGTGTCCCCGTCGAAACGCTCATTTCTGAGCTGCCTACGCGGCAGTGAACCCGTATGAAGCGCGTCGGGCTGATGAGGTGTTTTTCTGAGCTGCCTACGCGGCAGTGAACCAGCAGATCGGCCACATCCTGTCCAGCGTGCATTTCTGAGCTGCCTACGCGGCAGTGAACTGTTCCTCTGGGCGCTGCTGAGTTTGGTGCGCTTTCTGAGCTGCCTACGCGGCAGTGAACTCAGCTACTTCTGCGTCTGTCATCCACATAACTTTCTGAGCTGCCTACGCGGCAGTGAACCCGCGTGCCAGAGTTCGTGCACGTTGTCTTCTTTTCTGAGCTGCCTACGCGGCAGTGAACATGTCTTCGCCCGCGTACCCGCCTGGCTCGTTTTTCTGAGCTGCCTACGCGGCAGTGAACAACGACACGGTGTCCGATCCCGCCGTCATCGTTTTCTGAGCTGCCTACGCGGCAGTGAACCACATGACCATCCAATCAATCACGGCGCACATTTTCTGAGCTGCCTACGCGGCAGTGAACTGATCGAATCCGTGCCGGTGGTGGGCCGGTCTTTTCTGAGCTGCCTACGCGGCAGTGAACGCTGTAGACCGCTTCGGCCTGGGATTGAGTGATTTCTGAGCTGCCTACGCGGCAGTGAACGAGGTGGGTCGTGGGATGTGCCGTTGCCATCTTTTCTGAGCTGCCTACGCGGCAGTGAACCAATCGTGCGTGCTCATTGCGCTTGTCCGTTTTTTCTGAGCTGCCTACGCGGCAGTGAACGCTATAGACGGCTTCGGCTTGGGCGGGGGTGATTTCTGAGCTGCCTACGCGGCAGTGAACATGGTCTGTTGCTCTTGTTGGTCGCTGGTCATTTTCTGAGCTGCCTACGCGGCAGTGAACGGCAACGGTTGACTAGGCATGGACCAGCACGATTTCTGAGCTGCCTACGCGGCAGTGAACCTGGACTCTTCAAGTGACGCAAGGGGTAGATTTTTCTGAGCTGCCTACGCGGCAGTGAACGCGAAGGCGGACACGCTGAAGCCAAGGAAGGCTTTCTGAGCTGCCTACGCGGCAGTGAACGGTCGGCCCGCAGGAAATTGCCTTCCTGGCCATTTCTGAGCTGCCTACGCGGCAGTGAACTGCGTCGTTGGCGCCGCCGCTGAAGTTCGGCATTTCTGAGCTGCCTACGCGGCAGTGAACTAATCACACAGGACATCCTGGGCTTGCGTTATTTTCTGAGCTGCCTACGCGGCAGTGAACGAGTTTCACGGAGAGTTCCTTTGTTGACGTGATTTCTGAGCTGCCTACGCGGCAGTGAACACTCGGTGGTGCGAAGATCTTGTAATCTGTCATTTCTGAGCTGCCTACGCGGCAGTGAACCACGGCCTCACGCATCACTGCGCGTCGAAACTTTTCTGAGCTGCCTACGCGGCAGTGAACGCCTGTGCAGGCAGTTCGCCGGCGGGGTCGGTTTTCTGAGCTGCCTACGCGGCAGTGAACGGCAATAATTTGCTCGCGGTGGCGCTCGTAGTTTTCTGAGCTGCCTACGCGGCAGTGAACGCGCATCGGCGCAATCTCGGCGTTCACCACCTTTTCTGAGCTGCCTACGCGGCAGTGAACGAAGATGGTCGAGCGCCGCAAGGTCGAGCTGAATTTCTGAGCTGCCTACGCGGCAGTGAACTTGGTCAGCGGCGCGCAGCGCGTGCTCTTCATTTTCTGAGCTGCCTACGCGGCAGTGAACGTTGTACGCGGATTCGCTCGCGCGGCTTATTTTTTCTGAGCTGCCTACGCGGCAGTGAACGCCGCCCAGTGGCGCGTGTATGTGCCCGCACATTTCTGAGCTGCCTACGCGGCAGTGAACACCGCCGTGATGACGTTGCTTCCAACCGTCGTTTTCTGAGCTGCCTACGCGGCAGTGAACAGGAATAGCGTGCGGATCGGAGATGCGCTGCAGTTTCTGAGCTGCCTACGCGGCAGTGAACCCGACCAAGTGGTATTCGACGGCCGGCGTTTTTTTCTGAGCTGCCTACGCGGCAGTGAACCGGCCAGGGTGACAAAGTAGTGGCGCCGGGGTTTTCTGAGCTGCCTACGCGGCAGTGAACAGTAATCGATTCGACAACGTTTGACTGAGCAATTTCTGAGCTGCCTACGCGGCAGTGAACCGCTGCCTCAATGGCACGCATCGCATCCACTCTTTCTGAGCTGCCTACGCGGCAGTGAACCTCTGATGAGGACGTGTCGCCCGCCTTCTTTATTTCTGAGCTGCCTACGCGGCAGTGAACTCATCTTCGCCTGCTGCTCCCCCCTGGGGTGTTTTCTGAGCTGCCTACGCGGCAGTGAACAATGAGACGCATCAGTTGCGCATGCCTGACGTTTTCTGAGCTGCCTACGCGGCAGTGAACATGATTGAGTCCGTGCCGGTGGTGGGCCGGTCTTTTCTGAGCTGCCTACGCGGCAGTGAACTACGCGCGGTCGGGCGTAAGTGCTTGTCGCAACGTGCATTTTGGCCGAAACGGGCTAGCGACCCATTCTGCCGAGTTGCGACGCAAGCGCTTGAAGATCAAGCACTTGCGTTGGTCGCCAGAAAAAGGGTCAGAACCAGGGGACGGTGGCGGTGCTGCTCAGGCCGTAGCTGTTGAAGTCCCCGGCCTGCTCAGCGCCGGTGGATGGGCCCAGCCGCAGAAAGAGCTTGAACCGTTGCCCGGTGCTGGTGCTGGTCAGCGTCAGAAAGGGCAGCTTCAATGTTTCCGCGGCGCTGTCAGGCACCCGTTCAAGTGCCTGCTCTGCCGTGAGCTGGTGACGGCGCATCTGGCGCCGCCGCAGGCGCTCGGGGCTGCTCTTGGCCTGCACGCGGCGCAGGGTGCGCTGGGTTGCCTCAGGGGGCACGGCGACCAGGGTCCGCACGTCTGCATGGTCGTGCATGCCCTGCAGCCAGTCGTGTTCCATCAGCCGCGTTAGTTCGGTGGCGGGACCGATCAACCTCAGGGTGCCGCCCAGCGTGGCGGGGGCCTCCTGGTAGCCGGGAAAGCTCACGCCAATGTGCTGACTCTGGGTTTGCGCCAGCCAGCGGTGCAGCTTGGCAAAGAGCGCGGCCATGAGCTGGTGCGGCGCAAATTCCGGATCCGGCCGCAGATGGATGTCGATGTAGTGGTGCATGGCGTGCTCACTCAGTCCTTGCCTGCGTCGCCAAACACGCCGCCACGAATCAGCGTGGCCATCACGAAATGCTGTTGATCCAGTGCCGGCGCTTTGTCCTTGAGCAGCCAGCCGTCCAGCAGGTTGTAGAAGTCCAGCTTGTCGGTGGGTTTGCGGCAGGCCTTGCCCAGCGTGGTCACGGAGCCATAGGGCTCCACGGCGATGGGGCCCAGCTCGGCCACGTCCGGGTGCCAGGTGTCGATGGTGCGCACCGCATTGCCCAGCTTTTGCGAGTGGATGCCGGCCACGTTTTGCACGTGGTAAAGCGTCTTGCTCTTCTTGCTGCTGCCTTTGTCCAGGATCAGTTCCTGCGAAGGGTAGACCTCCTGTGCAGCGCCGATGCGGGCATAAGCCGTGACCTGCAGCAGCACATGGCTGGTGCCGGCCAAGCCCTGGGCGATGAGCGCGGCAAGGCCGCTCAGCGCCGATTCCGCAGCGGCGGGCGCGCTGAAGTCGCGGAGCGGCAGGTTGAGCGCGTCGAAGACCCAGGTCTGGGCAGCTTGGCCCTGCACCAGGTGGGCGATGTGTACTTCCACCTGCTCGGCACCCACGCGGTTGCGCCACAGGAAGCGCGCATTTGCCAGGTTGTGGGCATAGCGGCGCGCCAGCTCGGCAAAACCCTGACTGTCCGCATAGCCCTTCACCGTGGCCAGCAGCTTGGTTTGGTAGTCCGCGTTGTTGCAGGCGGAAGGCGTGCCCGTGCCGCCCAGCACGCGCAGCGTAAAGCTTGCCTTCAGCGTGTCTGCGCTGGCTGGCAGCGCGGCCACGTCCACGGTTTGCAGATTGGGGTTCTCGATGGCGGCGTCCAGCTTGGCCGGGTCCTGGTCTTTGGTCTTGAGGCGGTTGGAGATGGTGCCGCGCACCGACTTTTCATTGATCTTCACCGGGGTCCAGTCGGCGCTGGCCTGGCGCGTGTCCCAGGCGCCGGCAAAGAATTGCGCGTCAGAGGGGTCCAGCTTGCGCTCGAAGGCGAGCACGGAAGCGGTCTTGAGGGTGGTTTCCTTGGTTGCCATGATGTGTTCTCCCTGGATGTTCAGATGGGGGTGGCCGTCGGGGCCGGGGTGTCGATGAAGCAGCGGTACAGACCGTGTTCGCTGGGATGTTCGGGGTCGTGGTCGTGCCCGATCTGCCAGATCAGGTCGCCCAGGCGCTGCAGCCGGTGCGGGCTGATCCATTGGCCGATGGACCACACGGTTTCGACAAAGCGAAACGGCGTGGCCATGTCCCGTGCGCCAGCCACGCTGCCGGCCGCGTGCAGCGGCGAGAGGGCGGCAAAGCCCACGGGGATGGGCACGATCCAGCCGGGGCGGGGGTCGGTGATCCACTCCATTCGGTTGGAGGGCTCGCCGCCTTCCGCGCCTTCAGGGGTTGCGACGGGGCGGATGGTCCAGCGGGAGAGGTCCAGCCAGGCATCCAGCGTGCTGGCCTGGGCGTCGCGGGTGCGCAGCTCGGCCAGGCGCTGTTGCAGCAGGTCGTCTCGCGAGACCAGGGCGAAGCCCGGCATCAGGCGCCGCGCCAGGCGGCGGAACTGCTCGCGTTGCGCTTCTGCGCCGTCTGGCACCAAGGCCAGGAGTGGGCGCTGGGGGCGGCGCTTGGCGGCAGGCAAGGGCGGCATCACGCTGCCGCCGGCCAGGCGCATGCCGGCCAGCGCCTGCGCGATGCGCTCGGCCAGGGCCTCGCGCTCGGCATCGCCATGCTGCGCGTCGCCCAGCCGCACGTCGAACACTAGGCTGATCTCCAGGTGCGCGCGGCCTTCTTCCACGATGGCGGCGGTGCTGCCGTCTTGCAGGACAGGGTTGCGCGTGAGATGGAAGGCGCGGGTGTAGCCGCTGGTGGTGACCTGCGCCTCGAAGCCGTGGCAGACCACGCCCACGCCCAGCAGGTTGATGCCCGCTTCGGGGCCCAGGCGCCGCTCCAGTGCTGTCATCAGGCCGGTGAAGGCGGTGATGGCCGGGAAGCCCCAGGTCAGCGGGCTGGAGATGGCGTTGGCGTTCTGCACGCGCAGGTGCGGCAGCAGCAGCACTGCGCGGTGTTGCGGAGTGGGCTGGCTCACAGCACGCCCTCCCGTTCCATGGCCTTGAACAGCTCGCGTGCCTGCTTGCGCCAATGCAGGTACTCGGCATCGCCCATGGGCAGAGGGGTGCGCAGCGCGTGGTTGAGCCAGTTGGCAAAGTCCCGGGCCAGTTCGTCGATCAGGTCGGGCGGGGTCTCGCCCGCGCCTTCCGGGTCCAGCCAGGCGCGGTGCGTGGCGGGCAGCTCACAGCGCGCATCGGTCGACCAGCCGGGTTCCAAGGTCTGCTGCTCGGCGGTGAACAGCATCAGTTCTTCCAGCAGGGCCTCTACCCATTCGTCGCGCTGGGTGCGGGTTTCCAGGTTGCGTGCCGGGTCGCCCTCCAGGAAGCGGCGCAGCAACTGGGTCAACCGGCGGGCCTCGGGTCGGTGGCCGAAGACTTTGAACAGCGAAGCCGTGCCCAGCACCGGCCGAATCTCCGCCGAGCGCCACACAGGTGGCAGCGAGGCGAGCAGCATGTTGTTGCCGCGCCGCTCGCTGTTGAGCTGGCTGATGTTCTGCGGCTTGGTACCGCCCAGGCTCTGGATGGCCAACTGCGGATACTCGCGTACCTGGCGCTCGTGCCAGTGGCCCGCCTTGCGGGCCTCGCGTGCGGCCTTGGCCTCATCGCTGAAGCGGTCGTCCTGCAAGGCTTGGTAGACGCGGTGCACCAGCGAGGTGGGGTACAGCGGCGCCAGCAGGTGGTAGCCGGCATCGTCGTGCGGGTCCGCGCCCACCAGCCAGTAAAACTGCTTGGCCAGCGTGTGCGAACTGAGGCGGCCCCGCGCTTCGGACAAGCCCGCAAAAGCGGCCATCCATGCCGCCGCTTGGGCCGGGTCGTCGCTGAGCGCGGCGGCCAGGTCGGCATCTGCCTGTGTCGCCAAGCTCAGCAGGCTTTCGCCCTGGTGCGCCAGCTTCAGGAGCTTGTAGACATCCAACGCGGCGGCATTGCCCACCACATCGGCGTCAAATTCGGCGCCCAGCGCGTGGCTGCCCATTTCGTCCAGCGGCTGCATGCTGCTGGGGTCGCGGTACAGGCTGCTGCCCTTGGCATCCGGGTGAATGGGCTTGAGCGAGTGCGTGACGGCCTGGATCTGCCCGACGCGGCGGGCCGCGTCCTCCAGCCAGATCGCGGGTTGGAACTGCGCCTGCAACTCGGCGCGCTTGGGGTCGTATTCGGCGAGCTTTTCCAATTTGGCGTTCAATCGTTCGGACAAGAAGCCCAGAACAAGCGAACGAAGCTCTGCCTGACGCCCAATGAGGTGCGTAGACATGACATCTCCCTGAGGGGGTGTCGCGGCGCAAGGCCGCGACTAAAATCCCCAGGGCAATGCCGCGGGGATGCTTTGGGAACGCAGCGTCAAGCTGCGTCAGACGCTTATGGTCGGGTGAACGCTACTCACGTTCATATCCTCCTTGGCCGACATCCTTACGACCGTTGGTGCCGTGGCTCTTCAAACCGATGGCGTTGCTCCGAACGCGCAGGGTGTTCCACCACCCTGCGCGTTCACCCAATGTAGGGCGGGCGGTACGCATTTGTCAACCAATGAAGCTCGATTTGTCAATTCATCCATATGCGTGGTGTAACCTCGCCAGACTGCCGTAAGGCAGCTCAGAAAAATGACGCTCGGTTTGCCGATGTCATGCTTCACTGCCGCACAGGCAGCGGGCCGACACCTCAGGTGTCGGCCCTCCTCGTCAATGCCGCTTCTTTGCAAAACCCAAGGCCGGGTGGTAGCGCCAGCCGTCGGGGTTGTCGGGCACCGCCACAGTGCCGAAGCGCTTGGCGCAGAGGTCCAAGGGCATGTCCAGCGCGGTGGCCAGGTCGGTCAGCGCGCTCATGTAGTCAGTGATGCCCCAAGGCTGGATGCGCTCGCCACCCACTGCCTTGTTCGGCACGTGGTGGCATCGCAAGTTAGCTGGTTCATAAATCTCGTCGCCTGGGCGCAAGGTGGATTGCACGCGATATAAGTGAGCAGTCTCACCGTCTTCATCCGGCCGCAACACCAGCGTCACATCGGCTGGGTGCGGCTCCTGGCGGAAGGGCTGGGCGCGTTGCAGGACGGCTGTGAGCGTGGCGTCTTGTGGCGGTGCGTCCCACCATGTGCTGGCGTTGAGTGCTGCCAACGGGGGCGCGGCAGCGGCCTGGGTGCGGGCGCGGCTGACCAACCCGCGAGGCGGTGCAGGCGCGGGCGCTGCGCTCGGCAGCATGTGCTGCTGCAGCCGGGCGTGCTCCAGATCCACCAGTCGCTGTTGGGGCTGCAGTTCGGCGGGCGGCACGATGCGGGGCCGGGCGTCGATCACCGCCAGCTCTTCGGGCCGAACCAGGGCGTGCAGATCGTGGCTGCTCAGCCGGAAGTCGGGTGCCTCGAAACCGGGCTTGCAGAAAGCTGGCTGGCCGGGCTGCTGGAAGTGGCGCAGGTTGTGGTCGAGCACGAGGATGTTGGCTTCGTTGACGGCGCCTGGCCGGTGGCGCCGCACGCGGCCGGCCAACTGGATCAGCGAGCGCATGGACGAAGGTTCCACCACGGCCCAGTCGTAGTCATGGTCGCGGCCCACTTCGGTCACGGGCGAGCCCAGCACGATGAAGAGCTGATCGGCCTCGGGCGCGGCGTCCAGCCGCTGGCGAATGCCGGGCAGGGCGAACACGGCGTCAGGCTCGTGCCGCTTCAGCGCCTGGTCGAGCTGCTGCTCGATGGCTGAGCGCACCAGCAAGGGGTGGCGGGAGTGGTAGACGCACAGGTGCACCCGGCAGCCTTCAGGCGCAGGCTGGCCGAACAAGGCCAGCGCCACTTCAAACAGCGGCTCGATGTTGGCCATGCGAACCAGGCCGAAGCTGACGCGATGGCCGCTGACGGCGTCAACGCTGTGGTGGGCGCGGTGCAAGCCCAAGGCGGCGGCCAGCAGATGGGGCGCCCAGGCCGTGGCCAGCGCGGGCAGATCCTGGCGACCAGCGCCGGGCAGGGCAGGCGCCGGCAGCAGCGCGGCGCGGCGCCGAGGCTGGGACGCCAGCCGGGCCAGCTCGCCATGGCGGCGCTGTGCGAACTGGGCATGGGCCTGGGCAAAGCCGGCCGGGTCCGGGCAGTCCTGCGCCTGCTGGTTGAATTCGTCTACCCAGGCGCAGCAGACCGCCGGCGGGGTCTCGGCGCCGCCGGGGCGGGCGCTGCAGTTGCGCTGGTAGTGCTGGCGCCCATTGCGGTAGGCCTCGAACAGGCCCTGGATCAAGGCTGGCGGCAAGGTGGCCGAGGAGAGCAGCATCCGCGCGCCCAGCAGGCCGGCCCAGTGCACCAGGCGGGTCAAGGCCGGCAGGTCGGCCAGGTCAAAGTCGTCGGGCTCGTCCAGCACCAGATCGCCGCTCATCAGGCGCAGCATGGGCGCGATCTGCCGGCCCCCGCGCTGGCTTTCGGTGGCGGGGGTGAGGTGGTCGATGGTGCAGACCAGCAGCGGGGCCAGCAGCAGCTTGCGCACTTCGGGGTCGGCCACGGCGCGGCGCAGCAGCGGGTGCTGGTCGGTGGCGCCTTCGAACAGCACGTGGCTGTCTTCTTCCAGCAGTTCCTGCCGGGAGGCGGACCCGGTGGCCTCGGCCTGGGCCTCGTGGAATTCGAACAAGGCCCGGCTGGCGGAGCCGCCCACGCGGATGGCCAGGTCGTCATCGCCCAGGTTCAACATGTCGCGGAAGGCTTGGCCGGTCTGCAGCGTCAGCGTGCGCAGGCCCAGCGCGAAGGCGCAGCGCAGCCCCAGGGCCGGATCGGCCAGCGCGTACATGATGCGGGCGTTGGCCAAGGTCTTGCCGCAGCCGGTGGAGGCCATGTTGACGATGAAGGCGCCGTGCTGCTCCGCACGCTCGCGCAGGCCGGCGGCCAGCTCGGCCGATTTGTCCTGCCAGCGATAGCGCTCGGACTTGGCGCGCTGCTTCAGGCTGGGGTGGCGGCCCAGGCGCGGCAGGTGCTGCGCCAGCTTGGGCAGAAAGCGCGCCACTTCCGAGCCATGCTGGGCCACGCCCAGCAGGTGTTCGTCCAGCCGCTGGTTGGGCTGGCCGCTGGAAAGGGTGTTCGCCCACAAGGGGTAGCCGGCATCGGCCTTCACCCGCTCGGCGCTGTCACCTTCCAGGCGGGAGTAGTGGTGATCGGCCAGCATCAGGCTGAGCCGGCTCAGGTGCATCACGAAGGGGTTGTTCAGCAGCGCCTCCGTGGCCGAGCTGGCCGGCTGGCGCACCTGCCACTGGGCCAGCCGGCAGGCCATGCGGCTGGCCCGGCGGCGCCAGGCTTCACTGGTGACGGGCAGGCCCTGCGGGAAGCGCCAATAGGGGGCGAAAGCGCCGGGCTCGGCCTGCGCGAAGGCGCGCTCGTTCCACGCGGGTTGCACCTGGGTTAGCAGGCCGCGCAGGCGCGACATCTGGAAGTCGTCATCTTTGGGCAGCACGGGCAAACGGTGGTGCGTTACCACCAGCCAGCCCAGCGCGAGCGCCAGTGGCGCGTTCTGGAGGGTCTTGAAGGGCGAATCGAAAGCGCCGTCGCGTCCGTCGCAGCGCAGCTGGGTGAGCCAGCGCGCATCGTCTTCGGGGCCAGGCTTGGCCAGGCGGGCTAGCCAGGTGGCATCGTCATCGGTGCCGACAAAGGCTTCCAGCAGGCGCAGCGAGACCCATTCATGCCGGATCAGGTTGCGGCCTTCGAGTTGGCCCCGCAGGCGGGCCTGGAAGGCTTCGATGGCCTTGCCCAGGTCGTGCAGCAGGCCTGCCATGTCGGCCAGCAGGCGGATCAGCTCGCCGCTGTGCCAGTGGTTTTCGTCTTCGGTGCGCAGCACATTGCGCCGGGTGGTGTTGGTGGGCACCGCGCCTTGCTCATTGAACCTGCGGCCATCGCCCACCACCCAAAGCAGCTCGGAATGGTCGAGGCCGCGAATCCAGTGGCAGGCCACGGCGGTGTTCTTGCGCGCGGTCTTGCGCAGCAGGCGGCGCAGGGTGTCCAGCCCGTCCTGGGTGATGGGGGTCTGCCAGGTGCGGTCGCCGCGCCGTTCGGCGAATTGATCGAGGATGCGGCGGGTTTCGGTCAGGGCGCGCTTGTCGCACTGGGAAATGAGCAGCACGTTCATGCGGCGTCTCCGCCCGATGCCGTGTGCGCCGGGGCGCGGGCCAGGCGGCCGAAGGTCTCGGCCACTTCCTTGAGCGTGTCGATCATGAAGTCAAGCGCTTCGCTGCGAGTCAACGCAGAGATGCAGGCCTGCCTGAACTGCTGTTCGCTGTGGCCCTGCATTGCCGAGACAAAGGCCTGCGGCAGGATGACGGCGTCCTTGACCAGATCCGCCACATCGAAGACCAGGCCGCCGCGCCGTGTTTTCCCATGCAGCACCGCCAGGCCGTGAGGCAGGCCCAGCACCCAGGTGGCAGTGGCGCCCAGGCCGTAAGCCAGGTAGTTGCCGTGGTCCAGGAACTGGTTGGCGGCATCGGTGCTGTCGCCCCGCTTGGCGCGGGTGAATTCGCCGTAACCCGTGGCCTGGCTGGCCAGGCGGTAGAGCTGTTTGCTCATGCGGGCTTCTTCGGTGAGCAGGCTCATGGTGTCCGGCGCCGCGCCAAGCGCCGGCAGCGTGGCCGTGATGACGGCTGACAGCGCTGCCAGGTCGGGCTGAAAACCTTGCTCTTTCAGGCTTTTGCTGCCGGCCCAGTGTTGCTGCAGGCGCCCCAGCCTGGCCTTTTGCAAGGCCTTGGCGGCGCCCAACCGCAGCCCGTCGTCAAACCAGAAGCGCACCCAGGCTTGCAGGTACTCGGTGGGGCGGTACTCGCTTTGTGGCGGGAACCAGGCCACCTCCAGCTCTCGCTCCATGCCCGCAAAAAGCGGGGTGCCACCGCCACCGCAAAAGCCCAGCATCACCCCGGCCTTGGCCAGTTCACGCACGGCGGCCTGGGTGATGGAGGTGCCGGTGCCAAGCAGCACCGTGGTGGTGTTGGCGATGGGGATGTTCCAGTAGAGCGACGCCTTGCCCTGGTCGGTCACGTACTCGACGCGACCCCCGTTGACGAGCACGCGGCAGTGCTCCAGGTAGTACAGATTGGCCCGCTTGGAATGCAGGATGGTCTTGAGGTCGCTGGCTGGGATTTGCGTCATTTGGCTGAGCTGAGTGCTTGCAGCCATGGTAGGGACGGGATGGCTCATGGGATGATCTGGATGGCCATCCAGTGGGCGCAACGTCCTTCAGCGAGGGGATGCGCCACCGCCCAAGCGCCACTCATCCAGCGCGGCAACCGTCAAGACAGCCTCAACTGATCCGTTGCCGCCGCCGCCCCGAGGCCAGCGCCTAAAAGAACGGGTCCATGTCGAAGGCGGCGTCTGCCAGCCGTCGGCGGGCAATTTTGAGCCAGCGCTTGGTGGCGGCGGTGTCGCCGAGCAGGTTGATTTCCCTGCCCATCTCGGCCAGTTCAAAGCGCAGGCGCTGGGTCTCTCGCTCAAGCTGTAGGCCCAGCTTGAGCGGGTTCAAGCCCGACCCTGGCGCCAGCCCGAAGTCCATGCAGAAGCTGAACTCGACCTGGCCGATCTCCGTCTTGAGTTCGGCCAGTTGCTCGGCCAGCACCTTGTTGTAGTGCTTCACCCGCTTGGTGTCTGCATTGGTCATGTGCCCGGCGTCGACCTGCTCGATCTGCAACTGCAGCTCCAGCAGCGTGAGCAGGTCGTTGTTCTCGTAGGCCTGGTTGGCCCGTTGCATCAGCGCTGTCTTGATCGTGCGCTGCTCGGCGTCGGTCTCGCGGTCCGGATGCAGCGCGCTGGCCAGCTTGCGGAAGACCTCGCGCACCGACTGTGTGGCCTGCTGGGCTTCGGCCTCGCGGCGCTGCTGCGCGGCGCTCTTGCGACGGCGGGATGACTTGGCCTCCTGCTCGGCATCGGCGGCCTGCGTGTGCGCCTGCATCTGTTGGTGCATGCGCTGCATCAGGTCCTCTTCGCTGGCGATGCCGTCGTCATCCCCCAGGTCCAGCCCTGTCGCCAACTCGGCCAGGTCCTTCATTGCGAGCAGTGCTTGCGCGCGGTCGGTGTCGAAGTCCACATCGGCGTGCCTGGCGAACAGCGCCTTGAGTTCAGCGTCGTCAGCGTTGGCCCCGAGCAGCTCCGCCGCGGCATTGCAGACGAGTTCACTCATTGTTTCGCGCTCGGTGCGCGTCCAGCCTTTGCGTGCAAGCGCCGAATCCAGCGCGAAGGCCCAGCGCCGCTGCAAGGCCTGCTGTTCCTCCAGCAGGGGGACGTGCACCTGTGCGTGCGCCTGGGCATACAGCGCGATGTTGTCCTGCCACGCCGCCAGGGTCTTGCGCGATTGCTCGATCTGCCGGATCAGGGTGTTGAACCGCTTCTGCTCGGGGGTCAGCGCTCGGGCGGGATCGGCGGGGACGATTCGGATGGCGGCGAGGTCGGTCATGGTTCAGGCGCGTCAGCAGATCGGGCATTGTCCGATGAGTCTTTGCCTGTTCGCACCTGGCCGCGCTCCGGGCTGGGCACCCACGCGGGTGCCTTCGTTCACTGGGGCTGGAAGCCGCTCGCCTTGATGATGCGCGTCCACGTCGCCGTGTAGGCCTTCTCGCGGGCGCCGAGGGCGTCCGGGCTCATGTGGCCGACCGTCAGGCCCATGGCGGTGAGGCGTTCGTGCACGGCGGGCTGGGCGATGACTTTGGCGAGGGCTGCGGAGAACTGGTCCAGCGTGGGCCTGGGCGTGCCGGCGGGGGCAAAGATGCCGTAGTAGGGCACGTCCTCGAAGCCGGCCAGGCCGAGTTCGGCGAAGGTGGGCACCTCGGGCATCACGGCCTGGCGGGTGTTGCCCAGCACGGCGACCACGCGCAGCTTGCCGCTCTTGTGGTTCTCGATGAAGTCGGGGATGGAGCCGGTGCCGGCGGGGATCTGGTTGCCCAGCATGTCGGCCATCATCGGCGCGCTGCCGCGGTAGGGCACCGGCACCAGGTCGAGCTGGTATTTCTGGCCGATGACCTTGACCAGGAACTCGGGTACCGAGGCCGGCGCCGGGATGCCGACCGAGCCCTTGCCGCCTTGCGCCTTGGCCCAGGCGACGTAGTCGTTGAAGCTCTTCGCGGGCGTACCACCCGAGACGGCAAAGGCGTTGACGAAGGTGGCGAAGCCGCCTGCGGGCACGAAGTCCCTGGCCGGCTCGAAGCCTGGGGTCTTGACGACCTGCGGCAGGATGGAAATCGTGTGGTCGTGGCTGAGGAACAGCGTGCTGCCATCTGGCGCGGCGGTTTTCAGCGACTGCGCGGCGAGCTGGCCACCGGCCCCGGGTTTGTTCTCCACCACCACCGGCACGCCGAGTTCGTCCTTCAGCTGCTCGGCCAGGATGCGGGCGATCGCATCGGTGCCGCCGCCTGCGGGGAAGCCCACCAAGAGGCGCAGCGGCTTGCCGCCGGCATAGGCGCTTTGGGCTTGCGCCAGCGGCCAGGCGGGCACGGCGAGCAGCGGCAGGGCGGCCTGCAGCAGGCGGCGGCGGGACAGGGTGGGGCGCATGGTGAATCTCCTCTTTTTGCAGCGGCTTGCCGCTTCGCATGGCGGCCGTGGGCGAGCATAGCGGCTGCCAGGGCCATTGGCCTGGCGCAGGGGCACAATGCCAGGCGCCGCCGCCGGGCAGTTTCATCCGGCGGCACCTCCGATTTCCTGTTTCGTTTTTCCTTCCTGCATGCCTGATTCCATCCCCGTTTCCCTCCGGCTGCCCCAGCGCCATCACGTGGACCGCGTGCCGGAACACGTCACGCCAGAGGCGATGGAGCGGGTGCGGCAAGCGGCCTACAACCTGCCGCAGGTGGTCAAGCCGACGGACTACCTGCCGGAAGACGCGCCCGGGCTGGAAAACCACCTGGAGACGCTGGGCCTGATCAAGCTGCAGAAGGCGGTGCCTGGCCACCGGCCCAGCCGCTGGATTGCGCCGGAGCTGATCGACTCGGCGCTGCGCCACCTGGACGAGGTCGGTGCCGGCAAGGAAATGCGCGCGGTGCTGATCGAGCGCAGCGCGGCGCTGGATGTGCTGGGCATTCACCGCCAGGGCAGTGGCTGGGAGCGGCTGATGCGCCAGCCACTGCCGCTGAAGAGCGACACCTGGCCCGATGGCACGGCACTGCAGGTGGCCTACCTGGCGCCATTGCCGGCCGAGCCGGTGTGGTCTTTTTTCCGCAATGGCGACGAGCGCGCGCTGCTGGGTTCGCTCGGGCCGGCCGCGCCCTGGCCGCATGCCGAAGCGCTGGCCCGCCACCTGGACGCGCTGGCCGAGCGCAGCGACCTCTGCGACAGCCGCAGCATGGGCTCGCTGGTGGCCCGGCTGCAGGCCGAATGCTCGCGCCCGCAAGGGCCTGAGGAGTTGATGGCCGCCTGCACCCGTGCGCAGGACCGCTGGGAACACCAGGTCAATGAGCAGCAGACGCTGGTCGGCCTGAACCGCGAGCTGGGCTTCCAGGGCTACCCGGACAGCTTCGCGCTGGCCCGGCAACTGAAGCGCAAGGTTTCGCTCTATGTGGGCCCGCCCAACAGCGGCAAGACCTACTCGGCCTTCGAGCGCCTGGCCGGTGCGCTGGACGGCGCCTACCTCGCGCCGCTGCGCCTGTTGGCGCTCGAAGGGCGCGACCGCTTGGTGGCGCGCGGCGTGCCGTGCTCGCTGCTCACCGGCGAGGAAAACGTGCCGGCCAACGGCGCGCGCGTGGTCTCCAGCACCATCGAGATGGTCGGCACGCGCGACGCGGTGGACGTGGCCGTGATCGACGAAGCGCAGATGATCTTCGACGCCTCGCGCGGCTGGGCCTGGACCCAGGCCATCGTCGGCGTGCCGGCGCGAGAGCTGATCATCATCTGCTCGGCCTATGCGGTGCCGGCCATCGAGAGCCTGCTGGGCCTGTGCGGAGAGAGCCCGGTCATCCGGCAGTTCGAGCGCAAGCAGCACGTGGAGCTGCTGAAGGCACCGGTGCCGATTCCGGCGCTGAAGAAGGGCGATGCGGTGGTGGCCTTCAGCCGCCGCGAGGTGCTGATGCTGCGCGACCAGATCGGCGCCAACGGCCACCCGGTCTCGGTGATCTACGGCGCGCTGCCGCCCGAGGTGCGGCGCCGCGAGGCCGAGCGCTTCGCCACTGGCGAGTCGCACATCCTGGTGGCAACGGACGCGATCGGCATGGGCCTGAACCTGCCGATCCGCCGCGTGCTGTTCTCCACCATGACCAAGTTCGATGGCGTGGGCGACCGGGTGCTCAGCGAGTCCGAGGTGCACCAGATCGCCGGCCGCGCGGGCCGCTACGGCATCCACGAAGAAGGCTTCACCGGTGTGCTGCACGAAGCCGAGCCGGGTGCGGCGCGTTCGCTGAAGGAACTGCTGCCCCGCACGCCGCGTGCGCCGCTGCACTTCAAGGCACCGGTGGCGCCGAACTGGTGGCACGTCAGCACCATCTCGCAGCGCCTGGGCAAGCAGAAGCTGCACGAGGTGCTGAGCGTGTTCATGGCCCAGCTGGAGCTGGACAACGCGCACTTCCAGGTGGCCGAGCTGGAGCAGATGCTGGCGCTGGCCGCCGAGCTGGACCACAACGCCGGCACGCTGAGCCTGAAGGAGCGCTTCATCTACGCCCAGGCGCCCGTGGACACGCGCACCGAATCGCTGGTGCAGGAGTTCTTCGGCTGGGCCTGGCAACACGCCCGCACCGGCCAGGCCGGCCGGCCGGACTTCCTCGGCCAGGTCGACGGCTTCAGCCGGCTGGACCGCATGGAGCAGACGCTGCGCGCCTGCACGCTGTGGCTGTGGCTGGACCTGCGCTTCCCCGGCATCTACGGCCACCTGGAAGAGGTGGTGGCGCTGCGCAGCGAGCTGAACGACGGCATCGAGCGCCAGCTCAAGGGCAAGAAGCCGCTGTGGCAGGCCCGTGGGGGCGGCGGCGGTGGTGGTGGTGGCAACCGTGGCGGGCGGCGCTGAGCGCTCGCAGGGAACAGGCCTGGACATGAAGACCAAGACCTGGGCCGCGCTGGCGCTGGTGTTTGCCGCCGCGCTGGCCGTCTACTGGTACGAATCGCCCTGGCTCACGCTGTGGCAGATGCAGTCTGCCGCCAAGTCCGGTGATGCGGCCAGCTTCAATGCGCATGTCGACTACCCGCGCTTGCGCGAAAGCCTGAAAGGCCAGGTCTCGACGCTGCTGGCCGACCAGATGGGCGGCTCGGATGGCAACAATGTCGGTTCGGCCATTGGCGGCCTGCTGGGCATGTTCGTCGCCGACAAGGCCATCGACGCCTTTGTCCGCCCCGAGACCGTGATGCGTGCGATGCAGGACGGCAAGCTGCTGCCTTCGCTGCATCACCGCAAGCCCTCGGCCTCGTCGCCAGATGGCACCGCGCCACCGCCCGCAGGCGAGCGCCTGCAGTGGCAGACCGAACGCGAAGGCGCCGACCGCTTCGTTGCCTATGCCCTCAAGCCCGGCACGCCGCGCGAGCAGGCCACGGCCTTCGTGCTGGCGCGCCAAGGCTTTGCCGACTGGCGCTTGAGCGAGCTGCGGTTGCCGCAGCTGGCGCGCTGAACAGGCTTCAGGCTGCCAGCGTCATCACCTGCGTCGCGGCCCATTGCGCCACCGGCGGGGCGGTGGGCGTGACGGGTTCGTCGGCGGCCGCGAACTGGTGGCCGTTGCGGCCGGCCTGCTTGGCGCGGTAGAGCGCGGCGTCGGCGCGGGCCAGCAGGTGGTCCACGCTTTCGCCGTCTTGCATCAGGGCCGAGCCCATGCTGGTGCTGAGCAGCACTTGCTGGTTCTGCAGCCGCAGCGGGGCGCGAACTGCGGTGAGCACCTTGTCGGCCAGCACCTGCATCTGCTCGGGGTTGGCCACGCCTTCGCAGACGAGCACGAATTCGTCGCCGCCGACGCGGGCCAGCAGGTCGGTGGCGCGGATCACGCTGCCCACGCGCTGGGCGAAGGTCTTCAGCACTTCGTCGCCACCGGCGTGGCCCAGGGTGTCGTTGATGCGCTTGAAATGGTCCAGGTCCAGGTAGACCACGCCCAGGCCGCGGCCGGTGCGGCGTTCGCGGGCCAGCGAGGCGCGCATGTGTTCGTCGAACTGGCGGCGATTGGGCAGGCCGGTGAGCGCGTCGGCACGGGAAAGCTGCTGCAGCCTCAGTTCGACTTCCTTCAGCTGGCTGACATCGAAGCTGACCAGGTAGTGGCCGGGACGGCCGCCGGCGGCGCCGACGCCGTGTTCGCCGTCTGGCAGCCAGTGCACCTCGCTGTGCCAGGTGTCGTCGCCGACCACGCGGGCATGCTGGACGCGCAGCGTCTGCGGCAGCGTGGTGGCGCTGCTGGCCATGGGCAGCAGCGCGGGTGGCACCGGGTCGCCGAGCAGGTCGACCAGGCGCAGCATGCCGCTGCGCTCGGGTGGCAGGCCCGCCAGGCGCAGGGCGGCCTGGTTGGCGAACAGGCAGTGGCCATCGGCATCGAAATGCGCGATCTGCGCCGGCACGCTGTTGGCGATGTTCTGCATGCGCTGCAGGTTCAGCGCTTCACCCTGCAGCGCCAGGTTCAGTGCCGCGGTGCGGTCGCGCACACGCTGGTCCAGCGAGGCATTGAGCTCCTGCAAGGTGTTGTTGTGCTCGCGCTGGCGCTCGACCAGCTCGTTCAGCGCGGTGGACAGCACCTCGGCTTCGGCGAAGCCGGCCAGCCGTGGCAGCGGGCGGTCGCCGAGGTGCTGGTTCTGGCCGATGCTGTCTGCCAGCACCGTGAGCGGCCGGGCCAGCTTGCGTGCCAGCGCCCAGGCCAGCGGCACGAACAGCAGCAGCACCGCGCCGGCCACGCCCATCAGCTGGCGGCGCAGCAGCAGGTAGTCGGCCATCGCGACTTCGCGTGGCTGTTGCACCACCACCTGCCAGCCCAGGCCGCTGAAGCCGCCGTGGCCGCGGCTGGGCGAGACGGCGGTGAACTGGTCCGCTGCCGCACCGTCGGGCGCCTTCACGTCCGGCGGGCCCAGCAGCACCGCGCCCTGGCGGTCCAGCACAAAGGCCTGGGCACCGTCGTTGCGCAGGGTCGGGTCCAGCAGGTCGCGCTTGAGCGCCGCGGCCCAGGTCCAGCTCAGGTGCACGCCCAGCACCGAGCCGGGGTTCGCGGCGACCGGCAGCGAGATGTCGACGAAACGCCAGGGCTCGGGCGCTTGCGGCAGCAGCTTGGCCAGCAGCACGGCAGCGTGCACATCGCCCAGGAACAATGTGGACTTGCCGCCCTGGAACCAGGGGCGCTTGGAGACGTCCGCGCCTTCGAGCAGGCCGTCGTTGGCTGCCAGCACCTTGCCATCGGCAGCGGCCAGGCCGATCCAGGCAATTTCCGGCTCGCGGTGGCGCATGGCATCCAGCGCGGCGCGGGCGTGCGCCGGGTCGTCGGCCCGCAGCAAGGCAGGCAACTCTGCCAGCAGTTGCACCGCGGCGACCTGGCGGGCCATGCCGTGGTCCAGTGCATCTCGGAACTTGTCGGCCACCTGGTCCAGGTGTTGGTGGGCCCGCTCTTCAGCGTGCTTGCGCGCAAAGCGGTCGATCAGCACCGTGGTGCCGGCCAGGGCCAGCAGCACCGAGCTCATCACCATCAGGATCAGCCAGGCTGCCAGGCTGGGAGATCGTGGAAAAGGCTTCACGGCATGGGTCTCAATGGCCCCACGTCCACAGCGTGGTGCCGCGGGCGTCGAGGTTGTTGAAGCTGATCCTGCCCATGGAGGCGGCACCGGGCTGGGCGGGGGCGCCGAGCAGCGCACCGGCGTCCATGCCGAGGGTGAAGGGCTCGCCCTGCAGCGTCATGCGGGTGACGGGGCGGCCGTCGTACAGCGCCGCGGGCAAGCCAGCCGGCAGGCCGTGTGCGGCCAGGTCCGCGGCAAAGCTTTCGGCGCTCAGCGTGCTGACCTGGGCTTGCTGCTGCAGGCGCTGCCACAAGGCTTCCAACACCGGTGGCAGGGTGGCCTGGGCAGCCTGCGCGCGCAGCGCGGCTTCCGACAGCGGCTGCAGCTCGGCACGCGCCGGCTGCGCGGCGGCCAGCAGCAGGCTGCAGGCCAGCGCCGCGGCACTGCGGGGAAGGCGAGTCGCGTGGGTCGTGGCGGCGGCCTTTGAAGGTCTGAACATCTGGATCGTCCGGGAAGGTCGCCTGGTGGGCAGGCGGGCGCAAGAAAGCTTGCATCGCTGCATGTCTTCGGCGCTTCCGGTGCGGACTTGACGGTTCCGCGCGTGCGATGGTTTTGCGCAGCCGTCGGCAGATGCCCAAGCTGTCACGCCTTTCCGAACGGCCACGGCTGCGGCCGGCGATCTTCCTGGTGTTGGTTGGTTGGCTGCGAGACGCGCGGCCGGCGCGGTGGCGCCGGCCGCCGCTTGACCGGACGGCTCAGTGGTCCGTGGCGCCGGGGGCGGATGCCGCTGTGGCGGCGGGTCCAGCGGCGGCAGGCACCGAGGCGGCTGCGGCCGGCAGCGGCGGGGTGGGCAGGGGTTGCGGCACCAGGGCAGCCGTGGTGGCGCGCTGCTGCTGCCGGCTGTCGCCCACCGACTCCCGCAGGTAGCGGTGCATCAGCGTGAAAAAGCGGTCGTAGAACTGGCCGGCGGGAATCGTCTCGCTGGCCACCTTGACCAGTGAGTCGTCGCTGGCCGACAGTGGAATGGACAGCGAGCCCAGCGCCGGCAGCCCCAGGCTGGCCGAATTGGCACTCTTCTTCAGCGCGTAGCGATCCTGCATGGCGCTGACATAGGCGGTCGACACCTTGCCCGAACGGCCTTCCGGCGTGCAGACCACGGTGAACGAGATCTCGACGTGCACCTCGCCCTCGGGCTGGAAGCGCTTGCTGCCGTTGACCAGGTCCGGCTTCAGCGTATTGATCACATACCCCTGGCTCAGCAGCGCACGGCGCGCCGCTTCGCAGGTGTCGTCCGGCTCGGCGTCGAACAGCCGCGAAAACGTCTCGTCCGACTTGAACTGCTCGTTCTGGTAGACCGAAGTCTTGCGCGGAATCACCGTCTCACAGCCCGCCAGCCCCCCGGCCACTGCCAGCATCAACAGCCCGCAGGCAGCCGCGCGCGAGACCGCAGCCTTGGCTGGGCGGCAGGAAATGGCAGCGTCGGGCATGAGCAAAGGCAAGGGCAAACGGCTTCTCCTGGGCACAAACCGCCCACTGGGGTGCGACCGATTATGTCCGGGCCAAGTTCCCTTGCACCTTGCGTGGACCGTAGGATGGCCAGCATGACGGACGACCCGACAGACAACAACACAGGCGCGACCGAGCTGTTGCGCAGCCTGCACGAGCAGGGCCTGGCCTGGCAGCGAGGCTGGCTGGGCAGCGGCGAACTTGAATCGCTGCGTGCGGCTGTAGGCGAAGCGGCGGATGGCACCGCGGGGTCAAGGCGCCTGCTTTCTCAACCCGCCTGCCGTGCCTTGGTGCCGCGATTGCTGGGCGATGACGGGTTGGCGCGCTGCTTGCCGGCCGACCCTGTGGTGGTGCAGGCCACCTTGTTCGAGAAGTCGGCCGGCTGCAACTGGCTGGTCAGCGTGCACCAGGACCTGAGCATTCCGGTCGTGGGGCCGCCGGCCGAGCTGCCCGGCTGGGGAGGCTGGTCGACCAAACAGGGCGAATGCTTTGTGCAGCCGCCGGACGCGCTGCTGGCACAGATGCTGGCTGTGCGCCTGCACCTGGACGACTGCGGCGATGACGACGGGCCGCTGGAAGTGCTGCCCGGCACGCACCGGCTGGGCCGGCAGACGCCAGAG
The DNA here is from genome assembly GCF_021043325.1 of Ideonella azotifigens. Lineage (NCBI taxonomy): Bacteria > Pseudomonadati > Pseudomonadota > Betaproteobacteria > Burkholderiales > Sphaerotilaceae > Ideonella > Ideonella azotifigens. Next base: position 449,482 of record NZ_JAJNKD010000003.1, read on the forward strand.
CGGGCGGCAGCGCTGAAGCGCGCAGGGCCGGTGCAGCGCTGCCTGGCACGGCAAGGCGACGCGCTGCTGATGCGCCCGCTGCTGCTGCACGCGTCGTCCAAGTCCCGCGGCACCAGCCGGCGGCGTGTGCTGCACCTGCTGGTAGGCCCGCGCGAGTTGCCGGGCGACCTGCGCTGGGCGCAGGCGGTGGGCCTGCAGCCCGAAGGTGTTGCAGCGGCTTCCTAGAATTGGACCGCAACATTGCCAGCCAACAGGGAGACAGTCGCATGCCCAAGGGATATTGGATCGCGCACGTGGACGTGGCGGATCCGGAAAAGTACAAGGACTACGTGGCCGCGAATGCCGAGGCGTTTGCCAAGTATGGCGGGCGCTTCCTGGTGCGGGGCGGGCAGTTTGCCTGCGTGGAGGGGGCCAACCGGGCACGCAACGTTGTGATCGAGTTCGCGAGCTACGAGCAGGCCTTGGCCTGCTGGGAATCGCCGGAGTACCAGCGGGCGCTGGCGCTGCGCAAGCCGGTGTCGACGGCGGACGTGATCATCATCGAAGGCTACGACGGGCCGCAGCCGGGCTGAAGCTCAGCCCTTGCTGCGCTGCACACGTGCAGGGCGCGTGGCGGCCGGGCTGGCCGGGTCGCCCACCGGCAGCCGCACCTCGGACTTGATTTCCTTGAGCACGATGCTGGAGCGCACATGCGTGACGCCGGGCAGCTTGAAGATGGTGTCGTGCAGGAACTGCTCGTAGTGTTTTATGTCTTCGACCAGCACGGTGAGCAGGTAGTCGGCCTGGCCGGTGGTGGACAGGCAGCGCACGATCTGCGGACTGGCCGCCACCGCCTGCTCGAAGCGGGCCACCAGGTCCTCGTTGTGCTGGCTCAGGTTGGCTTCGACGATGACGGCCAGTTTCAGCCCGACCTTCTCGCGGTCCACCAGCGCGGTGTAGCCGCGGATCACGCCCGCGGCTTCCATGTCCTTGACGCGCTTCCAGCAGGGCGTGGCCGACAGGCCCACCGCCTCGGACAGCTGCTGCACCGTCTGGCGCGCGTCCCGCTGCAGCTCGGAGAGGATCTGCAGGCTGTAGCGGTCGAGGTCCAGCGGGTCGGTCATGGGGGCGTGCGGCGGCTTGGGTTGAACCCAGTGTAGGCCGCCCGCCCGCATCAAGGCAGCGTGACCACCGCCAGCACGTCGATGTCGGTGCAGATCACGATCTGTTTGGGTCCCAGCATCGCCAGTGTCCGCACCGCGCCCACGCGCGGTTCGACATTGCCCGTCACAAGGGCACTGCCCGAGCGGATCAACACGTGGGCCGTGTCGGCGACCGGGTCCACGACCGAGATGCCGTCACCTTGCACCAGCGTGACGTACAGCAACCCGGTCGAAGGGTCCAGCGCCATGGCCTTCACCAGCGCGGCGCTGTGCAGCGTGGAGACGATGCCGGCCGGGGTGATCTTGCGGATCACCGGCCCGTCGGCGACGTACATCGTGCCGTCCGGCGCGGTCACCATGGCGCCCACGCCTGTGAACGTCGCAGTGGCCAATGGGCCGTCGACCGAAGTGGTGGTGCCATCCCGGCCGGCGACCGTGGTGGTGTTGCCGGCCGCATCGACGCGACGGATGGTTGTGCGACCGATGGAGAAAAAGACGCTGCCGTCGATGCCGATCGTCATGCTGGACGGAACGCCTAACAGACGCGATGTCCCCGTCGGTCCGTCAATGTCGGTAGTTGAATCCAGGTAGTAGCCCCCGGCGATGGTCTTCACCGTCTTGTCCAACGCGACGCGACGCACGCTGAGGTAATCCGAGAAGTAGACGGTCCCGTCAGGTGCTGCCGCGATCGATGTGCCGGGCGTTCTCAACGCTGCCGCGTTGCCGACACCGTCCGCCGGGAAGTTGTCGTCGGAAGCCGGGTTGCCAGCCAGGATCTCCAGGTTGCCCGCGGTGTCGATGCGACGCACGAACATCCCCAGGTCGGTGCCGACGACGACGCGGTGCTGGCCGTCGACCGCGAGGCTGACGGGGAGGTTGCCTGCGGCGAACGGCAGCTTGTCGGTCACGGCTGTGCCACCCGGGGCGATGATCTGGTTGAAAGAACTCGCAATGGTCGTGATGGTGCCTGCGGCATCGGATGTGCGGATGGCCAGCCCGTCGCCGAGCATGAATCCGCCCGCGGGCAGCGCAACCAGCACATTGGCTCCACCGTTGGCCGGCGCATCGAAGTTCGACTCTGCTGCCGGGCCGTCCTTGAGCCTCAGCGGGCCGGTCCGGTTGCCGCTGAAGGTGGTCACCGCAAACGTGCCGAGGTCAATGGCGCGGATCAGGCTGGTGTCCCGCACATACAGCTTGGTGCCCGAGATCGCGAGGCCTGTCGGCCCCGGAATGCCGGCCGCGATGCCAACGCCATCGACACCGGGCACCGTGGTGTCATTGCGAATGCCGGCGACGGTCTCGACATTGCCGGCGACGTTGCCGCTGCGCTCCACGCGCCGGACCACGCTCGAACTCCATTGGCTGAAATACAGGTCCCCGTTTGCCGCGATCGCCATGCCACGGACGTCGCCGATGTCGGCGGTCGCCGCAGGTCCATCGAGGTATCCGTAGTTGCCCGAACCCGCATAGTTCGAAACGACGCCGGCGGGTGTCATGCGAACGATGAAGCCCTGGACCGAAATGTAGAAGTTGCCATCCGGCCCGAGCGCCATCGCGGAAGGGCTGGTCAATCCACGGGCGACGGTGGTCACCGTGCCGTCGGTCGCGATGCGACGAACCGCCGAATTGCCGGTGTCGAGGACCCACAGTGCGCCTGATGCATCGTGCACGATGCTGGTCGGGGTGCTGAACAATGCCGTCGCGCCCGGCCCGTCGGTACTCCCGGGCGTGCCCTGGGTGCCCGCCACCACGGTGATGCTGGCCCGGTCGGCCGACAGTTTGATGATGTTGTTGGCGCTGGTGTAGACGGTCGGTCCATCAGGCAGGGCGTCGACGCCGCGCAATTGACTGACCCCGGCCTGGGCGGCCCGATTGGCGATGTTCAAGAGGCCCACGGTGATGCCGCCGGCAGTGCCGACGCTGAGCGTGGCGGCATTGCTGGCTGTCGCCGACTGGCCACTGCAATCCAGCGTGGTGCGGAACTGCGCGCCGTTGTCTGCCGTGGCGCTCGTGAAGGTGTAGGTCAGCGCCGTTGCACCCGCGATGGCGGCAAAGCCCGATCCGCTGGCGCGTTCCCATTGAACCCCCAAAGTGCCGCTGCTGCAGGTGGCGCCGACCGTGAAGCTGGCCGAACTGCCGGCGACCACGCTGGCATCGGCGGGTTGCTGCGTGATCGTCAGCACCGGCGGCACGCCGGTCACGGTCAGCGCGGCGTTGTTGCTGGTGGCGCTGCCGGCGACGTTGCTGACGACCGCACGGAAGACCGCGCCGGTGTCGGTGGTCGCGGTGGTCGCGAGTGAATACGTTGCAGAGGTCGCCCCCACGATGTCGCTGCCGTCGCGCTGCCACTGGTAGCTCAGCGGGTCGCTGCCGGTGGCGGCGACGGTGAAGCTGGCGGGCTGGCCGGCGGTCACGCTCAGGTCGGCTGGCTGCTGCGTGATCTGGGGTGGCTGCGGGCCGCCGGCCGGGCTGGAGCCGGGCGGTGGCGCGTCCGCGCTGCCGCCGCAGGCGGCGAGGAACAGCGCGAAGAAGCTGGCCAGCAGCAGGCTGGCGCTGGCTGCGGCGAAGCGGCGCAGCGCGTGGGCGATGATGAGCGCGAGGCGGAGCGTGTCGAACATGGGGTTCCTCGGCATCAGAAGGCCATCTGGGCGCTCAGGCCCAGCAGGTGCAGCGAACCGCGGGTGCTGTGCACCTTGAAGCGGGTGAAGTCGTAGTCCAGCGAGAGCAGCCAGCCGGGCGCAATGGCGTAGCCGGCGCTCAGGCCCGCCAGCGGCTGCGCCTGCGTCTTGCTCACATCGCCCTCGAACGGCGCTGCGTAGCTGAACCGCGTGCGCACCGCCGCCACGCCCAGCTGCCCGCGCAGCCACCAGTCCGGCGCCAGCGGCACCCGGTAACCCGCGGCCAGCCCCAGCGCGTCGACGCGGAAGCTGCCACCAAAAGTGGTGCCGTCGTCGGTCGTGTCGCCGCCCTTGAAGCGGCTGCCGGCAAAGCCCAGCGCCTGCAGGTCCCAGGCCTCGTCCAGCCGGTAGTTCAGGAACAGCTTGCCGTGGGCGCTGCTGTGGTCGCAGGCAAAGCCGTCCACGCAATCGGTCTTGCCGCGATCGGCGCCAGCGCCGAAGCCGAGGGTGAAATCCGTAGCGTGCGCGGCCAGGCCAACGCTCAGTAAAACGCCTGCAGCAGCGGCCCGCAAGCTCCTGGCCCGGTACCGTTCATGTCTATTCATCGCAGCTCCCTTGGAAGTGGCGGACCCAGCGCAAAGGCGAGGGTCCTTGTCTTCCCATACGGAGTGCGGCGGGTGAAAGTGACATCGACATGCGGGTCTACCGCGCGGGCGATGCCGACTTTGCCGACTGCCTCATCGAGCGCGTTGCCAATGCTGCAGGCTGCGAACGCGCGATGACCTTCGACGTGGGTGCGGCCAAGACGGCTGGCATGACGCTGCTGGCATAGACTTGCGTATCAACATCAGGAGTCCAGCATGGAAAATTCCCAGCCCATGGATCAGCCGAACGAAGCCGGCTTAGAAAGTGGCCCCGTTGTTCTGGACTTGGAAGTTTTGAAGCAAGTCGTGGGAGGGACGGGAACGGCGGCGCAGAGCATGCATGTCGACTCGCCGCTTGACTATTGAAGCCAACTGATTAGCGCAACCGCACGCCGCTATAGCCCACCAGTTGCGTGCATGCACTGATAGTTTCAGCGAGGAGATTTCACCACGTCACCGCGGTGTCTTGCGCGAATGGCTCGCGCCTCTGCTTCCTTTCGTTTGGCATTTTCCGTGTCTTGAATTCTGTCAAGCGCCCGAGCCTGCACGGACAGCAACCGAGCCAATTGCAGGCTGAGGACGGCGTCATACATTCCCCGATACAGCTCCTCTGCATGGGTCAGCGCAGCTGTCGCCGATTTGGCATCTCCCTGTGCAAGCAGGGCCTGACCCAAGGCGAACGAGGCGATACCCTCTGGATATCGAAGGTATGCGCGGTTTGGGTCCTCGTGAATCATTGCCAACGCAGCTTCTGCATCATGCTGCGCAGCGGTAGCGTCCCCGGCGGCCATCTCAAACATCGCTTGCTGAGCCCGCCACCGAGCCGTAGCACTGGGGTCTGGACTCGAAGGGCGCGGGCTCTGGCTGAAATCGTCCAGCGCCTTGTTTGCCTGCCCACTGGCCACCCAAAATGCGCGGCGTGCATTGTTCGCAAATGTGATTTGATGGGTTCGGTTATCCCCAAGCAATTCCCAGCAGCGCTTCACGGCATGTTCAGCTTCGGAGAGCCGGCCGAGGTCAATCAGCGCCTCAGCCCGAAAGGCCTGTAGCGGCCCTTCGTGTTCGACTGCAGGCTGGCCTGTCGCCTGCTGGCGGTGCGCGATCATCCCAAGGCCTTCATTGATGACGGAAAGTGCTTCCTCGGAATGTCCCCAGGCGTTGAGCGCACGCCCGTGGTTTCCCAGAAAAGTAGCCGGGAACAACCCAAGCGGCGTATCAGGAGGGAGTTGCCGCGCCCACTCAGCCGAGGTTCTACTCGCTTCAACCGCCTCTGCGTATTGGCCGCTGATGTAGTGAGAAATCGCCAGTCGGTTATGGATGATGGCCAAATCCTGAGTCGCACCAGCCCCGTCACTCCACAACACTAACGCCCTTTTGTAAGAGGCTTCGGCATCGGCCCTCTGTCCGGCCCGACTTTGAAGATCGGCGAGGTTTGAATAGACATCAACGACATCGTGCCACCCGAGGCTGTGATCCCCTTCGATCATTGAGGCGACTTCTTTCAATGCAGCCTGCGCTTCCGCATTTCGCTCCAATCGCGACAGCACATCTGCCTGGATCCGCAGCGCTTTGACCCGTTGACCTGGGAATTGTTGAGCCGTGGCAGATGTCACCGCACGTTCGGCATACGGTAGAGCCTGCAACGGTGTCTGCCGCTGGTAGGCGTCAGCCAGGGTGACGCCAAGCTCTACGCGCGTGCTTGCGTAATCCGGGTCCAATGGCGGTACCGCATTCATCGAAGCTGTCGCCTCAGAAAGCAGTGACAACGCTTCTTTCTGCTTGTCCCCTGTAACGAAAAACTGTGCTCGTGCGATGAGTGCCTGTGCTACTGCCAAACTGGGTACGCCGTGCAGTTCTCTTGCCAGTGCAAGCCGCTTGTCCGCGAGCGAGTAGGCCTGTTCCTTAAGTTCCATCTCGCCGTAGAGCCCAGCTAGTGTGGCGTAGAGCTGTAGTCGCGCTTCCGGCGCATTGCGCAGGTCGATTTCCAAGCGCGCTGCGCCCTGGTCCAGCAAAGCGCGAGCAGTCATCTCTCGTGCGCGCTTTGGGTCAGCCTGATCTCCTGAGTTGGCCAGGAACACCCGTTCCATGAAGGTCTTCACTGCAGCAGCGGTGGCGGTTTGTGTCCGCGCCTCCGCGGCCGCGCGTCGCGCCTCGTGGGCCTGCCATGCGGAGATGCCAGTGCCGGCGACCAGCGCTGCTACCACTGCAGCCCCTGCTGCCACCTGCAGCCGATGCCGCCCGACGAACTTCGCAGCTCGGTAGGCGATGCGGTCCGGCTGTGCCTGGACCGGCTCGCCGTCCAGCCAACGCCGAAGGTCCTGCGCGAAGGCTTCCATCGTCGGGTAGCGCTCCGCGGCGGACTTCTTCAGCGCATGGTTGAGGATCGCGTCCAGGTCGCCGCGCAGTTGCTTGCGCAGCGCGGGGTCGGTGCTGGCGCTGCTGGCCGATGGCACTTCGGCGCCGGCGATCACTTCCTCCAGCTCGGCGGCGCTGCCGCGCTTGAGGCGGTAGGGGCGCACGTCGGCCAGCACCTCGTAGGCGACGACGGCCATGCTGTAGATGTCGCTCGCCGTGCCCAGCGGCTCGCCGCGGATCTGCTCGGGGCTGGCGTAGTCCAGCGTCAAGGCGCGGCCGGACTGCTCGGTCAGCGCGGTGGCCTGGGTCTGCTCGCCGTCCAGCAGCTTGGCGATGCCGAAGTCCAGCAGGCTGGCCTGGCCTTCGGATGTGACCAGGATGTTGCTGGGCTTCAGGTCGCGGTGCACCACCAGCCGCGCATGCGCGTGGGCGACGGCGGCCATGACCTGCAGCAGCAGCGCCACGCGTTCGCGCAGCGGCAGCGCGTGGTGGCGGCAGTAGGCATCGATGGGCTCGCCCTGCACGTATTCCATCGCCAGGTAGGGGCGGCCGTGGGCGTCCACACCCGCGTCGTAGAGCCGGGCGATGTGCGGGTGGGCCAGCGAGGCCAGGATCTCGCGTTCGCGGGCCAGGCGCTCGGCGAAGGTGTCGCCCCAGGTCACGCGAGGGAGCTTCAGTGCGACCTGGCGCTGCACCAGGCCGTCGGCGCGCTCGGCCAGCCAGACCGAGCCCATGCCGCCTTGGCCGATCGCCTCGATCAAACGATAGGCGCCGACTTCGCTGCCTGGGCCCAGGCCGTGGCCGGGTGCCGAGGACGGCGGCTCCAGCCACGGCAGCGCCGAGAGGAAGTCGCCGGTCTCGATGTCGGCCTGGCGGGCCAGCAGCGCGCCCAGCGCCTCACGGTGGGTGAGCCTTTCGCCGCTGAGCCCGGCCAGCCAGGCCTCGCGGTCCGGCGCGGGCAGGTTCAAGGCTTCGTCGAGCAACGCGCTGAGCGCGGACCACTGTGCCGCAAACGGGGTGAGCGGCTTCATGAAGGGGTCCTGATCGGACGCTGCGGCGTCAGCCCCGCAGCGCGTGCGCCAGCAGCAGCCTGGCCTTGTCCCAGTCCCGGCTCACGGTACGGCGCGACAGCCCCAGCGCCTCGGCGATCTCGGCGTCTTCCATGCCGCCGAAGTAGCGCATCTCCACGACGCGGGCCAGCCGCGCATCCACCGCGTCCAGGTCCTGCAGCGCGGCGTGCACTTCGAGGATCTCGTCGGCCGGATCGGCAATGCTGCCCAGCAACTCGGAGTTGAGCGTCACCTGCTGCACATCGCCGCCGCGCCGGTCGCTCTGCGCGGCGCGTGCGGCGTCCACGATGATGGAGCGCATCACGGCCGCGGCATAGCCCAGGAAATGCGCACGGTCGGAAGGGGCCAGTCGGTCCCGCTGCACGAATTTCATGTAGCACTCGTTGACCAGTGCCGTGGTTTCGATCAGGCCGTCCCGTGCGCCGCGCGACAGACGGCGGTGGGCGATCTGTCGCAGCTCCGGGTACAGCAACTCGAAAATTCGGTCGATGGCAGCGCGGTCGCCTTCGCGTGCGCGTCCGATCAAAAGCGTGACTTCTCCCATGCCGGCGTGTCTTCCACTTGTGGAAGCCGCATGGTATCGAAAACGATACGCGGCCCTGTTTCAGGCAGGGTTGCCCGGTCGTGCCAGCCAGGGTCATGCGTGGGCCGCAGTCCGCGAGGGCGCGAAAAGCAGTGGCACTGCGCAGGCGCTGGCGCAGGCCCACAGCAAGGCCCACGGCGCGCCGATGGGGGCGGCCAGCAGTGCGAAGACCGTGCCGAAAGCCGCCTTGCCAAACAGGCCGCCGACATAGCCGTGCAGGAAGCGCGCCGCTGCGGCCGGGCCGCTGGCCGAATGTTCGACCACCGCGACCGCCCCGCTGATCAGCGGCAGCGAGGCCATCAGCCCGGCGGCAAAACTGCCGATCAGCGGGCCCAGCGTGGTCGTCAACGCGGTGATGCCGCCCACCGCCGTTGCAGCGCAGGCCCGGCTGCAGCGCGAGTCCCGCTGCGCGCCCTTGTGTGCGCCATGCCGCCGGATCGTGTACCAGGCCACTGCGCAACAGCCCAACGCCAGCACCAGCGCGTCTGCCAGCTGCGCGCTGGCAGCGAAGACCGGCCAGGCCAACGCTGCCGCGGCGGCCAGTCCGCCCACCAGCGCCCGCCCCGCGCCGCCACGCTGCGCAAGCAGCGCATACACCATGGCGAACACCGCCAGCATGGCGCAAGCCGCCACGCTGGCGACTGCCGCCTGGGTCGCGAACACCACGCCTTGCTCATGCGCCAGCCAGGCCAGCGTTGGTGCGGTGATGGTCGGCAGCGCTGCTGCAACACCCGCCAGCCGGTGCCCACCATGCCGCACCGCGCCCATCACCAGCCACACCACGGCAGCCGTCAGCACCGCCTTGCAAATCCCGTCCATTCCTGCTCCCCTGTGGACCGGGTCCGATGGACCTGGTCATGGAGGAGAACGAGATTGGCTTGGGAAAAGCGACATCGGCGGCGTGGCCGCCTGCGATCAGGGCTTTGGCGTCAGCAAATACCCGTGTCCATCGGAGCCGGTGGCCAGGATCTGGCCGCCAGCATTGATGCTCATGGCCTGCGTCAGCAGCACACCGGCCGGCAGCGTCGCCAGGGTGTTGAGATCGGTCAGGTCGCTGCAGTCGCCGTTGCAGACGAAAGCGCGGAATTCACCCGATGGATTGGCTTCGAAGATGCCAACGATGGCGCCGGCGTCGTTGAGCCCGTTTGCCATGGTCATCAGCAAATCCTCGGGTGTTCTCAGCACCTCGATCTGCTTGCCTGGATGAATCACAAACGATCGTGTCGGGTGCCCTGAAGCGCTGACGGTGCCGATCACGCTGCCTCGGGGGCTGATGGCATTGACTTGGAAGTTGGATGCATCCTGCAGGGCGTAGCCCACCAAGTTGTAGTCTGGCGGGGACGCGATGAACACTTGGATGGGGTCGGTTTCCTGGCAGAAGAAGTTGCCGGCGATTACGCCCTTGTCATTGACCGCCTGCGCACTGCTGGCGGCGATCGGGCAGTTGCCGAGTACGGTCATCTTCCCGGTGTCGCTGTCGTACCTGAATGCACGGATGTTTTGCGATCCCAGGTCGGTCTCGGCGTAGCCAACCACCAGACCGTGATTGTTGATGGCTAGCGCACCGGCGCTGGCACCTCCCAACGTGCCGATGTCGTGCGGCTCGCTGCCTTGCTTGCCCGAAGCGAAGGCACGCACCTCGCCTCTGGCATCGTTGAACGTGCCGACGATGGCCCCGTGGTTGTTGATCGCATAGGGGCGGAGGTCATCGCCCAACGGCCGCGGGTTTTTCCCGTCCGGGCCGGTGATGAAAGCGCCACTGGCGCCGTCCGGCAAGTTCGAGCTGGTACCGGTGATCCACCCCTTGTCGTTCATTGCGGCGGCTTTGATTGAGCCATTGATGGGGCCGATGTCCTTGACGCTGTAGGTCGGCGCGGCCGACGTGGCCGATTGAGCGAGGCCGATCAGCAGGCCGGCGGCAAGGAGGCGAAGAGACGGGTTTGGATGCATGAAGCTGGTTTGCAGTGGGTGGAGGGTGGGTACTGCTTTCGAGAAAGGGGTGGCCTGGCGAGACTCAGTTCGCAGGCGTGAGCAGGTAACCATGCCCATCCGACCCGCTGGCCAGGATCTGGCCGGCTTGGTTGACGCTGCGGGCGTCAGTCAGCTTGACCCCTTCGGGCAGCGTGGCCAGGCTGTTCAGGTCGGTGAGGTCGCTGCAGTCGCCGCTGCAGACGAAGGCGCGGGCGGCGTTGTCGTGGCCGTCCAGCGAGTGGCCGACGATGGTGCCGGCTTCGTTGCGGGACCAGGCGACGACGGTGGTGAAGTTGCTGGGCGTGGCGAGTTCCTGCATGCCCATGCCGGGGCGGACCAGGAAGGAGCGGGTGCGGGACTTGTGGTCGGAGACATAGCCCAGCACCACGCCTTGCGGGTCGATGCCGGTGACCTGGTAGCCGAAGCGGTCGTCCAGCGCGTAGGGCACGAAGACGTAGTCCGGCGGGGAGGCGACGAACACGCGCACCGAAGGGTCGGGCTGGCAGGCGAAGGTGCCGGCCACCACGCCCTGGTCGTTGATGACCCTGGCGGTGCTGGCGTCTGACAGGCATTGGCCCAGCGGGCGCATGGCTTGGCTGGCACTGTCGTACAGGAAGGCGCGCACGTTCGGCGAGTCAGGCGAGGTTTCGGCGTAACCGACCACCTGGCCCAAGTTGTTGACGGCCAGCGCCTCGCTCTTGTTGCCGCCCAGCGCACCCAGGTCCTGGATGCCCATGCCTTGCTCGCCCGTCATGAAGGCATGCATGCCGCCTTGGCCCATGTTGCTTCGCCCGACCACGACGCCGTGATTGTTCAGCGCGTTGGGCTGGTTGGCCTTGCCGTCAAGCCGTGGCAATGGGCGCATCTTGTTGGCGTTCGGGCCGGTGAGGAAGCCCTGCATCGCCTGGTTCTGACCCTTGGGCGAACGGCCGGTGACCCAGGCCTTGTCATTGAGCTGGACCGGCGTGACCGGGTAGGCGCCCAGCGTGCCGATGTCCTTGGCGGCGTAGGTCGTGTTGGTCGCGAGGCTGGGTGCGAGACTGGTTTGGGCTGAAGCGGAACCGACGCCGATGGACAGCAGCAGGGCGGACAGGAGCAGGCGTTGGGACATGGCAGCCTCGTTCTTTGAATATGAGGATCGCGATTCTGAAGGCCTCGATCTGCCATGAGCCCAGTTCCCCCTAGTGTGTTGATACACCTTGATACACGGTCCCCTCCTAGTGGGGAGAAGGCGCATCGCCGGGCACTGCTAGAGTCCCTGCGCCCGTGCGAGGCGGCTGTCGCCGATGGGTTGTTGCAGGAGAAACGATGTTGCTTTCGCGTGGTGGCCTGCTGGCCGCAGGGCTGGTCTTGGGCTTGGCCGGTTGCGGCAAACAAGGGGTTGAGCTTGGCCAGGGCGGCTCGGTGGTGAGCGGCGGTGGCGGGCCGAATGGCGCGACCAATGCGGCCAAGGCCTTGCTGAAGTGCGACGCGCCGGTGGCCGTTGTTTCGCTGGTCGAGAACCAGGGTGGCTACACCGGCATTGGCCGCGGCGGGCTGCCGGAATCGCCGCTGCCGCTGGTGCGGGTCATCATGCAGCAGAGCGGCTGCTTCCGCATCGTGGACCGCAATGCCGGGCTGAAGTCCACGGTGCAGGAGCAGGAGCTGAAGGACGCGGGCGTGCTGCGCGCGGACGGCAACGTCAAGAAGGGCCGCGGCATCATGGCGCAGTACAGCATCGTGCCCAGCCTGACCTTCTCCGAGCAGGACGCTGGCCGCCAACTCGGCGGCGTGATGGCCGCCATCCCGGTGTTGAACAAATTCGCTGGCGCGGCCGAGCACGTGAAGACCAAGGAGGCCCAGGTCGTGCTGCTGCTGACCGACAACGAAACCACCGAGCAGTTGTCGTCAGCCACCGGTGCCGCGCGCACCACCGACCTGGGCGTGGGCGGGCTGGCGTTCGGCGGCAGCGGCGGCCTTGGCGGCATGGGCTGGAGCAATACCAACGAAGGCAAGGTGATCGCCGCCGCCTTCCTGGACGCGCACAACAACCTGGTGCAGCAGGTGCGCGCGCTGGCGCCCAAGGAATTGCCTGAGAAGGTGAAGACGCGCTGAGGTGCAGGATCGCGTGGCGCGGATGAGTCCACGCCACGCTTTTGATCTCTACTTCTGCTTCAATGGCGTAAGGAGATAGGCTCGTCCATTGGACGCAGTGGCAAGGATTTGCCCCGAACTGTTCACGCTGATCGCCTGATTCAGCACGATGTTATCCGGCAGTTCGACAAGGTCTGTGAGTTCGATGAGATTTGAGCAGGTGCTTTGACAAGCGAAGGCATGGGCATTCATCGTTGGACCATAGGTGTAGCTGTACCAGCCCACGATCAGATCACTATCGTTGATACTCATTGGCGTGATGTACAGCCCGGCTGGCGCGCCCAGATCTTGCATGGGACTGCCATCTCGTGAAATAAATGCACCGGGCATACCTAGCGAATCGCGGAAGGCGCCCACCACTGTGTTGGCATCGTTGATTGCTGTTGCTTGCGCATAGCTGACTGCCAGTTTTTTGTTCAGTAGGCTCTTCGCTTTGTATTCAGGTGGCTTTGCCACATAGGGCAACCAATCTGGATTTGCGTAAGAACCCACGATCACACCGGCTTTGTTGATGGCCATGGCTTGGTGGTTGTTGATGTTCAATACATTCAACGTAACTAATCCACCTTGCGGGTCATACAAAAAGCTTTTGGTGCCTGCCGCCGATTGGTAGTCACCGACCACTTGACCTTTGGCGTTGATCGAATAGGCGTGACCGTATTCCGCGTCGACTGGTATTCCTAGATCTGTTCGACCCTCGCCCTGAATCCCAGTAACAAAGGGCCTTCCTCGTGTGCTGGAGCCTGCAATCATTCCGCGGTTATTTACCGCGTTGACCGACTGGACCGGATCGCCCCCGATGGGATGATTGTTCCTGCCATTCGGCCCTGTGAGGTACGCCGTGTGTCCATCACCGCCGGCGGCGCCAGAACTGGCGATCCAGCCTTTGTCATTCAATCCACCAAGCTGGATGAAGGACACTCCTTGAGGCTCAAAGTCCAAGGCTTCATACCGTGTTTGGGCGTAGGCCGATGTCCCAAGGGCTACACCTGTCAACTCGAGCAAAGTGACCAGCCATTGGCGCTTCCGAAAATTCACTGTTGTTTCCTTGAGTTGTGAGCCTCGAAGATCACACTGTGTGATCAGCATGTTGGGCCGTACTTCTGCAGAGCAGTCTTCTATCACATGAAATGCTGTTTGAGCGTGGTCGGTCCATCCATCAACGGGATGACATGAACCTCCGCCAAGGCTTGCCGTGACGGGGTGTCAACTTGCCGCTCCGTCGCGACGCGACGCGATGGAAATGCTGTGTTTTTGTTCACTCAAGTGCCTGATCCTTCGGAAGGGGACCAGATTGGGGCCTGACCCCAGCAAATGGAGATGCGTGCCGTAGGTCTAAGAGCCACTGTTCAAAGGCCGCGTCATGTTCGCTGATCGGCATGCGCAGCAAGGCCGATGGATGCAGCGTCACCAGCACCGGCAAGCCGTCTGCCCGGGTGAACCACTGGCCGCGGGCGGTGGTCACTTTCACGCCGGGGCCCAGCAGCGCGCGGGTGGCGGTGGCGCCAAGGGCGATGGCGGCTTGCGGTTTCAGCAAGGCGATCTCGGCTTCCAGCCAGTGCAGGCAGGCCTGGGCTTCGCTGAGCGCCGCCGTCTTGTGCAGGCGCCGTTTGCCGCGCAGCTCGAACTTGAAGTGCTTGACGGCGTTGGTGAGGTAGAGCTCGTCGCGTTGCCAGTGCAGCGCTTCGAAAGCCCGGTCCAGCAGCTGGCCGGCGGGGCCGACAAACGGGCGGCCTTGCAGGTCCTCCTGTTCGCCGGGTTGCTCGCCGACGATCATCAGCTGTGCCTCGCGCGAGCCTTCGCCAGGCACAGCTTGGGTGGCGCAGGCGCCGATGGGGCAGGCGCGGCAGCGTTCGGGGCCATCGCGCACGAGGTCCCAGTCGATGGGGGTGCTGGCGGCAATGCCTTCGTGCAGCAAGGTGGGCGGGGAGATCACCAGTGCCGAAGAGGCTGCCGGGCGACGGTGCGCGGGTACCGTGCCGCCTTGATCGACCATGCGGCCGCTGCGCGCCTCGGCCTGGGCCACCAGCGGCTGGATCAGCGCCGCCTCGGGCAGGTTGTGCCAGTAGCGGCGCGGCATCTCCTTTTGCATCGTCTTCAGCTTCAGCCGCGCAGGGTTGAAGATGTGGCCGTAGTAGGTGAGCCAGAGCTGTTCGCCGGCATCGGCCGCGGGGGCATCTTCCCGCTGCGCGCCGGGGCCGAACGCGAGGGCGTGGCCGTCCCAGCGCACGCAGCGCGAAGGCGTCAGGATGGCCCAGCGCATCTGCGCAAAGCGGCGCGCAAAAAACGGCGCGGTGGCTTCGACGATGTGGTGCTCTGGCTCGAACCAGGCGACATGCCAGCGGCTACCGTCCTCTTCCTGCGATGGCCCGTCGGCGGCGAGGGGCCGGAAGCGCACGAAGGCCGTCATCTTGTGCTGCTCGCGTGTGACCGCGCGGGCCATCTGCTCGGCGCGCAGGCGGTCAGCGTCCAGCGGGTCGCTGCGCAGGCCGGGTTCGCGCTGCAGGCGCCACAGCAGCCGGTAGAGCAGCGCGAAGCGGGCGTTGTCGGCATGCAGGGCCACGCTCTCGCAGAGGGGGATGAAAAAGGCCGGCACCGCGAGCGGTGCGGCGTTTTTTCCAGCCGGGTTCACCGCGAATGGCTCACTCGGTTCAGCCAGGGCAAACAGGTCAGCTGAGGCCGCGGTCGCGACCTGCCAGCGCACGCTGTCCGGCGGCACGGCTTGCTGGCACAGGCGCCTTGCAGCGGCACGAAAACCTGCCAGGTCGGCCTCGTGCGCGAGCTGCACGGTGTGATCAAGCGGCATGGCGTTCAGACGACTGCTTCAGCGTCGAACAACGAAGCCTGTTGCGGTGCCGGCCGCAGCCGTGCCGCGAGGTCCTGCGCTTCCAGCAGCGCGCCGGGATGATGGTCCGGCAGCACGACAAACGGCATCACGTTTTTTAGCGGCACGCGCAGCCGGCGCAAATCGTCGGCACGGACCAGGCGGCTGCGCCTGGCGGCCAGCAGTTTTTCAACTGTCTTCACGCCCAGGCCGGGCACGCGCAGCAGCATCTCCCTGGGGGCGCGATTCAGGTCGACCGGGAAGCGCTCGCGGTGGGCCAGGGCCCAGGCCAGCTTGGGGTCCATGTCCAGCGCCAGCATGCCCTGCCCGGCTGGCACGATCTCGTCGTGCGCAAAGCCGTAGAAGCGCATCAGCCAGTCGGCCTGGTAGAGCCGGTGCTCGCGCACCAGCGGCGGTGCCTGCGAGGGCAGGGCGAGCGATGCGTCGGGAATGGGGCTGAAGGCCGAGTAGTACACGCGGCGCAGCCGGTAGGCACCGTAGAGCGTGGCGCTGGTGACCAGGATGGCGCGGTCATCGGTCGCGTCCGCGCCGACGATCATCTGCGTGCTCTGGCCGGCCGGCGCGAAGACCGGCGGTGCCGCGCGTTTGGGCCTCAGTCCGGCCAGCGAGACGACGGCTGGCGGCGGCGCGGCTGCCTCCCTGGCGTCGTCGATGTGCACGCGCAGCCTGGCCATCGAGCGGCGAATGGCCCGGCCGTCCTTCTCGGGCGCCAGCTGAGCCAGGCTTTCCGCGGTGGGCAGCTCGATGTTGATGCTGAGCCGGTCGGCGTAGCGGCCGGCCAGCGCCAGCAGCTCGGGACTGGCTTCGGGGATGGTCTTCAGGTGGATGTAGCCGCGAAAGTCGTGCTCCTCGCGCAGCACCCTGGCCACTTCGACCACCTCGGCCATCGTGTGGTCCGCGCTGCGCACGATGCCGGAGCTGAGGAACAGGCCTTCGATGCAGTTGCGCCGGTAGAAGTCCAGCGTCAGCTGCACCACCTCGTCCACCGTGAAGCGGGCGCGTGGCACGTTGCTGGTCACGCGGTTGACGCAATACAGGCAGTCGTAGAGGCAGTAGTTGGTCAGCAGCACCTTCAGCAGCGAGATGCAGCGGCCGTCCGGCGCATAGCTGTGGCAGATGCCGGCGCCTTCGGTCGAGCCGATGCCGCGGCCGCCGACCGAGTCGCGCGGCTTGCTGCCGCTGGAGGCGCAGGAGGCGTCGTACTTGGCGGCGTCGGCCAGGATGGCGAGTTTGCGTTGCAGGTCCACGGAGCTGTTGGGTGTTTGGGGCTGGATGAATATACAGTTATCGACTGCCGCAGCCTTCCATTCCCCTCCGTGACGCAGGGGCCGGTCTGAACCATGCCTGCTCGGCGGATCACGGCAGACCAGCGGCAGCCAAGCGCGGCCGGATGGCGGATGCGCTGCCGGCGTGCTGCCAGACAATCGTCCGGCGAACGACCACCTTCCTGACCCGACCCATGGCTCAACTGCTTTACAGCGCCAAGACGGCCGATGGCCGCGACCGGCAAGGCTTTGTCGAAGCCGACAGTGCACGCGCGGCGCGCGACCAACTGCGTGCCCAGGGGCTGCGGCAAGTCGTGCTGCACCAGGAGGTGGCGATCAGCCAGGACGAGGCCAGCCTGCAAGGCCTGAGCGCGGCCGACAAGGCAGAACTCGCAAAGCTGCACCTGCACTTCCGCGAGCGGCCCGGCCTGCTGCCCTTGCTGCAGGTCGTGGCGCGCAAGAACCGCGTCTGGCTGATGGTGGACGCCCTGCTGCTGGCGGGCGGCATCTGGGCCCGCAGCCCGGCGTGGATGCTGATCGCCGTGGCCTTGCTGGCGCTGCCGTTCGCCCCGGCCTTGTGGCGCTACCGCCATGCCGACCGTTACCAGCAACTGCTGAAGGCCCATGCACTCGGCCGCTGGCCTGAGATGGTGGGCCTGGCGGGCCGGCTGCGCAGCGCCAGTGAACTGGCCGCGAATCTGGACTTCGACCTGGACGTGCGGATTGCGTCGGTGCGTGCCCGCCAGGGCGACCTGCCCGGCGCACTGGAGGACCTGGCCGACTGGCAGTCTCGGCTGGTCATCCACCCCGGGCTGTATGAGACCCGGCTGGCTGCTGTGTACGCCGCCGGCGGCGACCGTGCGGGGTTTGTGCAGGCCATGGGCCAGGCGCAGGCCTTGTCCGGCGACGAGCCAGCCCGCGTGCTGGACCATGCGCTGGCCCAGGCCCGCTTTGGCGACCTGGCGCGTGCCGAGGCCTTGATGGCCGGCCTGGACCTCTCGCTGCTTCCGCCGATGGCAGAAGGTTTTGTCGCCTGGACCCAGGGGCTGATCGCGATGCGCCGCGGCAGGCCCGGTGCGCTGGGGCTGCTCAGCCAGGCCGTGGCGGCCTTCCTGCAACGCAGCGACTCGCCCGCCGTGTGGACCGCGCTGGCCTTTTGCAGCTGCGACCAGGCCATGGCCCTGCACGCCGCCGGCCAGAAGGCCCAAGCCAAGGCAACGCTGAAAAATGTCATGCCGGTGCTGCGTGCCCATGCAGACGCGCCACTGCTGGCCGTGCTCAGGCGCGACTTCATGGCGGGCGAGTCCGGCAGGTAACCGTCCACGCGCCGGGCAAACCCTTGGTCTAAAACGGCTGAGGCCTGTCGAAACCGCCGGCCCTTGTTCGACGTGGAAATGCAAGCCGTCCCCGGGCTTGCGTTCCCATTCACGTCAAGGAGCCACGATGCCGCACCCCATTGCCTACCTCGCCTTCCCCGGCCAATGCGCCGAGGCCATGCAGTTCTACGCAGGTGTGCTGCAAGGCAGCCTGAAGCTGCTGCGCAACGCCGACCTGCCGGCGGACCAGCGCATGCCGGGCTTCACGGCCGATGCGGTGATGCATGCGGCGCTGACGCTGCCAGGCGGCGGCGATCTGTATGCCGGCGATGTGCCGCCCGGCATGCCGTACGAGGGTGTGAAAGGCGTGTCACTGACCCTGAACTTCGACACGGTGGCCGAAGCCCAGCGCACTTTCGAGGCCCTGGCCGAAGGCGGACGGACCACCATGGCCTTGCAGCCTCAGTTCTGGGCCCGGATCAACGGCATGTTGGTGGACCGCTTCGGCGTGGCCTGGATCGTCAATGGCGAGCTGAATCCGATGTGAGGCGCCTGAAGGCTGGAAAGGCCGGGTGGCGGCCGCGCCGAAGGTGACAGTTTGTGTCAGGTACGCGATCTGCTGATGACGGGCAAACGGCGCTTGCCGCCCCTGTTTGGTCAGCTCTTTTGCGCCCACCTCACGATCCATGGCTTCTTCGATGTTTCGCCCCAAGATGTCCGACGCTCGCGCTCAACAAGGATTTGTCGAGGCGGTCAGCGATCGCCATGCCAGTGACTGGGTGGACATCGACGGGCCGGCAGAGATCGTCTTCGGCAAGGACCTGCCAGTCGCTGCGGCACCTGCGGTGCCGGCCGGCCGGCTGGGGCTGGACCTGGCGACCAAAGCCGAGCTCGAGCGCTTGAGCCTGCGCTGGCGCAAACGGCCGGGTCTGTGGCCGATGCTGCAGGCCGCCTGGCGCCGCCGCCGCGCGGACCGCTACCAGCAATTGCTCAAGGCCGACGCGCTGGGTCGCTGGTCCGAGATGGTGGGCCTGGCCGGAGAGTTGCGCGCCAGTGGCCGCTTCACCAGCCAGCTGGACTTTGACCTGGAAGTGCGCCTGGCCACCTTGCGTGCGCGCCAGGGCGACCTGGACGGCGCGCTGGAAGACCTGGCCCCGTGGCGCAGCCAGCAAACCGAGCGCCCGGGCTCGTATGAGGCGCGGGTGGCGGGGGTGCATGCCGCCGCTGGCAACCGCACGGGCTTCGTGCGCCTGATGGGCAAGGCCCAGGCGGCTTCGAGTGACGAGGCCTCGCGGGTGCTGGACCACGCGCTGGCGCAGGCCCGCTTTGGCGAGCTGGCCGAGGCCGAGGCCTTGATGGCGC
This sequence comes from Ideonella azotifigens, assembly GCF_021043325.1. Taxonomy (NCBI): domain Bacteria; kingdom Pseudomonadati; phylum Pseudomonadota; class Betaproteobacteria; order Burkholderiales; family Sphaerotilaceae; genus Ideonella; species Ideonella azotifigens. Next base: position 468,786 of record NZ_JAJNKD010000003.1, read on the forward strand.
GCGTGGACGCCGCACCGGTGCTGCCGCCGCAGAGCGAAGGCAAGGTGCTGTGGACACAAGGGCTGATCGCGATGCGCCGTGGCAGCGCCGACGCCATCCACCTGCTGAACCAGGCCCTGGCCGAGTTCCTGCGCCAGAGCGAGCAGCCTGCCGTGTGGACCGCGCTGGCGCTGTGTGCCTGCGACCAGGCCATCGCGCTCAATGCCGCCGGGGACCGCAACAGCGCCCGCAGCATCCTCAAGCGGGTGGCGCCGGTGCTGCGTGCCCAGGCGGACCGGCCGTTGATGGCCCTGCTCAAGCGCGACAAACTGCTGAGCCGCCGCGAAGGCTGAAACCGCCAGTGGGCGGCTGCCTTCACGACGGCAGGAAGTCCAGCGGGTAGTTGACGCTCATCGGCTCCACGTCCTTGGCGCCGAAGTCGAACTGGCGGATGCGGGCCAGCAGCTTGGCTTCCAGCTCGGGCGCCTTCAGCTCGGTCGAGACGATGCGCAGGCCTTCGACCTGGCCGCTCGGCGCGATCTTCAGCTCCAGCACCACCTTGCCCTGCAGCGAAGGGTCTTCGCGCAGCGCCCGGTTGTAGATCGCGTAGATCGCCCCCTTGTTGCGCTCGAACACCAGGCGCACGTCTTCCAGCGACCGCGCCGCCTTGCCGCCGCCACCGCGCTGCACCGTGCCGCCCTGGCCGTTGCCGGACCCGGTGCCGACGCCACTGCCGGTGCCGCCACCGCTGCCGCCCCTGCCACCCACCCCGGCGCCACCGCCACCCCCGCCGCCAGCCACGCCCGCGACCAGCGTGGTCGACCGGCCGGCCAGGCCGCCGCCGCCGCTGTCGCGGCTGAGGCTGCCGGTGTTGATGCCGCCGCTGCCCTGGCCGGCATTGGCGGTGATCATCGCGCGGGTCGGCAGGCCGGGCTCGGTGCCGGCGCCCACGCCGGGGCCGGTGCCGCTGCCCACGCCTGCGCCGGGCTTGATGTTCTGGTTCAGCTGCACGGCAGTCGGTGCACCATGCATTTCGGCCAGCGTGTCCTTCATCGCCAGCAGGCCCACGCCGGTGGCCTTGCGGCGCGCCGCGTCGATGGCCTCGCCTGGCGGCTTGTCCGGCACTGGGTTGCGGGCCTCGGCAATGATGGGCTTGCCGCCGTCATGCTGGCTGGCGACCTGCGGCTTGGGGGGGGCCTTCGGCGGCACCACTGGTTCCACCGGCTTGACCTCGGCCTTGGCGACCGGCGCTTCGACCTTGGGTTTGACCGCCGGCAAGACCAGCGGCACCGGCTTTTCCAGGATCAGCTTGGCCATGGGCGCCGGCAGCGGCGCAGGCGTAGGCTCGCGCAGGATCTCCGGCGGCGGCAGCACCTGGGCCAGCAGCAGCACCAGCGCGACGATGGCGAGCACCGTGGCCTGGGTGCGCCGGTAGCGGCTCAGGTCATCCGGCGCATGGTCCCAAGCCAGGACGCCTGAACGGAAAGACAGGACCGCGCTCATGACGCACTCCCCACTTTCTGCCGCACCGCAAACGACACGTTGGTGAAGTTCGCGCTGGCGCAGGTGGTCATCACCTTGCGCAGCAGCTGGTAGGGGATGGCCTTGTCGCCCAGGATGGTGATGGCCTGGGATTGGGCCAGCTTCACCGGGTCGTCTGTCTGCACCGGCTTGTGATTGGCCTGTTGCTCGACCAGCTCGGCCTGCAGCGGGGCGATCAGGTCCTCGTTGGATGCCATCACCTCGGGCACCGAGGCGACGACCTTGCTGCCGACGATGATCTCGCTGGCGCTGACCAGCACCATCAGCGTCTCGCGCGGCGAGGTCTCGGCCGCCGATTCGGGCAGCATCACGGCCTTGTTGCTCGGCAGGATGTCGATCTCGGTCGAGTTGGACAGCAGGAAGAAGATCAGGATCGTGAAGACGTCGATCAGCGAGACCAGGTTCATGTCCAACCCGGTCTGGTTGCGCGCCTTGCGGGCGGCGCGTTTTTGCAGCGGCGTGAGTTTCATGCGGGCCTCACTTGCCTTTTTGCGCGGTGGCTGGCGCTGGCGCTGCGGCGCCGGCTGACTTCACCGGCGCGTCGCCAATGGCCAGTGCCGGGAACAGCTCGGTGCTGACCGTGCGGCCGGGGTGGGCCGGGTCTGGCGTGGGCGTGGCGCGCATCGCGTCCATCGCCTGCACCAGCGTTTCGTAAGGCGTGTTGGCCTGGGCCAGCACGCTGGCGGCTTTTTCGTCCGGGAAGCGCTGCTTGATGACCAGCATCTCGGCGTTCAGCGCCTTGAAGTCGTAGGCACCGTCTGCGGTGTTCGGGATGTGCAGGATCAGGCCGCCCACGCGGTCGCCCACGTCCAGCGCGTCCGGTCGGATCACCACTTCGAGTTGCAGCTTGTCGACCTGCAACTGCATCACGCCGGCGGCCGGCGCAGGCAGCGACAGGTCCATCACCGCCAGCTTGGTGAAGACGGCGGTGGACAGCAGGAAGGGCACCAGCACCACGATCAGGTTGATGAACGCGGTGACTTCCAGGTGCGCCGTTTCCTTGCGGAGTCGGCGCACCCTCATGCCGGCCGACCTGCGCTGTCAGCGGTGGCGGGGCGGTTGACGCTGCCTTCGGGCGCCAGGCGCTGCACGACATTCAGGAAGCTGATCTTGGCGGCTTCCAGGCCGTCGACGATCTCGGCGGTGCGGGCCTGCAGGAAAGCGTGGATCAGCAGGAAGGGAATGGCCACCATCAGCGCGACGGCGGTGTTGTTCATCGCGATGGAGATCGAGGCCGACAGCAGCTCGGCCTTCTCGGCCGGGTTCACTTGCGCCACGGCCGTGAAGGCCTTGATCAGGCCCATGATGGTGCCCAGCAGGCCGACCAGCGTGATGACGTTGGCGAAGGTGGCGATGTAGTGGGTGCGCTTTTCCAGGCGCGGCACGATTTCCATCATGCCTTCTTCCATCGCGGCGTCGATGTCGTCGCGCTTGCGCGAGCTTTGCATGCGGGCCAGGCCGTTGTGCACCAGCTTGCCGATGGCCGCGTCGCTCTTGGCGGCCAGGCTGTTGACTTCCTTCCACTGGCCGCCCTGCAGCAGCGGCTGCACCTTCTCCCACAGCTTGCGGTTCTCGCTGCGCGCGCGGCGCAGGAAGATGAAACGTTCGATCGCGATCGACACGCCCAGCGCCATGATCAGCAGGCTGGGGTAGATGAACAGGCCGCAGTCCTGGATGAACTTGATGGCGATACTGATGGCATTCATCGGGAGGCTCCGGGTACAGGCAAAGTCGGGAAGAAAAGAGGAATCTGAATCGGGTCGGCTCGGTGCGGCGTCACTTGGTGGCGTCTGGTTTTGCAGCTGCCTTGGCATCCGGCGCGTTGGCGCCGTAGGCCACCTCGCGGCGGAACACGTCGCGGTCCAGCGGCGCCAGCGCTTCGTCCAGCACGCTGCCGGGCGGCTTGCCGGACAGCGAGGTCGGCACCGGGCGCTTCCACGGCACGATGTAAAGCACCTTGGGCAACTCGCGGTTGCCGATGATCTGGGTCGTCTCCAGGTCGGCGTGGTCGGTGTTGCCACTGTCGGCCGGCGCGGCGGCTGAAGCAGATGCAGCGGGCGCGGCAGCGGGTTTCGCGGACCTGGTTTGGGACCACGCCGGCATGGCGCACGCGGCGGCCAGGCTCAACAAGGTGAGGCAGCGGGCAGGGTGCATCAGGTGGCCTCCTTCTTTGCGGCGCCAGGCGCCGGCTTGCGGTTCTTCAGCTCGGTGACCCACTTGGCCACCGCCGGGTCGCCGGCGGGGGTCAGCGCCAGGTAACGCTGGTACTGGACGAGGGCGCCGGCGGCATCGTCCAGGTACAGGTCCAGCAGCACGCCCAGGTTCAGCGCGGCGTTGGCATGGTTGGCATCCAACGCCAGGGCTTTTTCGTAGGCGGCGCGCGCGTCGGCAAAGCGGCCCATCAGCCGCAGCGTGAGGCCGCGCTGCGCGTGCAGGGTCGCGCTGTCGGGCTTGGCGGTCAAGGCAGCATCCCCACTGGCGAGTGCCTCGGCCAGTTGGCCGGCCTCGCGCTGCCGTGCGGCCTCGGCTGCCTGGGGCGGCAGTGCGCTGAGATCGTCGTTGCTGCGTTCTGCCTTGCCGTAGCGGGCCGGGCGCAGCGTGCGCAGCGCGGCAAAGCTGCGCTTGACGCTGTCGTCGTACAGGCCTTGCGTGCTGCGCTGGACGTTGAGTGTGTGCAACTCGGCGGCCTTTTCCTCGAACGGGAAGGCCTGCTCCTCCAGCAGCACGTCGTACTGTTCGCGCTCGGTCTTCGAGAGCTTCTTGGGCCGCTCGGAGCTGAGCATGGCCTGGCCGAAGTCCTGGTAGAGCATGGCGGTCTGGTAGGTCGCGGCAGTCACGGTGTCAGCCACCCCGTCTTCGGTCGCCAGGGCATAAGCCTTGAGCGCTTCGTCGAACCTGCTCTTCTTCAGCTTCAGCGCGGCCTGCAGCGGCTCGACCAGCGCGACCTGCCGGTAGCGCGCCGCCACCGGCTCGGCCAGTGCCAGCGCCGCCTGCGCGGCCAGCGCGCGGGTGCGCGGCGTGCGGGCGCTGCCGCCGGCGCGGTCGGCCTGCAGGATCTCCTGCTGCCAGGCCAGTGCGCGCGTCGGGTTGCCGGCGTTCAGCTTGACCAGGTGCGCGCGGGCTTCGATGGCCGCGTCCAGCGGTGCGGGGTACTGGCGCACATAACGCTCCCAGGCTGCAGCGGCCTGCGGGGCGGCCTGGGCCTTCTCGTACAGCTCGGCGGCCTGCCAGCGCGCGGCGCGGGCCAGCTCGGCGTCCGGCGTGGCGGCGGCCACGCGCTCGGTCTCGGCGGCTGCTTCGGCCCAGCGGCCCAGCTCGGTGTAGGCCAGCGCCAGCTTGGGCGGCAGGTCCTTCTGCAGCGCATGGTTCGGGTAGCGCTGGCGGAAGTCTTCCAGCAGGCGCACGGCACCTGCCCAGTCCTTTTGCGCCAGGCGCGCGGCGGCAGCGTCGTACTGCGCATTCACGCGCACGCTGGACGACGGCGCGGCTTCGGCCACGCGCTCGAAGTGGTTGGCGGCCTCGGCGCTGCGGCCGGCGGCGCGGGCCTGGTCGCCTTGCTGGTAGATCGCGGCAGCCAGGCGTTCGGCCAGGCCGCTGCGTTCTGCGGCATTGGCGGCCGTCAGCGCCAGGCTGTCGCGGTAGGCCTTCTCGGAAGCGGCGTAGTCCTTGGCGTCGAACGCTGTCTGGCCGAGCACGGTGAAGGCGACGCGGCGCTGTGCGTCGGGTGCGGCGGGTTGCAGCGCGAGCAACTGGCGGGCGGCGTCGGCAGCGGCGGGGGCGTCGCCCAGGCGCAGCAGCGTGTCGGCGGCGTTCGCCAGCACGGCCGGCGTGCGCGAGTCGGCCGGGTAGCGCTTGGCAAAACGCAGGCCGCTGGCGACGGTTTCGCGTTGCAGCGTGGTGCGCTGGTCGTCGCCTGCCAGTTTGGCCTGCTCGGCGTGGGCCAGCAGGCCGGCATAACCGGCGTCGGCATTGCCGGGGGGCACGGCAACCGGCGCTGAGGCCGCGGCGGCGGGTGCGGGCGCTGCGGCATAAGCCACGCGCTCGTATTCGGTCGCAGCTTCGGCGAAGCGCTTGTTCTCGAACAGCAGCTCGGCCAGCAGGAAGCGGTTGCGTGCGGCTTCGGCGTCGTCCGGGAAGGCGGCCAGCAGCGCGCGGTACCACTGCACGGCTTCGGTGACGGCGGCGGTGTGCTGCGCGGCCAGCTCGGCGTCGGTCGGGCCGCGGTTGGCCGCGGTGACGGGGGCTGGCTTGGCCTGGGCCAGCGCATGGTAGTGAGCGGCCAGTGCGGCCAGGTGGGTCTTGACCAGCGGCTGGGCCTGCTTCCACGCGACGGGGTTGGCCTTCTCGAAGGCGCTGCCCGGGCCGTACAGGCCGACAAAGGCCTTCTTCTCGGCCAGGGCCTGCTGCGCGAAGCCGGCTTTTTCGTAGATCTCGATCACCCGGGCCTGCAGCACCGGTGCCTGGCCGTGCTGCGGGTGCAGGCGGGCGAAGGCGAGGTAGGTGTCGGCGGCGTCCTTGGGGCGCTCCTGCTTCAGGTACAGCGCGGCCAGTTGCTGGTACAGCCGCACCTCGTAGCTGCGGCGTGCGTCGCTTTGAATCAGCGCCGGGATGCTCTCAGCGCCCTGCAGGTTCTGCAGCGCCAGGCTGGTGACGCGGAAGCTGTCTTCGACCAGTTCGCGGTCGGCGCGGGTCAGGTCGGGCAGTTTTTCCAGCGGCACGTCGTCGGGCTTGCCGGCGAGGCGGCCGTCCAGCACGCCGAGGAAGGAGGCCAGGGCCTGGTCCAGTCGGCCCTGCTTGAACTGGGCCCAGCCCTGCATGTAGAGCGCGCGCTCGCGGTACGGGTTGTCCTTGGCACCGGCCAGCACGGTGGCGTAGGCGGTCTCGGCGGCCGGGTACTGGCGCGCGGTGAACAACTGCTCGCCGCGGCGGAACTCGGCCTCGTCGCGGTAGCGGGTCTGCGGGTACTGGGCGACCAGCCGGTCCAGCACCTTTTGCGCGGATTCGAGGTCGCCTGCCTGCTCATGCGCGCGGGCCAGCTGGTACAGCACCTTGTCGTTGCCGGGGTCCTGCGGGTAGGCGCGCAGGTAGTCCTGGTAGCGGGTGATGGCGGCCTTGTATTCCTGGGTCGCTTCGGGGCCGCTGGCGGCGGCCGCGACACGGTCGCTGCGGTCCATTTCCAGGTCGCCCAGGCGGCGCAGCGCTTCGGCGCGCTGCTTGGGCGTGGGGCCGGCGGCCAGCAGCGCGGTGTAGGCGGCGATCGCCTGCGACTCGCTGCTCTTCATCGGCTGGCCACCCACCGGCACATCCACCGTGCGGCCCGCCAGCGCCTTCAGCGTGGGTTCGTTGTCGGGCGAGCTGGGCTTGGTGCCACAGGCACTCAGCAGCACGGCGAGCGCGGCCAAAACGGCGGTCCCCAGGGGCGTGCGCAGGAGGTTCATGGCGTCAGGGCTTGGCATTGGCACCTTCGGGCTTGGCAGGGCCGTCGCCGGTGCCGGGGGTGCGTTCCAGTGCCTGGTCGTGCAGTTGGGCAAGCGCGAAGCGCGCCTGGGTGGTGTAGCCGGCCAGGCGTTCCTTCTGCTGCTGCAGCGAGGCAATCGCCATGGTCTGCAAGGCCTGCTGCTGCACGCCGCTGAGGGCCGCGACCTGCGGCGCGAGTTGTTCGACGCGGCGGGCCATCACCTCCAGCCGCTGGCCCAGCGAGTCCAGGCGCTGGCGTTCGCTGCCTTCTGCTTGCAGCAGTTCCTCCAGCCGGCGGCCGGCGGTGTCCAGTTCCTTGCCCAGCTGCTGCAGGCCTTTGCGGGCCTGCCAGGCGCGCTCGGGGTAGGCCTCGGCCAGCTCCCAGCTCAGCACGCCCGAGAGCAGGCGCAGGCGCTCGCGCTGGGCTGCCGTGTCGGGCGCATCCGGTGCGGCGGCAAGACGATCCAGCGTGTCACGGGCGGTGCCGGCGCGGCCCAGCAGGCTGCGCTGCCGAGCGTCGGCGAAGGCCAGGCCGTCGCCATCGGTGGTGGCCTGGGCCAGCTCAGCGCTCAACTGGTCTCGCAGCTGCTTGCGCGGGGCGAGGTCAATGCCACCGGTCTGCGCGTGCAGCACTGGCAGGCGTTTGTCGAAGAACTCGCGGCGGTGGTCCAGCATTGCGCGGTAGCTGGCCAGCTTGCTGCGCCAGTCGGCCAGGTTGGCCTGCAGGAAGCGCAGGTCGCGGTGGTTCTTGAAGGCTTCCTGGAAATCGTTCTGCGCCATCACCAGGCGCAGGTGGCCGGCGGCCGGCATCTGCGGCAGGCGAGAGATCTGGCGCAGTGCGCCCATCTCCTCGCCGGGGTTCAGCGTCAGCAGCGCGTCCAGCCAGCCGGGATTGCGCAGCGCGGCGATCGACTCGTCGAGCTGCTGGTCGGACTGGGCATACTGGCCCAAGGTCTGCTCGTATTGCGCGGCCGCCGGCGCAATGGCGCCGAGTTCGGTCAGCGCGTACGGCATGGCCAGGCGGGCTTCCAGCACCGCGGCGTCGTCGCTGTCGCGCTTGGCCAGTTCGGTCCAGGGCACCAGCGCCAGCTTGGGCTGCTTGAGCGACAACGCGGCCCAGCCGAAGCCCAGCAGCGCCTTGTTCGAGGCGGGGCCGTTCAGGCGCACGCGCTCCAGCCATTTGCGGGCGTTTTCCGGTTCCTCGGCCTGCAGTGCGCTGTAGCCCAATGCGACGTTGGCCTGGTCGCGCAGTGCGCGCATTTCCTCGTTGCCGGCGGCTTGCTGGCCGAGTTCGTCGAGGATCTTCACGCCGGAGTCGCGCTGGCCGCTGCGGATCAGCGCCACGCCCAGGTTGAAGCGGGCATAGCGGGTGGCGCGGTCGGTCTCGTCGTCGGCGTACTGCTGGCCGAACCAGCCCAGTGTCCAGACAGACGCCCAGCCGGACGCCCGGGCGGCAGGCTTGCGTTCGGCCAGTCCACGCAGCGCGTCGGCGGCGGGGCCGTACTGGCCCAGCGCCATCTGCACCTGGGCCTGCAGCAGCGCGTGGTCGTCTGCCAGCTGCGGCGGCAGCGGGCCGTCGATGCGGGCCAGTGCATCGGCCGCCGGCTGGACCAGGCCGCGCTGGTAGCGGATCTTGGCCAGGAAGTACCAGGCGCGGCGGCGCGTGGCCGGATCGGTGCCGCGCTCGACCAGCCGCTCGAAGACCTGGGCGGCCTGGCGGTGCAGGCCGTAGGACAGCAGCAGCCCGCCGCGCAGCACTTCGGCCTCGTCGTCATGCGGGGCGACGCGGTGCAGCGTCTGCGAGACCATCAGGCCGGTGACCGCGGTGAAGTACTGGTCCTGGAAAAAGTAGAACAGCGCGTCGCCATAGTGCGGGGCCTGCACGGTGATGGTGGGCGATGGCGCCTCGGCGGCCAGCGAGCCGCACGGCAGCATGCTGCCCAGCGACGCGCTGCAGGCCGCGGCCGCCGCCCAGCGGCGCAGCAAGAGAGATTTCACGACCGCCGTCACTGCCAGACTTTGACGTCGAACACCGGCTGCAGCGTGCGCGCCGAGTCCTTGATCTGCAGCTCGACGTACTTGGGCTCACTGCCCTTCTCGAACTTCAGCGTAGTGCCGCGCCTGTAGTCGCGTTCGTGCGGGCCCTTGCCGACGAAGATGGCCACCAGCGTGTGCTCGCCGCTGCGCAGGTTGCCCAGATAGAGGCGTTGCACGCCACCGCGCCGCAGCGCCACCAGCTCGCGCTCGGTGTAGAGGTGGTTGCCGACTTCCTTGCCGTCCAGCAGCACCTGCACCGAGTCCAGCAGGAACAGGTCGCCGACGTCGCTGGAGACGAACACGGCCACCTGCGTGCTGGCCGGGAACAGCAGTTCCTCTTCGAGCAGCAGCAGGTCGCGGTTGAGCTGGATCACGTCGGACTTCAGGCTTTCGACGCGCGCGTCCAGCGCCACCGGGTCGGACGGGGCGGATGCAGCGGTCGCGGGCACAGCGGCTGCAGCAGGGTCCACAGCAGGAGCAGAAGCCGCCGCCTCGGGCGCGGTGGCTTGCGACCAGCTGGTGAGAGGTGCGGCCAGGGCCAGCAGGCAGCCGGCGGCAGCCAATGCCTTGCGCAGCGCTTGGGGGAAGGTCATGGGCATCATCAGAAGCTCGCGGTCATGTAGAGCTGCACCACATGGCCGGTGAAGGCGTAGGGCTTGCCGGTGCGGATGTCGGTGAAGTCCTGGTAGTCGAAGCGCACGATTTCCCAGGAGCCGTGCAGCTTGACGTCGTACTTGCCTGGCACGTTGGCCGCGTTCCAGCTCAGGTGCGCACCCAGCGACATGCTGTTGAAGGTGCCGAGCTGGCGGTTGCGGCTGAAGTAGGTGGTTTCGGTGGGCGCGTTGTCGCTGTAGAACAAGGCCTTGGTCTGGTGGTTGTAGCGGCCGAAGCCATCGATCAGGAAAGCATCGCCCAGGTAGCGGGTGTAGCCAGCCTCCAGTGTGTTGGCGCGGATCGCCCAGTTGTCCCAGAAGTACCTGTATTCGGCATGCACGGCGCTGCGGGCACCGGCCTCGCCCACGTCGCCAATCACGCGGAACTTGACCGCCCGGCCGGAGCGGGTGCGCGGGTTGTTCTCGTGGATGAAGGAGCCGAAGACACGCGCCAGCCGGTAGGGGCTGCCGAGGTAGCCGTCATCGGCAATGGCTTCGAGGTTGGCGCTGGCGACCCAGCGCGGGCTGAGGATCAGGCTGCCGCCGACGCGGTACTGCCAGTGGCTGGCGCTGTCGGAGAAGCTCGGGTTGTCGTGCATGCCGACCTGGTCCTGCCCGCGCGTGAAGCCCAGCGAGATGGTGCTCAGGCCGCTGAGGATCTCCTGCGACACGTCGACCGAGAAGCTGTTGGCGACGTAGTCCGGCTCCTGGCTGTGCGAGCCGCCGAGCGTGATCAGGCTGTCGCGCGTGGCATAGGCCAGACTCAGGGAGAGCTCGTTGCGCATCTCGTGGTAGGCGCTGGCGGTGGTGACCACGTCGATCGAGGCGTTGCTCACGAGGTCCACGTAGTAGGTGCCGCTGAGCGAGACGGTGTCGGCAATGTTCTTGCGGATCAGCAAGGCCGGGCCGACGGCTTTGACGCCGCCACCGTCGTAGATGTGCACCATCGCTTCAGCGGTGTCGGCCGGCAGGTCCACAGCGCGCGCGCCGCCGTGGCCCAGCAGCGCGGCCAGGCCGGCGCCCAGGGAGCCGAGCGCGGCACCGATGCGGCGAAGCATCTCAGTTGCAGCCACAGCCACCTCCCTGCACGCCGGTGGCGCCGCGGCCGCCTTCGCGGACGGTGTAGACATGGTCGCGGTGCTTTTCGGCCAGGCTGTCGCGCGAGAACTGCATGATCGGGTCGGCCAGGCGCTCGCGCTCATAGGGCTGGACCCAGGGCTGCGGCGTGCTGCAGCCGGCGAGCAGCGTGGCGGCCAGCAGGGCCAGGGCGGGCAGGGTGCGCAGGAGGTTCGTCATCGCGTCACTCCTTCAGCAGCGTGCGGATCTGCTGGTCGTAGGTCTGCTCGACACCGGCGCGGTAGCCGCGGTGCAGGAAGCGCACCTTGCCGTCACGGTCGATCAGCACGGTGGACGGCATCGAGTTCAGCTCGTAGAGCTTGCTGACCTGCTTGGCGCTGTCCAGCAGCACCGGGAACTTCACGCCCAGCTTTTGCGCCAGCGCCGCGGCCGCGGCCGGGTCCTCGTCCACGTTGACCCCCAGCAGCTGGAAGCCGGCGCCCTGGTAGCGCTCGTAGAGCTTGCCCAATTGAGGCATCTCTTCCCGGCAGGGCCCGCACCAGGTGGCCCAGAAGTTCAGCATCACGACCTGGCCGCGCTGCTCCTGCAGGCGCAGGTTGCGGCCCTCGGCGGTGCGCAGCGTGAAATCGGGCGCCGGGGCATTGGGCGTGGGCGTGGCCTGGGCCAGGCCTGCGAGCAGCAGCAGGCACAGCGCAGCGGGGCGCAGCAGGGTAGACAGGAGGTTCATGACAACGGCAGGGAACGCAGGCAGGACGGTCAGAAGAAGAACGACGCGCCGGTCGTCAGTTCGAGGTTGTGGGTGCTGTCGCGCTTGCCCAGCAGGTCCAGCGTGAAGATGTGGTCGCGCATGTCCACGCGCAGCGCGAACCAGTTGGCCAGGAAGACCTTCACGCCGACGCCGAAGTTGAAGGTCTGCTCGCGCTGGTCGACGAACCTGGTGCGGCCCAGGCCGCCGATCAGGTAGACCTGCGAAATCTTCGCGGTGCTGCTGCCGAGGAAGATCTCGCCGGGCAGCATGTTCCAGCCGACCGACAGGTCGTAGTAGCTGAGCTTCTCTGTGTCGCTGGTGAAGATGCCGCCGGGCAGCACGCGGCGGAAGGCCTCGTCCGTGACATTGGTCTGGCCGTAGGCGGCTTCGGCGAAGAAGTCTTCGGTGATGTGGTAGCCGACACGCGCGCCACCGGCGAAGCTGGCGCCGAAGTTCTGCGTGCCGTAGATGCCGCCGAACAGCCCGACCTCGAAGTCGTTGGATGGGAAGCGGGCCGGCCGCAGGTCACTGCGCTGGATCTGCGGCACCACGGCTTGCTGGTCGCCCGAGGTGGTGGTGTCGACAGCCAGCGCGGGCAGGGACAGCAGCAGCGCGCTGGCGGCCAGGAGCGTGCGGGAGGAAAAGTGGGCCATGGGTGGCAATCAGAAGAAGAACGACAGGCCGGCCGAATACGCGCGGTATTCGCCGGTGCGCTGCTGCGACAGGAAGGCGGTGTAGAGCGTGCCGTCCAGCCGCAGCACGAAGCGGTCAGTCAGATGCCAGCGCAGGCCCAGCCGCATGTCGGCCAGCTTGGCATCGGTGGTCTGGGACTCGACCAGGCTCTGGTTCGGGATGTTCTTGAACTGGCCCACGCCGACCGCGAAATACGGCGACAGGCGCTGGTCTGACCAGGGCTCGGCCATCAGGTCTGCATGCCACAGCGTGCTGCCGGAGTACACGCCCTGCACCTGGGCCAGCGAGCCTTCGAGGCTCAGCGTGTCGGACATGCGATACGCGGTCCAGAAGCGGATCATCGGCTCGGACTTGAAGCGGCCCCAGGCGGCTCCCAGCTCCACCTTGCGGTTCAGGTAGTCGCCCAGCACCACGTTGCGGTAAAGCTGGTCGCCGCCGGCCACGACGGTATTTTCCAGCTGGCCGCGCTGCACCCAGCCGACCTTGCCGTTGGCGGTGCGGACCTGGTACCAGTCGGTGTGGCGCAACTCGATGCGCAGCCACTCCTCGCGCTTGGCGACGTAGAAGATCGGGTAGCCGCGGCCCGGGCCGCTGCGCATCTCGACGTAGGCCACCTGGACCTGCACGATCTCGACCTTGTCGTCACGTCCAGGCTCGGCGCCGACCCAGACCAGGGGCTGCGGAATGCCGACCGATGGCACAGCCTCTGGCGCGTCGACTGCTGGCATGACAGTTTGCGCCACTGCGGAGGCGGCCGAAGCTGCCAGGGCGACCAAAATCGTCAGCTGTGCGGCAAGGCCTGTCACACCGCCCAGACGGGAGAAAAAGCTCATGGGGTCGTGTTGCAGGTGCCGGTGGCCGGGTCGGCGGGTGTGAACATGCTGTAGGAGGCGGTGCTGAATTCGTCCTGGCCCTGCGGCGCGGGGTTGGAGATCCAGTAGCGGATCTTCTGCGCATTCGGATCGGACTCACTCGCAAAGATCAGGCCGCCGCCGTGCAGCACGTTCTTCAGCAAGGGCTTGTCGAACAGCCGGCTGTCGTCGGCATTGCCAGGCAGCGTCACGCCCTGGGCCGAATAGAAGTTGCGGTACATGTCGGTGGCGCGGATCACGTCCGCCGACTGGCTCAGGTCCTGGGCCGCCGCGCCGCCGACCACGCGCAGCGCGCCGCCGGTGCCGGTGGTGTTGTCATGGCAGCCACCGCTGGCGCAGGTGTTGGTGTGGTTGCTGCCGTCCGGGGCTGCCAGCGCCGCATCGAGGATGGGCTGGATGCACTTCTGGTAGTAGGCAAACGACAACTTCTCGCCTGTGGCGCCGGGCGGGTTGGTGATGTCAGGCGGGTTGCCCAGCGGGCCACCGCCACCGCAGGCAGACAGCCCGGCGGCCAGGGCGGCCAGGGCGGCCAGCCGTGCCGCAGGGCGCAGGCTGGGCGGGAACAACGGGAGCAGCAGGTTCATCGGGCGGAGACTCGGGTGCCGGCAAGCGCGGCTTTCTGTGCGGGAGGCGGCTTCACGCCGGCCTTGTGCTTGCCGGCAGCCGCGGGGTTGCTGCAGCCGGCCGCGATCCAGGCCACCATCGTGTTGTAGGTGCTGCTGCCCACCGGGAGCACGGCCTGTGCCTGGCTGGCGGCGGCGGCCGGGTGAGGGAGGGTGGACGGCCGGGCGATCAGCGGGTTGGTGGCTGGCGAGCAGACGTCCGAGATCATCGACAGCGAGACGTTGAAGTCGCCTTCCTCGCTGCCGGTCAGCACGAACTTGTTCTCGTGGAAGTCCTTGGCCGCGCTGCTGCCGATGGCCATGTGGCAACCGTTGGCGCAGTTGGCCATCAGGATCGGATGGATGCTGGCCTCGAAGGCCTTCTCGTCCAGCGTGGCCACGGTGCGCACGCCGCTGGCATCGAAGGGGTCGTTGTAGTACTGGCCGCCCAGGTCCATCCATTCGGCGACCAGGCGCTTCTCGGCCGCGTTCAGCAGGGTGGCATGGTCCGGTGCCGGCGACGCGGGCGTGGGGTGGGCGGTCGAGGCGTCGCTGCTGGCCATCAGCTTCTGGCCGGAGAGGATTTCCATCAGCCGGCTCTTGCGTGCCAGGCCCAGCGCGTTGCCTTCGCTGGCGTCGTTCTGCACCAGCGCGGCCTGGCGCGTGACCATGGGCACGCCTTCTTCGAGGTGGGTCTGCGGCAGGCCGGTCTTCGGGTCCAGCACCGGGTCGCCGATCAGCAGTTCCTCGTACGAGACCAGGCGACCGCTGCCGGCCAGCGTGGCGCTCAGGTCCAGCTTGCTGGTCGTGCTGGTGGCGTTGTGGCAGCCGGCGCAGGTCATCGCGCCATCGGTGCCGCGGGTGCGGGTCCAGAGTGGCTGGATGTTGTCGACGTAGTTGATGATGCCGTTCGCGGGAGCTGCGGTGACCAGGTCGTCGGCGCTGCTGTCGTTGCCGGTGTAGCGCAGCGAAATGGCCGGGCGGGCGGTGATGCCGGGCTGGGTGGCGTCGGCCCAGATGTCGGCATACATCAGGTCGGACACCAGCTTCAGGGCCGCAGGGTCCAGCCGGGTGCGGGTGCCGGCCAGCGTTTCGCCGGATGTGCGGTAGGCGGTGAGTGCGCTGCGCAGCGCGGTGGGCACGGTGTTGACCACGGTGCCGGAATTCAGCGAGCCGCCGCGGCGTGGGCTGTGGCAGCCATCGCAGGTGCGGCGCTCGCCTGGGCGCACCTGGATCCAGTTGGTGTGGGTCTGGAAGGCCCGCCCTTGCGAGTCGATGACGGCCAGCGCCACCGGGGTGTCCGCCGGGATCGTGAGTTTGAACGAGCCATCCGGCTCGATGGGGGCATAGCCCAGGATCTGCTGCGGCTCGAAGTCGGTTTCGCCAATGGCCTGGCGCAGGCCCATGCTGCCAGAGGGTGGCGCCACTGCCCGCGTGGCGCGCACGAAGCGGGCCGGAGAGCAGTGATAAGCCGGGTCGGCCGGGTCCTTCATCTTGACCAGGTCGGCCACCTGCGAGCGGGTGTCCAGCGGGTCGGTGGGCGCGGTCTTGGGGATGGCGGCGCTGCAGTTCTCGCCGAGGTCGGTGGCGCCCAGCACCGCGTCGCCCATGCGGCCCAGGCCATCGGTGTCATAGACGCTGCGCACTTCCAGCAGGCCGAGGTCTTGCGAGGCCAGGTCGCTGTCCACCGGCGTCGGGTCGGTGGCATTCGGCTCGGTGCGGGCCTGCAGCGCAATCGGGTCGGTGTACATGAAGCCCGCGTCGGGCGAGGCCACGTTGAGCCAGGTCTGCTTGGCCGGGTCGAACATGTAGATCGCGTACGGCGGCGGCACGTCGTCCTGCAGCGTGTCGGCGGCCACGGCGTCCCGGCTGCGACCACCGTCGCTGAGGCGGGCGATCTCGTCGGCGGTCAGCGTGGCGCAGGAGACGACGTTGCCGTCGCGTGTCACCTCGCAGGGGCGGTAGGCGACCAGCAGGCGGTCGGTGCCGTCCCACAGCGGGTAGGGCGTGGTGACGCGGCCATAGTTGGACAGGCCACGGTCCATTTCCAGCAGCTGATCGGTGATCTGGGCCTGGCCACCTTGTGTGGGCACGCTGGGGTTGGCGGGGGTGTTCTGCTCGGAGTAATTGGCCACGTCAACCCGCATCAGCGCGCCGCCTTCGTGGGTGCGCGACAGCGGCATCAGGTCGGTCGACAACTGGCCGGCGTACGCGCCCTTGGGGTCCATGTCGCGCGGGTGCAGGAAGCTGTTGCCTTCGCTGTGCGCGCCGTACAGCACGAACAGGTCGGTGCCGTCCGGCTTCATGCGGAAGACCTTGAAATGGTTGCGCCCGCCCACGTGGTCCCAGTGCGAGAACATCACGTCGCCATTCGGCCGCACGACCGGGTTGCGGTCATGGCTCTGGTTGAAGGTCAGCTGCACGATGTTGTTGCCGTCCACATCCATGCTGTGGATGTTCAGCGTGCGCTCGCGCTCGTATTCGTCCAGCGCGTAGTAGCTGCGGCCCAGTGCCTGGCTGAGGTGGGATTTGGCCTGGCGGTTCGACGCAAAGACGAAGCCGCGGTTGCCCGGCAGGTAGGCCGGGTCGACGTCGTCGTCATCGGTCGAGCTGGTCAGCCGGCGGAAGGTGCCTGCGGTCAGCCCGCCGGTCGTCATGTCGTATTCCCAGATGTTCCAGCGGCCGGTGCAGGCCGGCTGGCCGTTGACCAGCGAGGTGTTGCTGGTCGGGCAGCGCAGCGAGAAGATGACCTTCTTGCCGTCGTACGAGACTTCGGGGTCGGAGGCGTCGCCCTTGCCCTGGGTGATCAGCGTGGTGAGGTTGTGCTCAGGCGCGCTGGGCGAGGACTTTTCCCGCAGCATCAGGTCCCCGCCCTCAGCGAAGCCGGTGCCGTCGGTGGGGTTCAGGCCCACGGTGTTGACGCGCTTGACGTAGACCAGCGGCACATCGCCGTTGACGGTCAGCGTCGAGTCGCCGCTGGTGCTGCCGCCACCGCCGCAGCCAGCGAGCACGCTGGCGATGAGCAGCGTGAAAGCCGCCCCGGCACGGGTGCGCAGGTCAACAACTGGATTCATGACGGGCTTTCGCATAGAGGGCGCGCGGAGGAAGTGACAAAGAACGTCAAGGCGAGGAAAAACCATGCTGACGATGCAGATTCAGTGCCCGGCTTGGCGCAATCCGCCGGAAAAGTGCAACTGGCCGTTTCCATCGACGATCACGGCGTCCACGCCGGGCAGCGTGTCGATCAGCTTCAGCCCGGCGGCGGCGCCCAGCACGAACACGGTCTTGGACAGCGCTTCGGTGGTCAGGCCGTCGTCGGCCAGGATGGTCACGCTGCGCACGCCTTCGGCTGAACGGCCGGTGCGCGGGTCCAGCAGGTGGTGGTGGCGGCGGCCGTCGCTGGCGATGAAGAAGCGCTCGTAGTCGCCGGAGGTCGAGATGGCCACGTCCTGCAGCGGCAGCACTGCGATGTTGGCGCCGGCCTCGCGCGGGTCGCGCACGGCGACCATCCACGGCCGGCCGCGGCGGTCGCCCAGCAGGTGGCTGTCGCCACCGGCGGCCACCATCGCATGGCGGATGCCGCGTTGCTTCAGCAGCGCAATCGCGTTGTCCACCGCGTGGCCCTTGGCGAAGCCGCCGAGGTCGATGCGCATGCCGGGCCTGGCGAAGCGCAGCGTGCGCTGCTGGCGGTCCAGCAGCAGGCCGCGGTAGCCAATGGCTTCACGGGCTGGCCCCAGCGCGGCGTCGCTGGGGGCGGTGCCGGCGCGGTAGTCGTAGAGCTGTCCGGCGCTGGCGTAGCTGATGTCGAAGGCGCCGCCGGAGAGTTCGGAAAAGTGCAGCGCGCGGGCGATCAGGCCGGCCATTTCTTCGCTCAGCGGCACGGCATGTTCGGCAGCCTCGCGGTTGATGCGCGAGAGTTCGGACTCGGGCCTGTGCGGGCTCATCGCCGCGTCGATGCGGTGCATCTCGGCCATCACCGCGGCCAGCGCGGCCTGGGCCTGGGCCGGGTCTTCGCACCACAGCTCGGCGCTGATGGCGGTGCCCATGATGGCCTGCTCGGCCTTGACCCAGCCAGGCTCGTCCACTGGCGAAGCCGGTGCTGGGTTGGCGCTGGGCCGGGTGGCAGTGGCGGGGCGAGTGCTGCGGCGCCAGGCTGCCGGCAGCATGTTCAGCAGACCCATGTCTGGTCCCGTGTCTGCAGCCCGAAGCGCGGCGGCCACGCGGAGTGGCACGGATGGCAAGACACAGGTACTACTCCCAAACCAAAGGGCCGGCGGCTCGGGCGGTGGCCGCGGCACTCCTGCAGACATGGGCGGTGCACGTTGCCGGTGTGGGGCCGGCCCGCGCGGTGGTCGTCCGGACCGCCCGCATTCCGGTCATCCCTGAAAGATCAGCGCGCGAGGGCGACGTTCCAAGTCAATGCCGGCAATTTGAGGTTACTTTACAGCAGGACCGACAGGGCTCGGTAACCGCTCGTTGCTGTCGCAGGAACCGCTGGTCCAGCCGGGCCGAACAGTTTTGCTCAGCGCCAATCGGCCGGCAGGCAGCGTTCCATGCGGCGGCGCGGCAGGCGCTGCAGCCGGCGCAGCAAGCCATGGTCGGCCTCGGTCGGCAGGACCGGGCCGGGGTGGCGCGCGAGCACGTCGGACTGGATTCGCAGCAGCAGGTGGGCGGTCAGCAGCGCGTCGGACAAGGCGCGGTGGGCCCGGCCTTCGCGCGGCAGCGCGTGGTGCTCGGCCAGGCCACCCAGCTTGTGGTTGGGCGCGTCGGGGTAGAGCCGGCGGCTGAGCAGCAGGGTGCAGGCGAATTCCTCGTGTGCCGGGTCTTCGGGGGCGCCGGCGAGTGCGCTCTCGGCGCGCCAGAAGCTGCGGTCGAAGGGCGCGTTGTGGGCCACCAGCGGGCAGCCGCGGGTGAAGGCCAGGACCTCGTGCATGACCTGGTCGGCCGGGGGCGCATCGGCCAGCATCGCGTTGCTGATGCCGGTCAGCTGCTCGATGAACGGTGGCACCCAGGCGCCGCTGCGCATCAGGCTCTGGTATTGGCCGACGATCTGCCCGCCGCTCACCAGCACCGCGGCAATCTCGGTCGCGCGGGCGCCCTGGCCGGCCATGCCGGTGGTCTCGAAGTCGATCACGGCGATGGTTTCGGCAGGCGGCGCCGCGCCTGGCTCGAAGGAGGCGGTGTCTTGTGGGGCGGTGGCGGACGGGCTCAGCATGCCGCCATTGTCGCGGGGCTCACGGCCGCGCTGCGGGTCAGTTGCCGGCCTGGGCCGCGGGCAAGGCTTCGGGCTCGCCCCGTTCCGGCTGGCCATTGGCGTCGATGGCCAGGAAGGGCAGGCCCTGGCTGCGCAGGAAGGGCAGGGCCTGTGGGCCGAGCAGCATCGCGATGGTGGAGATCGTGCCGGCTGCCAGGCAGGCGGGTGCGACAACGCTGATCGACTGCCAGCCCTGCGCCGGCCAGCCGCTGCGCGGATCCAGGATGTGGCAGTAGCGCCGGCCATCAATCTCGAAGTAGCGCTCGTAGTCACCGCTGGTGGCCAGCGCGCCCTGGTGCAGCGGGATGCTGGCCACGATGGCATTGGCGTCCCGGGGATGGGCGATGCCGAAGTGCCAGGCTTGGCCGTCGTCGCGGTGGCCCACGGCGCGCAGGTCGCCGCCGAGGTTGACCAGCGCGGCGCCGATTCCGGCCTCGGCCAGCAGCGTGGCGGCACGGTCCACGGCGTACTCCTTGCCGATGCCGCCGAAGTCCAGTTCCATGCCGGGCCTTGGCAGGTGCAACGCCGGGCGCTGCCACGTCACTTGGGACCAGCCGACCAGCGGCATCAGTGCGGCGATTTCCCCGGCAGTTGGCAGGCGGCCGGCACCAAAGTCCCAGGCGCGCCGCAGGACCCCGGTCGTGAGGTCGAATGCGCCGCCGCTGGCTGCATGGGCGCTGACGGCGAAGTCCAGCAGGTCGCAAGTCTCGGTGTCGAGTTCGACCGGGGCCGATAAGCCTGCGGCCCGATTGATGTGCGACACCACGCTGTCGTTTCGATAGCGTGAGTATTTGGCTTCGATGCGGTGGACTTCGGCGATGGCCGCCTCGACGGCTGGTGCGGTGGCCGGCGTGGCGCGCTGGACCTGGATGCGGCAGGGGCTGCCCATGGCGTGGAAGTCCGTGTGGAACTCCGCCTGGGCACTTGCGCCCGCGGCACTCATTGCACGGTGCAGCCGATGCGCTCGCTGCCCAGTGCCACGTCATCGATCCAGACGGTGTTGGTGGTGCCGCCGTAGGCCTCCCATCCCAGCTTCAGGTCGCTCAGCGCCGGCCGCCAGGAGGGGGACTGCGTGATCCAGCTCTGGTCCACATCGTTGGTGGCGGTGCCGTCCTCCTGCAGGCCTGCGGGCGCCACGCCGTCGACCCAGGTCTGGATGGTGCCGGCAGACTGGTCGATGCGGAACTCGACGCAGGTCCAGGTCTGGGGCTTCAGGGCCTGACTCAAGGAGATGCCTGTCGGGCTGAGCGAAGGCAGCGTCGCATCGTCCTTGGACCGGTTCCACATCAGGATGCCGCTTTGTCCGCCCATGCGAAGCTCCTGGCTTTGCGAACCGTTGGAATCGTTCGCGTCCCGCATCGAAAGAAAGGTCACGTGGGCATCGTTGAGGGCGCTTGCGAGCCGGATGTAGAAGCGGCCGTAGCGCACATTGCCGAGCAGGCTGATCGTGGCGTTCTGGATGAAGGCGTGGCCGCAGTAGTCGCTGCCCGGGTCGATGCGCACGGAATGCGTTCCACTGTGGGCCTGCGTGGCATCGATGACGGCGTGGCCCGAGCCGGAGAAGCAGTTCGGCCCGCCAACGCTCCAGCGCGCGGCGTCCGGCGCGCTGTCCGCCGTGTCGAACTCGAAGCCGTCGCACAGGGCCAGCGTCGAGCACGAAGCCGTGGCGCCGGTGCCGCCTCCGCTGGTATCGCCACCGCCCGCGCCGCCGCCGCTGGTGCCACCTCCGCTGGTGTCCCCGCCACCGCTGCTGCCTCCGCCACCGCTGCTGCCTCCGTCGGTACTGCCGCCGCTGGTGTCCCCACCACCGGTGCCGCCTCCGCTGGTGCCGCCGCCACTGCTGTCTCCACCACCCGTGCTGCCACCGCCGCCCGAGGTTTCGGTCGAGCCGATGGTCGTGCCGCTGACGGCATCGGTGTTCCAGCTCGGCTGGTTGCCACTGCCGCCGCCGCAGCTGGCGAGCAGGAGGAGAACGGCAAGATTCACGGGGATCCTGGGCCAGGGATGCAGGGGATTCATCATGGTGGCGATCAGAAGCTGTAGGCCAGGCCCAGTTGAAGAGAGGTGGCACGGAAGGGATCGATGCCCAGCGAGCCGTGGCCGCCGATCCGCCACTGCGCGCGTTGTTCGTAGCGCTCGACCTTGGCATCTGCCGTCCAGGCACCCAGGGTGTACTCGGCCTTCAGTCCTGCCGTGAAGGCGCCGAAGGCCGAGAGTCGCTGGTCGTCCGAGCTGTAGGTGGCTTCGGCCGGCAGGCCTGGGTAGACCTCGACGTCGGTCACCGGGTCGTGATAGAACGAAGCGGAGGACTGGGTGTAGTAGCGCAGCAGCGGCGAGAGCTTGAGGCTTTCGGTCACCGGCTGCACCCACTGTGCGTCCAGCGAATGCGCGCCGATGCCGAAGCTGTCGTGGTAGTAGCGGTAGCCGGTTCGCAGCGTGGCGCCCCATCCCTGCATGTGATGGTTCCAGCGCAGCTGGAAGACGGTGGTGAAGCGCTCTCGGGGCCGGCTGTCGAATTGCTTGTACGGGTCGCTGAAATACCCGTTCCCGAAATTCAGGCCCAGCGTCGCCTGGATCAGGTCGTTGCGCGTGAACGCGCGTGTCACCCCCACCATCGTCTCGATGGTGCGTTTGTGATCCTGAGCGACCCCCAGCACGCCGCCGCCGGTGGGCGCTATGGTGTCCTTGCTCAGGCCGAGCGCCGCCGTGAGGGTGTTGTTGTTGTCCTCGGTGGACCAGCGGCCCTCGACGGACAGCGCGTTGGAGACGTAGTCGTTCTCGCTGGAGTGCGACACGCCCACGGCCAGGGCAGAACGCTCGCTGAAGTGCGTGACCTTGAGGTCGCCGGCCACCCGGCGATCGCTCATCCGGCTGGCACCGCTGATGTCGCTGTAGTAGCGCGGGGTGGCGCCGGACACTTCGTCGACCACCGCCGAGGCGTCGACCAGCCACTGCCTGCCGATCGGCAGGCTCAGCAGGGCCGACGGCGAGCTGACCTGGATGCGCTTGAAGGTGGAGGGCTCGCTGCCGTCGTAGAACGGGTACTGCGTCTTCACCGACTGGCTGTCCTGGTAGTGCAGGTACTTCAGCGCGATCAAGGCCTTTTCCGGCGCTTCTTCGGCCAGCGCGGGGCGTGGCATCACGCCGGGCACTGCCAAGGCAGCCGCGGCCAGCCAGCCGAGCGGGCGGGCGACATCAGTTGCAGCCACAGCCGCCTCCGCCCACGCCGCCGCCGCCAGCGGCCGCCTCCTTGCTCTGGTAGATGTGCTGGGTGTAGCGCTGGTCCAGCGCGTCACCCCCCATGGTCATCTCGGGCTTGGCCAGGTTGCCCTTCTCCCAGGGCTTGGGCCCTGCAGACAACCAGTCGGAAGAGGGCGCCTCCTTGCCAGAGTGCGATCCGGGCAGCGCGCAGCCGGCCAGCGACGACAGCACCACCAGGGCGGCGAACAGGCGAGGTGTCATCGCCGCGCTTCCAGTGCGCGGGCAATGCGCTGCTCCAGCACGGCGGCGTCTTCGTCGCGGAAGCCGGCGTGCACGCTGTCGATGAAACCGTTGGCGCCGATCAGCACCGAACTGGGCATGCCCTTGACGCCGAACAGGCCCGGTGTCTTGCCCTGCGTGTCGAAGCCGATGGTGAACTTGGCGGGCACCTGGGCCAGGAAGTGCTCGGCATCTTCACGCCGCTCGTCGAGGTTGATTGCCACGATGCGCAGGCCTGCAGGCCCGTACTTGGCCTGCATCTCGTTCATCCAGGGGAAGGATTTCTTGCAAGGCCCGCACCACGAGGCCCAGAAATCCAGCAGCACCACCTGGCCCTGGAAGCTCCCCAGGCGCAGAGGCTGGCCGCCTGCGGCGGTCGCACTGATCTCCGGTGCGAACTGTCCTGGTGCCACTGCCGCGGCGGGTGAGGCCGCGGCAGCGCAGGCGGCCAGTGCGACAGAGGCAAGCAGGCGAGCGGCCCAAAGATTGTTCTTCATCACGGTTCTTTTTCTCACGGTTGTCTGTCCTTCTCACTTCACAGCCGAACGCCGGCCTGCCCAGGTCAGCAGCAGCGCCATCAGGGCGAGGGCGAGCAAGGCCTCGAAGGAAACGGCACCGCCGCCACCCACGTTGGTCACTTCTGTTTTCGCCTCGGCCTGCAGCGGCACCTCCAGCGCGCTGGTGTCTGCGGCCACGATGCGCAAGGTGCCTGTCGCGCTGCCCCCGGTGCTGGGTGCGAACTGCACGGCCAGCGTGCAGGAGGCGCCCGGGGCCAGCGTCCACGGCATGCTGGCGCAGGCGTCGCTGGCGGCGGCAGCCTGCACCACGAAACCGCCTGTCGTGCTGACGCCGTTGAGGGTCGCCGTGGCATTGGACTGGTTGGTGACACGGATCACCAGCGGCTCGCTGCGGCCCCCGGTCCGCACGACGATGGCGCGGAAGTCCAGCGTGCTTTGGTCGGCCACGAAGGGCGACGAGAGATTGCCCCCACCACCGCTTCCACCACCGCCACTGCCTCCACCACCGCTGCCGCCACCACCGCTGCCACCGCCGCCAGTGCTGGTACTGGCCGCACCGACACCGCTGAGCGCGATCTCGGCCGGGTTCTCTCCGTCCGAAGCCACGAGCAGGGTCGCGCTCAGGCTGCCGGCGCTGTCCGGGACGAAAGAGACGACGACGGTGCAGCTCTCGCCTTCGGCCAGGTGCACGCCGCCCAGGCATGTGCCGCCGCCCACCGAGAAGGCCTGCGGCGACACGCCGGCCAGGCCGAAGGCTGACACCGCCACCACGCCGGGCCCTTTGTTCACCAGGGTCAGTGCATCCGAGGCCAGGGACTTGCCGACCTCGGTGGTGGCGAAGGCAATTCTCGTGTCGCTGCCCTGCCAGACCAGCACGGGCAGTGCGCTCGTCACGCCCAGGCCCGTCAGCACGATGCTGTTGGGCGAGCTGAAGGCATTGCTGACGATCTGCACCTGTTCCGCCGCGGTGGCGCCGGCCGGCGTGAAGCTGACGCCGATGCTGCATGCGCTGCCGGCTGTCAGTTGCGGTGGACAGTCGTGGTTGACGCTGAATTCGTTGGATGAGCTGGTGATGGAAGCGATGTTCAGCGCCGCGCTGCCACTGTTGCTGAGGATGGCCAGATGGGGGGACGAGGTGGTGCCCAGCGCCACCCGGCCGAAGCCCAGCGCCACCGGCGAGAGGCTCAGCGAGGGAGCGGGTGTCGCGATGGCCTCGCCCGACAGCGAGACCGATGCCGTGCCCGAGGGGGTGTTGGACGCGATGTCCAGCGTTGCCACGCGCGTGCCCAAGGCGCTGGGCTTGAGTGCCACCGTGATGGTGCAGGTGCTGCCGGGGGGCACGTTCGAGCCGACCTGGCAGGTCCCGCCAAGCACCATGTCCGCGGCATGCACGCCACTGGCGCTGATGCCGCTGATCGCCAGGCCGGCCGCGCCGGCGTTGCCCACCTCCAGCGTGCGCGGCGGTCCGGCGATGCCGAGCGCCTGCGTGCCCAGGTCCAGCCGGGTCGCGTTGAGCGTCATGTTGGGCGACGGTGCAGCGGTTCCCTCGCCGACCAGGGCCACGGTCGAGCTGCCGGAGCCGGCGTTGTGCTGAAGGACCACCGCGGCGCTGCGCGTGCCGAGCGCGGCCGGCGAGAAGCTCAGGTCCAGCACGCAGTTGCTGCTCACGGCCACGGTGGCGCCCGCGATGCAGGTGCTGCCCGAGCCCAGCGCATAGTCCGTGGCGCTGGTACCGGTGACCTGCACCGAGCCGATCACCAGTGTGGCGGCACCGGTGTTGCTGACGACCACGCGCTGGCTGGCCGATGTGCTGCCAACGGCCTGCGAGAAGGTGAGCTGCGTGGGCGACAGGGACACGGTGGGCGCTGTGTCGCCGCCCAGGCCCGCCAGGCTCACGGTGCTGGCACCGCCCGGGCCGTCGTGCGCGGCGGTGAGGGTGCCGGAGCGCGTGCCCGCCAGGGTGGGGCGGAAGGTCAAGGCCACCGTGCAGCTGCCCCCCGCCACCAGTTGCATGCCCTTGGTGCAGGTGCCGCCGGCGATGGCGAAATCACTGCCCGCGGTGACGCCGATGTCTCCCAGCACCAGGGCCGCTGTCGCGCTCGCCGCATTGCCAACGGTGACGGTCTGGACCGGCGTGGTCTGGCCGATGGGCTGGGTGCCGAACTGGAGGCTGGCCGGCGACACCGTCGGGCTGGGCGCAGCCGCCACCGGCAGGTAGACCGGCGTGCCGCCCAGCTTGCCGGCGATGTAGGCGGCCAGGTCGTTGAATTCCGTGTCGCTCAGCCGTCCGCTGAGGAACTGCATCTGGCTTTGCGCGCTGATGGCCGACTTGATCTTGCCCGCGTCAATGCCGTTGGTGATGCGGTTCTGCGCCCCGCTGGGCAGCGTGCCGTGGCAGGCCGAGTTCGAGCAGCTGCGCTTGGCGCTGACGAGGGTGGCAATGTAGAGGTTGCCGCCGTTGCTGGCGTCCTGCGCCCAGGCGCCAGTCCAGCAGAAGGCCAGCGCGGCCAGGCAGGCCGCGGTCCGTAAGACTCGCCACATCGCGTCAGGCCCTCAGCCAGGGCAAGTCCTGCCCAGCCACATTCCAGATCGCGTCGGTATGGTCGCCGTTCGCGCCGCGCACGTTGGGGTAGCCCACCACCGTGGTTTCCTGCTCGGAGCGGGTCACGCCCATGGCGCGCAGGATCATGCCCATCCACTGGTTGTAGATCAGGCCCGAGTACCAGTGCGGGTCGGAAGACCAGCTGAACGATGTGAGGTCGCGATAGTCCAGGTACTGCCCCGTCTTGAAGTAGCCGCCGGCGTTGCCCAGGCTCACCACCGGAATGCAGCGGTTGTGGTGGTGCCCCGGGTTGCCGCCTGAGCCCAGTTCGAAGGCACTGGCGAGCAGCGTCTTGTCGAAGATGGTCGCGCCATCTGCGGTGGTGATCTGGTCCAGCTTGTTGGCGAGGTTGAGCATCGCGCCCTCGAACTGCAGTTGCACGGCAGCATTGAAGCCGGCGCGGCGAGCGGGGTCGTCCAGCGCGTGGGCATAGTTGTTGTGCCAGGCGAATTCAGAGTCCGGCCCGAAGGTGTAGGTGTTGGGGCCGCAGACGTAGACACGGCTGATGCCGGCCGCAAAGGCTGCTGCAACGATGTCGTTCCAGAGCTTTTCGCAGGCGGCCTGCTGCTCTGGTTTTCCGTAGAAGCCCTCGGCGGCTTCGACGGCCGATGTGTCGGTGGTCGGGCGCGGGAAGCTGCTGCCGTTGGCCGTGCTGGTCACCTGGCCCTGCACGTCGCTCAAGAGGTCCAGGTAGTTGGACAGCCGGTTGCGGCAATCGGCAGAGCAGGCCGGATCGGACATCACCAGGTCGGCATGTTCCTTGACCCGGTCGACCAGCACGATGGACGGCTCGCCTGGCGTGGTGGTGGTGCCGAACAGGCGGTCGAACAGCTTGACGTTGCTTTCGGCGGTCTGCTCGGTCTGCGTGGTGCTGGTGTTGTTGCCGGTGCCGTTGCCCGACAGCGAGACCAGGTTGCGCACGATGGCGCCCTGTGGTGGCCGCGCGGGATAGAAGCCGGTCGAGCGTGCCAGCACCTGGTCGATGCTGGGGCTGCCGCCGTCGCCGCCCAGCGAATAGCCGCGGTTGTGGCCCACGCTGGTGTGGTAGTCCAGCCCGTTGATGACGTTCATGCGCGACAACATGCGGGGCGACAGGGCACTGGCGGCGGCGCTGAGGATGTCGCTGATGACCACCTTGTCGCCGGAGGTCTTGGACTGCAGCGGCATGCCGCGCACAGCGACGCCGCCGGCAGTCGTGGTCTGGCTGGCGGCGAGGTCGAGCAAAGGGCCGTAGAACTGGCTCTGGAACACACCGTGCCAGGTGGTCATGTGCACGAAGTAGCGCTCGGCGCTGAGGGCCGCCTGGGCGGCTGCACGGGCTTCGCGCGGCAGCAGCGAGGGCAGCAGCGGCAAGGCCAGTGCCGTGCCGCCGCCGATCAGGAACTGGCGCCGCGTCAAAGGGTTGTAGGCCGGCTTCATGGCGCCACCTTCGCGGTCATCTGGAACTCCTTGCGCAGCGCGATGGCGGCCATCAGACGACGGATGTTGGTGCCGCTGGCGGCTTGCTGGCGCAGCGCCTCGATCAGCTCGGCGTCATCTGCGGTGTCGGCGCGGCCGAAGGTGTAGCGGGCGTAGTTGCGGGCGAAGCATTTCTCGAAAGCGCCGCTGTCGAGCATCAGCTGCTGTGCTTCGCTGGCGGTGGCCACCGAGCGGGCAGCGATGCCGGCCAGCGTGGCCACCGCCGCGGTGTCGATCGGCTTTTCGCCCATCACGTTGCCGTTGTCATCGCGCACCACCTCGGTCTGGCGCAGGCGCCCCAGCGCATCGAAGTGCTCGAACACGAAGCCCAGGGGATTGATCTGCGCCTGGTGGCAGCCGATGCAGGAGGTGCCTTCCATCTGGGTCACGCGCTCGGTGCGTTGGCGGGTGGTCAGCACGCCGCTGAGATCAGCCTTGGCGTTGGACTGGTCCATCGCCGGCGGCGGCAGCGTCTGGCAGGTGAGCGCGTTCAGCACGCGGATGCCGCGGCGGATGGGCAGCGTGGTGTCGGACGAGCCGTTGGCGATCAGGCCGATGCGGGTGGTCAGGCCCACCCGCTGCGATTCGGTGAACAGCGGGGGCGTGGACTTGCCGTCCCAGACGGCGGTGTTGTAGAGCGTGGCGATGTCCGCAGTGCGGGCGAAGGCGTGGCGGTCGGTCAGCAACTGCTGCAGCGAGCCATCGCGCGATGAGACGTAGGACACCATGTCCAGCACTTCGTTGATGGCCGCATCCCGGGTGGTGGACAGCGGTTTGTAGCTGCCCGCGAAGGCATCGAATTTCGCGTTGCCGACCTTGCCGTTCATCGCCACCAGTTCTTCGAGCTTGAACCAGCTGCTGAAGAAGCGCCTCGTCGGCGCCTCGGCGCGCGCATCGGCGGCCAGCCGGGCCACCTGGGCCTGGTAGACCGCCGGGTCCAGCAGGCTGCCGTCGTCGGCCGCGCTGGCCAGCGGGGCATCGGGCACGGTGTCCCAGAATTGATAGGACAGGCGCGAGGCCACTTCGTGAGCGGTCAGCGGGACGCATTGGCCATCGCCTCCGCTCGTCTGGCCCAGTTCGACGCGCAGGTAGAAGCTGGCCGAGGCCATCATCGTGGCCAGCACCTTGGACATGGCTTCCGGTGTCTTCGCGCCACCGGCCGCAGCCACGTAGACCGCGACCTCGGCGTCCGTCATCGGCCGGCGGAAGAACAGGCGCCCGGCACGGCGGGCAAAGCTGGCCATGCAGGTGTTGGCGTCGCTGCCGCAACTGCCGAGCAGGCTGGTCACGCGTGCGGGGTCGGCCGTGACGGCCTTGGCCAGCGTCTGGGCTGCCTGGTGCAGCGCAGTCGCCTGGCGGGCGCTGAGCGCCGTGTCCAGTCGTGCGAAGCCTGTGTGGCGGGTGCTGTCGGGGTCGACCAGCGTGTCGGGCGGAAACTGCGCCTGATCGACCACGGTCGACTCGACGGTGGCGGCCAGGGTGGCATCGCCGGTAAATTGCTGTATCGCATCTGTGAGCGAGTTGGTCAGCTGGATGCGGGTCAGCCGGCGAGGCGCGCCGGCTGCATGGCAGCCCGGGAAATGCGTGCTGCCTGTCTCCGCGGCCGCCACCGCCTGCACCTGGGCATGCGGATCCATGCCTCGGGTGTAGGTGGTGGTGACGACGTTGACCGGGCTTGAACCGCCGCTCCCCGACGTGGACGCACCATCCCCTCCGCTGCCGCCGCATGCAGCCAGGGCAGCCGCAAGAACGGCTGCCCAAACCAGTTTCTTCATGTGTCCCTCAACGTTCTCTTCTGCGCGGCCATCGGCGGCAACGCAGCCCTGGATTCGTCATCCGCTCTGGTGAGCGCTTTTTCTTGTCTTGCAGAAATGGTGCCACCCGCCGGGTGCTGAATCGAATGCCGATGCCAGCCGACAAACTTCGAAACATCGAGTCACTTCTTGTGCCGCATCCTGGCGATGGCGAAGCGCCGCTGCCCAGCGCGCTGGCAAGTCAATTCGGCTCGATGGACGCACCGGGCGGATGGCGCTGCCGGACACCCTTGCGGCATGCCCTGAGACACGGACGTTCAGTTACTTCTGTAAAAGAGATGCCTTTTGGTGAGCCAGGGGCGGCCTGCGGGCGGGGCCATCCCGCTGGCGCGTGTGACCAATCTCGTCGCGCTCCGGTGACCAATTCCGTCGCCTGGCAGGCGCTTGCGCCCTGCGTCATCGCGCCTCATGTCACGGCTGTGCGGCGGGGCTTGGGGGCAGGCTGCGCAGGTAGAGCTGCAAGGCGTCCAGTTCCAGGTCGCTCATCTGGCTGAGCGACTCGAAAGGCATGCTGCGGCTGACGGCGCTGTGGTCGGGCCGGGTGCCGGTGCGCATCAGCCGGCGGAACAGCGCAGGGTCGGCATAGGCGGCCATGCCGCTGTGGTTGCCCGAGCCCGAGGCGGTTGGCAGGTCCGGCGCCAGGCTGGGCGCCCAGGGCTGGCTGGCATCGTCGCGGCCGCCGGTCAGCTGCGCGCCATGGCAGCGGGTGCAGGCCTGCGCCACGTAGCGGCCGTAGGCCACGCTCAGGGCCTCGGGCTCGGCAGGCTCGGGCGGACGGGCATGGTCGATCTTCTCGGCTGCGTCCTGCCACTGGCCCAGCCCGTGGCGCAGCCGCAGCGAGGTGGGCAGCTCCAGCACGGCGGCGCGGCCGGGGACCGGTGGCAGCTGCATGAGGTACTGGACCAGCGAGGCCACGTCGTCGTCGCTGAGGCGGTTGTAGTCGTCAGAGGGCATCAGCAGCACCGGCTGGCCGTTGGGCTTGACGCCGTGGCGCAGCACGCGCTCCCAGTCGGCAGGCTTGTAGCCGGCGATCACATTGCCCGGGCCGGGGCTGATGTTCGGGCCGGCGGCGCGTTGGCCGGTGAGCGGGTCGTCGATGAACAGCCGGCCTTCGCCTTGCTGGCCGTGGCAGCCGGCGCAGCCGCGCGTGTCGTACAGGTAGCGGCCGCGGGCCAGGCTGGCATTGTCGTCATGCAGTGCCAGCGGGTAGGCCGGCAGGCTGATCACGCGCAGGCGCTTCTGGTCATGCTGCTGCAAGGCCCAGCCACAGACGGCCAGCAGCGCCAACAAGGCCAGCAGCAGCAGCCCGGCCAAGGCCGGGATTGCATACCGATGCTGGTTGCCAGCCCGCTGCTCGCCGGCATTTGTCTCCACCACTGCTTGCATTCGCCTTCAACCACACAACAGGAACCGCCGGCAGCGGGGTGTCGCAGGCGGGCAAGTGGGCAGTGTCGCGGCAGGCCGCAGCGCGCGCATCCCTCATCGGATGCACGTGGTGCGTCATCCCGCTGAAGGTGTCATCACCAGGCAGGTGGTGGTGGCGTGGGCGTAGAGCTTGCCGTCCGGCCCGTACAGCCGGCCTTCGGCGAAGCCAAGCTGGCGGCCGGTGTTGATCACCCGGCCTTCGGCACGCACCAGCGGCACCTTCAGCGTCAGTGCCCGCAGGTAGCTGATCTTCAGTTCGGCCGTGGTGTAGGCCACGCCGGCCGGCAGCGTGGTGTGCACTGCGCAGCCCACGGCCGAGTCCAGCATGGTGGCAATCCAGCCGCCGTGCAGCGTGCCCATGGGGTTCAGGAAGCGCTGCGGCGGGTGGCCCTGGAACACGAAGCGACCGGCCTCGTACTCGATGGGCCAGATGTCCGCGCCTTCGCTGACGTGGGGATACGGCAGCTCGCCCTTGCTGATGCCTTCGAAGACCTGCAGCCCGCTGAGCCCTTGCAACTGCTCAGGCCTGGCCACGCCGGCTTGCAGGAGCTGGCGTCGCGCTTCGGCTTCCTGTTGTTGCCAGCGGGCCAGCGTACCGGCAGCGGTGTCGGGCGACAAGGCGGCAATGCTGTGCCAGAGGGCCTGGTTGTCAGAGGGCATGGGCATCTCCTGAGGGGGAACGGAGGGGGAGGCGGGATATGGTTATCATAATAGTTGTAGTTGCAACAGTTGTGGCTACAATAATTTGCATGGCACATCCCGTGATCGACCCTCCTGCCCTGGCGGAGCCGCCCAAGCTGCCTCGCGGCTGCAGCAACCTGCGCCTGCGCCAGGCCGACCGTTTGGTCAGCCTGCACTTCGACAGCGTGGTCCAGAAGGCGACCGGGCTGAAGACCTCGCAGTACACGCTGCTCAGCCACATTGCCGCGATGGGGCCGGTGCGGCCGGCCGACCTGGCCGCGGCAATGGCGCTGCAGCCATCCACGCTGACCCGCAACCTGCAGCCGCTGATGGCGCAGGGCTGGGTGCAGATGGGCCCGGGCGCCGATGCGCGCTCGCGCAGCATTTCGCTGACCGACGCCGGCCAGGCCAAGCGCCAGAAATCCCAGCTGGCCTGGAAGCAGGCTCAGCTGGCGTTCAACCAACGCATGGGCACCGAACGCGTGGCCCGCCTGCATGCCTTGCTGGACGAAGTGATCCAGCTGATGGCCGACACACCGGAGACCCCGCGATGACGAAGACTCCTGCTTCTCTCTCGGCGCCCGCCGTCTGGCTGGTGCTGCTGGCCGCTGGCGGCACCTTCGCGCTGACCATGGGCGCGCGCCAGTCCATGGGCCTGTTCCTCGGCGACCTGAACAGCTCGACCGGGCTGGGCCTGGCGCAGATCAGCCTGGCCTTTGCGTTCGGCCAGCTCTGGTGGGGCCTGACCCAGCCGTTCGCCGGCCTGGTGGCGGACCGCTACGGCCCGGGGCGGGTGCTGATCCTGGGTGTGCTGCTGGTCTGCACCGGCACCGCGCTGATCCCGCTGATGCACAGCAGCACGGGGCTGATCCTGGCCATTGGCGTGCTGGCGGCCGGTGGCGCCGGCATGGCAGGGCCTTCGGTGCTGATGGCCGCGACCACGCGGCTGGTGCCGGCCGAGCGGCGCGGCATGGCGACCGGCATCGTCAACGCCGGCGGCTCGTTTGGCCAGTTCGTCTTCGCGCCGATTGCGCAGGGCATGACGGCGGCTGCCGGCTGGGTCTCGGCGCTGCAACTGCTCGCGGTGCTGCCGCTGATGGCGCTGCCGGCAGCCTGGGTGCTGCGCAAGCAGCCGACGGCAGCGGGCGCGCCTGCAGCGGCGCCGGTGGAGCCCACCGGGCAGGTGCTGCGCCGCGCGCTGCGCGACCGCAGCTTCCTGCTGCTCTCCGGTGGCTTCATGGTCTGCGGCTTCCATGTGGCCTTCCTGGCCACCCACCTGCCAGGTGTTGTTGTGTCGTGCGGCTTGCCGGCCGCGGTCGGTGCCTGGTCGCTGGCGGTGATCGGCCTGTTCAACATCGTCGGCAGCTTCGGCATCGGCTGGGCCATCGGTTTCCAGGGCGGGCGCTGGCGCATGAAGTCACTGCTGTCGCTGATCTACCTGCTGCGCGGCGTGGCGGTGCTGGTCTTCGTGCTGTCGCCCAAGAGCAGCGCCGGCATGCTGGTCTTCGCCGCGGTGATGGGCGTGAGCTTCCTGTCCACCGTGCCGCCCACGGCCGGCCTGGTGGCCCGCTTCTTCGGCCCGGCCCACATGGGCACGTTGTTCGGCATGGTCATGCTGGCCCACCAGATCGGCGGCTTCCTGGGCGCCTACCTGGGCGGCAAGACCTTCGAGGCCACCGGCAACTACACCTGGATGTTCTACGCTGACGCGGTGCTGGCCTTTGGCGCGGCCCTGATGCACCTGCCGATCCGCGAGTCCTCGCGCGTGGTGGTGCCGGCGGCGCAGCCGGCTTGAGCGACGCGACGCCTTGGTGACAGGCCTTTCCCGGCCTGCAGCGGCACACTGCCACATGCCTGAATTTGCGACCGACATGACCGCACCTGAGCCATCGTTCGTGCATCCGTTCGACAGCGCGATCGCGCTGGCCCCTGCGGCGCACGCGGGTCACTTCAGTGGTGCCACCAGCCCGGCCTACGCCAACATGGTGGGCCCGTTTGGTGGCACGACGGCGGCCACCTTGCTGAACGCGGTGCTGCAGCACCCTGAGCGCCAGGGGGATCCGATTGCGTTGACCGTCAACTACGCCAGCGCCATCGAGGACGGTGGCTTCGGGCTGGTGGCCCGCGCGGCACGCACCAATCGGTCGACGCAGCATTGGTCGGTGGAGCTGCTGCAAGGCGGCACCGTGGCGGCCACCGCGACTGCGGTGCTGGCGCGGCGGCGTGAGACCTGGTCGGCACCGGACGTGCGGCCGCCCGCAAACCTGCCGTCACCCGACACGCTGACGCGGGCCGGCGGCGCCCGGCGCCCGCCCTGGTTCAAGCGCTATGACATGCGCTTTGTCACCGGCGGCCTGCCCGAGGCCATGGACGGCGAGGAACACGCCAGCTCGCACAGCAGCTTCTGGGTGCGCGACGAACCGGCCCGGCCGCTGGACTTCGCGTCGCTGGCGGCGATCTGCGACTGCTTTTTCCCACGTGTCTTCATGCGCCGCCGGCTGTTCGTGCCCATCGGCACCGTGACGCTGACGACGTATTTCCATGCAGACGCCGCGATGTTGGCCGCGCAGGGCGAACGCCCGGTGCTGGGCGTGGCCAAGGCACTGAACTTCCGCAACGGCTATTTTGACCAGACGGCCGAGGTCTGGAGCGACAGCGGCCAACTGCTCGCCAGCACGCACCAGATGGTTTACTACCGGGAGTGAGGCTGCGGTGACCGCGCCGGCCGGCTGGCGGGGTGGGGCAGCGCGGTGGCGCGGCATGCTTCCTGCTCACAATGCCCGCATGGCGACTGTAGACACCCCCGACATTCCAACCGCAAAACGCACGGCAGAGGCACTCGCGCCGCTGACGGACAAGCCGCACACCTTGTTCGAGGACACGCAGGCCATCTTCACCGGCACGCTGTTCGTCTCGCTGGCGCTGATCCTGTTTGCGCAGGTGGGCCTGATCACCGGTGGCACGGCAGGCGCGGCCTTCGTGCTCAGCCACTTGACGGGCTACAGCTTCGGCAAGTGGTTCTTCGTCGTGAACCTGCCGTTCTACGGCTTCTCGTGGAAGCGCATGGGGCCGGAGTTCACGCTGAAGACCTTCGTGGCGGTGACGGCGCTGTCGCTGATGACCGAATACTCGCCGCGGCTGTTTGCCATCGAGCGGCTGCACCCGGGCTACGCCGCGGTGCTGGGTGGTCTGCTGCTGGGTTCGGGCTGCCTGTTCCTGGCGCGCCACCGGGCCAGCCTGGGCGGCGCGACCATCGTCTCGCTGTACTTCCAGCAGGTCAAAGGCTGGCGCGCCGGCAAGGTGCAGATGGCCATCGACATCAGCGTGCTGCTGATCGCCGCGCTGATCCTGCCGCGCGACCGGGCCATCTACTCGGTGCTGGGCGCGGTGGTGATGAGCAGCTTCATCTACATCAACCACCGGCCGGGCCGTTACACGGGCAGCTGAAGACCTCGGGTCACTGGCCGGCCGCGGTGCGGTAAGGCGGTTTTGCCCGCGGATCGGTGCGCAGCGCGGCCACCGCGTTCAGCACCTGCGGCAGCCGCCGCGCAAAGGCTTCCAGCTCGGCCGCTGCGGCCGGGTCGCCGGCGCAGCCCTCGAAGTAGACGACGCGGGCCTGCACCGTGGCCCACACGCTGGCGGGCCGGCGCGTGACGCTGGCTGGCGCCTGCTCGCGCCAGGCCGCTTCCAGCGCGGCGGCAATCTCGTCGTCATGCGCATAGGCACTGGGCGTGTCGCACTTGCCGGCCAGCCAGCAGGTGGTGCCTTTTTCGGCGCGGTGATGCGCCTGCACGCGGCGCTCGGCCTCTGTCAACAACGGGCCCAGCGGCGCAGGGCAGCCGGTCAGGGTGCCGACCAGCGGGAAGAATGGATCGCCGAACCAGTTGCGGCGAACGTCCTCGGCTTGTGCCGGGGTGCCGAGCAGCGTCAGAACCAGCGCGGCGCCAAGGGTCGACATGGCCGGCCGGCCCGGCCTGCGCACCGCGCTGCAGGGCTCAGCGGAACACGCTGAGACCACGCTCCAGGCGCTGCGCCCAGCCGCCCAGCAGGTCGGTGGACAGCACGACATGGTGGGTGCGGCCGACGATGCCTTCGCGGGCCACCAGGCCGAAGAAACGCGAGTCCTCGGTGTCGTCCGGGTTGTCGCCGAGCACGAAGTAGCGGTCCGCCGGCAACTGGGTCGGGCCAAAGCCAAGCTTCTCGGCTTTGTCGAGCTTTTGGCTGGCCTGCGTCGCTGCGGACCGGACGGCGTCGTCCGCGTGTGGCGCCGGGGTGCCGAGCTTTTCGTCCGGCGCGCCGAAGCCGGCGGGCTTGTGGTTGACGTAGAGCGTGCTGCCGCGCAGCTCCACCAGGTCGCCCGGCACGGCGGCCACGCGCTTGACCAGCCGTTCCTGGTTCCGCGGCGAGAGGAGGGTGACCATGTCGCCGCGCTGCGGTTCGCTGAGGCGGGCCAGGGAGATCTGGGTCAGCGGCACCTTCAGGTCATAAGCCAGCTGGTTGACCAGCACCAGGTCGTTTTCCGGCGGTGTGACCTGGGCACTTGCGACGAGGCTGGCGACGGCGATTTCAGCGACGGGCGCCGGCCCCCAGTCGGCCATCGCACCGGAGGTGAGCACGGACAGCAGCAACAAGGCCGGGATGCGGTAGGGATGGGATTGCTGGTGTTTCATCGCATGGCCTCGTGCGTCGGGCAGCCTGCAAAGTGTCGGCCAGCGCCTGCAGCGGTGCAAGCCATTTTCAGCGCTGGCGCAGGCGTTCGCGCCGGGGCGGTAGCCGAACATGTGCGCCATGCCCGGTCGTGCCAGACGATGCGGCGCTGGCGCAGCTTGACGATGCCGACCAGGTCGTTGTCCAGCATCAGGCCTTGTTCGCGGTTGAGCCTGGCGAGGGCCGCTTCCGAGCGCTGCAGCTCGGCCGTGCGCTCGGCCACGCGTTGCGCCAGCACTGCTTGCAGCGAGTCCACCTGCTGGCGGGCGTGCACCGCAGCCTCGCGGTGCTGGATCTCGCGCTGCGCATTGCCGGCCAGCTCCGTCAGCAGGTCCAGCGAGCGCAGCAAGGCCAGGCGTTGCGTCTCGTCAGTGGTGGGCGGTGCAATCAGCATGAGGGCGTCGTGTCTGCATCGGCGATGCGGCCAATGGTTGCCTGCATTGAAGCACGTGGACGCGGCCGTCGCGAGAGGCTGACGGGCTGCAGCGTGCGCGACAGCCTCAGCCCGCGGCGAGCGATTTTTGCATCAGGTATTTCTCGACGCCCTGAGAAAACCCCCGAAGACAGAATGCAAGCTGATAACCGCGCTTGCGATAAAAATCAGGCGCTTGAAAACTGAAGGTGTAGAGATAAAGCAGCCGGCAACCCCTTTGCGCGGCCAAATCCTCGAAACGCCCGAGCAGCGTGCTGGCCAGCCCCTGGTTTCTCAATGCGGGCGCCACCCACAATTCCTGCAACTCGCAGCAATCTCCCCAGGTGCGACCCACCGCGCCGCCGATCACCTCGTCTGCTGCCGTTCTGGCAAACACCGACAGGCCACGCACGTCCTGCAGCGCTCTCGCCTGTTGGTTGGCTGCGTCCAGGCCCGCATCGACGACGCCCGCCTCGGCTTGCGGCACGTCCTGGTGGTCAGTGAAGCGGATGTGGTGCATGGCGATGTGATGGGATGGGTTGAGCCACTTGATTTCCCCCCTTTGGGGGATGGGACTTGCCTTGTCCCCCAGATATGGTTCAGCCCTGTCAACTATTTCTTGATTCGAAATACCCGATTCAGAAATGAGCGTGAGTGGGCCGCTGCATTGCGGGTGTGGGAGCGCCTGGAGGAGTTCGCTGAAAATGCGAATCGCAATGTCAATGGCGGCCCACTCGGGCGCGTGGCTGCATATTATTTCGAGGCCGTGGTCTTGATATAGGCCAACCGCCGAAAACGCAGCGCGGACCAATCTTCGTCAATCGCCACCGCGCGCACGGTTTCGAAGCCGGCGCCCTGCAGCACGGCCCAGCCGGTGTCGCGGTTGAAGTCGCAGCGGTAGCGTTTGGAGGTGCCTTTTGGGTAGGCGAACCACAGCAGCGCGTCGCCCTCGGCCTTGCCGGCCAGCAGCCCGGACAAGCGATCAACCTCGGTTTGCTGCGTGGCAAACGCAAGCGCGAAATGCACCGCCTGGACCTCCGCCGGGTCGCGCAGCACCTTGACACCCACCAGCGTGGCTAAGGCCGGCTCGAAGGACGCAGGCGCGTTGACCACGAGGATCTCGCGCTGGCCTTCAGGTTCAGCTTGTCGAACACGGTGGGCATGGTGATCTCCGCTGTCTCTGCCAGTCAGCCGGGCAGTGTAGAGAAGCGGTGTTCGGTGCTGCTGCGGAAAACCTCGCCGGGGCGCAGCACGGTGCTCGGCCAGTCGGCGCTTGCGGGGTGGTTAGGCGAGTCGGGGTTGTGCTGGGTTTCCAGGCACAGGCCGTCGCCCTGGCGGTAGAGCTGGCCGCCTTGGCCGCGCAGCGTGCCGTCGAGGAAGTTGCCGGAGTAGAACTGCACGGCGGGTTCGGTGGTGTGCACCGTCATCACGCGGCCGGAGGCCGGGTCTTCCAGCCGCGCGGCGAGGTGCAGCTGGCCGTCCTGCGGCGCGTCCAGCAGCCAGTTGTGGTCGTAGCCGCGGGCCAGGCGCAACTGCTCGTGGCCCTCGCGCAGCCGGGCTTCGACGACCTGGCTGCTGCGGAAGTCGAACGGCGTGCCGGCCACATCGGCAATGCGGCTGGGGATCAGTGCGGTGTCGACCTCGGTGTAGCGGCTGGCGTTCAGCTGCAGCCGGTGGCCGACGGCCGAGCCGGCGCCGGCGAGGTTGAAGTAGTCGTGGTGGCTGAGGTTGACGACGGTGGGCCGGTCGCAGCGGGCCTCGTAGTCCACGCGCCAGCCTTGTGCGTCGTCCAGCCGGTAGCGCACGCTGAGGTCCAGCGTGCCGGGGAAGCCTTCTTCTCCGTGTTCGCTGCGGTAGCGCAGGTGCAGCGTGTCGCCCTCTATCTCGGCCTGCCACAGCCGGGTGCCGAAGCCACGCGGGCCGCCGTGCAGGCAGTTCGGGCCATCGTTGATCGGCAGCTGGTGGGTTTCGCCGTCCAGCGTGAAACGGCCGCCGGCAATGCGGTTGGCATAACGGCCGACGATGACGCCGAAGTGCGGGTTGCGCAGCACGTAGTCGTCCAGCGCGTCGAAACCCAGCACCACGTTGGCCGACCGGCCGGCGCGGTCCGGCACCTGCAGCGAGGTCACGATGCCGCCGTAGGTGATGGCGCGCAGCACCAGGCCTCGGCCGTTGTCCAGCGTGTATTCGTCGACGATGCTGCCGTCGGGCAGCGTGCCGTAGGGACGGGAGTGGATCGTGGTCATGGCGGTCAGACCCAGCCGCCGTCCACGATGAAGTCCTGCGCGGTGCACATGGCGCTGTCGTCCGCCGCGAGGAACAGCGCCATGCGGGCGATGTGCTCGGCCATCAGCGGCTGGTTGATGCACTGGCCCTTGGCGATCTCGGCACGGGCCGCATCGTCCACCCACAGCGCGAGCTGCTTGTCGGTCATCACCCAGCCCGGCACGAGGGTGTTGACGCGGATGTTGTGTGGCCCGAGGTCGCGTGCCAGCGAGCGCGTGAGGCCCTGCACCGCGGCCTTGGCGGTGGTGTAGGCCGGCATGCCGCCTTGCTTGAGCTTCCAGCTGATGGAGCCGAAGTTGACGATGCTGCCGCCGCCGGCAGCGCGCATGTCCGGCAGCACCGCCTGCGCGGCGAAGAACTGGTGCTTGAGGTTGACGGCCAGGCCTGCGTCCCACTGTTCGGGTGTGACGCTTTCCAGCGCGTGGCGCTTGTCGTTGGCGGCGTTGTTCAGCAGCACCGTGATGCGGCCTCCCAGCGCGTCGCGCAGCGTGTGGATGGCGCGCTGCAGTGCGGCGGTGTCGGTCAGGTCGGCGGCGACGAAATACGGGCCGCGGCGTGCACCGTCCTGCAGTTTCGCGGCCAGGGCCTTGCCGGCGGCGGCGTCAATGTCGATGAAGCCCACCGCTGCGCCTTGCAGCGCGAATTGTTCGACCAAGCAGGCACCGATGCCGGTGGCGCCGCCAGTGATCAACACCCGGCGGTCGGCCAGGCTGGGGTAGCGCGCGAAAACAGTCATGAGGGAACTCCGCCAACAGGGTCACTGAACACTGCTGGCATTTTATTAGTAATACTTTAGTGAGAAGTCTTGCGGAAGTTTCAGGGTTTACCCGAGTGACGTGCCACAATTAGTCATACTTTAATGTCGACTCCTGTTTGAGAGAGCCTCATGTCCAAGCCCCCCGTCAAGCTCAGGTCCGCTGCATGGTTCGGCACTGCCGACAAAAACGGCTTCATGTACCGAAGCTGGATGAAGAACCAAGGCATCCCGGATCACGAATTCCAGGGCAAGCCCATCATCGGCATCTGCAACACCTGGAGCGAGCTGACGCCCTGCAACGCCCACTTCCGCAAGCTGGCCGAGCATGTGAAGCGCGGCATCCTGGAGGCCGGTGGCTTCCCGGTCGAGTTCCCGGTGTTCTCCAACGGTGAATCGAACCTGCGGCCCACGGCCATGCTCACGCGCAACCTGGCCAGCATGGACGTGGAGGAGTCGATCCGCGGCAATCCGATCGACGGCGTGGTGCTGCTGGTCGGCTGCGACAAGACCACGCCTGCGCTGCTGATGGGCGCGGCCAGCTGTGACGTGCCGGCCATCGTCGTCACCGGCGGGCCGATGCTGAACGGCAAGCTCAACGGCAAGAACATCGGCTCGGGCACGGCGGTCTGGCAGCTCAGCGAGCAGGTCAAGGCCGGCACCATCTCGATCAACGACTTCCTTGCCGCTGAGGCTGGCCATGCGCGCTCGGCCGGCACCTGCAACACCATGGGCACGGCGTCCACCATGGCCTGCATGGCGGAATCGCTGGGTGTGAGCCTGCCGCACAACGCCGCCATCCCGGCGGTGGACGCACGGCGACAGGTGCTGGCGCATCTCTCGGGCAGCCGCATCGTCGAGATGGTCAACGAGGGCCTGACGCTGTCCAAGCTGCTGACCCGCGAAGCTTTCGAAAACGCCATCCGCACCAATGCCGCCATCGGCGGCTCGACCAACGCGGTGATCCACCTGAAGGCGATTGCCGGCCGCATTGGCGTGGACCTGCAACTGGACGACTGGACCTCGGTCGGCCACGGCACGCCTACGCTGGTGGACCTGCTGCCCTCGGGCCGTTTCCTGATGGAAGAGTTCTACTACGCCGGCGGCCTGCCGGGCGTGCTGCGCCGGCTGGGCGAGGCCGGGCTGCTGCCGCACCCGAATGCGCTGACGGCCAATGGCAAGAGCATCTGGGACAACGTCAAGGATGCGGCAATCCACGACGAAGAGGTGATCCGTCCGTTGACCAAGCCGCTGGTGCCGGACGGCAGCATCCGCGTGCTGCGTGGCAACCTGGCGCCCAACGGCGCGGTGCTCAAGCCCTCGGCCGCCAGCGCCCACCTGCTCAAGCACCGCGGCCGCGCGGTGGTCTTCGAGAGCCTGGAGCACTACAAGGAACGCATCGTCGACCCGGACCTGGACATCACGGCCGACTCGGTGATGGTGCTGAAAAACTGTGGCCCGCGCGGCTACCCCGGCATGGCCGAGGTCGGCAACATGGGCCTGCCGCCCAAGCTGCTGGCCCAGGGCGTGACCGACATGGTGCGCATTTCCGACGCCCGCATGAGCGGCACCGCCTACGGCACCGTGGTGCTGCACGTGGCGCCCGAGGCGCGCGCGGGCGGCCCGCTGGCGGTGGTGCAGGAGGGTGACTGGATCGAACTGGATGCCGAGACCGGCCGGCTGCACCTGGACGTGACGGACGAAGAACTGGCCGCCCGCCTGGTCGCCTGGGCCGCGGTGCAGCAGGTCGACCCGGCCGACGCCACCGGCTACCGCCACCTGTACGTGAAGCACGTGATGCAGGCCGACCAGGGCTGCGACTTCGACTTCCTGGTCGGCTGCCGCGGGGCGGCGGTGCCGCGCCATTCTCACTGAGTCACTGAACCCCGACTTCCTGAAGAGATACCTCATGAGCACTCATCAACAAGCTGCGCGGTACAAGGGTGTGTTCCCTGTCGTGCCCACGACCTTCAATGAACAAGGCGGGCTGGACCTGGAAAGCCAGAAGCGCTGCGTCGACTTCATGATAGCCGCCGGCTCGACCGGCCTGTGCATCCTGGCCAACTTCTCCGAGCAGTTTGTGCTGGGCGATGACGAGCGCGAGGTGCTTGCGAAGACCATCCTCGAACACGTGGCCGGCCGGGTGCCGGTGATCGTCACCACCACCCACTTCGGTACGCAGATCTGCGCCGCGCGCAGCCGCCGCGCGCAGGACATGGGCGCCGCCATGGTGATGGTCATGCCGCCCTACCACGGCGCCACCATCCGCGTGTCCGAAGCGCAGATCCACGGCTTCTACAGCCAGCTGTCCGACGCCATCGACATTCCCATCATGATCCAGGACGCGCCGGTCAGCGGCACGGTGCTGAGCGCACCCTTCCTGGCCCGCATGGCGCGCGAGATCGAGAACGTTGCGTACTTCAAGATCGAAACCGCCGGTGCGGCCAGCAAGCTGCGCGAGCTGATCGCCATTGGTGGCGCGGACATCGAAGGCCCGTGGGACGGCGAAGAGGCCATCACGCTGCTGGCCGACCTGGACGCTGGCGCGACCGGCGCGATGACCGGCGGTGCCTTCCCGGACGGCATCCGCACCATCGTCGACGCCTACGCCGCCGGCCGTCGCGAGGAAGCTGTGGCCGCCTACGCGCGCTGGCTGCCGCTGATCAACTACGAGAACCGCCAGGGCGGCATCCTGACCGCCAAGGCCTTGATGAAGGAAGGCGGCGTAATCGCCTGCGACGCGCCGCGGCATCCGTTCCCGGCGATGAACCCTGCCGTGCGCGCCGGCCTGCTGGACGCGGCGAAGCGCCTCGATCCGCTGGTCCTGCGTTGGGCCTGAATCAAAAGAGGCACCTCATCATGAGCAACACCTTCCAGAACTACATCAATGGCGAATGGGTGGCCGGCGCAGGCACGCGGCCGAACATCAACCCGTCCGACACCAGCGACGTGATCGGCCACTACGCGCAGGCCGATGCGGCGCAGACCGAAGCCGCCATCGCTGCCGCGCAGGCCGCATTCCCGGGCTGGGCCATGAGCACGCCGCAGCAGCGTTTCGACGTGCTGGACGCCGTGGGCAACGAACTGCTGGCGCGCAAGGACGAGATCGGCCGACTGCTGTCGCGCGAAGAGGGCAAGACCTTGCCTGAAGGCATTGGCGAGACGCACCGCGCCGCGATGATCTTCAAGTTCTTCGCGGGCGAGGCGCTGCGAGGCGGCGGCGAACACCTGGCCTCCGTGCGGCCGGGCGTGGGCGTGGACGTGCTGCGGCAGCCGGTTGGCGTGGTCGGGCTGATCGCGCCGTGGAACTTTCCCATCGCCATCCCGGCCTGGAAGATCGCCCCGGCGCTGGCCTACGGCAACTGCGTGGTCTTCAAGCCGGCCGAACTGGTGCCCGGCTGTGGCTGGACGCTGGCCGACATCCTCAGCCGCACGGCGCTTCCGAAGGGCGTGTTCAACCTGGTGATGGGCCCGGGCTCGCAAGTGGGCCAGACGCTGGTGGATTCGCCGCTGGTGCGCGCGGTGAGCTTCACCGGCTCGGTCGGCACCGGCCGGCGCATCATCAACAGCTGCGCTGCCCGCCAGGCCAAGGTGCAGGCCGAGATGGGTGGCAAGAACCCGCTGGTGGTGCTGGACGACGCCGACCTGGACGTGGCTGTCAACGCCGCGGTGCAAAGTGCGTATTTCTCGACCGGCCAGCGCTGCACGGCTTCGAGCCGCATCATCGTCACCGAAGGCGTGCATGACGCGTTCGTCGACAAGGTGCTGGCCAAGCTGCGCACGCTGAAGGTGGACCATGCGTTGAAAGCCGGCACCGACATCGGCCCCGTCGTCGATGAAAAGCAACTGGCGCAGAACCTGCGCTACGTGGCGCTGGCGCAGACGGAAGGCGGCAAGCTGGCGTTTGGCGGCGAGGTGCTGGAACGCGAGACGAAGGGCTTCTTCCAGATGCCGGCGTTGATCACCGAAACGACCAACGCGATGACCATCAGCCGCGAGGAAGTCTTCGGCCCGGTGGCCAACGTGATCCGCGTGCGCGACTACGAAGAAGCGCTGGCGACGGCCAACGACACCGAGTTTGGCCTCTCGGCCGGCATCTGCACCACCTCGCTGAAACACGCCACCCACTTCAAGCTGGCCGCGCAGGCCGGCATGGTGATGGTCAACCTGCCGACCGCGGGCGTGGACTACCACGTGCCGTTTGGCGGCAGCAAGGGCTCCAGCTACGGCCCGCGCGAGCAGGGCAGCCATGCCAAGGAGTTCTACACCACGGTGAAGACGGCGTATACGGCGGCTGGCTGAGGCGCCGATTCGCACCTTCGGTCGCGTGGGCCGTCCGATGGGCGGCTGCGGCTGATCGCGCGCAAATCACTGTGTTACGGTTCCTGCGGCATCTGCCTGGAGACGGAGAATGGCGGGAATGAACAGTCGCACGGCGCAGTCCACCTATCGCCTTCAGCCCGAAGGCAAGAGCATGCATGGACGCATCGTGCGCGAGCTTGGCCTGGCCATCCTGGCCGGTGCGTTGAAGCCGGGCGACCGGCTGCCGGCCGAGGCGGTGCTGCTGGAGAAATACGACGTGAGCCGGCCGGTGCTGCGCGAAGCCGTGCGGGTGCTGGTGGCCAAGGGGCTGGTGGTGTCCAAGCAGCGCTCGGGCGCCATCGTCCGGCCGCGCAACGAGTGGCATCTGCTGGACCCGGACGTGCTGTACTGGCTGATCCAGACCAAGCCGCAGCCCGAGTTCGTCAGCACGCTGCTGACGGTGCGCCGCGTCTTCGAGCCCGCCGCTGCCGCGCTGGCCGCCAAGGCTGCGACCGAGGACCAGATCGAGGCCATTGCCGAGGCTTTCTCCGGCATGGCCGCAGCGCGCACCACCGAGGAACTGCTGGAACCCGACCTGGCGTTTCACCGCCGCATTGCCGAGGCCACCAACAACGACCTGCTGGCCTACATCGGCAACATGCTGTCCCTCGCGCTGCGCGAGTCCATCATCCTCAGCAGCCAGGTGCCCAACACCCACGAGCTTTCGCTGCCGCGCCACAAGGCGATCCTGACGGCGCTGCGCAACCGTGACGCGCTGGCCGCCCGCCAGGCCACGCTGGTGCAGTTGGAAGAGACTGGCGACGACTTGTCGACGCTGCTGCCGGGCGTGAACCTGGCCTGAGCGCCGGTGGGTCGGCTCAGTTCCTGAGCGCCTGCAGATCGATGGCAGCCGCCATCACGCGATAACCCGCGGCATTCGGATGCGTGTGGTCGCCGCTGTCGAAGACCGGGTTCAGGTAGCTGGGCCGGGCCGGGTCGGCCATCAGGCGGTCGAAATCCAGCACCCGGTCGAAGGCGCCCGCGCTGGTGATCCAGCGGTTGACCTCCACTCGCATCGCCTCGGCCGCTGGTGTCTG
The DNA here is from genome assembly GCF_021043325.1 of Ideonella azotifigens. Lineage (NCBI taxonomy): Bacteria > Pseudomonadati > Pseudomonadota > Betaproteobacteria > Burkholderiales > Sphaerotilaceae > Ideonella > Ideonella azotifigens. The sequence goes on from NZ_JAJNKD010000003.1 coordinate 513,236, forward strand.
GCCGCGCGGGCCGGTCGAGCCGCCGCGTGGCAGCAACGTGGCACCCCAGACCTGCACGCCGGCTGCGTGGGCGTGTGCCACCAGCGTCTTCATGCCTTCGATGACCTGGGCCGCGCTGACCTTGTCCTTGGGGCTGTCCAGCAGGCCGCTGGCGGTGATGTCGTTGATGCCTTGCAGCAGCACCACCCAGTGCACACCGGGCTGGTCCAGCACGTCGCGCTGGAAACGAGCGAGCGTGCTCGGGCCAAGGTAGGGATCCGAGCCGTCGTTCAGGATGCGGTTGCCGGCAATGCCGGCGTTGACCACGGCCACATCGGCCAGCGCGGGGTCCTTTCGCAGGCGCGCAGCCAGCGCGTCGGGCCAGCGTGCGTTGGCATCCAGTCCTGAGCCCACGCCGTCGGTGATGGAGTCACCTACAGCCACCAGCGTGCGTGCCGGGCCGCTCGCCTTGGTCGGAAGCACCTGCAGGTCGGTCAGCAGGTAGCGGCTGTCGTCGGTGTCGGCGCGGGGCAGGGCGGCGGCACCGGCCATGTCCAGGCCGTCGACCAGGTAGGCCGTCTGCATGCCCACCGTGTGGATCGTCGGCGCGCTGGCGCCTTCGGGCAGGTAAAGGCTCACGGCCAGTTCCTGCAGCGCTGCCACCGGCAGGTCCAGCGGGTCGCTCCAGGCGCTTTCACCCTTGGCAATGCGCAGCGTGGCCTGGCCACCAAAGCTCAGCGCACGGTCGCTGCCCGCGACGATGGCCGAGCCCACGCCATGCAGGCCCACATGCACCGGCCCGACCAGCAGCGGCCCGTCGCCCAGAAGGTTCGACAGCTTGATTCGCAGCTTGTCGCCACCCGAGCCGGCGCGCAGCACTTGCCGGATGGTTTGGGGCTTCATCGCCGGCCCTGCCGAGTCCGGTGCCGCACTCCAGGCCGGCACCCAGGCCCCTGTTTCGCCCGCCGTTGCGCCCATCAGCGAGGGCAGCAGCAGAGCCAAACCAACGCCGAGCGCCAGCAATGCCGCGGCCTTCAGCCTGCCTTCGAGCTTGAAGTGGGTGTTGATCGGGCTCATGCGACGGCGTGGGGTGGACGATGGCCGATTGTTGAACGGTTCATCACCTGTGCGGGAGCTGGCACCCCAAACAAAACAGGCCCGCCGAAGCGAGCCTGTCTGGGGATGCGGAAGATCAGTAGCCCAGTGACGCCGCCACTTCGCGGGTCTGCGCGCCGAGGATGTCTTCGGAGTAGAACTGCTTCCAGCGCACCGCGGCATCGGGGTTGATGGCGTTGTGCAGGTGGAACTTCAGGTCGCCGCTCATCTTCGAGGCGTTGTCCACGCCGTCGGTCATGCGCTGGTCCATTTCCTGGTACGGGTTGATCATCGCGTCTTCGTACGGAATGCCGGCGAAGCTGCAGATCTTCTCGATGGATGCGGAGGGATTGCAGACGATGTCTTCGTACTGGATCTGCAGCCAACGGTCTGCCGGCACATGCTGACCTGCGGCCACGGTGTTCTGCTGCGCGGTAAGCCAGGTCAGCTCGGCCAGCTCGCGGCTGCCGAAGCTGGCTTCCTGAACCATGGGCATCAGGCGCTGCAGCTTGGACTCTTCATACGAGCGGATCATGCCCAGCGGGTGGCGCGTCAGGTGGATGTACAGCGGGCGATCGAAGTCTTGTTCGATGCGCTTCAGGATGTCCACGTCGATCACGTACGAAGGCGTCTTGTCGACCAGCAGCTTCTCGCCCTTCAGCGGTTGCTGCAGCAGGTTGTAGAAGGCCTTGGTGGACATGTCGTCGGCTTCGCACTTCGAGACGAAGGCGCGGGCCGCTTCGGGCTCCCAGCCATGCAACTGCATCAGTGCGCGAACGGTGCCGTCCAGCAGGTGCTCGGTGTGCTCGCCGGACAAGGCCTTCAGGCGCTCGCCCATGGTGTTGTAGGGCAGCAGGTGCAGTTCGGGCGGGGCAAACAGCTTGGAGCTGCCGGCCAGGATCACGCGCAGCAGCGTCGAGCCCGAACGCGGAGGCGACAGCACGAACAGCGCCGGCGGATTCTTTGGCGTGCCGTCGTCGCGCAGCTTGCGGGTGGCAATGCTCGCGCGGAACTTGGCCAGCTTCTCGGGGGTGACACGCTCGCTTTCGGGAATCGAGGTCAGCCGCGTGGCGACGACGGCGGTGTTGGCCGCCACGGGCGCGGGCGCTGCGACCGGCAACGAGCCGTTCAACCGGCCGGCGACGAACTCGGCAATCTGCGCGACGCTCAGGTCCTCGACATAAGCGCCGTTTTTCATCAACAGGTCCTGGAACCCGAGCTTGGTCTTGTAGGCGCCTTCGATCGCCACGACCAACTGGATGAAGTCGATCGACGCGAAGCCGATGTCGCCAATCATCGTGGTCTGGGGACCAATGCCGCCTTCGAGCTCGACGTCCCAGTCTTCCGTCAAATCAGAGATGACTCCAATGACGCGTTGCTCGACATTCTCGACCGTGTGCATGCTGCCTGTTCCCTCAACTCCGTGGATATCGCGACGGTAAACCCTTGCTTGCGAACATCATAAGTGCATCACGATGTCCGGCCTGGAACAGGTAAGCAGCCAGTGCGCCAAGCGCACATGGCAGTCTAGCGATTGACGTGGGAGCGCAATTCCGGCATGCGCACGGTTTCCGCCGGCTTCACCAGCGAAAACCCCCTAGAACGTTGCCTGCCCGAGGCCTGTGCCCAGGCCTTGCAGCCGCCCGGTGAACGCTGGTGTGGCCCGAAACATTGGCGCCGCGAACAGGGGACGGCCAGCAGCAGGCGCTTTTGCTGTCGGCTGCGGCACCGTTCAGGTGCGTTTCAGCGGCGTCCCGCTGTCCCGCCGCCGCTTCTTGGTAAGGTCCTGGCTTCCACAGCACAGGCCCACCCATGCCCGCTCCGGACTTCCATCTCCCGTTTTTCGACGCTGCCCTTGCCGGCCTGCCGGCGGTCTCAGCCCAGGCGCCTGAACATGATGAGGCGTTCTGGTCCGCTGTGGCCGCCCTTTACCGGACTTCCCATGCGACAGCCAACCTGGAAAACGGCTTCTGGGGCGTGATGGCCGAGCCGGTGCGGCAAGCGTTCATGCGCTGGACCGAGCGCGTCAACTTCGAGAACACGCTGATGATCCGCGAAGGCTGGCCGAGCGCAATGGCCGCCATTCGCCAGCGCGTGGCCGCAGCGCTGGGCTGCGAGCCGGAGGAAATTGCGCTGACACGCGGCGCCACCGAATCCATGCTGGCCCTGATCAGCGGCTACAACCGGCTGCAGCCGGGCGACACCGTCTTGTATGCCGACCTGGACTACCCGGCGATGCGCAACGCGATGGCATGGCTGCGCGAGCGGCGCGGCGTGCTGCCGGTCAGGCTGGAAATTCCGGAGCCGGCCAGCCGCGAAAACGTGCTCGCCACTTATGCAGACGCCTTGCGCCAGCACCCACGCACCCGCTTGCTGCTGCTGACCCACCTGAGCCACAGCACCGGCCTGGTGATGCCGGTGCGGGAACTCAGCGAGATGGCCCGGGCGGCCGGCGCCGAAGCCATCGTCGATGCGGCCCACTCCTGGGGCCAGTTGGATTTCGACGTGGCCGACCTGGGCGCGCCGTATGCCGCCTTCAACCTGCACAAATGGGTGGGCGCGCCACTGGGCTGCGGTTGCCTGTACATCCGCAAAGGCAGCCTAGCCGCCATCGACCCGTATTTCGGCGACCGCGACCATCCGGCCGACGACGTGCGCTCGCGCATCCACACCGGTTCACCGAACTTCGCCGCCTGGCTCAGCATTCCCGCGGCGCTTCAGTTGCATCAGCGCATTGGCGCCAGCGCCAAGCAGGCCAGGCTGCGCAGCCTGCGAGACCATTGGGTGCAGCAGGTGCGCGGGCTGCCGGGCCTGGAGATCCTGACGCCGGACCAGCCCGGCATGGCCGCCGGCATCACCTCGTTGCGCTTCAGCGGGCGTGGCAGCGCCGCGGAGAACCAGGCCATCGTTGCCGCGCTGCACGAGCAGCATGGCGTGTTCACCGTCTGGCGCAATGGCCCTGCGCGGGGCGACGTGGTGCGGGTCACGCCGGCCATCTACACATCACGTGCCGAACTCGACCGGCTGGTCGCCGGGCTGCGCGCCTTGCTGAACTGAAAAACAGTGCCACCTCACATTGGCGTGCACAACTCCACCAGCAAGCCGTCCGGGCAGCGCAGCCAGGAGACTGTCTGGCCCCAGGGCATGGCTTGCGGTGCGGCCAGTTCCTTGCCACCGGCGGCCAGTGCGCGCTGGTGGGCCTCGGCCACGTCGTCGCAGACCAGCGCCACCTCCATGCCCAGCGGCTGTTCGGACTGGTCGGCCCGCACATGGCCACCGGGCAGGTGGCCCTCGCCAATGCTGTGCTCGGCAAACGCCAGCGTGGTGGCGCCAGTGTCCAGCTCGCCGTAGCCGCCGGATTCGTGCAGGAAGCGGCGGCCGATGCCAAACGCGCGCTCGAAGAAGTCCAGCGAGGCCTCGACCTTGCTGACGTACAGGATGGTGTAGCCAAAGCGCATCGCGCCGGGTGCTGGCATGGGACGGCTCCTTGTTTGGTTTGATGGCCAAGTCTAGAAGGACTTGTTCGACGTTGCCTCCGGTCGCGCTATCGTCTTGTTCCTTTCATGAACCTCACTCAGAGGACTTTTCCCATGCGGGTTTGCATCTTCGGCGCTGGTGCCATTGGCGGTTTCATTGGCGCACGACTGGCGGCAGCCGGCGTGGCGCAGCTCAGCGTCGTGGCCCGGGGCGACACGCTGGCGGCGCTGCAGCAGCACGGCTTTCGCCTGCGCAACCCCGACGGCTCGCTGACTCAGGCGCCGGTGCGCGCCAGCGCGACACCTGCCGAACTGGGTGAGCAGGACCTGGTGATCATTGCCGTCAAGGGCCAGGCGATGGCCGCTGCTGCGCCCGCCATCGGCCCGCTGCTGGGGCCGCAGACCGTGCTGCTGCCGGCGATGAATGGCATTCCCTGGTGGTTCTCGGCCGGCGTGCCCGAGCTGGGTGCTGCGCCGCTTGGCAGCGTGGACCCCGGTGGCCACATCGCCCAGGCCTTGCCTGTCTCGCGCATCATTGGCTGCGTGGTGCACGCCAGCACCTCGTGCCCGGAGCCCGGCCTGGTGGCGCACCAGATGGGGCAGAAGCTGATCATTGGCGAGCCGGCGGCCGGCCCGGTCACGCCGCGTGTGCAGCAGGTCGCCGAGCTGCTGCGCAGCGGTGGGCTGGAGGTGGTCGAGAGCCCCGAATTGCGGCGCGAGCTCTGGTACAAGCTGTGGGGCAACCTGACCACCAACCCGGTCTCGGCCATCACCGGCGCGACGGTGGACCTGATCATCGGCGACCCGTTGCTGCGCACCTTCTGCGCCAGCATGATGGAAGAGGCGGCGCGGGTCGGCGCGCGCATCGGCTGCAGGATCGAGCAGACCCCGGCTGACCGCCATCGCATCACCGCCAGCCTGGGCGCCTTCAAGACCTCGATGCTGCAGGACGCGGAAGCCGGCCGCACGATCGAGCTCGACGGCATCGTCGGCGCGGTGCGCGAGATCGCCCAGCGCGTGGGCGAGCCGACGCCCGGCATTGACGCGCTGCTGGGGCTGACCCGCGTCTTCGCGCAGGTGCACGGCCTGTACCCGCGCCCGCAGGGCGCCGCGTAACCCCGGTGTAAACTGACACCTGTTTGGTGCCTGGGCTGCGCTTCGTTGCGGCCCGGGGTAAACGGGAAACAGGAAGGCCAGCCTCCACGAGGCGATGCCCAACCTGTGCTGCCCCCGCAACGGTAAGTGGACGAAGCCTCGCGCAAGCTGCGCCAGCGTTTCAGCCCGTGCTCCTGGCCACTGAAGGTGAAGACCTTCGGGAAGGCCGCACGGTTGGTGCCACCAGCCCGGATACCGGCCAACAGGGGGCGCGAGCATGTTCTCGCGCCATGTAGCGGCCACCCGCGGGGAAGCAGGTGGCCGTGCTGTTGCCTTTGGCCTGCCTTGCGCCGTGCCGCGCCTGCCAAAGCGACTTCCGGAAGTTGTCCCCATGAGCCTGCGCACCGCCTTGCGCCTTTCCCATTCCTCGTCGCACGCCGCGTTGCGTGTTCCGGCCGCGCTCGCGCTGCTTCTGCAGGCACCGCTGCATGTCGCCGCGCAAACTGCGCCGGCCAGCGAGGCCAGCGACTACGTCGTGACGGCAGCCCGCAGCCAGGTCGTCACCCGCGACTCGGTGCGCCCGGTCACGGTCATCACCGCCGAAGACATCCGCCAGGCCGGTGCCGGTTCGTTGACCGACCTGCTGCGCACGATGGGGGGCGTGGAGATCACGCACAACGGCGGCCTGGGCCAGACCAGCAGCATCTTCATGCGCGGTGCCAGTTCGGACCACACGGTGCTGATCGTCGACGGCGTGCGCCTGGGATCGGCCACCTTGGGCACCGCTTCGTTCGAGTCCATTCCGCTGGCGTTGATCGAGCGTGTGGAAGTCCTGCCCGGACCGTCATCCAGCCTGTACGGCGCTGACGCCATTGGCGGCGTGATCCAGGTCTTCACGAAGAGCGCGCTGCGCTCGCCCGGCGCCACCGTTTCGCTGACCGGCGGCAGCCACAACCTGCAACAGGCCGTGGCGGGCTACGCCGGCCGCATCGGCGAACAGACCGAGCTGTCTGCCGGCATCGATTTCCTGCGCACCGATGGCATCAATGCCACCAATGCCGACAACACCTACGGCTACAACCCGGACAAGGACGGCTACCTGAACCGCGGCGGCCATGTCGGCATCACCCAGCACTTCGGGCCGGACCAGCAGGTTGCGTTGAAGCTGCTGCGCAGCGTCAGCAAGGTCCATTACGACGATGGTCCGGATCCAGACGCCGACACCCGGCAGGACAGCTACAGCACCACGGTGACGCAGACCATGGCCCTGCAGTGGTCCGGCAAACTGAGCGAGCGCTGGCAGTCCAGCGTTGTGGTGGGCCGCTCGGTCGACCTGTCGAACGACTACAGCACCTTCCCCGGCACCTTCAAGACCACGCAGCAGCAGTTTGGCTGGCTCAATCATGTGGCGCTGGCAGGTGGCACCGCCACCGCGGGCGTGGAGTTCCTGAAGCAGGAAGTCGACAGCGACACGCCTTACAACGTGACCGAGCGCACCATCCGCAGCGGCATGCTGGGTTGGCGTGGCAGCTTCGGCGCGCACTCGGTGCAGATCGACCTGCGCCAGGACCGCAACAGCCAGTTTGGCAACCACGGCACCGGCCAGCTCGGCTGGGCCTATGCGCTGGACGGCGCCAGCCGCGTGCGTGCCTCGTATGGCACCGCCTTCCATGCGCCGACGTTCAACGAGCTGTACTACCCCGGCTTCGGCACGCCAGACCTGAAGCCGGAACATTCGAAGAGCTTCGAGTTTGGTGCCGACACCCGCCTGGGTGGCGCCGACCTGACCGCCACGCTGTTCGACAACCGCATCACCGACCTGATCGAATACGCGCCGCCGGACTACCTGCCGCACAACGTCGCCAAGGCCCGCATCAAGGGCCTGGTGCTGACGGCTGGTGGCCAGATCACCCGTGACCTGCGCGCCAAGCTGAACTTCACCTGGCAGGACCCGCTGAACGAAGAGACCGACGACCAACTGCGGCGCCGCGCCCGGGTCTTCGGTGGCCTGCACCTGGTGCAGCAACTGGGCACGGCCCAGGTTGGCAGCGACCTGACCTGGGTTGGCAAGCGCTATGACGCCGACGTCGAATCCGCGGACGCGCGCATGGGGGCGTATGGCCTGGTGGACCTGTTCGCCGGCTGGGCCATCACGCCGCAATGGCGCGTCGAGGGCCGTGTCAACAACCTGGCCGACAAGCGCTACACGACGGCCCAGGGCTACAACAGCCCCGGCCGCGAAGCCCAGCTGACCTTGCGCTGGACGCCACCGTTGTGATCGGCCACTGAGCTGCGCCTGCCGCCTGCCGCCTGCCATGCTTGCCACCACCGCTCCGCCTGTACCCACAGCGCCGCGATGGCGCGGTGTGGCGGTGGTGCTGGTGCTGCACGGGCTGGTGCTGTGGGGGTGGTCCATGGCCAGCCGGTCGCGCGAGGTGGTGGTGCAGGTGGACACGCCGGCCCTGGTCATGATCCAGGTCGCCGCGAAGTCATCTGCCGTGCCCAAGGTGGCAGTGCCTGCGAAGCCTGGGAGCAGGCCCTTGCCACCGGTTGTGCCCATCCGCATGCCGCCTGCGCCACCGGCGGCCGCCATTTCAGAAGCCTTGGCCAGCACCGCCACACCCGCGCCTGCGCCAGCGGTCTCGGCCGCCAGCGCCGTGCCAGTCCTGGTGGCTGCTGCATCCGCCGCCAGTGCAGCCAATCCGGCACCTCGCCTGACCCGCGCACCTCAGCCGCTGCCTGGCAACCCGCTGCCGGTCTACCCGGAAGCGGCGCGGGAAGACGGGCTGGAAGGTCGCGTGGCGATGTGGGTCGAGGTGCAGGCCGATGGCCTGGTGGGCGAAGTGCGATGGGCGCAGACCTCCGGCACCCGGTTGCTGGACCAGGCTGCGCGGGATGCCGTGCGCCGCTGGCGGTTTGCGCCAGCGCTGCAGGCCGGCGAGCCGGTGGCGGGCCGGCTGCTGCTGACGCTGCAGTTCCGGCTGCAAGGCCCCGTGAGCTGGCTGGCCCAGGCCGAAGCGTCGCTCTGAGTTCCTCATTTCAACCAGCTTGTTTGCATGCCCTCTGCGCCTTCCACTTCATCGCCTGCCGAGTTGCACGGACCGCGCGCGCTGCGGCCGATGAGCCGCGGCCGGGCCTGGCGCATAGCGCTGGTGCTGGCCGCGCTGCTGCTGCTGGTGTTTGCCGTGGCGCTGGCCAGTGGCAGCAGCCTGCTGAGCTTCGACCAGGTGCCGCGCCTGCTGCTGTGGCCCGACGACAGCCCCGCCGCCGAGGTGCTGCACAGGCTGCGCCTGCCGCGCGCGCTGGCGGCCATGAGCACCGGCGCTTTGCTGGCAATGTCCGGTGCCTTGATGCAGGTGCTGCTGCGCAACCCGCTGGCAGACCCGTATGTGCTGGGCCTGTCCGGCGCCGCCGCGCTGGGCGCGCTGGCCATGCTGGCACTGGGCTGCGGGCTGTGGGCGGTGCAGGGCGGGGCGCTGGTCGGCGCGCTGCTGGCGGTCGCGGCAGTGTTCTTCCTTGGCCGGCATGACATGGGCCGGCTGGACGCCAGCAGCAGCCAGGACGACACGCCACGCCTGCTGTTGACTGGCGTGATGATCTCGTCCATCGCGATGGCCGGCGTGGGCCTGATCCTCAGCCTGGCGCCCGGCGAGCGGCTGCGCGGCATGCTGTTCTGGATGATGGGCGACCTGTCCGGCAGCGAGCTTTCGGGCTGGCTGCTGGCGCTGCCGGTGCTGATGTGCGCCGCGCTGCTGCCCTGGGCGCGCGATTTGAACCTGCTGCTGCGCGGCCCCGGCCCGGCGCAGATGCTGGGCGTGCCGGTGCGGCGAGTGCGCGCCATGGTCTACCTCGCGGCCTCGCTGGGCGCCGCGGTGGCGGTCTGCACCGCAGGGACCATCGGCTTTGTCGGCCTGGTCGTGCCGCATGCATTGAGGTTGCTGTTTGGCAATGACCAGCGCCTCTTGCTGCCAGCCAGCGCGCTGGCTGGTGCAGCCTTCCTGCTCGCAGCCGACACACTGGCCCGCACCGTGGCCGCGCCGCTGCAACTGCCAGTGGGTGTGGTGACTTCCTTGATCGGTGCGCCGACCTTCATCGTGCTGCTGGCGCGGCGGGGAGGGCGGACATGAAGCGCGAAACGCCACCGGCGAGCGTGGACACCAGCCTGCTGGCCACGCATGACTTGTCTGTCCGTGTGGGTGAGCGTTCGCTGGTGCCTGCGCTGTCATTCACCATCCGCCCTGGCGAATTCTGGTGCCTGCTCGGCCGCAATGGCGTGGGCAAGACGCTGCTGTTGCACACGCTGGCCGGTGCCAGGCTGCCTGCAGCCGGTTTGCTGCAGATGGGCGGCAAGCCCTTGGCCGACTGGAAGTTGGACGAACTGGCCTGCTGGCGCGGCTTCATGCCGCAACAGTTGCATGACGCTTTTGCCACGCCGGTGCTGGACGTGGTGCTGCAAGGCCGCCACCCGCACCTCTCGCGCTGGCACTGGGAAGGCGAGGCCGACCATGCACTGGCGCGGGCCGCGCTGGCCCGTGTCGGTCTGGCCGGCTTCGAGGCGCGCGACGTGCGCTCGCTGTCCGGCGGCGAGCGCCAGCGCGTGGCCCTGGCCACGCTCATCACCCAGGACCCGCCGCTGGCGCTGCTGGACGAGCCGCTGGCCCACCTGGACCTGGCGCAGCAACTGCGCATGCTGACCTTGCTGCAGGACGAAGTGCGCCAGCGCGGCCGCGCAGTGCTGATGTCGGTGCACGACCTCAGCCTGGCCGAGCGGGTTGCCACCCATGTGCTGCTGCTGCCGGGCGGCGGCGAGCCGGCGCTGGCCGGCCCGGTCGCGCAGGTGATGCAGGCCGACACGCTCTCCGCCGCCTTCGACCAGCCGCTGCGCTGCCACACCTTGGATGGCCACCGCTGGTGGCTCCCTCTCTGAACCACTGGCCCACTCATGACACAAGACGAAACCCCGGAAGACATCGAGGCCCGCCACAAGGCCAAGATGCAAAAGCACAAGGCCGCGGTCGACCAGCGCATTGCCAAGGCTGACACCGACACCGGCGTCTTGCTGGTCATGACCGGCCCCGGCAAGGGCAAGAGCAGCTCCGGCTTTGGCATGGTGGCGCGTGCGCTGGGCCACGGCATGCGGGTGGGCGTGGTGCAGTTCATCAAGGGCGCCATTGCCACCGGCGAGGAGCGCTTCTACCGCCGCTTCCCCGAAGAAGTGGCCTACCACGTGACCGGTGAAGGCTTCACCTGGGAGACGCAGAACCGGGCGCGTGACGTCGAGCGTGCCGAGGCCGGCTGGGAGATCGCCCGCGGCCTGTTGCGGGACCCGGAAGTCGGCCTGGTGCTGCTGGACGAGCTCAACATCGTGCTCTCGCATGACTACCTGGACACCGCCACGGTGCTGGCCGACATCGCCGCCCGGCCCACCCACCAGCACGTGGTGGTGACCGGCCGCGGTGCGCCGCAGGCCTTGATCGAAATGGCCCACACCGTCAGCGAAGTGAAGGTCGTGAAACACGCCTTCAAGCAAGGCATTCGCGCCCAGCCTGGCCTTGAGTTCTGAACCCTTTACAGAAAGCATTGCGATGAGCCTCAACCTGAACCTGGCTGCCTTGCCCACTTCGCTGGACGCCGCGCTGCGCGCCAAAATCGACGGCAAGACCAAGCCGCTGGGCGCGCTGGGTCGCCTCGAAACGCTGGCGCTGCAGATCGGCCGCATCCAGCAGAGCTTGTCGCCCAAGCTGAGCGAGCCGCATCTGGTCGTCTACGCCGGCGACCACGGCATTGCCGAGGAAGGCGTGAGCGCCTTTCCACAGGACGTGACCTGGCAGATGGTGCTGAACTTCCTGGCCGGCGGTGCGGCCGTCAACGTGCTGGCACGCGAGCTGGGCATGGCGGTGCAGGTGGTGGACGCGGGCGTGAAGCATGACTTCGGCGACCAGCCCACGCTGTTGGACGCCAAGATCGCGCCCGGCACGCGCAACAGCGCGGTCGAGCCCGCGATGGACCGGGCCGAGGCCGAGCTGGCGCTGGCGCGTGGCCAGGCCCATGCCGAGTCCTTGAAGGCGCGCGGCTGCCGCGTCGTCGGCTTTGGCGAGATGGGCATTGCCAACACCAGCGCGGCTTCGCTGCTGCTGCACAAGCTGGCCGGCGTGCCGCTGGCGCAGGCGGTAGGCCGGGGTACCGGGCTGGACGACGACGGCCTGGCGCGCAAGCTGGCGGTGCTGGAACGCGCGGCGGCACGCACTGGCGAGATCGCTGACCCCATCGACGTGCTGGCCGAATACGGCGGCTTCGAGATCGCGATGATGGCCGGCGCAATGCTGGGCGCGGCGCAGGCCGGCATGGTGCTGCTGATCGACGGTTTCATCGCCAGCAGCGCCCTGCTGGTGGCCGCGAAGCTGGCGCCGGCCATCACCGAATACGCTGTCTTTGCCCACCAGTCCGCCGAAGCCGGCCACCAGGCGATGCTGGCCGCGCTGGGCGCGCAGCCGCTGCTGGCGCTGGACCTGCGGCTGGGCGAGGGCAGCGGCGCGGCCTTGGCGTTCCCGCTGCTGCGCGCATCAGTGGCCATCCTCAACGACATGGCCAGTTTTGCCTCGGCCGGAGTCTCGGAGCGCGGCGAGTGACAGCGTCGCCTGCCCGTTGCCGCGCGCTGCTGGTCAGCGCACCGGCCTCCGGCCAGGGCAAGACGACGGTCACCGCGGCGCTGGCCCGGGCCTGGCAGCGGCAAGGCTTGCGGGTGCGCATCTTCAAGACCGGGCCGGACTTCCTGGACCCGATGGTGCTGGCCCGCGCGGCCCGCTCGCCATGCTGGCAGCTGGACCAGTGGATGGGCGGCGAGGCGGATGTGCAGGCGCAGCTCTGGCGCGCGGCGCAGGAGGCCGACGTGCTGCTGGTCGAAGGCGTGATGGGCTTGTACGACGGCAGTGCCAGCAGCGCGGCACTCGCGGCGCGCTTCGGCCTGCCGGTGCTGGCGGTGATCAATGCTTCGGCGATGGCGCAGACCTTCGGCGCGCTGGCGCATGGCCTGGCCACCTATCCCGGCGCACCGGCCGGTCTGCAGCTGGCCGGCGTGCTGGCCAACCGCGTGGGCAGCGCCGGCCATGCCGAGATGCTGCGCGAGAGCCTGCCGCCCGGCATCACGTGGTTTGGCGGGCTGGCACGCGACGAGCGCTGGACGCTGCCGGAGCGTCACCTGGGCCTGGTCGCAGCCGATGAGCTGGATGACCTGGACGCAAGGCTGGACGCCGCCGCCGACGCGCTGATGGCGCAAGGCCTGCCGTTGCCGCCCGAAGTCCGCTTCGCGCCGCCGCCGAGTTCACCCGAATTGACGGCTTCGCTGGCCGGCTTGCGCATCGCCATCGCGCGGGACGCCGCGTTTGCTTTCCTGTACCCGGCCAACCTGGCGCTGCTGCAGGACCTGGGCGCCGAACTGAGCTTCTTCTCTCCGCTGGCCAACGAGGCGGTGCCAGAAGGCGCGCAGGCGCTGTACCTGCCTGGCGGCTACCCGGAGCTGCACCTGGACGTGCTGGCCGCTGCCCAAGTCGCACGGGACAGCGTGCTGGCCCACCACCAGGCCGGCCGGCCGCTGGTGGCCGAATGTGGCGGCCTGCTGGCACTGGCAGAAGGTCTCACCGACAAGCAGGGCCGGCGCGCCGCGATGTGGGGTCTGCTGCCCGGCGAGGCGCTGATGCAGCCGCGGCTGGTCAACCTGGGCATGCACAGCGTCGAAGTGCCCGCTGCCGGCACGGTGCGCGGCCACACCTTCCACCACGCCGCCTACGAATGCCCGCTGCCGGCCTCTGGCCACAGCACGGCCCAGCGCCACCATGGCCGGCCCGAAGCGGTCTACCAGCAGGGGCGGCTCTGGGCTTCGTTTGTGCACCTGTACCTGCCGTCGAACCCGGCTGCCGCGGTGGCCTTGTTCAAGCCTTAACCTGGCATGTTCGCCTGGTTGCCCTGGACCGGTCCTGAGTCCGCGTGTGCGGCGGTGCTCGCCGTGGCCGTCGCCTTGGCGGTGGACCGCTGGCTGGGCGAGCCGCCGCTGCGCTGGCACCCTGTCGTGCGGATGGGCCACTACCTGGGCGCGCTGGGGCCGCGGCTGTGGCCGCTGCAGCCGCTGAAGGCGCGCGTGGCCGGCATGCTGACCTGGAGCGTGGGCGCGGCCTGGGTGGTGGCGCTGGCCGCGCTTCTGCAGTGGGGATTGATGTGCCTCGCGGCTGCGGTCCTGCCCGCCGGCTGGGCTTGGCTGCTGCAAGGCCTGTTGGCCGGACTGCTGCTCAAGCCGCTGCTGGCCTGGCAGATGCTGCACGACGAGGTGGCGGCCGTGGAAGCGGCGCTGGGCGAGTCGCTGGACGCTGGCCGGCTGCGGCTGAGCCGGCTGGTCAGCCGTGACGTGACGCAGCTGTCAGCCACCGAGGTGCGGGAAAGTGCGCTGGAAAGCCTGGCCGAAAACCTCAACGATTCGCTGGTCGCGCCGCTGTGCTGGTTCGCGCTGGCCGGCCTGCCAGGCGCGGCGCTTTACCGCTTTGCCAACACCGCGGACGCAATGTGGGGCTACCGTGACCACCGGCGCTGGGCTGGCGCCTGGGCGGCGCGGGTGGATGACGTGCTCTCGTGGTTGCCGGCGCGCCTGTCGGCGCTGCTGCTGTGCGCCGCCGCCTGGCGCTGGCCGGGGACTGCAGCGCTGTGGCGCGAGGCCGGTCGAACACCTTCACCGAATGGCGGCTGGCCGATGGGTACGCTGGCCTTGCTGCTGGACCGGCGGCTGGGAAAACCGGCCACTTATGTGCTCAACCAGGGCGCGCCGCTGCCGCAAAGCCAGGACACGGCAGTTTCCTTACGTTGGTGCGCCCGTGCTGCAGGTGGGGCCGCCATGCTGGCGTCGTCAATATTGTTGATACTCGGGTTCTGGACGTCAACAACGGGGTCGCAGCCTGGCCGGTCTGGCCAAGCGCTGCCGAACCCCGAATGGGAGCTGAAACATGAGTCTTGAACGTGGCCTGGCGGCGCCGCCGCCTGTCTTCCTGTCCGTGCACGGAGGGCCCGACGCCGGGCCGCCCATCCGCCACGACTTTTCCACCAACGCCAACCCGCTGCCGCCGCTGCCGCTGCTGATGGAGCGCTTGGCACGCGCCGACCGCACCCGCTACCCCGATCCCACCTACGCCGCGCTGACCGAGGCGCTGAGCCAGCACCATGGCGTGCATGCCCGGCGCGTGCTGCCCACGGCCGGCAGCAGCGAAGGCATTCGCCGGCTGACGCTGGCGGCCGCGCAGCGCGGCCGGCGCCAGGTCTGGATTCCCGAGCCGGGCTATGGCGACTACCGCGCTGCCGCGCTGGCGCTGAGCCTGCCGGTGCGCACCTGGAACGAACCCTCGGCGCTGCTGGAAGGGCTGCGACGCGAGCCGGCGGCGGCGCTAGTCTGGATCACCGAACCTTGCAATCCCACGGGTGGCACCCTGCCCGAACTCTTCTGGCGCGAGCTCGCCGCGCTGGCCGACCAGCAGGGCGCCTGGCTGGCCCTGGACCGGGCCTACGAGCCGCTGCGGCTGCAGGGCCAGGACCCGGTGCCGGCTGCGGTGGCCCAGCAGTGCTGGCAGCTGTTCTCGCCGAACAAGTCGCTGGGCTTGACGGGCGTGCGCGCCGGCTACATGCTGGCCCCGCTGCAGGCAGGTCTTGCCAACACCAACCTGCTGCTGGCGCTGGCCGCCAGCTGGGTGGTGTCGGCCGAAGGCGAGGCGCTGCTGCGTGCGCTGCCGCTGCCCGAGGTCCAGGGCTGGCTGGCCGATTCGCGGCTGCGTTTGATCGACTGGCGCGTGCAGCAGGCGGCGCTGCTGGCCGAACTGGGCTGGGCCCAGCGGCAGTCGGTGGTGCCGTTCTGGCTGGCCAGGCCGCCGGTGCCCTCCGCGGCGCTGGGACGCTGCCTGCAGCAGTTGCGCGAGCAGGGCATCAAGCTGCGTGACGCGCAGTCCTTCGGCCTGCAGGGCTGGGTGCGGCTGTCCACCCAGCACCCCGAGGCCCAGGCCGCGCTGGCCGAAGGCTGGCGCGCCCACATGGCCAGGCCGGGCGCGCAGTGGTCCACCAGCACCATCCAGTCCACCTTCTGAAGCGCTTGCCCGGCATGCACGAGCTGCGCCTTTTCCTGACCGCCCTGCAGTTCTTCACCCGCGTGCCGGTGCCCGGCTGGGTGGGCTGGTCGCCCGCGCAGCTCAACGCCTCGGCCCGCCATTTCCCAACGGTGGGCTGGCTGGTCGGTGCGGTCTGCGGCGCGGTGCTGGCCGGTGCCGGCTGGCTCTGGCCGCCGCTGGTGGCGGCCTTGCTGGCGATGGCCGCAGGCGTGTGGATGACCGGCGGTTTCCATGAAGACGGGCTGGCCGACAGCTGTGACGGCTTTGGTGGCGGCCGCGAGCGTGATCAAGTGCTGGCCATCATGAAGGACTCGCGCATTGGCAGCTATGGCGCCATTGCGCTGGTGCTGGCGCTGGGGCTGAAGGCCGCGCTGCTGGCCGAGCTGCTGCGGCAGACGCCGGTGTTGAACTGGGCTGCTTTCGGCGCGTTGATGGCCGCGATGCTCAGTGCCCACGCCTTGAGCCGCTGGGCGGCACTGCTGGTGATGGCGAGGCTGGACTATGTGCGCGAGGACGCGCTGTCCAAGTCCAAACCGATTGCGCAAGGCGTGCCGCTGCCGGCCTTGGCCGTCGCCACCGTGCTGGCCTTGTTGCCGGGGCTGCTGCTGGGTGGCGGCTGGCGTGTGGGCCTGGCCTGGCTGGTCGCCGCTGTGGTCGGCGGGTTGGCCATCCGCTTCTGCCGCAGGCGCCTGGGCGGCTATGTGGGTGACGCGCTCGGCGCCACGCAGCAACTGGCCGAGCTGGCGGTGCTGCTGGCCTGGGTGGCGCGGGCCTGAAGCATGGCCTTGATCCTGCTGCGCCACACGCGCGTGGACGCGCCTGCCGGGCTTTGCTACGGCTGGCATGACGTGGCCTTGCTGGCGCCCCCGCAGCCTTCGTTCGACGACGTGCAAGCCGCGCTGCAGGCCTTGCTCGCTCGCCTGGGCCTGAAGCTGGCCGAGGTTCACAGCAGCCCGCTGCAACGCGCCGCCTTGCTCGCGCAGCACCTGGCCGAAGCGCACGCCGCCAGGCTGACGACCGATGCACGCTGGCGCGAGCTGTCGTTTGGCGAATGGGAGGGCAGGCGCTGGGACTTCATTGACCGCGCGCAGAGCGACCCCTGGGCCGAAGACCCGCTGCACCGCGCGCCACCCGGCGGTGAAACACTGGCCACGCTGGCCGAGCGGGTGAGGGCTGCACGAGACGGTTTGCGGGACGCGGCTTCGAGGCCCGGAGAGGCAGTGCTCGCAGTCGGGCATGCCGGCCCGATGCGGGTGCTGCTGGCCGATGCACTGGGCCTGCCGCTGTACCCGCCGGTTGAACGGTCGCTGGACTTTGGTGGCCTGCTGGCCCTACGGCCGACGCGTGATGGCTGGTGTTTGGCCGAGGAGATGCCGTGAAGTTGAAACGCCCCGAGATGCCGCTGGCCGAAGCCGAGGTCGCCGCGCTGGCGGCGCAGGACGACGGGCCGAGGCACACGCTGTTGATCGGCGGCGCACGCTCGGGCAAGAGCGCGCTGGCCGAGCGCCGCGCGACCGAATGCGAGGCCGTGGGCGCCGAGGTCGTGGTCATCGCCACGGCCCAGGCGCTGGATGAAGAGATGGCCGCGCGCATTGCCGCGCACCGTGCCGTGCGGCCCGCTGGCTGGCGCACGGTGGAAGCGCCTCAGGCGCTGGCCACCACGTTGCAGGCCGAGGACGCGCCGAACCGCGTGTTGCTGGTCGACTGCCTGACGCTGTGGCTCAGCAACCTGCTGTTCGACGCTGAAACAGATGTCGAAGTGCGTGCGCTGCAGCCCAGCCAGCGTTGGGTCGACGAACGCGCCGCGCTGCTGGCCTTGCTGCCCACGCTGCGCGGTGAGCTGATCCTGATCGGCAATGAAGTCGGCCATGGCATCGTGCCCATGGGCGCGGGCAACCGCCTGTTCGTCGACGAAAACGGCCGGCTGCACCAGGCGCTGGCGTTGCACTGCGCGCGGGTGGAATTCGTGATGGCCGGCTGTGCGCTGGCCTTGAAAAGTTCTTGAGGGAGTGGGAATGAAGTGGTTCGGGAAGGCCGCCGTGCGCGGCCTGGTGGCGGTGTGTGGCCTGGCTTTGCAAGGCCTCGCGATGGCCGCACCAGTCAGCGTGCTGGACGACGATGGCCAGCGCATCACGTTGCCAGCACCGGCGCAGCGCATCGTGAGCCTCGCGCCGCACACCACCGAGCTGCTGTTCGACGCGGGTGCTGGCGCCAAGGTGGTGGCCACCGTGCGCTATGGCGACTACCCCGAGGCCGCGAAGAAGCTGCCGCAGGTGGGCGACGCACACAGCCTGGACCTGGAGCAGATCGCCGCACTGAAGCCGGACCTGATCGTTGTCTGGATGCACGGCAACTCGGCGCGCCAGATCGAGCGCCTGCACGCGCTGAAGCTGCCCATCTTCCACAGCGAGCCGCACAGCCTGCCCGCGATTGCAGACGGCATGCGCCGGCTGGGCACCTTGGCCGGTACCGAGCCAGCCGCCAACGCGGCGGCCAATGCCTTCATGGCCGACCTGGGCGCCTTGCGCCAGCGCTACAGCGGCCGCCCACCCGTCAAGGTTTTCTACCAGATCTGGTCCAAGCCGCTGATGACGGTGAACAAGGGGCACTTGATCAGCGACGTGATCTCGCTGTGCGGCGGCGTCAACGTCTTTGCCGACCAGCCGCTGCTGGTGCCCACGCCCAGCGTCGAAGCGGTGCTGGCCACGCAGCCCGAGGTGCTGGCCACCGGCACGCCGGATGGCAAGCCCGACGACAGCCTGCAGCCCTGGCAAGGCCTGAAGGCCTTTGCGCCGGTAGCCAGGAACCAGGTCATCTGGCTGACCTCGGACGAGATCAGCCGCCACACGCCGCGCATCCTGCTCGGTGCCAGGCAGATGTGCGAGGGCCTCGACGCTGTGCGGGCCAAGTCCAAGTGAAAGGTGCGCTGATGGTGCAGGGCACTACGTCGGATGCCGGCAAGAGCACCGTCGTGGCGGGCCTGGCGCGTGTACTGGTTCGGCAGGGCATTCGCGTGGCACCGTTCAAGCCGCAGAACATGGCGCTCAACAGCGCGGTGACGGCAGACGGCGGCGAGATCGGCCGGGCGCAGGCGCTGCAGGCGCTGGCCGCGCGGGTCGCACCCACCGTCGACATGAACCCGGTGCTGCTCAAGCCCAGCTCGGACACCGGCGCGCAGGTCATCGTGCACGGCAAGGTGCTGGCCGACATGAATGCGCGGGCCTACCACGACTACAAGCGCGTGGCCTATGCCGCGGTGGCCGAGTCCTTCGCCCGGCTGCGCGCGGCCTACGACGTGGTGCTGGTCGAAGGCGCAGGCAGCCCGGCCGAGATCAACCTGCGCGACCGCGACATCGCCAACATGGGCTTTGCGCTGCCGCATCAAGTGCCGGTCCTGCTGGTGGCCGACATCGACCGCGGCGGCGTGTTCGCCCACCTCACCGGTACGCTGGCCTGTCTGGCAGAGGACGAGCAGGCGCTGGTGCGCGGCTTCCTGATCAACCGCTTCCGTGGCGACATCGGCCTGCTGCAGCCCGGGCTGGACTGGTTGGAGGCGAAGACCGGCAAGCCGGTGTTCGGCACGCTGCCTTACCTGCACGGCCTGCAACTGGATGCCGAGGACGCGATCCAGGTCGCGCAGCCGGCAGGCGGCGACGGGCCGCTGCTCAAGGTCATCGTGCCGGTGCTGCCTCGCATCAGCAACCACACCGATTTCGACGCGCTGCGCGCCCATCCGCAGGTTGACCTGAGTTTCATCGGCCCCGGCCAACAGGTTCCGCCTGCGGACCTCATCGTGCTGCCTGGCAGCAAGAGCGTGCAGGCCGACCTGCGCTGGCTGCGTGCCAACGGATGGGAGCCCGCCATCCAGCGCCATCTTCGCTATGGCGGCAAGTTGATCGGCATCTGCGGCGGCCTGCAGATGCTGGGCCGTGCGCTGCACGACCCACTCGCGCGTGAAGGCGGTGGCAGCGAAGCGGGACTGGGCCTGCTGGACTTCGAGACCACGCTGGCGGCCGAGAAGCAGCTGCGCCAGGTCCAGGGCCGGCTGACCTGGGGCGAAGGTGCTGTGGTGACGGGCTACGAAATCCACCTTGGCCTGAGCGATGGGCTGGCGATGCAGCGGCCTGCACTGACCCTGGCGGGCGGTCGACCCGATGGGGCTTTGTCGGCAGACGGCCAGGTGCTCGGCACCTATGTGCACGGCCTGTTCGACCAGCCCGAGGCCCAGGCCGCGCTGCTGCGCTGGGCCGGCCTGGGGCAGGCCGCGGCGGTGGACCTGGCCGCCCTGCGCGAAGCCAGCCTGGAGCGGCTGGCGGATTCGCTGGAGGCGTCAATGGACCTGCCGGCCTTGTGGGCGCAACTGGAGCCCTGAACGGTCTCCCTAGAAACCTCGCTTCACACAACGGGCGTCAACGATGCGTCAACGGTGTTTGGGCGGCCAGCGTTGGCCTGATGGAACAAGCAGCGCTCGATGCACTCCAACCGCATCGACCTTCTCCGGCGGGTAGCGCCCCGTCGGGTCACATTTCTCCGGCGGGCAAGGCCTCGCCGGGCCGCATGGCCCATGTCCGCGTCGCGGTGCATCGGTCCCAAGACTCACCGAGAACAGGAAGCGCACATGTTGACCCCCTCCTCCCAGCCCACCTTGCGCCGGCGCAGCTGGCTCGCCGGCATGGGCCTGGGCGCTGCGGCGCTGGCCACCGGCTGTTCGGCGCCGGCCGTGCAGTCGGCACCCGCGCCGGCCACGCCCGAGCCAGCGCCCGGCACGCCGCTGGGCCCCGTCAGCGTGGAAGACCGGCAGTGGCTGGAGCGCCTGTCCTGGGGTGCCAACGACAGCCTGGCGCGGGAATTCCAGGCCATGGGCCGTGAGCGCTGGCTGGCAATGCAGCTGACGCCGCAATGGCCGCCCACGCTGCCACCGGTGGTCAAGGCGCAGATTGACGCGCTGGACATCAGCCGCAAGCCAATGCTGGCGCTTGCGCGAGCCAGCGACGAACAGCGCAAGGCCTGGGTGGCGATGAAAGGCGACGAGCAAGTGGCCGCGCGCCAGGCCTGGCAGCAGGAGATGGCGCGCCTCACCACCGAGGCCGTCAACCGGCAACTGCTGCGCAGCCTCTATGCGCGCGAGCAACTGCAGGATCAGATGGGCTGGTTCTGGTTCAACCACTTCAACGTCTACGCCCAGAAGGCCAACCTGCGGGTCATGATGGGCGATTACGACGACACCATCCGCCCGCTGGCGCTGGGCCGTTTCCGAGACCTGCTGGGCGCGGTCGTCTACCACCCGGCCATGCTGCGCTACCTGGACAACGACCAGAACCGCGTCGGCAAGCTCAACGAGAATCTGGGCCGCGAACTGCTGGAGCTGCACACGCTGGGCGTGGACGGCGGCTACAGCCAGCAGGACGTGCAGGAGATGGCGCGTGTGCTGACCGGCTTCGGCCTGCAGATCGAGGAACAGAACCCGCGCATGAAGCCCGAGTTCGAGGCACAGTACCTGCGCCGCGGGCTGTTCGAGTTCAACCCGCAGCGCCATGACCCGGGTTCGAAGAAAGTGCTGGGCGAGACGGTGCAGGGCCAGGGCGGCGTGGCCGAGCTGAACGGCGTGCTGGACCGCCTGGCGCGCCACCCGTCTACCGCACGTCACATCTGCCGCAAGATTGCCGTCTACCTGGTGGCCGACGAACCCTCGCCGGCGCTGGTGCAAAAGCTCTCGGCGCGCTACCTGGCGAGCGACGGCCGCATCGACCAGGTGCTGCGCGAGCTGTTCGCCGCGCCCGAGTTCGCGGCCTCGCTGAACAAGCGCTTCAAGGACCCGATGCAGTTCGTGCTGTCCGCCGTGCGCCAGTGCCATGACGGGCAGACGGTGGTCAACACGCAGCCGATCCGCGGCTGGCTGCAGCGCCTGGGCGAGGCGCCCTACATGCGCGTGACGCCCGATGGCTACCCGCTCGAAAGCTCGGCCTGGAACGGCCAGGGCCAGTTGACGGCACGTTTCGAGCTGGCGCGCATCATCGTCACCGGCGGCAATGTGAACAACCACCTCTTCCGCGCCGAGGGCGACCCGCCGCTGGCCCAGGTGCCGCAGGCGCGGGCACGCGGCGAACTGTTCAAGGCGGCGATCGAGCCGACGCTGGCGCAGGCCACCAAGCTTGCGCTGACCCAGGCCGCCACGCCGCGCGAAGCTGACGCGCTGTGGCTGTCGTCTCCCGAATTCATGTGGCGCTGAGCCTGCGGAGTATTTGCAAATGACCGTGATGCTGAACCGACGCCAACTGCTGGGCCGCGCCGCAGCCAGCCTGCCCTTGCTGGCCGGCACTTTCTCGTCCACCTCGCTGTGGGCCGGGCCGAACGACCTGCCGCGCACGCTGATCGTCTTCCTGCGCGGTGCCTATGACGCCAACAGCCTGCTGGTGCCCTACACCAGTTCGTTCTACTACGAGAGCCGGCCTAACATCTCAATCGCCAAGCCCGACGGCAGCAGCGATGGCGCGCAGAAGCTGGACGCCGACTGGGCGCTGGCGCCGGCCACCACCGAAAGCCTGATGCCGCTGTGGCAGAAGAAGCAGCTGGCCTTCGTGCCTTTTGCCGGCAGCGAAGACGTGAGCCGCAGCCACTTCGAGACGCAGGACAACTTCGAGCTGGGCCAGGGCGTGGGCGGCAGCCTGCAATACCGCAACGGCTTCATGAACCGCCTGGCCACCACGCTGGGCGTGCAGAAGCAGCCCGGCCGCGAGGCGCTGGCCTTCACCGACCAGCTGCCGCTGATCTTCCAGGGCAAACTGGCCGTGGGCAACCAGGGCCTGCGCTCGGTGGGCGGCGGCGGGGTGGACGAACGCCAGGCCAACCTGGTCCGCAGCATGTATGCGCAGACGCCGCTGTCCGGCGCGGTCGACAGCGGCTTCGATACCCGGCGCGAAGTGCTGCAGGAAATGGGCGAGCAAAAGGACATGGCCAGCCGCAATGCCATTGGCTCCAAGGGCTTCGAGGCCGAAGCCAAGCGGGTGGCCAAGCTGATGCGCGAGCGCGTGGCATTGGGCTTCATCGACGTGGGCGGCTGGGACACGCATGCCAACCAGGGGGCCGCGCTGGGCGGCTTGGCCACGCGGCTGTCGGAGCTGTCGGCCGGCCTGGCGGCGTTTGCCACCGAGATGGGCCCGCAGTGGCAGAACACCACGGTCATCGTCGTCAGCGAGTTCGGCCGCACCTTCCGGGAGAACGGCAACCGTGGCACCGACCATGGCCACG
The DNA here is from genome assembly GCF_021043325.1 of Ideonella azotifigens. Classification (NCBI taxonomy): domain Bacteria; kingdom Pseudomonadati; phylum Pseudomonadota; class Betaproteobacteria; order Burkholderiales; family Sphaerotilaceae; genus Ideonella; species Ideonella azotifigens. Next base: position 536,262 of record NZ_JAJNKD010000003.1, read on the forward strand.
GCACCGTCTACTGGGTGATGGGCGGCGGCCTGAAGGCCGGCGGCAAGGTCGTCGGCCCGCAGCAGCAGCTGCGCGCCGACACCTTGTTCCAGGACCGCGACATGCCCGCGTTGACCGACTACCGCGCCATGCTGGCGGGGCTGTGGGGCCGCCAGTACGGCATCAGCCTGGCGCAGCAACAGCAGGTCTTCCCCGGCCTGAAGGCTGGCGTGGACCTGGGCCTGGTGTGAGCTGGCGGGCTTCCCCATGGGCTGCCAGCGGTCTCTCCAATGGCGGATGACAGCGTCGCCCGGACACGTCATGGTACGAAGTTGCCATCCGGCACTGCACGCTCACCACAAGGCGCTCATCATGAATGACCAGACCCTCCTGAACCACATCACCCAGCTCGTCGAAGAAGAGCACACGCTGCGTGCCGCGCCCACCTCGGCGGGCGCCGAAGCCGAACGCCTGCGCCACGTGGCCGAGCAGCTGGACCAGTGCTGGGACCTGCTGCGCCAGCGCCGCGCCAAGCGCGAGTTTGGCGAGAACCCGTCGGAGGCGCATGTGCGCGACGTGGGCACGGTGAAGCGCTACGAAGGCTGAATGCGCAGCCGCGGCAGCGGCAGGCATGCTGATGCCTTTGCGGCACGCGGCCCGGCATGATTCGTCGTGCAACGAAGCGTTTCGGCGGCAAGCTCCCTAGAGTCGAGGCCATGCACTCGATTGTCCTGCCCAACCCCCCGCCCCGCGTTCCCAGTTCTGTGGAGGTGTGCCCGTCCATCCTCTATTTCGGCACGCCAGTGGCGTTGATCAGCACGCTGAACCTGGAAGGGGCGGCCAATCTCTCGCCCATGTCTTCTGTCTGGGCGCTGGCTGACCGCTTGGTGCTGGGCCTGGCGCAGGCGAGCCAAGGCTGCGAGAACTTCGTGCGCTCTGGCGAAGCGGTGATCAACCTGCCAGGGCCCGACCAATGCGTTGCGGTGGAAGCGCTGGCGCCCACCACCGGCCGGTTTCCCGTGCCGGGTCACAAGCGGGACATGGGCTACCGCCACGAGGGCGACAAGTTCGCCCTGGCCAAGTTCACGCCGCTGGCCTCCCGCTTCGTGGGCCCGCCGCGCATTGCCGAGTGCCCGCTGCAACTGGAGGTGCGTTTGCTGGCCGCCCATGGTGCCTCCGTGGTGGACGGCGCCGACCCCGGCTTCCTGCTGCTCGAAGCCAAGGTGCTGCAAGTCCACGCGCACCAGGACATTGTCCTGCCGGGCAGCCAGCACATCGACACGCAGCAGTGGAGCCCGCTGCTCTACGTGTTCCGCCACTACTTCGCCACCGGTGGCCGATTAGGCCGGAACTTTCGCGCGGAGACCTGAGTTCGCGCGTCCCTTGAAGACCTGGCCTGCTCGAGGCCGAGGGCCAGGTCTTTGGGGCGCGCTGCCGCGGGCGTTCAGCAGCTTCAGACGCCCATCGCCGGGTCGCTGGTGCTGTGCTTGCCGTTTTCGATGCGGCCAGCCACGCGCCGCACGAAGGCTGCTTTGCTGCCCACGCTGACCGTCAGGTCGTACCAGCCCTTTTCCGGGCTGGCGTCGTAAGTGACCGTCAGCGAGGTGCCGGCGGGCACTTTGTAGGAAGCTGGCGAGGCATCGCGGTAGGCGTTGATGACGATGTCGAAGCTGCAGTCCGCACTGCCGCTGTTCTTCAGCACCAGCGAGAGCGTGCGGTCCTTGGACGACTGCTTCACTTCCAGCTCGGGGTTGGCCGAAGGGCTCTTCTTGGCCAGGTCGGTGTCGCCCTGCAGGTGGCGGTGGAAGCCGTTCGGGCCGAGGATCCACAGGTCGTAGGCGCCCTGGTCGTCCTTGGCCGACCAGCTGCCGCTCAGGTTCATGCCGGCTTCCACCGTGTAGCGGCGCGGCATGCGGTCCAGATGCAGCTTGTCATAGACGTGGAACACCACGCCCACGCTGCCCTTGTTGCGGAACACCACGTCCACCCGCTTGTCGGCCGCCAGCACCGTGGCGTCCACCTTCAGCACATAGGGCAGGGCGCGCGAGTGGCGGATGCCCCAGGGCTGCGTGGGCAGGGTCTGGCTGGCCTCTGGCGGCACGGGCACTTGTGGCAGCGTTTCCTGCTGGGCGCGCAGCTTGTCGGCCGACTTCTTGGTCAGCTTGGGCAGCGCCGGCAGCGGGTCCACGTTGGGGCTGACGAAGTTGAAGGCCGAGGTCAGGTCACCCGCCACGGCACGGCGCCAGGTGCTGATCTGCGGCTCCTGCACGCCGAAGCGCTGCTCCAGGAAGCGGATGACGGAGGTGTGGTCGAAGACCTGCGAGTTGACCCAGCCGCCGCGGCTCCAGGGCGACAGCACCAGCATCGGCACGCGCGGGCCCATGCCGTAGACCCGGCCGTCGGGCTGCGGCTGGCTGGTCGTGCCGGGCGGGTTGGCGTGGGTGAAACGTTCGCTGTCCACCGGGCAGGTGGAAGCACCGGCCACATTGCCGCTTTCGTCGATGGCGGGCGCTGCCGGGGTAGGCACGTGGTCGAAGAAACCGTCGTTCTCGTCGAAATTGACCAGCAGCACCGTCTTGCTCCACACGGCCGGGTCCGCGGTCAGCGCGTTGAGCACCTGCTCGATGTACCAGGCGCCTTGCACCGGGCTGGACGGGCCAGGGTGCTCGCTGTAGGTCTCGGGCGCGACGATCCACGACACGGCAGGCAACGTGCCGGCCTTGATGTCGTCCTTGAGCGCCTGCAGGAAGCCGCCGTCCGGCATGGTGTTGGCAATGCCCTTGCACAGCGGGCTGATCGCGTCATGCGTGGCAGGCGCGTACGGGATGTACGGCGAGCCGTCGCCGTTGTTGCCCATCGCGATGTTGGCCAGGCGGTAGTTGACGAAGCCGGCCAGCGAGTTGTCGGTGAAGTTGTCCGGCATGTTCTGGTAGACCTTCCAGCTCACGCCGGCGGCCTGCAGGCGCTCCGGGTAGGTGGCCCAGGTGTAGCCCTTGTCCGGGGCTTCCATGCCGTCCCATTCGTTGACCACTGCTGCCACGTTGGCGCCGGTCGGGCCGTTGGTGCCGGTCCACAGGAACAGGCGGTTCGGGTTGGTGCCGGCCTGGATGGCGCAGTGGTAGGCGTCGCACACGGTGAAGGCATTGGCCAGCGCGAACTGGAAGCCGACTTCGGCTTCGCGGTAGTAGCCCATCGAGTGGTCGGTCTTGTAGCGCGGCCATTCATTCAGGCGGCCGGCATTCCAGGCGTTCTGCGCGTCGTTCCACGAGTGCGGCGTGCCCTGCACCCGCTGCGCGTTGCCCTGGCTGCTGTCCAGGTGGTAGGGCAGCACGACGCGGGTGCCATCGCTCTGCTCCCAGACGCTGCGGCCGTTGGCCAGTGGAATCGTGAAACGATCGCCAAAGCCGCGCACACCCACCAGGGTACCGAAGTAGTTGTCGAACGAACGGTTCTCCTGCATCAGGATCACCACGTGCTTGACGTCCTTGATGGTGCCGGTGGTGTTGTCCGCCGGAATGGCCAGCGCGCGGGCGATGGCGGGCGGCAGCGCGGTGGTGGCGGCTGCGGCGGCGGCGAGTTGGGCGGTGCCGCGCAGGAAGCTGCGGCGGTCGGTGGGCTGGTTCATCAGATTCCTGGAAGCTGCAAAGGACCGCGCCACCGGTGCGGTGGCGCATTGGCAAACCACGCAGAATGCAGCGGTTTGAAGTCAGGCGTGTGATGACTTGATGCAGTGGGACCCTCTCGGCGGGCTTCCCCATGGCCCGTCAGCGGTTTCTCCAATGGCAGATGACAGCAGCCTCCGGACGGGTCATGGTGCGGGTTGCCATCAACGGCCCAACCAAAGGCGCTGACATGAACGACCAGACCCTCTTGAACCACATCACCCAGCTCGTCGAAGAAGAGCACACGCTCCGTGCCGCGCCCACCTCGGCGGGCGCCGAAGCCGAACGCCTGCGCCACGTGGCCGAGCAGCTGGACCAGTGCTGGGACCTGCTGCGCCAGCGCCGCGCCAAGCGCGAGTTCGGCGAGAACCCGGCGGAGGCGCATGTGCGCGACGTGGGCACGGTGGAGCGCTACGAAGGCTGAATGCGCAGCCGCGGCAGGGCAGGGCATGCGGGGGTCTGTGTCTCACCCATGTCGTCTGTCTGGGCGCGGGCTGACCGGTTGGTGCCGGGCCTGGCCCAGGCGAGCCGCCAATTCCTCAGGCGGTGGGCGCGCTCATTGCAACACGCCCAACACGATCAGCACGCTGTTGCCGCCTGGCACTTGGCTGGGGCCTTCGCCGCCGTGAGGATCGGGCATCTGTGCGGCGCGGGCCGGGTCAATCTTGTCGGCGCCGGTGTTGACTTGCAAGCCGTAGAACATGCTTTCGATCTGCATCTTGCCGCGCAGGCCGTAGAGCGTGGGTGAGGCCTTGTTGAAGTAGTCGACCTGGCTACCCGAACCTGAGAGCTCGATGCGGAAGGCGGGCTTGTCGGCCGTACCGCCCGTGCCCAGGTAGGTGTAGGAGATGTCGCCGCGCCAATCCGACAGGTTGATCGACTGGCTCAGGACCGCGACATGCCTGCGTTGACCGACTACCGCGCAATGCTGGCCGGGCTGTGGGACCGCCAGTACGGGCTGACGCCGGCCCAGCGGGCGCAGGTGTTTCCGGGGCTGAAGGGCAGCGCGGATCTGGGGCTGGTCTGAAGCGATCGGCGCGCTGTCGCATCAAGCTCCCCGTCGCCGACGCGTTGACGGCAAGACCTTGTTGGGTGTGCTTGGCGCGGTGGTCCTGCGCGGTTTGGTGCGAGCCTGTGTAGCGTCGGCCTCCGCAGCATTGATCACTTGCCGCAACTGAACAGCGCACGTGGTTGGCGCCAGACTCAGGCAGTGGCGGCATTCCCTGAAGACCCGCAGCCCCTCATCGGAGTTGTCGTCGAAGACCAGCACGCCCAGCGGCGAGAAGTGGTGGACGATGCCTTGCGGTGCCTGCCATGCGTCCGGCGCGCCCTGGGCCGGCCAGGCGATGCCTTGCGTCGCCACGCGCGCGGGGATCAGCCAGTACTCACCGCTGCGGTAGTCGCCGCCGGTCTCGAACGCGACCTGGACGCCGTCTTCGAGGTCCAGCCAGGTCAGCTGTAAGCCATTCGATTCGATGATCGGCACCGCACCTTCGTCCAGCACGACGATGTCGCTGCCGTGCTGGTCCCAGCGGCGCAGCTTGGGGTTGGACAAGGTCTCTGACCAGGCCATCAGCGTGCCGCCCGGCACACTGGCCGAGTCGACCACCAACTGGTCGCCATCGACCACCGAGATGCGCACCAACTGGCCCGGTTCGTTGGCCAGGTCCAGCGCATCGTGCGACAGCTCGACCCAGTCGCCTGCCGTGAAGCCGCGGGCGCTGGAGGCGCTGAGCGTCGATGCATCACCGCTGCTGCCCACGCCCAGCCAGCGAGCGGCCACGCTGCCGTTCTCGCGCGACCATTTGAAAGTGGCACCACCCGCGACGCCAGCGCGATGCACCTCGACCCGGTACAGCTGGTTCTCGGCGCCGCGGTAGGCCGCATCCGGCGACACGATGCAGGGGTCGGTGAAGGCCGAGCCGGGGTCGAGGCGTGCGGTCATGAGGCCGCTGCCCAGGGCCGTCAGCGAAGACAAGGGCGTGTTGCAGGCGTCCTGGTTCTCACGCGGGTTGCCCCAGTTCTCATCCCACGGCAAGGCTTTGACCTGCCAGATGACCTTGGCGCGCGTGCAGGTGTCTGGCCCGCCCAGTGCAGGCTCGCGGATCGAGTCGTCTTCGATCCACGAGACATGCCGTTCCCACACGTCGAGGTAGACCCAGAAGGCCTGGTTCGAGGAGGGCCGCGTCAGCCACGCGAGCAGCGCGTCGCCGCCCTCGTTGTTGACCGGCGGCGTGGGTGTGTAGTCGGGCTGGTCGGCGTAAGACGTCCACTGCTCGTTCTCGCACAGGATGCCGTCCACGTAGTAGTGGCCGGGGGCGAGCGACAGCACCGCGGGCTTGGTGGACTTGTCCAGGTCCAGGCTGAAGCCGCTGTCAGGCGGGCCGCCGCCAGCGCCGAAGAGGTCGCGCGTCAGCAAGCGAAGGTGGTGCAGCAGGATGGCCGAGGCCTCGTTGCTGTCGGCGTCCAGCGCCACGCGACCCTGCTGGTGCAGGACGCGGCTGTAGTGCTTGCTGCTGTCGAAGCCGAAGCGGGTGAAGTCGCCTTTCATGGGAAGCCTCTCTCGGGTTTGTCGTCAATTCGCAAACAGCAGGCCGACATGCATGCCGGCCGGCGTGAACTGGGCCAGGCGCGCGCGCAGGTTGGCCGCGCGTTGGGGTTGGAACAGGTCGTGGTACACGCCCATTTCGGAGTCGTCGTCGGCGCCGCGCACGATCTCGGCCGCGCAGTGAATGCCGAGCTGCGCGTAGCCCGGGGTGCCGTAACGCTCGGACGTGAACTGTGGCCGCAGGCGCAACTGCTCGCTCAGGATCTCGGCGTGGAGCGGGTCGGCATCGGTGATGCGGCGGCGCACGTCGGCAATGGCTTCGTCGGGCTGGCAGCGATAGCGCCGCGGCGTGCGGCAGCGACAGGGCACGTAGCAAAAGCGCATGCAGCCGATCTGGCGTCGCGCCACGTTGACGCAGCCGGTGAAGATGCAGTTCTCGGCCAGCGTGATCGCGTGCACGTCAACGATGCCGAACACGGTCGTGTCGCTGACCGTCAGCATCACATGGGCAATGCCGTCGCCCGGCCCGCCGATGGCCTGCATGTCGTGGCCGGTGGCATCGACGATGCTGTCGCTGATGTTCAGCGGGATCGGGTCCAGCCCGACTTGGTCTTCGCTGACACGGATCGTGCCGACGATGCTGTGCTCGACGGAGATGGTGGCGCGCAGCCCGTTCATCTCCAAGCTGGGTTCGGCGGGCCGGCGTGGCTCGCAATTGCAGTCGATGCCCCAGCCGGGCACCAGCGTGCAATGACGGATCACGACGCGAGCGCCGCACACGTCCGCTGAGGCGTAGCCGTCCGACCGCCCTTGCACGCGCAGCGGCCGGCCGGTGACCAGCAGGCCGTCGAGGCTGATGCGGCTGCGCTCGCCCAGCGTGATGGTCAGCGCATCGGGGAGGTCGGTCTGCCAGTCGATCAGCCGCAGCACCGGCCGCGTGCGCTGCGCTGCGCGCAACTGCAGCGACTGTCCATCGGCCAGCGTGACGGACAGCGGCTCGACGAAGACGGCGCTGCTGCCCAGCTCGATTACCGCATCGTCGGGCTGGTCCTTCTGCCACTGGGCCAGCGCATCGGCGATGCGGTGGAACTCGAACTGGTCGCCTTCGCCGACGCGGTACAGCTTGTACGGCCCGGCCGGTGCCAGCAGAGGCCGCTCATATTCGCCACCGCCGATGGCGGACGGCTGGCCGTAGCGGTAGCTGACCCGCACACCCTTGCGCGGCAACTGCGACGGCGGAAACGCGATGCGGCCCAGCACCGGATCAACCGCCACCTGGTTGGCGCGCGGCACGTAGGTCCAGCCGCTCAGGTCGGCCGGCACGATCTGCGCTAGCGGCACGATCGCGCTGCCGGGGGCGCCGGCCCAGCCCTCGGCGCGAATCGACAGGCTCAGCTCCTCGCCGTAGAAGGCGCCGGGGTTCGCATCGAACGCGTGGCGGCGAATGGCCGCGGGCAGGTTCAGTTCCTCGGCGATGTGGCTGGGGTCGGTCTCGGGCTGTGGCGCGACGAACAGCGGTGCGTCCTGCCCCAGCACACTGAAGGTGAAGCAGTGGGGCCCGGCTTCTTCAATGCAGCAGGCGGGTGTGTCGGTGACTGGCAAGCTCAACAGCCGCCAGGCGTAGACCCCGACGCTCGGGATGTTGAACAGGCCGGTGCCCCGGTGCGAATCGATGCGCCGCAGGTCCACGCTGTGCGCAATGGCTTCGAACGGGCCCCCCAGCTGGTCCAGCGCATCCATCTCGCGCAGGTCGACCAGGCGGTGCCGTTCGAGGTAGAGGTGGTTGATATTCTGGTCACGCACCAGCAGCTTGAAGAACTCGACCGCGCGGGCCGGCCAGCCGGCCACGTCTTGCGCCAGTTGTTCCAGCAGCGCCAGTGTGCCTTTCGCGCGCCGGTTGCGGATGGCGTTGGCCACCTCGCGGCGCGGCACCAGCACGCGTGGGTTCTCGCAGGCTGGCGCATCAGCGGGCAGACCGGCCTCGGCCAGCGGCACATGGCCGACCAGGTCGCCGATGTAGGGCACGGCCCAGTCCTGTGCGGTCTCGATGAACCAGTTGTCATAGAGCTGGGCGATGTCGTCTTCGACCACATTGACCTGCTCGGCGATCACGTGCAGCAGCGCCTTCAGCGGGTAGCCCTGGTCGGCATCGCGCATGCGATGGACCGTGGGCAGCAGCGCGTATAGGCGGTCGGCGCGGGCCGTATCGATGGTGTTCATGTCAGTCGCTCCGGCTAGCGTCGCGCAACTCGCGACGCAGGAAATCAACCAAACCAAGGGATTTGCGTGGATCCGGCTTTGCCGGTCCGCTGCAAAAGCCCCCTCGGGGGGCAGCGACCGGAAGGGAGCGTGGGGGCTTCATGACAACAGCTGGTTCAGGATGAGGGTGTCGGCCACGGCGGGGGTGAAGATCGCCAGTTCGGCTGGCCGCAGCACGCCGCGGTCGTTGCCGCCGGGGAAGGCGATCACGTCAGGCGGCAGGTGGCCGGCCAGGCCTGCAAGGCGCTGGGTGTTGGACTGGTCGGGGTGCAGCGCCCGGGCCACGGCGCTGGTGACTTCGCTTTGCGTCACCAGCCGGCGTGTACCGTCGCTGCCGGCGACCTTTTCGGGGACCGAGCCGAAGGTGTCGACATCAACGTAGGCCACGCCGCGCACCCCCTGGATCGCGCTGATGACCTCGGCCAGCCGCACGCTTTGGCCCAGCCCGCGCTGGCCGAAGCCAAAGCGCTGCAGCAGCGTGTTGCGCACCGCGTCGGCCACCGGCTCCCAGCTGTAATCGGGCAGCAGCGCCACGCCGGCCGACAGCACCAGCGCCAGCAGCTCGCGCGGCTCCACGCGCAGGGGCAGGTCGGGGTCGCCCAGCGCTCGCAGCGCGGCCAGCAGGTTGCGGTACAGGTCGCTGGTCTTGTCGATCGGTGCGTCGTCGACGCCCGCGATCGTCAGCAGCACGATTTCGCGTTGGCCGTCGCTGGCCCGCGTGGCCACGGCCTTGGCGATGCCGGCGAAGGTGCGGGTGAAGTCGGCGTAGTCGCTCACCGAGACCAGCCGGTCCAAGGACATTACCGCCAAAGGGGCGTTCGAGCGCGCGAGGTCGCGGTCTTCGCGGTCTGTGCCGCCCGAAGAGCGAAGCGGGTTGATGACCGCCTTCACGCCCAGTGGCCGCGTCGCCAGCAGGCTGATCTGCTCGGCCTTCACGTTGCCCGGCGCACCGATGCCGCTGCGGTAGACCGCGCGCACGTTCTGCACGCCGGTTGGCAGCCGCGTGCCGTGTTCGCCATCGCCGAAGACGACCTGGGTCAGGCCAGCGTCGTCGGTTCGGGTGACGAAGCCGCGGTCCTTGGTGCCCAGCCAGGCGAGCGAGGTGGTCTCGTGCCAGCGCACGTCGTCGACATAGACCGCCAGCGTGCTCTCTGCCCCCGACGCGGTCGGCACCGAGACGAAGGTCAGCGGTGGCTGCTTGAGCGTGAAGCTCTGCAGCGCTTGGGTCGCGTCGCCATTGCCCAGCATTTCGTTGCGGGTCTCGCCGTGGGTGGCCCGAACGACGTTGCCGTAGACGACGACCGACTCGCGCTTGTAGCGGAAGGCGCTGCGGGTCGCGAGCTTCAGTGTGGTGTGGATCTTGTCGCCGGCGAGGTTCGGGTCGTAGCCGTGCACCAGGCTTGCCACCATCATCAGCTCGGCGGCCTTGACGCCTTGGACGCCTTCGATGTCCGAACGCTCGCCCTGCAGAATCACCCAGCGGCCAGACGCCAGCTCCTTGTGCAACGAGGCCAGCTCCAGGCTCAGGTTGTCGGGGTCGTCGGGCTGGCTGCCCACCTCGGTGGTGATCGGCTCTTCGACGAGTGTCAGCGGCACGCTCTGGGCCCAGACCTGTGTGGCGCGCAGCACCGGCATGTCGTTGGCTCCGCTGCCGTCGACGTTCGGCACGCTGGCGGCCCACCATTCGCGGTCGAGTTGCAGATGGGTCGACTTGCCGCTGATGCCATAGGCGGTGCGCGGCGTGGTGATGGCTTGCTTGACGGTGTAGATGCGCGACAGCGGCGTCGAGTTCTCCATCCGCCGCACCAGCACGTAGCTGGGGGCGGTGATCTCGGTGTGCAGCTGGTCGAGGTAGAGGCCGTCCTTGGTTTCGCCGTCCAGTGTCCATTCCCGCCATTGGTCCTGCGGCGGCACGGTGCCATTGGTCACCGTGACCAGCTTCTGCACACTGGCGCCGAACAGCGACGCGTTGCTGCGCAGAACGAACACGCCGACGAGCACGGCGCTGGCGATGTTCTCGTTGGCACCAACCCAGGCGCGGTAGTAAGTGTCGCGCAGCGGTGGCGCGAAGCTCAGCAGCATCTGCGGGGCGGTATCGGCACCGCGCGCAAAAGCGTGGCCCAGGTCGCGCCGCAGCTGCAGGCTGTTGCGGGCCTGCAGCACCCGAGGCTTCAGCAGGCCATTGACGAACAGGTCGGGGTTGGTCGAGGGCGGCGGCGGGGGCGACGGCGGGGGAGACGGGGGCGGCACCTCGAGCAGATCCGCGATGTCGCTTCTGAAGGTGTTGATCAAGGCCTGGACATCCTCGTCGATGTTGTCGTCCGAGTAGTAGTTCTGAATCTCCTCGGGCCAGTTTCTGGGGTCGGTGATGGGGTCGAGCAAGGCCTTGCGCAGCACCTCGCCGGCCTTGTCGATGACCTCTGCGGTGGGATCGTTGGCGGCAGGCCGGAAGGGCTGCATGGATGTGACCAGCGTGGTCAACAGACCGATGGTCAGCGCCACGTCGTCAGGCACCGGGTCGAGGCGAATGGTTGACTTGCCGTCCGCGGTCGGCCCCTCGGTCGAGCGGATGCTGCGCATCGCCGCGAGGCTGCCGTCGTCGGCGAACAGCAGCATCAGTGGGTCGCCAGCGCGCAGGCCGTTGACCGAGTCCGAAACGACGACCCGGTCGATCAGCAGCGCGGTGTCCAGCGTGATGTTCTGAGGCCGCGTCATGCGCACCTGCAGGTTGTTCCACTCGCGCCGTGCGTCCAGGTCTTCGCTGGTCTCGAATGACTGTGGCGTCTCGCCCGGCCCCGGCAGGCTCTGCGCTCGCGCGCCGGTGGCGATCACGGTGGCCTCGATCTGGTTGTCGTCCAGCGCATAGGCCAGGTAGACGCTGGCCGCCACACCCGGGCGCAGCGTGTAGCCGACCAGGCGCGCCAGCTCCAGCACGGAGCGGCGCTCGGTGGCTGTGCGCAGGTAGCCCTCGTTGGCGATGCGCTCCTGGTAGAACGCCAGCAGGTCGGCCACGGTGGCCCAGCCGTCGAGCAGCGCGACCCCGAAGTCGCCGCGGTCGCGGGTGGTCAGCGCCTGCAGCGGGCGGAAGGTCTGCGGCGTCTGGCCGTCGCCGGTCACGCCGTCGACCTCGGTGGTGGCGAGCCGGGCCATCATCGACTCGAAGAAGGTGGCGTGCGTGCCCACGCGGTAGGCCAGCTCGGGCAGGCCGGGCCGGTTGTGGATGACCGCGGGCGTCAGCACCGTGGTGCCCTCGCAGCAGCCACAGGGCAGCGAGAAGGCGCCGCAGGTTGAGCAGCTTTTCATCACAGGCCTCCTTCAACGCTGATCGCAATGACACCGCGTTCGGGGTGGTTCGGGTCGTTCGCCAACTCGGCGATCTCGTGCGGCGCCAGCGGCAGCACGCCGTTGTCGAGCTCGTGGTTGGGCGGCTGGCCGTAGCGGTGGAAGGCCTCGACCTCGACGCACATCACGCCGGGCACGGCCATTGCTGCCGCAACGATGCGCGACAGGTGCAGGCTCTGGCCGAAGCTCAGCTGGTCGGCGTCGAAGAAGCCGCCGGGCGTGCCGACAAAGCGCTTCAGCAAGGCCGCCTTGACGTGGCCGCGCTCATGGCCCGGCAGCGCACAGACATGCATCGTCAAACTGATCGGCACATGGGCCGCAGGCTGTACACGCAGGTCGTGGCCCATGCGGCGCACGCGGTACAGCGCGGCCTCGACTGTGGCGAGCAGCGCCGAATCGGCGGCGTTGCGCTGCCAGGGATCCAGTGCGACGTCGGCTTCGTACCAGCTGCCCGTCCACACCAGCGCGGCCTGCGCACTTTGCAGTTCGGGGTTGAGGGCGGCGATCGCCGCGTAGTCGTTAGCGGTGATCGCGCGGCGCAGGGCCTTGCGAAAGGCCAGAGGCGCGAACTCGCGAGCCTGCTCGATCGGCTCGGGGTCGATGCCGCCCTGGGCCGGCAGCGGGTTCCATGGCGTGAAGGTGACACCGTCGAGCGTGAGGCCGCTGATGACGATGAACGAGATCGACCCGGCGCCGACGTTGCCCTCCTGGCCACCACCGACGCGGTAGTGCGCCTTCAGGATCTGGCCGGGGCCGGGTCGGCGGCCGAGTTCTCCATCGCCAAAGCGCAGATGCGCGACGCCGTCGTTGTCAATCTCGGCGACCAGGTGCCGGTCGTCCGGGCCGCTGCCCAGCAAGTCGGGCTGGGCGGTCCAGATCACATCGCTGTCGTCTTCAGCCAGCCAGAGCTGCGGCGTGGCAGCGCGTGGGTCCTGGGTCAACGAAGCAGCCGCGGGACGCGTCGATGGCGGTGCCGTTTCGGCATGCACCAGCGGCGCGCCAGCCAGGCGCGGGCGGAAGGGCAGCGCGCGCGTCGCCACCTCGGAGGGCTCGCCTTCGCAGTCGCAGCAGGCGGTGCCCGCCGTCCACGGCACGGGCCCCAAGGCCTCGGGCGGCTGGCCGCGGCCATGGTCCACCAGCACGATGTTGCCGAGCGCGACCGACACGTCTTGAAGATAGGCGCAGCCCGGCGCCGCGCCAATGGTTGTCAGGCACAGCGGAAAGGGCAATGCGTCGTCGCGGCCCCAGGCGATGTTCAGCACCGGCGTGGGCCGGGTCTGCTGGCCTTCGCCGTCGCCGAACGCGACCGGGTACAGCGGATCTTCGCCGGGCGTGACCTCGGTCAGGCGAACGGCCCAGCGACGCGTCGGGTCGGCATCGGCTTCGAGGCCCGTGCGGGGGCCTTTGACTTCGGTGAAGACCAGCACGTCGCCCGGCTGCAGCTGCAGCGCGCGCTGGCCATCGGGCAGCCAGGTGTCCAGCAGCGTGGCGCTCGTCGCGCCGGCGGTCAGGCAGCAGGAGCGCCTGCCCCAGCTGTAGAAGCTGACGCGGGTGTGCGCGGCGCGGAAGACCACGGTCTGCGTCGCGTCCGCCACGCAAGGCTCGTACCACTCGATGGCCGACGGCGCCACGTTGGCCAACTGCCCGGGACTCAACAGGCGCGGCAGCTCGGCCAAGTCGTCCCGCCAGGGCGTGACGAACGCGAGCTGCCCATACGCCAGAGGCGGCGTGTCCACATCGACACCCACCTGCACCCAGGCGCGCGCGTTGCAGCCTTCGTGCAGCCGGTAGTCGACCAGCCGCGAATGGCGCCGCACCGAGATGCGCTGGCGCGCGGTGCCCAGGTAGGCCTCGGTGCCCACGGCGTCCTGGTAGTAGCTGAGGTAGTCGCCGACGTAGGCCAGCAGCTCGACCAGCGTGATGCCGAGGTCGGGCACATGGCGCTCGTGCCAGGTAGGCACCAGCAGCGCCAATCGGTCGAGGATCAGCTGGCGCAGGCTTGCATAGTCCTTGGCCAGGTAGTTCGGGCGCGGCTCGTCCAGCACCGCGGGGGCGCAGTCGCAGGCCGGCTTGCAGTCCAGGTCGCTCGCACAGTCGATGCGGAAGCTGAAATCGGCCGACGCGTAGTGCGGGTCGATGCCCTGGATGTCGACCAGCCGCAGCGTGTAGCGCGAGCGGTCGCCCTCGCGGTCGAGGTGGATCACCAGGAAGTCGTCGCGCTCGGGGTCCGGGTCCACGTGCGGGTCGGCGTCGATGATCTTCAAGCTGGTGATCACGTCGCCGCCGTCGATCGCCAGGTGGCGCGGCAGATCCGGCGCATCGGCGGCCAATTCGGGCGGCAGCTTGCCGAGGAAGTAAGCGACCAGCGTCGTCGGGTCGTCGCCGGTCTCGACATGGTCCAGCCCGTTGCGGCCAGTGGCCGATCGCACGGCCTGGCGGCGCGGATCGCTGAGGCAGGTGGTGTCCATGGCGGTTCCTGCAGTGGTGTTCAGAGGCTGCGGCTGAAGCTGGCGGTCTGCGCCTGGCCATTGGCCTTGATGACGTAGGACAGGGCGATCACCAAGCGCGCGTCGTCAGCGGTCACCGTCAGGTCCGCCACGTCGATCACGTCACCCAGCCACATCTGCAATGCGGCCTGCAGCGTGAACTGCACGGTGGCGGCCAGTTCGGGGCTGTTGGGTGCGAAGACCAGCTGCATCGCGCCGCTGCCGAAGTCGGGCCGGTTCACCCGCTCGCCATGGTTGGTGAAGACCAACTGCTCGATCATGTCGCGCACGTGCTCGTCCAGGCCTGCGCTCGCCGTGCGGCCTCGGGCGTCGAAATGCAGCGGGAAGTCGATGTCCATGGTGGCTCCTCAGGTCGCGAACACGCGTGGCTGCACGAAGCTCACCATCGGCGGGCCGTTGGGGATCTGTTCGGGGCTCAGGCACAGGCCCGGGCCGGTGCCGGGCGAGGGCTGCACGATGCCCGGCTGGCCCATCACCAGCACGCGGGTGGTGGGCATCAGCCACTTGATCGTCAGGCAGGGCTGCGGCTTGGGGCCGGGGATCGTGAACGGGCAGCCGGTGACGAGCATCTGGCTCGCCATCGTCGCAACCGGCTGGCCGCTGACCAGCACCCGCGGCTGCACCGGCGGGATCTGCGCCGGGATGCCGTGCGTGCACTGGACCACCGCACCGGTATGGAGGAGGAAGCCGGGCATCGCTTCATCTCCTCATGTGATGGTCAGCGCACCGACGTTGAAGTCGATGGTCGGGCCGATCATCGTCATCATCGCGCCCTTGCCGTTGGAGATGTAGATGCCCGAATCGTTGACGACGATCATCGCCCCGGTCGTGCTCTTCAAGATGATGCCGCCGGTGACCGGCGACGGCGGCATGTCGCTGATCATCACCATGTGCTGCAGCAGCGACTGGATGCAGATGTTCGGGTCGGCCGGGTTGCCGGCCAGCGCCAGGGTTGGCACGTTGGCCGCGACATCGAAGCGGCAGCCGATCCAGACCGGCCGGTTGACGTCGCCCTGCTCGAACATCACCCAGACGCCAGCGCCGATCGGCGGCACCATGTACACACCCATCGGCGGGCCGGTAGGCCCGGCCAGCGCGGTGCAGGGCTCGGCCCAGGTCGACGGCATGAAGGACAGCACGTCCGGAATGCTCAGCATCAGCCGGCCGCGGAACTCGGGGTCGACATTGATCGCGACCGTGGCGCGGTAGAGGCCGGGATAGCGGTTATCAGTCGTCATACCGGCACCTTGGGGGTCAACGAAATCAGGCCGTCGCGGCTGAGCTGGAAGCTTTGCTTGAACTCGCCGCGCTTGAGGTTGTGGGTCACGCTGTCGACGTAGTACAGGCCGTCGTAGGCGATGCCGGCACCGCGCACGCCGACGAGGGCCTTGGAGCGCAGCACGTGGCCGTAGCGCAGCACGTCAAGGCTGCCAGAGACGGTGATCGCGTTGGCCGAACCCTTGAGCAGGCGGCCCAGCACCTTCTTCAGCGCGCGCTGCACGCCGACGCCGGCAACGTCGTTGGTGAAGCTGATCTTGGCCGGCGGTGTCGGCCGCGCGCCCAGCGGCGGCTGGAAGATGCTGATGCTGGGGATCGGCAGCGGGATCGGGACCTTGCCGGTGATCGGGTCGAGGATCGTCACCACCATCGTCTCCTTGGCCAGCCCGTCGAGCGAGAGGCTCAGCGATTCGACATTGGTGTGCGCGTCCATGTTGATCGACAGCGCCGGCTGCGGCACGGGGATGCGGATGTCCGGGCCCAGGTAGGCGATGCTCTGACCGGGCAAGGGGCCGGGTTCGACGTAGAACACAAAGCCGTTTGCCCTGGCGATGTCCTTGAGCAGCTCCAGGTGGGTGCCGGTCTGCGAGTCCCAGCCTTCGGTGGCAATCCGCAGGTCGGGGATGAACGACGGGATCACCACCGGCACGATGCCCAAGGCCAGGTACGGCGCCAGCACCGCGTTGGCCTGCAGCGTGTCATTCATCTGCGGGAATGACAGCTTGAGCTGGACGATGTCCATCAGCACGGACAGGTCCTCGCCGGTGATGGTCAGCGTGGACTGGCCCGGCTCGTTGCTCGGCGTGAGCTCCTGCCGCGTGACCACGCCGTCCATCAGCACATTGGGAAAGCCGCCCAGCGTGACCACGATGATCACGCGCGTGGTGATCGGGTCGAAGAAGCCGGCCGGCAGCAGCGTGTCCAGCAGCGTCGAGCGCTTGCTCACCGCGAAGCTGATCTGGAAGCCGCTCTTGTCTTTCCCGCTGGTCACCTGCACCGACTGGACCGCGTCGATCACGGCCTTCGGCGCCGGCGCCGGCAGGCCCGGGCCGATCATCAGCGTGAGGTGGATGCCCTGGAGCACGGGTGGTCCTCAGGTCAGCGGCGTGGCGGGAATGCCCAGCGGCAGCGTGATGCGCAGTCGCCGCCCGATCTGCTCGGTCAACTCGTCGGGCCGCATCGCATCGTTCGCATCGCACAGGCGCCAGAACGCCAGCGGGTCACCGAGTTCGCTGCCCGCGATGATGTCCAGCCGTTCACCGGAGACGACCGTGTGGATGCTCAACAGCGCGAAGGCGCTGCCGGGCGGCACGAAGCGACGCGCCAGGTAGACCAGGTTGTCGCCGTCGGCGCCGGTGAGCGTCTTCGTCGGCGTGTCGTAGTAGCGGCTGTTGGGTGAGAAGTTGTAGTTGGCCACAATCGAACTCCGGTTCAGGGAATGCCGTTTAGCCCCAAGCTGGCGAAGCTGCCACCCGCCGCGCGGCGGGCGAGTTGCTCCTTGCCCTGCAGGTAAGTCATGAAGAGGCTGCCGCCCTTGACGTCGAAACCCAGGTCGTCGACGCTGAGCACCCGCAGGCCCAGGCTGACCTTGGCACGCGTCGGGTTCAGATGCGCGTCGAATGCCTCTTCGGTGATCGACAGCTCGGTGATGCGCACCGGCACGATGCGTTTGGCGCCGAAGACGAACAGCGGCAGCGGCGCCTGGGCTGGGGCAATTTCGAGCGAGCCCGAGCCGGCCTCGCTGTTGTTCGCACTGAGGTGGGCGCTGGTCGGGTAGACGATGGTTTCGAGCGCAGCCAACTGCGGGTGCAGCCCGGCCTCGTTGGTCTGGCCGTCGTTGGCCTCCATCGCATCGGTCGCGTCGATCTCGGCCTCGACCTTGATCGTCTCGACCGGCGGGCCCTTGAGCCGCAGTGCCTCGACGTGGTCGCCACTTTCCGCCCCGGCGCCCTTGACCTGCAGGCTGCGCGTCAGCGTGTCGGGGTTGTACTGCAGCGCGATGATGCGCAGCACCGCACCGGTCGCCGGGTCAACCAGGACCAGGCCGCCGCGAACCAGACGGGGGGAACCGGGGAAGGAGCTCATGGCGAGGCTTGCCGTTCTTGCTGGATCGCCGCCTCGGCGGCCTTCTCGATCGTATCGAGGGCTTGTGGATCTTTGAGCCCGACCGTCTCGGCCACGCTGAGGGTCGACAGCGGGTATTGGCGTGGCGGCTCCTGGCTGTGGCGCACCGTCGCGTCAAGCTGGCGGACCTGGCTGACGTCACGCCTGAACAAGGGCTCCAGGCGATCCCGCCTGGCACCGTCCAGCGGCCCTCCCGGAGGGTGCAGCGGGGCTTGGTCGGCCTGGTGCCGCACAAAGGCAAGGCGTTCAGGCATTCTTGTAGACCCGGTTGCACTCGGTGTCGGTCAGCGTTTCACCCAGCCTGGTGTCGTTGGAGGTTGCCATCAGCCGGCTGACGTCCTTGGTGTGGTCGTCCACACTGGGGCCCGAGTCGATCAGTTGGTGGCCCAACTCGTGGCCCAGGGTGCGGTCGGTGGCGTCGTTGCTGACCCAGGTGACGTTCTTGGCCAAGGCGGCGACACCTGCCGGCGGGCAGGACGCGGCACGGTCTTTGCTGCCGAGCTCACGCACGTAGAACACGCGGATCTTGCCGTTGAGGCCGAAGTCCGTCTTTGCGCCCTCGCTGAGCCTGCGCTGTTCGCCGCTCACCGAGCTGCAGGACGGTCCGGCGAGGATCTTGTCGGCGCCAACCCAGGCGTTGCTCTGGGCCACGCTGGCAGTCTTGTCGGCACTGTGGTTCAGCCGCACATTGCACTGCGCCAACATCGCGTCGGCGAGCCGCACATCGGTCGCGGGGTTACGGTTGGAGCCGTCGAGCTTGACGGTGTCGACGTTGACGGTCTTTTCGGCACGCGCTTGCATCGCCATGGGGCCGGCCGTCGCCGCCACGCCGGCAACTCTGCCGAGCATGAGGTTGGCGCGCGTCAGGCTCGCTTGTTGCGCCGTGCTTGGCGCCGCCGGCGCCGCGGCAAGCGCGGTGCGGATGATGGCGAGAATCGCCGCGCCGTTTGTTTGCGCCGCCAACAGATCGATTTCGCGGTTGACCAGGTTGTCCATGAACTGCAGCGCGACATCAAAGCTGGTAGCACCGAGTTGGTTGAACACTTCGCGGATGAACGGCAGCTCCAACGTGGCGTTGGTGACGGCGCGCGCGCCGAGCGCGATGCCACGTCCGAGTGCATCTGGCGTGGCGGCGAGAAAGGCGGTGGCGTCGGCGGTCACGGTGGCTGCCGGCGGCGCGGCGGTGGAGCCGGCGCGCTGGTCGAGCTGCGGTAGCCAGGCGACATCGAAGCCCGAAGCCAGCGCGCGGATGTTGAGCGGATGCAGGATCCCGGTGTTGGTGGCCTCGTCAATGCGCACCGGTAGCGGAAAGCGCAAGCCCGAGCGCCAACGGGTCATGGCCGGGACCGGCAGATACGTCTGATTGAACACGAGCAATGCCCGTGCGAGTTCTTCGGCTGTGATGATGTCTAGCGGCAACGGCGCCGCCGCCCCGGGGGGCGTAAAGGGTGTGGCGGTGAGCCACAGTGGCAGCAGCTCGATCGCCAAGGTGTGCAGGGTCTGGTTCTCACCGACGATCACGTTGAGCTGAGGCGCACCTGCGCTCAGCAGACCGCCGCGTACATCCGGTGGCCCGACCGCCGTGTCAGTGACCGTGTCGGGAAAGAACTGCAAACCGGAGCGTGGTACGTGGCCAAGTTGACGCGTGAGCAATGCTGCGTCTGGTGCGGCGGCGCTGGCGCGTGACAGGCGCGGCGCGCTGCTGCGCTGCTGTACTGCCACGCTGCCCAGCGGCAATGCGTTGATCGCGGCTGCATTGCGATCGGCTTCATGTTCGAGGGCGTCGCCCGTCGGGCCGAGCTCGAGCCGTTGCGTCATGGTGCCGATGGAACGCTGCTGCACCACGTGGGTCAGCTCGTGCGCGAGGAGGCCGCGGCCGGCCGGTGATCGCGGTGCGTATTGCCCGCTCGCGAACACCACGTTGCGGCCGACCGTGTAGGCCAGCGCGCTCACTGCCTGAGCTGACCGTGCCGCGATGGCATCGGTGTGCACGCGCACTGCGCTGAAGTCTTCACCGAAATGCTGCTCCATGTCGCTGCGCGCGGATTCGTCCAGCGGGTGACCACCGCTGTTCAACACCTCGCTCACGATCGACGGGACTTCGTCGTTCGCACGTGCCCGTGTTGCCTTGCGCTGCAGGCGCTGGCGCTTGCATTCCGAGCACTCGCCACCGGACGCGTGCGTGCCGCAGGCGCACTTGCGCTGGAGCCGCATCGCGCCGCCATCCGGGGAGTTTGCGGCCTTTGTTGAAGCTGTGGCGTGCTGGTTCATGAGCCCGCACCGGTGCTGGTTGAGATGACGGGGACCACGCGGGAGCAGTTCCCGCCGTCGATGACATGGGGAGCGTTCATGGCCGTGCCTGCCCCTTCTCCTGGATGGCGGCCTCGGTCGCCTTTTCGATGGCGTCGAGGGCCTCTGGATCTTTCACGCCCTGGGCTTCTGCCGCTGCCCGCGCGCCTTTGGCGACGCCGGCTTTCACGCCGCTGCGCGCAGCGTCCTTGATCTTGTCGCGCGCTGCCTTGGGCAGGAATCCGGCCACGGCATCGACCACCGGGTCGATGACCTTCTTGCCGATCACGTCGAGCGGTGACGACGGCTGGCTGCCCTTGGGTGCCGGCGGAATCGGTTTGAAGAAGTCCGGCTGCTTGGGGCGGAATGGCGGCCGGGGCCCGTCATCGAAGATGTCGGAAGGCCGCGGCGGAAACGGATTGAATGGCGCCTTGATCGGTGGATCGCCTTCTCCCTGCTTGCCCGGCGCGGTCGGCGGATTCAAGGTCAGCTGTGGCGATACCAATGGCGCCAACCCGGACTTCTTCGGGTGAAACCGTACTTCGACGCGCCGATTCCGCGCGTTCGGCGTCTCGTCTTTGGTTTTCACCGCCTGTGGCGGGCCTTCACCTTTGCTGTTGGCGGTGACGATCGCTTCGGCGATGCCCAGATCGACAAGCATCTGTTTAACGGTTGCGGCGCGTGCCTCGCCCAGTGCGAGATTCTTGGGCTCGGCATCGACGGTGTCGGCGTAACCAGTGACGGTCACCGTGGACAACGGGTACTGATCGAGCAAGGTCTTGATGTTGGCGGCGGTCGACTCCAGCTGCCTGTGGTGATCAGGCTTGAGTGCAGACTTGCCAGTGTCGAAACCCTCCAACGTGGTTGAACCGACAGCCGCGGCGAGGAGCGGCGAGGCGTTGTCGAGCAGGCCCTTGCTTCCGGTCAGTGGCGGCAGCGGTTTGAAATCCAGTGCGCTGTCACCCGCCGGCTGGCGCTGCAGCGCCGCCCCCGCTGTGGCGCCGACGGATGCCACGCCACCGGCAGCAACGACACCGGCCGCGCGGTCTGCTTCGCGTTCGCTGGCGTCGCCGGGTTGGCTGATCGCGGCACCCGATGCCCGCGGTTGTGCGACATGCGCCAGTTCGTGCGCAAGCAGCTTCTGCCCTTGTGCGGTGTGCGGTGCGAACTGTCCGGCACCGAACACCACTTCGCTGCCAGCGGTGTATGCAAGTGCGTCCAGCGCGCGCGCCGAGGCAGCGGCGTGCTCATCGGTATGGACACGCACGGTGCTGAAATCCTGGCCGAAGCGCGGTTCCATGTAGGCACGCGTCGCTGCATCCAAAGGCACGCCAGGTGAATTCAATACGTCATTCACCTGTGGGGCCATGTTCTGCGCGACGCCGGTTGCCTTGCGCCGGATGGTCGCCTGCCGTGGCGTCTGGTTCGGTGTGGCGTCGAAGCCGCGCGAAGCGTTGCGGTTTTTCATTCAGATCCTCGCCAGCGCGGCCCGCAGGACCTTGCGGATGGTGTCGATCAGCGTGTTGCGCAACTTTTCGCCAGTGCCGGGCGCAAGCTGCGGCGTGTGCAGGTGGATCGTCGGCACCTTGGAGCCGGAGCTGCCGATGAGCAGGCTGTTGCGGTAGAAGATCTCGTTGGACAGGAAGCCACCGCCGGAGCCCTCGACCGAAGGGCCGGCGTCCTTCGGCGGTCCCGAATCGGTTTTGCGCGGCGCGGTCACGCCAGCGGGCAGGTCCTGCACCTGGGTTTCTTCCTTGATCGCGCCCTTGCGACCCAGCGCCCCGCGCATGCTCTTGAGCGTGGCATCGGGCACGTTGGTCTTGGTGAACTCCTTGCCGGCCGCAAGGCCTGGCGGCTCGATGGGATTGGTGGGCGAGCCACCGCTGAGCTGGCCCAGGTTGTCCTTGAAGTTGTCGGTGGAGCGGCGCCGGCCGGCGAACTCCTCCAGCTCGAACTGCGTGCTGCCCTGGCTGATGCTCATGACCAGGTGCGGTGGATTTGCTCCGGTGAGGTGCGGGCGCAGGACGTTCTCGACGATGCCCTCGTTGAAATCGGCATAGCGCACCGGGTAGACCACCGACTGCACCTGCGCGCTGGTGCTGCCGTCGGTGAGGGTTTCGCCGTCCATCGCCAGGGCGGCGGCGCCCGACAGGTTGCTCTGGCGGATGTCGCCACCGCTGGCGAAGCCGAAGGGGTCGAAGCCGCTGACCAGGATGCGCTTGTCGTCCTTGCCGCCGGTGAAGTCGGCGCTGGCCATGCCGCGCGAGGTCTGCTCCAGCAACCGCAGCAGCTTCGCTTGCAGCCGGCGCAGTGCATCGGCGTCTGTGGCCCAGAACGGGTTCCACTCGCGAAGGGCGGAGCTGAGCATCAACCGCGTCCAGTACAGCTGGCGGTCGTCGCTGCCGGCGCCACCGCCGCGGGCCGCGGTGGTGGCGTCCTGCCACAGCTTGTCGCCGAACTTCTTCACCACCTTCTCGGCCGCGGCGGTGTTGTAGGTGCCCTTCAGCGCCTTGCTGAAATCGGCGGCGGTCTTGGTTGCTGCGGCATCAAGGAACCCGGCGCCCTTTGCGGCTGGCAACTGCGCTTCTTCCTGGGTCTGCGCCGGCACGCAGCGTGGAATCTTGGATTCAGCAGTGGTCCCGGACTTCACATCCGCGATTTCGGCATCCAGACCGGCATCGCCCACATCCAGCGCAGATTTGAGTGCGCGACGCTCCTCGCGGATCTGGCTGCGCGACTCGTCCTGCCGGGCCTTGATTTCCTGCTTGCTGAGCTTCTTGACGGAAGCAGCCTGGATGGTCTCGCCATCGTCTGGCTTGCTGCCGGCCAAGTCGAAGTCGCCTTTCCATTCCTTCTGCAGCACCGTGTCAGAGCACTTGGGTCGTGCCAGCCCCTCGACGATGACCTTGGTGTAGCCAGGCACCGAGCCTTTGTAGATCCGCTCCGCGGTGGCACTGTGCAGTCGCACACAGCCGTGTGACAGAGGCTCGCCGTTCACTGGCGAGTACTGGTGCAGCGCCACGGACTTGGCATCGTGGAACTGGGTCCAGAACGGGATCGGGCCGCTGCCGATCTTCTTGGTCACGGTGAAGGTGCCCACCGGCGTGCAGTTGTTGCCGACCTGGTTCGAGCGAGTGGCCGAGCAGGCGCCCCCGGCGGCGGCACCGGCACTGTCGTCAAAGCAGCAATGGCCCTTGCCGGTGGAGCATTCGCCATCGAACGTGGAGCCGTCGGTCAAGGTGGCGGTGACGCGTTGCGGCGAGTCTTGTTGGACGCGCACTTCCTTGATGCGCTCCGACGCGGTCTTACCAACGGCGGGTTGACGACGCAGCGCCGCAGCGGCGCTGCCGCTCTGCTGCAGTACATGGCTCAGCTCGTGCGCCAGCAGATGCTGGCCTGTTTCGGTTTGCGGTCGAAGCTGTCCTGACCCGAACACGATGTGGGAACCGACCGTGTATGCGGCGGCGTCAACTGCGCGCGCCGAGGCTTGTGCTTGACCATTGTCGTGTACCCGCACGTGGCTGAAATCACTGCCGAAGCGTGGTTCCATGAAGGCCCGCGTCGTGGCATCCAGCGCCCGACCGGGGCTTGAGAGCACCTGGTCCACGATTGCAGGGGCTGCACCGCCAGCCGTGCTGTCGGGCGATGGGGCCCGGCTCAGCCGCGGTGGGGTGAACGTCGATAGTGCATTCCGTCCGCGGGCTGTCACGGCCTGCGCGGCGTGATCAGCCTCAGCTTCCAGCGGATCGTCCACGGCGCCGATCGACAGTGACCTGCGCTGCAGACGCTGGCGCTTGCACTCGTGACACTCGCCCCCACTGCCGTGCGTGCCGCAAGCGCACTTGCGCTGGAGCAACGAGAAGGCATTCCTGGTGGAAGCCGCCGGCGCTTGGGTCGCGAGCTGCTTCACGGTGCGATCTCCCGCAGCAGCGCTGCAGCCAGCTTCCGTCCGAGCTGTTCAGGTCCTGCGCCTCCATCCAGACGCAGTTCGGCGACTCGCAGTTGGTCGAGTGCTTGCGCACCAAGCCTGTCAAGCCTCATTTCTCCGGCGATGACCAGCCGCTGGACTTCGTCCTGGAAGGCTTGCTCGATGCGCGTGCCGTCGTGTTGCGAGAACGGGAATCCGTGCAGCACCAGACGATCGACATGCATGGACAGCTGCGGTCCGGCCGACGTCGCAACCGGCGGCACAGGCGCCGTGTTCGGCACCGTCTCAGCGGCGGGCTTCATCGAAACTCCGTCTCATTGACAGGCTTGTCGAGCTTGCGCAACTCGCCGCGCAGGCTCGACAGCAGCAAGGGCATCGTCAGCGGCGTGTTGCGCTGCGCGGCCGCGAAGGCGGCGTTGAGCGCGACGCTGGCGACGTTGCCGCCGGACAGGTTGAAGCGGGCGAGCCGCTCGTAGTCGAGGTCGGCTTGCGGCACGGCCGGCAGGATGACCTGCTGCCAGAGCCGCCGCCGTTCGGCGAAACCGGGGTACTGGAAGTTGACGACGAAGCGCAGCCGCCGCAGGAAGGCTGCGTCGAGCGCGCTGCGCATGTTGGTGGCGAGGATTGCCAGGCCCGAGAACGACTCCATGCGCTGCAGCAGGTAGTTGATCTCGATGTTGGCGTAGCGGTCGTGGCTGTCCTTCACTTCGCTGCGTTTGCCGAACAGCGCGTCGGCCTCGTCGAAGAACAGGATCGCGCCGCCCGTTTCCGCGGCATCGAACAGACGGCGCAGGTTCTTCTCGGTCTCGCCGATGTACTTGCTGACGACCGCCGACAGGTCGATGCGGTACAGCGCCAGGTCCAGCTCGTTGGCGATCACCTCTGCCGCCATCGTCTTGCCGGTGCCGCTTTCGCCGGAGAAGAGCGCACTGATGCCAAGCCCGCGGTTCATCTTCCTCGCGTAGCCCCAGTCTTCGTAGACGCGGTAGCGCTGGCGGACCTGTGCGGTGATTTGCCGCAGAGACTGCAGTGCTTCGTCGCCGAGCACCAGGTCGTCCCAGGTGGCGCGCGCGTCGATGCGTTGTGCGAGCATGTTCAACTGCGGCAGCGTGGCCTGCTTGCAGGCCTTCCACGCCCGGTCGGCCAGCCCTTCGGTCGACTCACCGCGGGCCAGTGCCATGGCCCGGCCGATGTCGCGCAGGTTCAGGTTGTATTGGCTGGCCAGCCGCGCAGCGCTGTGCCCGGCTTCTGCGGCGTCCAACATCGGCTGAAGAGCTTCCAGCCAGGCAGCGTGCTGTTCCGATGGTGTCGGCTTGTTGATGTCGATCGTCAGGGCCTGCGCCATGCGCAGCGAGGCCGGTTCGCGCAAGGCCACGAAGACGATGCCGAGCGCTCGGCCGAGGAACGAGCGCATCAAGTGGGCGCCCTCTGCCTGGGTTCCGTCCAGGTCGTCTCCATCGAGGTACAGCGCCAACGGCAGCAGCGCGCATTCGCGCTGCCACAGGCGCGCCAACTGCTCGGTCTCGGGTCGCGTGGCGGGCAATGATTCGATCGGCAGGCGGTAGAGGTAGCGTCCCAGCTGGTCGCAGATGGCGCGGGCGGTTTCGAGCTTGCTGTGGCTGTTCGCCCCGAGCAGCATCACGACCGGCTGCGCACCGGCCCCGAGCGCGTTCATCTGGTGCAGCAGGTCTTTCACCACATCGTGCTGCGTGGTCGATAGCGGTGAGGGAGGGGTTTCGTTGATGGGGGTCAGCAGCGACGACAGGCGTTCGTCGAGGTCGTTCAGACCTTTGATGAAATGGACGATGCGTTCGTCGGCGCGCAGCGCGGCGGCGGTCAGCGGTGTCGCGCCCGGTTGGTTGATGTCGAGCAGGTGGGCGAATCGCAATGGGCGATGGGGCGACAGCGTGTCCCAGCTCGGCTCGTCGAACAGCCGCAGGGCCAGTGCGAACGAGGGATGGGGCAGTGACCCTGGCCCCTGGACTGCCGAGATCAGCCGGCCAATGTCCGGGTCCAGTTCGCACGCGGCGCACAGCAGCAGCGTGTCGGCCTCGAAGTCGCTCAGCCCCAGGCGCTGGGCCAGCAAGGGCAAGGCTGGCGGTGGGTCGGCCTGGGCCGCAGCAGCTCGCTGCTCGGCCGCCCCTTCGAGCGCCACGGTGCTGCTCGCAGGGTCGAACTCGACCTGCGGCGGTATCGCGGAGGGCAACTGCGAGACCGTCGTACCGGCGTCGCCGCTGCGGGCGAACCACGAGCGTTGCGCTGCTGTTGGCCTGGGCATCGCTTCGGTCACCGCGGGCAGTGGCTTGGCACTCGTGTCGGCCGGCACCATGCTGCGCAGCTTCAGGCGCAGCCATTGCAGCGAGGCCGCGAGGTAGCGGTTGTTGTCGTCCAGCCAGGTGTCTGTACTCATGACAGTTCCACCGTTTGTGCGGCGTCGAAGCTGAAGACGGGTGGTGAACCGGCCGAGGTGATGGGCAGGCTGTCGATGCCGTCCACCCGCAGGCGCAGCGGGTACGAGCCGGCGTCGAGCGCTGGCACGGTGAACTGGATCGACGTTGCTGCGTCCGGGTCGGCAGGGGTGTCGATCAGCACTGGCAGCAGCTCGGTCTGGCCGAAGATCAGGCGCAGCCCTGGCTCCTGCAGCGTGCGAAGCCGTGGCGAGCAGGTGACTGTGAGCGTGAAGCCTGCACCTGCCGCTGCCGCCAGCGGTGCGGCCGTGATGCGCGGGGCGATGGCGACCGGCACGCTGTTCGTGGTCCAACTCGGCTGGCCGGCTTCGACCACCTGGATGGCTGCGCCGTAGACACCCGTCGCCCATGCTGCCTTCGCACCGGGCGCGGAAGCATCAGGCAGTTGGCCGCGCAGTTCGCTGGCCGAGGTGGCTCCCGAAAGCGGCAGCTCGTTGACGATGCCCAGCCGCTCGTTCGTGAACAGCGCCGTCAACGTGCCGCTGCGCGCGAGCCCGTTGCCGACGAAGCTCAGCTCGTCGCCAAGCTGCAAGGCCGGCAGCAGCAAGTTGGCGGGGTTGCGCACGGCTTGCAGCAAGGGTGGCGCCGAAGCCCGTGCCTGCGGCCCGCGGTCACCGGCACCGCGCTGCAGCACCGGGGGCGCCACGCGCGCACCGCCCTCGGCCTGGATCAGCACGACAGATACGAGGTAGGCCATCGACGGCCGGTAGCGCGATTGCATCGCCGTCCAGAGCTTGGAGAGTTCGTCTGCACTCAGGTAGACCGGCGCGATCTTGATCAACTCGACCTGATCGGCGAGATCCTCCGCGGACATCGTGCCGAAGCGGCCCGGCACGAAGTTGCCGTCCACCGGCGAGGGGATGCCGAGCACGATGCGCAGCTGTTCGCGCGAGACGCCAGGAGTCTCGTGCAGCAGCTGCATTGCATAGCCGAGCAGGATCTCGGCGTTGAAATCCTGCGAGCCGTAGGCGCTGATGAGGTAGTGCAGGTCGAGCGCCAGGGGCGGGTTGGTGATGCGGTTGCCGCGCCCGTCGCGCGAAGGCAGGCCGACATTGCGCCAGCCAAGGTTGGGCGTCACCTGATAGAGAAAGATGTTGAGCTGGTTGGCCTCGGTGTTGCCGGTGGTGATGCGGTCCGGCGGCTGGGCGGTGACCGAGAAGCTGCCGATCGACGACAGGTCGTGGTTGAGCAGGCCTTCGTTCAGCAGGTCTTTCAGCGTCGCGGTGACCGCGGCGATGGCCAGGGCGCTGCTCATCGTTGGCCTCCGCGGTTGCGCAGGTATTGGTCGAGGCTCAGGCGCGGCGCAGCGCTGGTGGTGCTGCGCGGTGTGCTGGGTGCGCCGGTCACGGCCCGCACCTCGATGCGGCCGATGGTGACCTTGATCGGTGGCAGCTCGGGCACTACGGCTCGGGGTGCGGGCTGCGGCGCGGTGGCGGCCTGGCGACGGGCGGCGTTGCGGGGCGACAAGGCGGGCGGCAGCGCGAGGCGTGGCGGCGTTGCGGCGTGCGCAGGCGATGCCGCGCTTGGCTTGGGCTGCGTGGGGGTTGCCACTTGCGTGGCGCGTGCCAGGGCGCGGCTGTGTGCCAATCGCGCTTTGTCTGGGGGCTCAGGCGCATGGCGTGGCCGCGGCGTGGCGTCGTGTTCGAGCGACGGTGCAGGGCGAGATCGCGTTGCGCCTGGCACGGCGGGTTGCTCCGGCGGTGACGCTGGCGTGCGTGCGGCCGCTGCCGGCGCGACCGCTGTCGGCGAAGACACCGGCGCCGTGCGGGCTGGTGCCTCGGCCATCACGATGCGGACTGTGGCGTCGACGCGCGGCGCGTCGTGGTGCACAACGGAGAGTGGCCCGGCGGCGGAGGGGGCGGGGTCTTGCGGCGGCCTGTGCAGTGGGCGTCTGGGTGTCTCCGCTGGCGCTGGCGGGTGTGTCGGGCCTGGATTCATCGCAGGTTCGGCGACAACAGGGGCCGCGTCCGAACGAGAGGCGCTGGTGTGAACGACGTCCGGCGTCGGCTCAGCCAAGGCCGCATACGAGCCTTCGAACAGTGCGGGCTGGCGGCGGCGCAAGGTCGGCACGGTGGGCGCCACGCGCTCGACGAGTCTCGCCAGGTGGCCGAGCGGGGCAGGGGCCTGGTCGTTCATGTGGGCACCACCAGTCCCTGCACCAGCGCGATGTAGCGGCGGCGCCGATCGGCGCTCAGGCTCAGCACCTGCGGCTCACTCCAGCCATAGGCGCTGGCGAGGGTGTGCACTTCGGCCAGCGTGCGCTCGGCCCAGTCGTCCAGCTCTTCCCACAGGTAATCGCCGATGTCGAAGCGGCGCTCGAAGCCGTGAGCACAGGCCGGGCAACTGAGCGCGACGCGAATGTCCGCACCGGGGTCACGCAAGGCCATGTCCTGCTGCAGCCGCTCAATCACCGCCGGTGGCAGCTCGGCCGCATTGACCACGCGGCCGGCGAGCCGGGCCTGGAGCACACAGCGCTCAATCAGTTGCTGGACGGCGGTGCTGGCGTTGCCGCTGCCTTGCAGCGCAGCGAGGTCGTCACTGCAGGGCAGGCGGTAGGCCAGTTCATAACCTTCGCATTGGAGCGGCTGCGGTGCGGGTTCGCCGGCCGGCTCGGGCCGAAGGTCGGTGGTGCGCAATGACAACTCCAGCGCCTCGCCGCAGGCCGGGCAGTCGACCAGCGTGTCCAGCGTGGCACCGAACAAGGCCTCGAACAGCGCGAACAGGCGGGCGTCGCGCGCGCCGATCGGCAGTGCACCCCACTCGCCCGGTGTCACCTCGGGCCAGGCCAAGCGCAGCAGCGCGAGCGAGCGGCGCAGCGGCGCCATGGCCTGCGCCTGCTCCCAGGTGTGCAGCACCGATTGCGCGCTGAGCGCGCCATGGGCGTGGTCGAGACTCATACACGAGCGTCGCCGTGCAGCACCGGCCGTCAGGCCGGGTCGGTGAAGCTGGGCTCCGAAGGCTCGGGCGTCTCGACATCGCGCACCCAGCCTTCGTTCTCCAGCTTCAGGTGCTGGATCGCGATCGCGTTGGCATTGGCGTCGAGATCAGGCAGGGCCTGGAACTCGGAGACCCAGGCGCGGAATACCTTGTAGGCGATCGCCAGCTGGCCGGTCTCGTTGTAGACCTCGATGATCACGTCCTTGCGGAAGTCCTTCAGTGAGCTTTCCGAACCCAGGCCGGCACCGAAGTTCCAGACCTTGTTGGCCCACTGCTCGAACTCCTTGTCGTGCGTGACGCCACGCTCCAGCGTGATGGCCTCGAACTCGGTCCGGCCGGGGGATTTGCGGCTGCTGCTGGGGTCGCCGCCATCGCGGTGCTTGACGACTTCGGTCGTGCGCTTGAGAGCGCTCACCTTGCTCACGCCAGCGACGTACTTGCCGTCCCACTTGACCCTGAACTTGAAGTTCTTGTAGGGGTCGAATCGCTGGGCGTTGACGGTGAACTGTGCCATGGTCGGCTCCTTGATCGCGAGGGTGTTGTCAGGCCTTTAGACGTCGATCTGGCCGGCCATCTGCTGCAGCTTGATGATCACGAACTCGGCCGGCTTCAGCGGTGCGAAGCCGACGACGACGTTCACGATGCCGAGGTTGATGTCGTTCTGCGTCGTCGTGTCCTTGTCGCACTTGACGAAGTACGCGTCACGCGGCGAGCTGCCCTGGAACGCGCCCTGACGGAACAGGTTGTGCATGAAGGCGCCGGCGTTGAGTCGGATCTGCGCCCACAGCGGTTCGTCGTTGGGCTCGAACACCACCCACTGCAGCCCGCGGTACAGGCTCTCTTCGATGTACAGCGCGGTGCGCCGCACAGGGATGTACTTGTACTCGTCGGCCAGCAGGTCGGCGCCGCGCATCGTGCGCGCACCCCAGGCCACGCTGCCGATGATCGGGAAAGTGCGCAGGCAGTTCACGCCCAGCGGGTTGAGCTGGCCGTTCTCTTCGTTGGTCAGGCTGACCGACAGGCCTTGCGCGCCCGAGATCGCCGCGTCCACGCCCGCCGGGGCTTTCCACACGCCGCGGTTGGTATCGGTACGGGCCATCAGGCCGGCGATCGCGCCGCTGGGTGCGAAGGTGTCGAGTTGGCCGTCGCGCTTCGGGTCGGGTTGCCGCAGGCGTGGGAAGAACAGCGCCGCATTGCGCGCCCGCTCACCGGTCAGGCCCAGCGCGGTCAATGCCGCGTTGTTGTTGGTGACGATGTCATTGGCCGAGTCCCAGGCCACGGGCGGGTCGACGATCAGCATCGCGCGGCGCTGCGTACAGAAGTCGAGCGCGCTGCTGTAGACGGCCGATGCAGTGTCGCCTTCGCGCGTGTCCGGCGGGATGCTCATCAGGTTGAACAGGTCGGTCTTCTTCAGCGCGAACAGGCCCGTCTTGTCCGCTTCACTGCCTTGGTAGGCAGCAATGTCCAGCGGGTCGCTGTCGCTGGCCATTCCGGCGGCGACCACTGGGGTTGATGCGGTGTCGTCGTTCCAGATCGTCTTGCCGGGGCCTGGGTCACCGTGCTTGGGCGGCACAGTGGTGCCCGGCAGCGTGGTCGTGCTGGCCACGCGCAACAGGGCCGATTCGTTCAGCAGCACGCGGTCGATGCGGCGTGGGCTTTCCTTGACGGTAACGTTGAGAAAGGTCTCCAACGCACCGCTGCCGCTGCGCACGGTGAGGTTGAACAGGTCTGCCGCGACCAGGCCGTAGCGCGCCGCCACGTCGGCCGAGACCTTGTCGTCGATGCGCACCCGCAGCCCGTTGCCCCAGCTGCCGCGCGAGGCGGCGACGAGGTCGAGGTTGGTCAGCGTGATATTGGCCGCGTCGTTGACGCCGACACCGCTCTTCTTCTTGTACAGCCGCACGATCACTGCCCGGGCGCCACCGTTCTGGAAGAAGTCGCGCACCGCATAACTCAGCGGGTACAGGGGGTCGAGGCTGCCGAACTGGCGCTCGAAATCACCAAAGGTGTTGATCAACATCGGCTCGTCGGTGCCCATCGCGGCGCGGCCCACGAACGCGGTGATCGAGGTGGCGACACCGGCGATGGTGCGCACGCCACTGGGCAACTCCTCGACGTACACCCCGGGGAATGAAACTGCAACTGGCATGTTGGGCTCCTCGCGCTGTGGGCCATACCGATGATTCCGTGCCTGCCGCTCGCATCAGCATGTGCAGACGCGGATGTGATTTCAGGTAGCTGAATGTGCCAGTGCTTGCCGGTCTGGACATCCCCAATTTGGCTGAGAGAGGCTCTTCAAATTAGGGGCACTCACCCTGACGGCAGAGGGGTGGATTGGCGCGAGTGCTGGAGCCGCGGCACCGTGGCCCGCCACTTCAGGCAATCGTTGGACAAGAGTGACCCCATTGGGGCGATTGGCTGGCTTGACGTGACGGGCGACTACCCCTGAGTGATGTTCGTCTCCTGTCAGGGAGGCAGGGGAGGGCTTGCCACCTTGCGGTAGCGAGAGGCGATGTGGCGGCGTTCCCATGCACTTTTGGGATCTGCCTTCATGAACGGAAGGTGGGTTGCTGGGCTTCGCAGGCCCTTGGACGATTCACAATGGCGGCCCTGTTGCCTTGCCTTGTCTGACCCTGCCTGCCACCTTGCCGTGCCGAACCTGACACTCCTGCCTTCTTGGTCCCGTGGCCTGCTGCTTGCGGCCGGCCTGTTCGCGGTGATGGCCGCCGCGGCTCAACCGGTCGACTCTCCCACGCTGCGCAAGATCCGCGACGCAGGCGTCATCACGCTCGGCCACCGCGTCGCCTCGGCGCCGTTTTCCTACCTCGACGGCAAGCGCCAGCCCATCGGCTACTCGATGGACATCTGCCAGAAGGTGGTCGATGCGGTGCGGGTGCGGCTGGCGATGCCGGACCTGGAGGTGCGACCCATCGTTGTCAGCTCGGCCACCCGCATTCCGCTGGTCGCCAACGGCACGGTGGACCTGGAATGCGGCATCACCACCAACACGGCGGAGCGCGGCAAGAGCGTGTCGTTTTCGGTCACGACCTTTGTCGCCGCCAGCCGCCTGCTGGCGCGCAAGTCGGACCACATCCGGACGCTGGATGACCTGCGCGGCAAGCCGGTGGTTTCCACGCTGGCCACCACCAGCCTGATCTTCCTGAACGCGGTGAACCAGGCCCGCGGGCTGGACATGAAGATCCTCGCCGGCCTGGACGACATCGAGGCCTTCCGCCTGCTGACCAACGGCCGCGCCGTGGCCTATGCGATGGACGACGTGCTGCTGCACAGCATGCTGGCCGACGCGCCGGATGCCGCGAACTACCAGATCGCCGACGACGCGCTGACCACCGAGCCGTATGCCATCGGCCTGAAGCGCGACGATCCGGTCTTCAAGCAACTGGTGGACGGCGTGATCGTCGAGCTGTTCAAGAGCGGCGAGATCCAGGCGATCTACCGCAAATGGTTCGAGTCGCCCATCCCGCCCAAGGGCACCAACCTGCACCTGACGATGAGCGACTCGCTGAAGCGCGCGATCCAGCATCCGACGGACGCCAGCGACCCCCGGCTGTATCGCTGAGCTTCGGCGCTAGAAGATCGACCGGCCGCTCAGCGTCGTGAACAGCTCCAGCGCCAGCAGGCCGGCGTGCGAGTTGCCGGAGTGTTCCAACGCGGGCGACCAGACGCAGACACCGCATTCGCCAGGCACGAGGGCGACGATGCCGCCGCCCACGCCGCTCTTGGCCGGCAGGCCGACGCGGAAGGCGAAGTCGCCGGCGGCGTCGTAGGTGCCGCAGGTCAGCATCAGGGCCGAGAGGCGCTTGGCCGCGCTGGCCGACAGCACCTGCTCGCCGTTCCAGGGATTGACGCCGCGGTTGGCCAGGAAGGCTACCGCGCGGGCCAGCTCCACGCAGCTCATCTCGATCGCGCAGTGCTTGCAGTAGGCGTCCAGCACCTGGTCCACCGGGTTGCGCAGGTTGCCGAAGTTCTTCATGAAATGGGCCATCGCCGCGTTGCGGTCGGAGGTGCCTCTTTCCGACCGGGCGACGCGCCGGTCGTAGTGGATCTCCTTGCTGTCGCAGAGCTGCCGGGCAAATTCGACCACGGCGTTTTCCGGCACCGCGAAATTGGTGCACAGCATGTCGGTGATGACCAGCGCGCCGGCGTTGATGAACGGGTTGCGCGGTTTGCCGGATTCGCTTTCCAGCTGCACCAGTGAGTTGAACGGCGTGCCCGAAGGTTCGCGGCCCACGCGCTCCCACAAAGCGTCCCCTTGGCGCTGGAAGGCCAGCACCAGCGCGAACAGCTTGGAGATGCTCTGGATCGAGAAGCGCGTCTGGGCGTGGCCCACGGTGTGCACCTTGCCGTCCAGCGTCACCACGGCCATGCCGAACTGGTCCGGGGGCACGTCGGCCAGCTCGGGGATGTAGTTGGCCACCGTGCCGCGGCCGATCTCCGGCAGCACGGCCTGGTGCACCTGGTGCAGCAGCGCGTCGTAGTCCCTGGTGTCGGTCATGGGCGGCTCAGCGGTAGCGCTCGGGGTCGATGCCATGGCGGTGCAGCTTGTCGTACAGCGTCTTCTTGGCAATGCCCAGCTGCTGCATCACGTCCTGCATGCGGCCGTGGCAGCGGCGTAGCGCCTCGTCGATCAAGGCTTTCTCGACCAGGTCCATCTGCTGCGCCAGCGGCGTGGGCGCGATGTCTTCGGTGCCATCGGTGAGGTTGACCGCGCCGGCTTCGAGCACGAAGCGGTCGGCCGCATTGCGCATCTCGCGCACGTTGCCGGGCCATGAATGCGCCATCAGCTCGCGCAGGTGTTCGGGCCGGCGTTCGGGCGTGGGCAGGCCGTAGCGGGCGCTGGCGAGTTCGACGAAGTGCTCGAACAGCAGCGGGATGTCTTCGCGCCGTTCGCGCAGCGGCGGCAGCTTCAGCACCGCCACGTTGAGCCGGTAGTACAGGTCCGCGCGGAACTTGCCTTGCTGGCTGAGCTGCAGCAGGTCTTCCTTGGTGGCGGCCACCACGCGCACGTTGACCGGCAGCTCCTCGTTCGAACCCAGGCGCTGGATCTTGCGTTCCTGCAGGATGCGCAGCAGCTTGATCTGCATGCTGACCGGCATGGACTCGATCTCGTCGAGCAGCAGCGTGCCACCGTTGGCATGCTCGATCTTGCCAATGCGGCGCTTGGCGGCCGAGGTGAAGGCGCCGGGCTCGTGGCCGAACAGCTCGCTGTCCAGCAGCGTCTCGGGCAGGCCGCCGCAGTTGATGGCGACGAAGTTGCGTTCGTGGCGCGGGCTGTGCTCGTGCAGGCAGCGCGCCACCAGTTCCTTGCCGGTGCCGGTTTCGCCATGCACCATCACATCGGCCGAGGTCGGCGCCAGCCGCAGGATCAGCCGGCGCACGTCCTGCATCACCTGCGAGCGGCCCAGCAGCACCGACTCCACGCTGCTGCGCTGCGCGAGCTGCGCGCGCAACTCGTCCAGCGCGACCTGCAGCTGGCGCTTTTCCAGCGCGCGCATGGCGGTGTCCACGAAACGCTCCGGCGCGAACGGCTTCTCGATGAAGTCGTAGGCGCCTGCGCGCATGGCGCCGACCGCCATCGAGATGTCGCCATGCGCGGTGACCACGACCACCGGCATGCCGGCGTCAATCGCGCGGATGCGCTCGAGCAGTTGCAGCCCGGTCATGCCGGGCAGGCGCACGTCGGTGATGACGATGGCGGGCATCTGCGCGCTGATGTGCGGCAGCGCCAGCTCGGCCGAGCCGAAGGCCTGCACTTCCAGCCCGGACAACTCCAGCGTCTGGACCAGGCTGGCGCGCACGGGCGGATCGTCCTCGATGAAGAGGACCCTGAAACCTTCAAACATGTGTTTCCTCGGAAGCTGCGGTGGTGGTCGCCGCGTCCAGCTCGAACTCGAAGCGCATGCCGCTGTCCGGCCCGTTGCCGCGTACCCCGCGCAGGCTGCCGCCCAGCTCGTGCACGATCTTCGACGAGATCACCAGGCCGAGGCCCAGACCCTGGCCGGCCGGCTTGGTGGTGTAGAACGGCTCGAACAGGCGCTGCAGGCTGGCTTCGTCCATGCCCGTGCCGCTGTCCTCGACCTGCACCAGCACGCGCGTGCCATGTTGCTCGGCACCGATGCGCAGGCGGCGCTGCGGGCTGCCCGCCATGGCGTCCAGTGCGTTGCCGGCCAGGTTCAACAGCACCTGCTCCAGCCGGTGCGTGTCGGCCCGCACCATCAGCGAATCGGCCACGTCCATGCGCAGCACCACCGGCTCGGCATGCAGCCTGTGGTCCAGCATCAGCAGCACGTTGCGCACCGCGCTGGCCAGCGGCACGGCTTCGAGCGACAGCGACTCCTTGCGCGCAAAGCCCTTGAGCTGGTTGACGATGCGGCCCATGCGCTCTGTCATCTCGTCGATCAGCTTGAGGTTGTTGGCCACGTCGCGCGGGCGGCCGTTGTCCAGCAGCTGGATGGCGTTGCGCGAGAGCGCGCGCAGGGCGGTCAGCGGCTGGTTGATCTCGTGCGAGATGCCGGCCGACATCTGGCCCAGCAGCGCGAGCTTGCTGGCCTGCGTGGCGGCATCTTCGGCCTGCTGGCGCTGGCTGATCTGGTTGATCAGCTCTTCGTTGGCACCGCGCAGCTGGGCGGTGCGCTCGTCCACCTGGCGCTCCAGTTGGTCATTGGCCTGCTGCAGTGCATTGCGGGCCTGGAAGATCTGTCGCAGTGCGCGGCGGCGGTGCTGCGCATAGAGCAGCAGCAGCCCCAGCACCGCGCCACCGGCCGCGCCGCCCCAGGCGGCCAGGCGCGCCTGGCGCCACACCGGCGACGGGTCGGACAGGGCGATCAGCCGCGCGGCCAGCGGCACGATGGGTTTTTCCTGCGCCAGGAACTGGCCGGGCAGCGTGTCTTCATGGCCGGGCACGCGCACCAGCCGCACCGCAGGCTCGACCTCACGCGTGACCTGCAGGTCCAGCGGCGTCAGCGAGGCCGCGGCGTAGCGGCTCCAGCCGGGGCCGGACGCGGCAGGGGCCGCGGGCTGCGGGCTGGGGGCGCCGCGCGGCGTGATCGGCAACTGCGTGGTGTTGGCCAGCGTGCGGTACTTCCAGGCCGGCACCGAGGACATGACCACGACCTCGTTTTCATCGACCACCATCAGCCGCTCGCTCTGCGAACGCAGGCCCAGGTCGATCCACGTGGCTTCCAGTGGCGCCAGGTTCACGCGCACCAGCACCTGGCCCAGCGTCTGGCCGGCGCGGCGCACCGGTTGTGCGAAGTAGTAGTCGGTGCTGCCGTCGGAGTCGTTGGCGGCGAAGAAGTCGGCCGTGCCTTCCTTCAAGGCATTGGCCAGTCCTGTGGACGGCCGGCCCTCGCTGCCGCTGGCGCTCTGGTAGCGGTTGCTGGTGGCCAGCACTTCCTGCTGCGGCGAGGTGACGACGATCAGGTTGGCGCCGGCCCGCACGCCAATGCGCGCCAGCACGCGGCTGGCACGGTCCTGCAGCGAGGCATCGCTGGGCTGCGCGAGCAGGGCCTGCACATCATCTTCAGCGGCAATCAGGCTGGGCAGGAAGGCATAACGCGCCAGCTCGGCTTCGAGCGTGGCGGCGTACAGCTCCAGCCGCTCGTTGGCCACGGCCGCTTGTTGCGACAGGCCGGCGCGCTCGCTGAGCTGGTAACCGGCCAGTGCGCCGCCGACGATGGGCAGCAAAGCCAGCAGCCCGATGAGCAGCGGCTGCCAGCGGCGAGGCCAGCGCGGGGCAGGGGGCAAAAGAAGGGCCGGCTCTGACATCAGGGTGCGTAGTGTGCCCAAAGCCGCGCCTGTTTCGGCCGTTGGCAAAGCGCTTTCGCGGGCCTTTTCTGCGTCTTTCCATTCCGTGCTTCAGCCGGGCATCCTGCCGAGTGCGGAAACCCGCCCCGGGGGCCAAAACCCGCGTATGGAAAACCGCCCATGGCCTGCACTCGGCCCGTGCGCCGGTGCACAGCAGACGGGCGCGAGCAGGGCTTGGGCGATGGCTTTCAGCTGCAAAGCCTCATGGTTTGCCCGAACCAATGTGGTGCTGGGTATAAGTTGGCACACGCCGTGCAAAAGAGCCCTGTCGCTGCAGAAGTTGCGACTGCTTTTTCGCCTAGAGGTTTTCGATGGACATATTCGTACAACAGCTCATCAACGGCCTGGTGTTGGGGAGCATGTATGCGCTGGTGGCGCTGGGGTACACGATGGTGTACGGGATCATCAGCCTGATCAACTTCGCGCACGGCGAGGTGCTGATGGTCGGCGCGATGGTCTCGTGGACGGTCGTCACCGCCCTGGCCGGCACGGGACTGCCCGGCTGGGTCCTGCTGCTGATCTCGCTGGTGTGCGCCATCGTCGCCTGCTCGGCCTTGAACTTCGCCATCGAGAAGATCGCCTACCGGCCGCTGCGCAACGCGCCGCGCCTGGCCCCGCTGATCACCGCCATGGGCATGAGCCTGCTCTTGCAGACCCTGGCCATGATCATCTGGAAACCCAACCCCAAACCGTACCCGCCGCTGCTGCCGACGGACGTGCTCTTCCTCTGGGCCGAAGGCCCCGTCATCACCTACAGCCAGATCCTCATCCTGGGCACCACCGTCGTCGTGCTGGCCGCCTTGCTCTGGCTGGTCAACCGCACCAAGCTGGGCCGGGCCATGCGGGCCACCGCCGAGAACCCGCGCGTGGCCGGCCTGATGGGCGTCAAGCCCGACCACATCATCTCGCTGACCTTCGTCATCGGCGCCACGCTGGCGGCCATCGCCGGCATCATGTGGGCGCTCAACTACGGCACCGTGCAGCACTCCATGGGCTTCCTGCCCGGGCTCAAAGCCTTCACCGCAGCCGTGTTCGGCGGCATCGGCAACCTCACCGGTGCGATGGTCGGCGGCATCCTGCTGGGCCTGATCGAAGCCATTGGCGCGGGCTACCTGGGCGACCTCACCGGCGGCGTCTTCGGCAGCCAGTACGTCGAAATCTTCGCCTTCCTGGTCCTGATCCTGGTGCTCACCTTGCGTCCTTCGGGCCTCATGGGCGAACGCGTGGCCGATCGGGCTTGAGGACACCGTCATGCAGAACATGAGCAAACAAACCAAGATCGCCGTCTTCCTGCTGGCCGCCATCGCCCTGATCGCACTGCCGCTGATCGTCGCCCCGTTCGGCCAGGGCTGGGTGCGCATCATGGCCACCGCGCTGCTGTACGTCATGCTGGCCCTGGGCCTG
>NZ_JAJNKD010000040.1:0-2716 GCF_021043325.1 Ideonella azotifigens
TGGACCCTCAACACCTACGACGACGCGCACCGCCTCACCGACGTGAGCAGCTCGGACGGCAACAGCGAGCACTACGAACTCGACAACGCCGGCAACCGGACCAGCGAGAGCTACTACAAGGGCACCGACGTGGCCACCAGGACCCTTGTCAAGACGGTCACGCGCAGCTACGACGCACTCGGACGCATGCAGAGCGTCTCCGGTCTGCAATGAGCCGCCCCAACAATCACATGCGGAGGAAACCCATGACAAACACGTACTGGCGAGCCGCATGCTCAACAGGATCACATGCAGACGGTGACCTTAAATCTACAAAAAATCTACGGTTTACTGCGGGTTCAGATATTTCCCGACTACTTTGTCGAATGAGATTTATTTACCGCAAAGGTTCAACGCAATTTGGCAGCGCGGTAGTAGATCGGAATTATCTCGCGCTTGCGACGTTTATTGCTAGTGTTTGGATCATCCCGCAAAGTGCGATCGCCTGGAGTTGCACTAGCGATGGACAACTCTATGACTGCCAACGCCCAATCCCAGGAACTTATTCCGGGGATGTATCCCATCAATGGATTGGATGGGTGCGAAATGTTACGGCGGGGCCACGAAAAGCCTCCATTATTAAGCCGCTTGAGACCGCGATTAGTGAGGAAACTGCAAAAAGCCTATTAAGCTATCGATCAGTCTACTCCCAATGTTCGGGTACCGACGGCAAGCCATTGCAAACTGTCATGCGCGGCTCTGACGTCCCAAGCGCTGCATCAGACTTCTATGTCTACCAGAGTGGGGAGTATTATTTCGGTGAAAGTATAAATTGGTGCCAAAATGGATCCATCAGGGTAACTTACCCTATCCAAGGTGAATATAGTGCGCGATTTAATATTCCTCGTATTGACCAATGTGCGCCAGGGACGATTAAATGGGACTGGGATTATGGCAACCTCGGACATGACACGGATTTAGTAGACTATGCCATTTGCTATATTCCCGTAGAGCAGTCCTGTCCAGCGTTTGGCGATCCAATAACCGCAACCGGCACAAAATTTCAAACGGAGGTGGATTGGTCTGAGCCAAATGCATTTCTTCAATTAAGGCGGACATATGTAAGTTCCCCCAGATTCGATGGGGGCGCTATGGGGGCATATACATTAGGCAGACTTATGCCGAACTGGCGATTTGGCTTTCAAAGCTATATTGGATTTGATGGCGACCAAGTCACAGTTTTTCGAGAGGACTCCAAGTCTGTGAGCTTTGCAAAAATTGGCAACGACCTCGTTCCGGTCGTGCCAGGAAAAACAGCGCTTACTCAGCTTGCAAGCGGAGATTTTCTATTCAGATCAGGCGATAACTTATTCGAGATTTATGATCCAACTGGAAAACTCCAAAAGATAGTTGGATCAGCTGGTTTGAATGCAACATTGAACTATACCAACTC
Source organism: Ideonella azotifigens (assembly GCF_021043325.1). Taxonomy (NCBI): domain Bacteria; kingdom Pseudomonadati; phylum Pseudomonadota; class Betaproteobacteria; order Burkholderiales; family Sphaerotilaceae; genus Ideonella; species Ideonella azotifigens. The sequence goes on from NZ_JAJNKD010000040.1 coordinate 1,433, forward strand.
CGGTGAGATATCAAGCATTGTCGATGGGTTTGGTAGAAGTTTGTTGTTTCATTATTACAAATTAGATGATGGGGATGGCGTCATGTATAGCTATCTGGATTCAGTTTCGTTGCCGGATGATTCCCTTGTTGATTATGGTGTGCTATCTCCGAGGGGGGTGCTATCCTCCGTCAATTACGCGGACGGATCTGGCCGGTCATATGGGTACGCTGATATGGGCGGAAAAGGTCCTCTGCTACTTACTCAAGTAAACGATGAGGAGGGTGCTTCGTTTGGTACAAAATATTCAAGCAGTGGGATGTCGATTGCAACCAGTGCGCCTCGTGATATTGACGACTGGGCCATAGTTGACAAGCGTGTATCGGGTTCCGGAGATATAATTGTTACAGACCCACTCGCGCAGGAATTACGACTTAGCTATTCCAAAGTGAATGGTCGATCACTACTTGGTGGGCAAAGCCGACCAGGAGGCAGCGGATGCAGCGCCAATGTCAGCAGCCAAAGCTACGATGCAAACTCGAATGTGACGAACAAGGTGGACTTTGGAGGAAACAGGTCTTGCTTTGCATACAACACGAGCCGCAACCTGGAGACGGCCCGAATCGAAGGCCTGAGCGGAGCAACTGCGTGTCCAGCGGACGTGGCCAGCTACAGCGTGGTCTCAAGCGCCACAGCACCGCAGCGCAAGGTAACGACGCAGTGGCATCCGGTGTGGAACCTGCAGACCCGCGTGGCCGAGCCCAACCTGATCACCACCACGGTCTACAACGGCCTGCCGGACCCCATCGCTGGCGATACACCGGTGTGCGCCCCCGACGCACCCCTGCTGCCCGACGGCAGCAAGATCGCCGTGGTCTGCCGGCGCTATGAAGAGGCCACCACCGACACGCTGGGCAACGTCGGCTTCGCCGCCACGGTGACCGAGCGGCGCAGCTGGAGCTACACGTACAACGTGTATGGGCAGATGCAGATTGAGACCGACCCGCGCGGCAAGCGCACGACGTACAAGTATTGGGATGCCACCAGCTTCACCGGCGAAGGCGCAGCCGCCCGCGGCCACACCCTGGGGGACCTCAAGACCGTGACCCAGGGCCCCAGCACCGCCAGCCCGCTCAGGACCCAGTACACCGAGTACAACAAGCTCGGCCAGGTCCTCACCACCGTGCTGCCCAACGGCAGCACCGAGAGTCGGGAATACCACCTGCGCGGCTGGCTGAGCAAGCTCACCCAGACCCCGGCCGGCGGTGGCACCGGGCTGGTGACGAGCTACGACTACTACGCCAC
>NZ_JAJNKD010000041.1:0-2706 GCF_021043325.1 Ideonella azotifigens
CTGCCGGCCTACAAGTTCACGCCCATCGTGATGCTGACCACCGAATCGGCCGGCGGCAAGAAGGCCGAAGGCCAGGCCGCGGGCGCCAAGGCCTGGGTCCTCAAGCCCTTCAACCCGCCGCAGCTGCTGAGCGTGGTGCAAAAGCTGGTGCTGCCATGAGCGGTACGCAAGCCGTGCTGGCCATCGAAGGCGAGCTGACGATCTACCGCGCAGCCGAGCTGTGCGAAGAACTCAAGGCCGCGCAAGCCTCGGCCGCGGCGCTGGAGATCAACCTCGCAGGCGTGACCGAAATGGACAGCGCCGGCGTGCAGCTGCTGATGGCCGCGAAGAAAAGCGCCCAGGCCACGCAGCGCAGCCTGCGCCTGGTCGGCCACAGCCCGGCGGTGCTGGAAGTGTTCGAGATCCTGGACCTGGCGGCGCACTTCGGTGACCCGCTGGTGATGCCTGCTGCCGCGCACTGAGCGGCACCCCTACTGGCGGAGAACCAAAATGAACATGGACCAGGCCCTGCAGACCTTCCTCGTGGAAGGCCGTGAACTGCTCGAAGACATGGAGGCCGCGCTGCTGCGCGTGGCCGACGAGGAAGATCCCGGCGAAAGCATCGGCGCGATCTTCCGCGCGGCCCACACCATCAAAGGCTCGGCCGGCCTGTTCGGCCTGGACAGCGTGGTGGCCTTCACCCACGTGGCTGAGAGCCTGTTGGACCATGTGCGCGACGGCAGCGTGAAACTCAGCGACCCGCTGATCCAGCTGCTGCTGGCCTGCGGCGACCACATCGGCACCCTGCTGGACGCGGTGGACGCCGGCCAGCGCCCGCTGAGCGCCGACGAGCAACAGGCCGGCGCCGCGCTGCTGGCCCGGCTGCATGCCCAGATGGGCAGCGGCGCCGGCGCCGCTGCGCCGGCCCCCGCCCTGGTTACCCCCCTGGTGGCCGCGCCGGCCGCCACCGACGACGGCTTTGCCCGCCTGGCCGCCCCCGGCCAGGGCGCCGAGCACTGGCACATCTCGCTGCGCTTCGGCCCGGACGTGCTGAAGAACGGCATGGACCCGCTGTCCTTCATCCGCTACCTGGCCACGCTGGGCAGCATCGAACACATCGTCACGCTGCACGACGCCGTGCCCGCGCTGGACGCCATCGACCCCGAAAGCTGCTCGCTGGGCTTCGAGATCGCCTTCAAGAGCGACTGCGACAAGGCCACCATCGAAGGCGCCTTCGAGTTTGTCATCGACGACTGCCAGCTGCGCATCCTCGCGCCGCACAGCCGCGTGGCCGAATACATCGAGCTGATCGGCAAGCTGCCGGAAGAACCCAGCCGGCTGGGCGAGATCCTGGTGCGCTGCGGCAGCGTCACCGCGCACGAGCTGGACAACGCACTGAGCGCCCAGCGCCAGGGCGACTCGCCGCAGCTGCTGGGCAGCATCCTGGCCGGACAGGGCAAGGTCGCGCCGCAGGTCGTCGAGGCCGCACTGGCCAAGCAAAAGCAGGTCAAGGACAACAAGGCCCAGGAAAGCCAGTCGGTGCGGGTCGATGCCGACAAGCTCGACCGGCTGATCAACCTGGTGGGCGAACTGGTGATCGCCACCGCAGGCGCCAACCTCATCGCCAGGCGCACCCGCAACGTCGAGCTGCAGGAATGCAACTCCACGCTGTCGGACCTGGTGGAGGAAGTGCGCGACAGCGCGCTGCAGCTGCGCATGGTCAAGATCGGCGCCACCTTCGGCAAGTTCAAGCGCGTGGTGCACGACGTGGCCCGCGAGCTGGGCAAGGACATCGAGCTGAGCGTGTCGGGCGAAGACACCGAGCTGGACAAGACCGTCGTCGAGAAGATCGGCGACCCGCTGATGCATTTGGTGCGCAACGCGATGGACCACGGCATCGACGGCCCCGAGCTGCGCGCGCAGCGCGGCAAGCCGGCGCAGGGCACGGTGGCGCTGAACGCGTACCACGAGTCCGGCAGCATCGTGATCCAGGTCAGCGACGACGGGGGCGGCCTGAACCGCGACCGCATCCTGGCCAAGGCCATCGAGCGCGGCCTGGTGGAAGCCGGCAAGACCATGAGCGACGCCGAGATCTACAACCTGATCTTCGAGCCCGGCTTCTCGACCGCCGAGGCGATCACCAACCTGTCGGGCCGAGGCGTCGGCATGGACGTGGTCAAGCGCAACATCACCGCGCTGCGCGGCAGCGTGGCCATCCACAGCCTGCCTGGCCAGGGCACCACCGTGACCGTTCGCCTGCCGCTGACGCTGGCCATCATCAACGGCTTCCAGGTCGGGGTGGGCAAGTCGGTCTTCGTGGTGCCGCTGGACATGGTCGACGAGTGCATCGAATTCAGCGCCGAGCCCGGCCACAACTACACCGACCTGCGCGGCCAGGTGCTGCCCTTCATCCGGCTGCGCACGCTGTTCGACGTGCCGGGCGAGCCGTCGGCGCGGCAGAACATCGTCGTCGTCAAGCATGCCGGCCAGAAGTTCGGCCTGGTGGTGGACGCGCTGATGGGCGAAGCCCAGACCGTGATCAAGCCGCTCTCGCGCATGTTCGCGCAGGTGCAGGGCATCAGCGGCTCGTCCATCCTGGGCAGCGGCGACGTTGCGCTGATCCTGGACGTGCCCGAGCTGATGCAGCAGGCCGGCCAGCATTCGGGCATGGTCGCCAGCGAAGCAACGGCCTGATTCAACTGCCTGATTCAAATACCTCTTCAATTC
>NZ_JAJNKD010000042.1:0-2592 GCF_021043325.1 Ideonella azotifigens
CCGATCTCCATTGGATTGATTCTCGGGAGATCTGACCATCGGATATCACCCGAAAGTCGTTTCGGGACAACGACTTGGGAGATTTGCAAGGCCGACTACTTCTACCATCGAGCCCGGCTCGAGATGACCGACAAGTACGCCGATGTGCGCCAGGCCATGACAGACATCTTCGAGCGCAACTACCGCTGCTACGGCTACCGGCGGATCCACGCCTCGCTGAGCGATCGATCCGTGAGCATCTCGGAGAAGGTCATTCGTCGTCTGATGAAGCAGGAGTGCTTGGTTGCCGCGACGAGCAAGCGGCGCCGATACGGCTCGTACATGGGCGAGATCAGTCCGGCGCCCGACAACCTGCTGAATCGCGAATTCAGTGCCGAGGCTCCGAACGAGAAGTGGCTCACCGACATCACGGAGTTCCAGATCCCGGCAGGCAAGGTCTACCTGTCGCCCATGATCGATTGCTTCGATGGCATGGTCGTCAGCTGGTCTATCGGCACGCGGCCGAACGCCGAGTTGGTCAACACGATGCTCGATGCAGCCATCAACAAGCTCGCTGCCAGCGGTGAGCGGCCAATGATCCACTCGGACCGTGGGGGCACTATCGTTGGCCGGGCTGGCTGGCGAGAATTGCGGAGGCGAAGCTGATCCGCTCGATGTCACGCAAAGGATGTTCGCCGGACAACGCTGCCTGCGAAGGCTTCTTCGGCCGGCTGAAGACCGAGATGTTCTTCGAACGAGACTGGCTCTCGACGACCATCGAAAACTTCGTCGCAGCATTGGACACGTACATCCGCTGGTACAACGAAGTGCGAATCAAAAGCTCACTGGGCTTCCGAAGCCCCTCCGAGCACCGCAGAAGCCTGGGCCTCGCCGCATAACCAGTCCAAGTTTTTGTCCGCACCCCCCGCGGCTCAGTTTTCGGTCGGCGCCAACAGTTAATCGGAATCTGCGATGAAGCCCACTGGCTAGTCGCGGGGCCACACGCGGCATGAGAGAGAGCAGACGCAAGAAGGCCTACTTCTCCTAAAAGGACTCTTAAGAACGCAGTATTCATTTATCTCTCAAGAAATATAATAAATCGGCACAAGCAACAGATTTTGACTTAACAGGCTGTTGAAATACTGGCTTCGGTTCCGTAGGCGATCGGCGCAAGCTATCGCATGGTTGTGTGAACTCGTGCCTACGCGGGGCGAAGCGGCTCGAAAAAGCCGTGGGCAGCGTCCGTGATAGTGCGAATCCATTGGCAGCGACCTCTTGGGCGGCATTTCAACAGCCTGCTAACTGCGTGTGCACGCGCGCACCAGGGTCCGCATGTCGGCTTGGCCGTTATAGACCCTGGTGAGATGATCGATACCCTTATCTATTTATTTCCGGGGAAACTATTCGACTTTGGTTTTGACAAGGGTTCACAAATTGGAGCAGTGAAATTTAGAGAGCTCATGCAAACCTTGCCAAGCACGCCTTCCGTCGGCCCACAGTTCTCCGCCAATGCACAGTAGGCTCCCGGACGCGGAACAAATCGCCATTTAATGAGAGCGCCATCAATATCATTTCTTTGGCGTAAATCTGGAAATCTGACTCGAAAATCTTCCGTTTGCACTAATTCAGAACCGGGTTGTATCGTGACCTTGGCATAAGCCTGCGCGTCCACAATAGGATATAAGGATTCGATTTCCTTCACATTCCCTCGGGGCTGAATCCAATATTTCAAATCCGCGCCACTCATCCAAGGCAAGTCCGCCGTCAGCATATTAACAACATGACGTCCACAATTCTTAACTTTAACAGATATAGTCCATAAATCCCCATCGCCTGTTGGTTTACTTAGAGATATGGAAACCGCTTCGCATTTGGGCATAAACTGTCCCGCAAAACTGCTTTTACAAAAAGCAAGAATGACGATGGCATATAAAAGCCGTGATAAGCGATCGCTCATTGAAACCAGTCCAAATTCTTTAGTTGTTCCTTTTCCCACAAGATCTCCTCTTTGATTGCTTTGACACAATCGCTTGAGCACGAAGCTTCTTTTAATTTTTGCTCCAAACAAAATATCTTAGTTTTATAAGCCTTGCGTTCGGTTTCTTTCCGTTCGTTATTGTTCGAAGCCACGATTAGAACATTGCGCCTTACACCTCTGCATATCCCGCGATTCTGGCGCAAGGCGTCACTGATATGAGACTCTTCATGCACAGCGGTACATTGCGATATTCCGCACCGCTGCGCCAGTTCAGTTTGCGGCGCAAGCCTGATCACCGGCTCTCCCAATCCGTTGCAAACAATCGTGTTTTCATTGGTTTCTTTATACGGATTGGTCGCAAACAAACCCAAAGCATCCACCTCATTTATAGGGTCGTTTTCGACATAAGCATAGGTGTTGATGCCTCCCGCGAGCCCGATGGGATCCGACTCAACGTACCTCCCCGAGGTCGCCCGGTAATCCCGATTGAGGTTATAGAACAGCCCAGTCTCCTTGTCGAAGGTCTGCCCCGGGAACCTGAGGTTCAGGGTGAAGGCACCGAGTGCGCTGGGGTTCTCGTTGGGCGCCGAGTTGCCGAAGGCCTCGGCCTGGTCCCAGCGCCACTGGATGGCGTG
>NZ_JAJNKD010000043.1:0-2563 GCF_021043325.1 Ideonella azotifigens
GAGGGCGCTGCGTTCTGTGATGGCGAATGCATCAGCTACTGGCGCGTGGACGCGAAGGGGCGCATCGGCGCTGCGGCCACGCTGTCGGTGTTCGATGCGTCCACAAAAGCATCGACAACCCAGGCGCTTCGAAGATTGAGGGCAACCGAGCCATTGGCAGCTTGGTGCCTCGACGTCCGGCGAGCGGCTGCGTCCGTTGGTGCGGGTTTTGCGATTGCGGCGATGGAGGACGAGGCCCATGGTGCCACCCATGCTGCAGTTTGATTTCTTGCCGAGGCGGCGCCTCAAGGGGCTTCGGCCTGCGCTGGCTTTGCTGACCCTGGCAGTTGTCGGCGGCTTCGGAATGCTGCTCACTCGACAGCATGCGGAGTTGCAGCGGCTTCAGGAGGCGTTGCTTACGGCTGAGCAGAGCGTGTCGCGCAAAGCGGCTCCGGCCGCCAGGGGCGCTTCAGCGCCGTGGGAGGTCAATGCGGTGCGGGATGGGGAGCTTTTGCAACTGCCGGTCGAGGCTCGGCTTTTGGAGTTGGAGCGGTGCGTGGTCAACGGCATGTCATTGGCAAGCTTTAGGTTTGATGCAGCGAGTAATTCCGCCTCTGCGGAAGTGGTTGCCATCCATCAGTCCCAAGCTACGCAGCTGACCCAGTGCCTGAATCAAGGGGATGGGGCGAGCTGGGTATTGGATTCGGTAGAAAGTCGCACGATCGGAGACTCAGGTTACGTGTTGCATTTGCGTTGGAATGCGTTCGATGGGAGGGGTAGATGAGTTCAAATTTCTTTTGTAATAGGTGAGCTCATTGGCTACTTGGTTTTTTCCACAATGCCATTGCCACACGGCAATCAAAGCACCGCATCTGACGTGGTTTAAGATGAGTTTTTCTAAATTGATCCACCATATTTTCTTTGCCATTGCTGCATCTTGTTTATCAATAAGCTGCGCAGCTCAGTATGCTGAAATAATTGAGACTGATGATGCGCTTTACCAGCATCATAAAATAATAATTACAGATCTGTACTATACAAGCGCAGAAGCAAAAGCGGCGTGCTCGGCGAATCAAGGAGAAAATTGTTATGGCTGTTCCACCGGTTCGATAAACAACGTTACCTACTGGTGTCCATTCAAGTACCAGTCTGTTTGGGATGAGGGATCTTCGCGATATATAGATACCACTTGGCGACCAGGGTTCTGCGTTCCTGGTTACCTATATGAGCCTTCCGTGGGCCAATGTGTCCCCATGAAGGACATCTGGCACGACAAGCCCGCCTCGTGCCCTGGCAAGAAGGCGAGCCTGTTCGGAGTGGGAGACCCGATCTACCCGCTGATCGGCGGCAGCAGCTACGACGTCGACCTTGACGCCGGCCTAGGCGGCCTGAAGCTGCGCTACGACATGCGCAGGAAGCTGCCCAGCGACAATCCGGACCTGCTGTTTTCGTACACGGCGCTGCCCTCATTCGGCACGCTGGTCGAGAGCAACCTGCACAAGCGCTTGGTCTATCAGTCGGGCACGCAATACACGCCAGCCAGCATGCAAGCCTCACGCGGCCTGGGCCGCTGGGTCTCGTTTGCGGTCTCCGGCGGGGCCTTTGTGCCCGACCCCGGCGTGCGCGACACGCTGGTGGCCATCAGCGGCGGGTGGCGCTACGTGGACGCCCAGACCCGCGGGGAAGAGACCTACGACAGCACCGGCCGGCTCAACACCGAGAAGCGGGCCGACGGCACGGTGCTCACCTACGGCTACAGCACCGCTGCCGGCGCAGACGCACCCGATGCAGGCTACCTGCTCACCGTGCAGGATCAACTCGGCCACCTGGTCAAGTTCAAGTACGACGCCACCGGTGTGATCACGCAGGTCACCCGGGTGGACGGCCAGGTCATTGGCGTGGCCTACACCGGCGGCAGCCTGAGCCAGCTCACCTGGCCCGACGGCAAATACCTGCAGTTCATCTACGACAAACCCGGCCTGGCCTGGGCGCTGACCGGCGTGGTAGACGAGGAGGGCAAGCGCCGCGTGAGCTTTGGCTACGACGATGTGGGCCACGCGATCAGCACCGAAGAAGGCCAGGGTGTGAACCGCTACACCGCCAGCTGGGACGCTGGCATGGAGCCCGGCTGGAACATCACCGAAGAGTACGACGCGGTCAACAACATCATCTGGATCCACCACCGCTGGAAGAACGTCGGCAACGCCTACGTGCAAGGCCCGCTGGGCTACAGCAACACCGTGGGCGCGAGCATCGTCAACGGCATGAGCTACGCCAGCACCCAGACCCAGCCCGGGGGCAGCGGCTGCAGCGCGGCATCGAGCAGCCAGACGTTTGACGCCAACGCCAACGCCACCAGCCGAGTCGACTTCGCCGGCAACCGAAGCTGCATGGCCTACGACAGCAGCAACCGGGAGACGGTGCGGGTCGAAGGCCTCAAGTCAGCCGACACCTGCCCGGCGGACCTGGCCAGCTACACCGCCACCATCGTCGGCCCGGCCAAGCCCCAGCGCAAGATCAGCACCCAGTGGCACCCGCTGTGGAACCTGCAGACGCAGGTGGTCGAGCCCAACCTCATCACCAC
>NZ_JAJNKD010000044.1:0-2548 GCF_021043325.1 Ideonella azotifigens
TCGTCGCCCCGTTCGGCCAGGGCTGGGTGCGCATCATGGCCACCGCGCTGCTGTACGTCATGCTGGCCCTGGGCCTGAACATCGTCGTCGGCTACGCAGGCCTCCTGGACCTCGGCTACGTCGCCTTCTATGCCGTGGGCGCCTACCTCTACGCCTTGCTCTCGTCGCCGCACCTGTCGGACAACTTCGAGTGGATCAAGGCCGCCTTCCCCAATGGCCTGCACACGCCCGTCTGGGTCATCGTGCCGCTGGCCGCAGCCCTGGCGGGTCTCGCCGGCGTCATCCTCGGCGCGCCCACGCTCAAGCTCAGGGGCGACTACCTGGCCATCGTCACGCTGGGCTTTGGCGAAATCATCCGGGTCTTCATGAACAACCTGGAGTACCCCTTCAACATCACCAACGGCCCGCGCGGCATCAGCCAGATCGACGCCATGCAGTTCGGCCCGCTGGACTTCGGCAAGCCGCTGGACCTCTTCGGCCACAGCTTCCCGTCCGTCGTCCTGTACTACTACCTGTTCCTGGTGCTCGTGGTGGCCACCATCGTCATCTGCCGCCACCTGGCCGACTCGCGCATCGGCCGGGCCTGGATGGCCATCCGCGAAGACGAGATCGCCGCCAAGGCCATGGGCCTGAACACCCGCAACCTGAAGCTGCTGGCCTTCGGCATGGGCGCCACCTTCGGCGGCGTCTCCGGTTCCATGTTCGCCGCCTTCCAGGGCTTCGTCTCGCCCGAATCCTTCTCGCTGATGGAGTCCGTCATGATCGTCGCGATGGTCGTGCTCGGCGGCCTGGGCCACATCCCCGGCGTCATCCTCGGCGCCTTGCTGCTCTCGGCCATGCCCGAAGTCCTGCGCTACGTGGCCGGTCCCCTGCAACAGCTCACCGACGGACGCCTGGACGCCGCCATCCTGCGCCAGCTGCTGATCGCGCTGGCCATGATCATCATCATGCTGCTGCGCCCGCGTGGCCTGTGGCCCTCGCCCGAACACGGCAAGGCCGCGCCCGTCGCAGTGAAGTAAGACAAAAGAGAACACCATGACAGAAACCGTTCTCAAGGTTCAAGGCGTCTCCAAGCGCTTCGGTGGCCTGCAAGCCCTGTCGGACGTCAGCATGACGATCCAGAAGGGCCAGGTCTACGGCCTGATCGGCCCCAACGGCGCCGGCAAGACCACCTTCTTCAACGTCATCACCGGCCTGTACACCCCAGACGGCGGCAGCTTCGAGCTCGGCGGCAGCCCGTACACCCCGACGACGGTGCACCAGGTCGCCAAGGCCGGCATTGCCCGCACCTTCCAGAACATCCGGCTCTTCGCCGAGATGACCGCGCTGGAAAACGTCATGGTCGGCCGCCACGTCAGAACTCACTCGGGCCTCTTGGGCGCCGTCTTCCGCACGCCCGGCTTCAAGGCCGAGGAAGCCGACATCAGGAAACGTGCCCAGGAAATGCTGGACTACGTGGGCATTGGCAAATACGCCGACTTCAAGGCCAGAACCCTCTCTTACGGCGACCAGCGGCGACTGGAAATTGCCAGAGCACTCGCAACAGAACCCAAGCTGATCGCGCTGGACGAGCCGGCCGCCGGCATGAACGCCACCGAGAAAGTCGTGCTCAGGGAGCTGATCGACCGCATCCGCAACGACGGCCGGACCATCCTCATCATCGAGCACGACGTCAAGCTGGTGATGGGCCTGTGCGACCGGGTCACGGTGCTGGACTACGGCAAGCAGATCGCCGAGGGCACCTCCAGCGAAGTGCAGAAGAACGAGAAGGTCATCGAGGCCTACCTGGGTGCTGGTCACGCAGCGCATTGATCAGAACAACAAGAAGGCAGCACGACATGACCACTCCACAAACACTGCTCAAGGTCACCGGCCTGAAGGTCGCCTACGGTGGCATCCAGGCCGTCAAGGGCGCGAGCTTCGAAGTCCGCCAGGGCGAACTCGTCAGCCTGATCGGGGCCAACGGCGCGGGCAAGACGACCACCCTGAAGGCCGTCACCGGGCTGCAGCCCATGGCCGCGGGGCAGATCGAATTCATGGGCAAGCCCATCAAGGGCCAGGGCGCCTGGGACCTGGCCCGCCAAGGCCTGGTGATGGTGCCCGAAGGCCGCGGCACCTTCACCCGCATGAGCATCACCGAGAACCTGCTGATGGGCGCCTACATCCGCAAGGACAAGGAGATCGAAGCCGACATCGACAAGGTCTTCAGCACCTTCCCGCGGCTGAAGGAACGCGCCACGCAGCTGGCCGGCACGATGAGCGGCGGCGAGCAGCAGATGCTGGCGATGGGCAGGGCGCTGATGGCAAGACCCAAGCTCCTGCTGCTCGACGAGCCCAGCATGGGCCTGAGCCCCATCATGGTCGACAAGATCTTCGAGGTGGTCGACACCATCCACAAGCAGGGCGTGACCATCCTGCTGGTCGAGCAGAACGCCAGCCGGGCGCTGAGCCTGGCCAACCGGGGGTATGTGATGGAGAGCGGCGAGGTGACGATGGATGGGCCGGCCAGTCAGCTCTTGAATGATCCGAAGGTTCGGGCTGCTTACCT
>NZ_JAJNKD010000045.1:0-2262 GCF_021043325.1 Ideonella azotifigens
GTGGTGATGAGGTTGGGCTCGACCACCTGCGTCTGCAGGTTCCACAGCGGGTGCCACTGGGTGCTGATCTTGCGCTGCGGCTTGGCCGGGCCGGGGTTGCTGGCGGTGTAGCTGGCCACGTCGGCCGGGCAGGTGTCGGCTGTCTTCAGGCCTTCGACCCGCACGGTCTCCAGGTTGCGGCTGGTGTCGTACGCCATGCAGCTTCGGTTGCCCGCGAAGTCGACTCGGCTGGTGACGTTGGCATTGCCGTCGAAGCTTTGGCTGCTGGAGGCAGCGCTGCAGCCGCTGCCCCCGGGCTGGGTCTGCGTGCTGGCGTAGCTCATGCCTTGCACGGTGCTAGAGCCCAACGTGCTCGAATAACCATTTGGCCCTTGCACATAGACATTGCCAACATCACTCCACCGATGATGAATCCATACCACCTTCTTGGCGTCATCAAATTCTTCAGTGATATTCCAGCCAGGCTCCGACCCTTGATTCCAGGAGGCAGAATATCGATTCAATCCCGCTCCCTCCTCGGTACTCACGGCTCGTCCGACATCGTCATACCAAAACGAAGTCAATCTCAAGGAGTCTTCGTCTACCACGCCTGTCAAAGCCCAAGGCAGCCCGGGCTTGTCGTACACGAACTGCAGGTTCTTACCGTCCGGCCAAATGAGCGCCGATAGGTTGCCGTTCGTGTAGGCCGCATCAATGACTTGCCCGTCCACCCTGGTGACTTGAGTGATCACGCCAGAAGTGTCGTACTTGAACTTCACCAATCTTCCAAATTGGTCTTGCACGCTCAGCAGGTAGCCACCACCCGGCGCGTCGGCCGACGCTTCCTTACTGAAATTCAAAGATACCCGTCCACCGCCGGCATAAACAATTTGCCGAGAGCCATCGTAGTAATCATATTCCTCAATAGATTTTCGAATCGAGTCGAAATATAAGTAATTGGACCACGGCAGGGCTTGCAATCTATCTTTTGTGGCGCCGTCAGATTCGTACCATCCAGCAACGGTAGATGGAAACATGGAAACCCACCGCCCGAGGCCGCGCGCCACTTGAATTGAGCCAGCGCTACCGCTAGAAACAAAGGTGAGAGATTTGTGAAAGCTCGTTTCCCACAATGACCCAAACGACGCCGGGGCTAGAAAATTAAACTTCAACCCAGTCTGATCCGGAGGCGTAGGCAGATTTCGCGTATTTCTATACTTTATATCAAAATCCTTACTCAACCCCGTAAAGACTGATACATCATATTGGATTCCACCCGAAAGTGGATATATGGGATCACCTGCAGAAGGAGGCGCAGGGGGGCCGCCGACATTAGCAGGACAACTGCTACCATCCCGTTCGTGGCGCACATCGATTGCTGTATAACAAGCGCCGTTGTAAAAAATTTTGGAAGAGTCGGAGCAGCCGCAATAGTACATATCAGCTGGATCAGTGCTTGCTGTGTTTCGAAACATTGTAAGGCTTCCGCGCGCCGCTCCTTCGCAAACCCAATATCTTCTTACGATAGGACTCCAAACGCCAAACTGACTATTTGGCACAGTCGGAGCGATGTCGTAACGACTCTCGTGGTATGTGTTCACCGCATACCCCGCGTAATCATAAGAACTTGTACTATTCAGCGGACTATCGTCATAGACCATTTGATATATATACCAGACACCACCCCAGCCTGGAGGGTATATGGTATTGCATGTGTCAAACATCGAATTCACGCTTTCAAGTGACTCGCTACCATTCCCCACAATTTCATGGCAGTACCCACCAGTCGATGACCAATTTATCGGTTTCGCAGGGAAGCAAGACCGCAAGCCACCCAATTGCCGGCAGGAAGATGCATCTGCAAACGCATAGGAAAAAGTTGGGGCAAAAGCAATCGCGGCCGCAAGAAGTATTCTGTGCATTTTCATATGGTGGGCATTATTGAGATATTTGGAAAGCAGATGGATAAAATATTTGTCACGACATAAACCAATTTATTCTGAGTCATGACCAATCCGAGAAAGTTTGGGACGCTGATCACTACAGCCCGGAGACGCTTTGCAGGCGTCCCAATGCGTCGTAGGTGCGCGTGATCGTCTTGACCAAGACCTTGGTGGCCGGGTCCGTTCCCTTGTAGTAGCTCTCGGTGAGCCGGTTGCCGGCGTTGTCGAGTTCGTAGTGCTCGCTGTTGCCGTCCGAGCTGCTGACGTCGGTGAGCCGGTGGGCGTCGTCGTAGGTGTTGAGGGTCCAGCTGCCGTCCGCTTGCGTGACTTGCTTGAGCAG
>NZ_JAJNKD010000046.1:0-1926 GCF_021043325.1 Ideonella azotifigens
GGCCGGGCTTGTCGTAGATGAACTGCAGATACTTGCCGTCGGGCCAGGTGAGCTGGCTCAGGTTGCCGCCGGTGTAGGCCGCGCCAATGACTTGGCCGTCCACCCGGGTGACTTGCGTGATGACGCCGGTGGCGTCGTACTTGAACTTGATCAGGTGGCCGAGCTGGTCCTGCACGGTGAGCAGGTAGCCTGCGGCCGGGGCGTCAGCGCCGGCAGCGGTGCTGTAGCCGTAGGTGAGCACGGTGCCGTCGGCCCGCTTCTCGGTGTTGAGCCGGCCGGTGCTGTCGTAGGTCTCTTCCCCGCGGGTCTGGGCGTCCAGGTAGCGCCAGCCGCCGCTGATGGCCACCAGCGTGTCGCGCACGCCGGGGTCGGGCACAAAGGCCGCGCCGGAGACCGCGAACGAGACCCAGCGGCCCAGGCCGCGCGAGGCCTGCATGCTGGCTGGCGTGCCGGACTGGTAGATCAGCCGCTTGTGCAGGTTGCTCTCGACCAGCGGGCCAAACGACGAAAGGGCCGTGTACGGGTACAGCAGGTCCGGGTTGTCGCTGGGCAGCTTCCTGCGCATGTCGTAGCGAAGCTTCAGGCCGCCAAGACCTGCATCAAGGTCTACGTCGTAGCTGCTGCTGCCGATCAGGGGGTAGATCGGATCTCCGACTCCGAATAGGCTTGCATTCTTGCCAGGGCACGCGGCCGGCTTATCGTGCCAAACGTCTATGCCAGGGTATTTGGATAGGCAAGCTTGCCCTGGGGCGTAATAGATATACCCAATACCGCCCTTATCACTGATTCGATCTATAAAACTGCCAATCGCAATAGAATATCCATCTGGACACCGCTGGCCATAAAAAGGAACTGCCATCGAGTTCTTATATCCAGCCCCGTCTATGTAGTAGCATATACCCTTCCAGGAGGCATCCGCATTGGCCTCGTATATCAGCGGGGTCACCCAATGTATAAGCTGTGTTCTGTAGTCACATACCTCTTGCGCAGTAGAGAACTCACCATCCCCACCGGTATTTGGAAAATTGCTCCAAAAAGCGGGAAGCAATGAAATCCGTACGTCCCTGCAGAATGCAGGACTGGACAAAGATAGAAGATAAATCGCCAAGATCCGCAATCTCACGCATCCTCCCATTCAATATAAATATTACAACCAAGCGCGAATATATTCATTGCCAAAAAAACGCACTACCGCGCTACCAATGGATACGAAGCGTGAAGTTTGGTTCTTTAGCAAAGTTATCGCCGAACTCAATCGAATCAACCACCCAGCTTCTTCCAACCCCTTGGTTAAGGCATTGGGTTAACTCGGTCGCCTGAGTTTGGGTAACAGCGCGAACCTCTGCTGAAACCCCCTGGCTCGCTGCATCGAACCTAACGCTTGCCAATGACATGCCATTGACGACGCATCGCTCCAGCTCCAGAAGCCGAGCTTCGACGGGGAGCTGCAAAAGCGCACCATCTCGCACCGCGTTGGCCTCCCAAGGCTCTGAGGCGCGCCCGCGCGCCGGCGCCGCTTTGCGCGCCGAGCCTTGCTCGGCTGCCAGCAACTCGTCCTGAAACCTGCGCAACCCTGCCTCTCGCTTCAGCAGCAGGCCTCCGGTGCTCAAGACGAGCAGCGCAGCAAGCGCCAACGCGGGGGGCAGCCAGCGCAGTCGCCTTCGCGGCGAGAAATCAAACTGCAAGGCTGGCGGACGCATGGTCACCTTTCCGGAGTTCAATCGCAGCAAATCCCGGGCGTCGGCCGTCAGCGCCGGGTCGGAGCTCGAGCTGCCAAACCCCAATCGGCTCGACGGCCTTGAGCCGTTGAAGCGTCGCCCCCAAGGTCGCACCCGACACCAACAGCGTAGCCGCAGCGCCGATGCGCCCCTTCGCGTCCACGCGCCAGTAGCTGATGCATTCGCCATCACAGAACGCAGCGCCCTC
>NZ_JAJNKD010000047.1:0-1876 GCF_021043325.1 Ideonella azotifigens
CACGCCATCCAGTGGCGCTGGGACCAGGCCGAGGCCTTCGGCAACTCGGCGCCCAACGAGAACCCCAGCGCACTCGGCGCCTTCACCCTCAACCTCAGGTTCCCGGGCCAGACCTTCGACAAGGAGACCGGGCTGTTCTATAACGTCAACCGGGATTACCGGGCGACCAGTGGCAGGTACATAGAGTCGGATCCCATTGGGCTCGCGGGAGGCATCAACACCTATGCGTATGTGGGTGGGAATCCGTTAAATTATTTCGATATCCTCGGGTTGGCCGGAGGGCCAATAGATCTTGGTCAAGGGTATACCGGAAGACTGGATCAGTTTCCTGGCAGCGGAGGTAAGGCGGGGATGGAGATTCACGTCTACGATCCGAAGGGGAATGAAATTGGACTCTATGGTAAAGATGGTTGGTTCAATAAGCATGGGCACCTAGGGCGTCCAGAGAGTATTCCGGAAAGCGTGGAAAATCAGTGCCGCGGGCAAGCGGTTGATTGGGCGCGTCGCGCTGGCTTCATTCCTGAGAAGGGGACTGTCTCGATCAAGGGTCGGAGTGTTGGAAGTTTTATGCGCGGAGGGTCTATGCCTTCCGCGTCCGGGGCGCTGGGTGTTATGTCGATTCTTTCCATTATTTTGGAGGCTGCAACTGAGGCCAAGTGTGATGCGGATCGGGACTGTAGGTGCAGTAGAGATCCGGACTGCATGTAATTGTTGGGGTTGAATAAATGCTGGCGGTAAATTTCCGAAGAAATCAATCTGCAATCTTACATTTTCGAATCGTCAAAGTAATATAAATCGTGAACTATATATATAAAGACGCTAGTGGCGCGATGAGATTCGATAGATATTTTGAATACCTATCGAAAATCAAAGATCAATTGGGTGAACATGTATTTTCGTTTGCAGCTGACCCAGGTCGGTACTACTTAGATACCCCAGGCACTCTTCATGATGCATGGCTGTCGGATTTAAATATTGGCTCCGCATTATTAGCGAAGCCTCTGGCAACCAACATCGAAATAAAATTGCTGGGGGCGTTTCATGATCGCGAATTTTTGCTGCAGTACCAAAATGTGTTGAAATTTGATATAAATTGGGTTGCGACGGTTTCGCCGGTTGACCTTCTTACTCATGAATTTAGGTGTATTGACTCAGTAATAGAGCATGAATATCAGTTCGATCATGAGATGAAATTGCAAATTTCATGCACATCGATGCAATGGTTTGAGATATTTCGGAAGTAGCAAAACAACAACGGCAGCGACGCCGCTGGGCAAGAATGCTTTCGGCCAAGCTTTGACGCGCGGCAATGCCACAATTCGCGCGTTAATTCTTAACAACAGGGAGCGCGGAGAGGGGACTGGCCGCGGAGGGGGGTGACGTTGCGTCAACTGAGTGTTCGTGCGGTCGATCTGAGCAGGCAAACGCTGGGTCGCTCGGTGGTCTGGTGGTCGCTCTGCGCACCTGATCGGCGGCTGCTCTTGGCGGCGGCGGTCGGCTTGTCGTTGGCCTCTGTCGCCGGCCTGGGCCTGTGGCAATGGCAGGTGGCGCGAACCGAGGATCTGGTCTCTCAACTTGCTGTGGCTCAGGCTGAACAACTCAGAGACGCCCAGCGTGCCGCCGCTGATGCCGGGAAGGCTGGCTCATCGCCCGCCCCCTGGTGGACGCACCTGTCCCGGACCACGCCGGCTGGCGAGCCGCTGCACGCGCACGAACTGCTCACAAGCCATGCGGTGTCCGCCGCCGCCGAGCGCGAAGTTCAACTCTCCAAGCTGAGCTTCCGCGCCCAGGCCGTGGTCGCCGGCAGCCCCTACCGAAGCTCGCTGATGCAAGCTGAGGTGAGAGGCCGGTACCCGCAACTCAAAGGCTGGCTGCG
>NZ_JAJNKD010000048.1:0-1691 GCF_021043325.1 Ideonella azotifigens
CTCACCACCGGCCTGGGCTACGACGCCAACGGCAACTTGACCACCGTCAACCTGCCCAAGGGCGCCGGCCAGACCACCGCGCGGACGGCCACCAACGGCTACGACAGCCTGGGCCGGCGCATCAACAGCACCCTGGCCGCGCCCGCTGCCGGTGCCTCCGCCCCCGTCATCACCTTCGGCTACGACGGCCTGGACCAGCTCACCAGCGTCACCGACCCCCGGGTCAAGAAGACCACCTACACCACCAGCGGCCTGGGCAACACCAGCTCGCTGTTCAGCCCCGACACCGGCACCACCGGCTTCACCTACTTTGCCGACGGCCGCGTCCAGACCCGCACCGACGCGCTGAGCAACGTTGCCACCTACGCCTACGACGACCTGGGCCGGCTCACCGCCATCAGCTACGTCAACGGCACCACCAGCGGCGTTGGCAGCCAGTTCTACTACGACGGCAGCACCGCCACGGTGCCCAGCACCAGTGCCAACAACAGCACCGGCCAGCTCAGCAGCTTCACCGACGAATCCGGCAGCACCGTCTACACCCACGACGGCTTCGGCCGCGTGCTCACCAAGACCCAGACGGTCGCCACCAGCCCGGCCCGCAGCTTCGTGCTCAAGCAGACCTGGGGCGAGGCCAATGCCAACGAACTGGGCAAGCTCAAGACCCAGTCCTACCCCAGCAAGACCCGCGTCACCTACAGCTACTACGCCGACGGCCGGCTCAAGACCATCGGCATCAATCCCATCAAGACCGACGGTAGCGCCACCGACACCGCCAACAGCGTGACGGTGCTCAACAACCTCAAGTACACCGGCCTGAACGACGTCCAGGGCTGGACCTGGGGCAGCACCGCCACCGCCTACACCCGCGGCTTCGATGCCAACGGCAGGCTCAAGAGCTACCCCCTGGGCAACCCCGCAGGCACTGGCACCGCAGCCGGCCTCATCCGCACCCTGAGCTACGACGACGCCGGGCGCATCAGCGGCTACACCCACACCGACGGTGCCGGCGTCGCCCAACCCGCCTACGACCAGAGCTTCAACTACGACGGTCTGGACCGGCTCAAGCAGCAACAGCAGGCCAGCACCACCAACGGCTACGACTACGACCTGTCGAACAACCGAGTCAGCCAGACCGTTGCCGGCAGCACCTACGCCAACACCATTGCCAGCGGCAGCAACCGCGTCACCGTCGAGACCGGCCCCAACGGCACCACCAACTTCACCTACTTCGCAACAGGTCAGGTCAAGGCCGACGGCACCAACACCTTCACCTACAGCTCGCGCGGCCGCATGGCCTCGGTCAAGATCGGCACCGACACCGTCCAATACCGGTACAACGCGCTCGAGCAGCGTGTCTCCAAGACCGGCCCCACCACAAGAGTGGACGGCGGTGCCCGCTACTACGCCTACGACGAGCAGGGCCACCTGATCGGCGAGTACGACGCCAGCGGCAACCCGGTCTACGAAGTCGTCTACCTGGGCGACACGCCCGTGGCGCTGATCATCCAGACCCGCACCACGACCAACGGCGTGCTCAGCGTGCAGACCAGCGTGAGCTATGTCTACGCGGATCACCTGGACACGGCCCGCGTCGTCGCACGCGCCAGCGATCACGCCATCCAGTGGCGCTGGGACCAGGCCGAGGCCTTCGGCAACTCGGCGCCCAACGAGAACCCCAGCGCACTCGG
>NZ_JAJNKD010000049.1:0-1614 GCF_021043325.1 Ideonella azotifigens
TGCCGCAAGCCGCCCTCGCCCAGGAAGCCTCTGCCCCTGCTGCCACCGCTTCGACCGACCCGGCTCCGGCCCCGGTCGTGCCCGAGGTCAAGAAGGAAACCATCGACAACCCCTACGGCCTCGAAGCGCTGTGGAGCCAGGGTGACTTCGTCGCCCGCGGCACGCTGATCATCATGATCATCATGTCCATGGGCTCGTGGTACATCATCTTCACCAAGCTGTTCGAACAGCGCAAGCTGCTCAAGAGCGCCGACGCCGCGGGCGCCGAGTTCTGGAGCGCCGGTTCCATCCGCAAGGGTGCGGACTCGCTGGAAGAAGGCTCGGCCTTCCGCTTCATGGCCGAACAAGGCCTGAAGGCTGCGCATCACCACGAAGGCACGCTGGTCGAGAACATCGACCTGAACACCTGGATCGGCATGAGCGTGCAGCGCGCGGTCGACAACATCGCCAGCCGCCTGCAGGACGGCCTGGCCTTCCTGGCCACCGTGGGCTCGACCGCACCGTTCGTCGGCTTGTTCGGCACGGTCTGGGGCATCTACCACGCGCTGACCGCCATCGGCATCTCGGGCCAGGCCTCGATCGACAAGGTCGCCGGCCCGGTCGGTGAAGCGCTGATCATGACCGCCTTCGGCCTGGCCGTCGCGGTGCCTGCGGTGATGGGCTACAACTGGCTGATCCGCCGCAACAAGGCCGTGCTGGAAAAGGTCCGCGCGTTCTCGGGCGACCTGCACAACGTGCTGTTGGCTGGAAAGAAATAAGGAGCCGCCATGTCGATGACCGTTGGCGCCGCCGACGAAGGCGAAGAGCAGATGAACTCCAGCATCAACACCACCCCGCTGGTGGATGTGATGCTGGTGCTGCTGATCATTTTCCTGATCACGATTCCCGTGGTCACGCAGTCGGTCACGCTGAGCCTGCCCAAGGAAATCAACGTGCCCACCACCACCAAGCCGGAGAACATCCTGCTGGCGGTGACCAAGGACGGCGACGTGTACTGGTCGACCAAGCGCATTCCGGACCAGCAGACGCTGGTGGACATGCTCAAGAAGGAGTCGGTCAAGGACCCGCAGCCCGAGGTGCACATCCGTGGTGACGCGGACGTGAAATACCAATCGGTGGGCCGACTGATCGTGGCCTGCCAGCGTGCGGGCATTGCCAAGGTGGGGTTCATCACCGAACCGCCGCCGAAGGGCTGAAGGAGTAACCCATGGCCATGAGCGTAGGGTCGTCTGACGACGACATGATGGTGGAGATGAACACCACGCCGCTGATCGACGTGATGTTGGTGCTGCTGATCATGTTCATCATCACCATTCCGGTGCAGACGCACGCGGTGAAGATGAACATGCCGCAGAACAGCGCAAGCCAGCCGCCGCCCAAGCCGCCGGAGATCGTGCGCATCGACGTCGACTTCGACGGCACCATCGGCTGGAACGGCGAACTGGTGCCCACCCGGGCGGACCTGCAGGCGCGGCTGTACCGGCTGGCACAGCTGCCGGACCAGCCCGAGGTGCACCTGCGGCCCAACAAGCTGGTGACCTACAAGCACGTCGCGATGGTGATGGCCGAGGCCCAGCGCCTGGGCGTCACCAAGATCGGCATCATCGGCAACGA